>NZ_FMVD01000001.1:0-793327 GCF_900101945.1 Nitrosospira sp. Nsp13 | reverse complement strand
TTCCATTCATTTTTGTCGGCACGCCAGTATAGGGGATGATATCTCTTGTTTGATTTGACCCAGTCCAATCCTTCTGAAAGCCATAATACTGGGTTCTCGTACCCGCCTGCTTCAATGAACTGAAGATATTCGCCATTCGTGACGAGACGCGTCGCAAGCGAATAGGGTTGTATGAACTGTTTATGTCTGGGAGATTCGTTGTCGTAGCTAAAGCCTTCTCCTTCAAATCCGATCTCCACGAGTCCGCCTGTGAATTGATGCCACTCCAATAGAGGCAGGTTTGCACCTGGACAAGATGGGGAGTCCGGCGAAAGGGATCGATAGCTTGGATATAACGGATTCTGCGAGAACAAATGCTTAATATCCGTGAGAATGAGTTCCTGGTGTTGTTGTTCATGATGCATGCCAAGGACAATCAACATCCGCAATATTTCGTCCTGCTCGGCCAATTCCAATACTTCACCCATGCGAGCATCTACGTTCTGGCAGTATTCACGGATCTCTCCCAGTGCAGGGCGCGTGAATAACCCGCGCTTCGGATCCGGGTGCGTTTTACCAGCCTTGTCATAAGAACTGAACATAGGTGCAAAGTGTTCATGAAACGGCTTATAAGGTTTCTCATAATGCTGCAGCACAAAAGTCTCAAAGAACCAGGCGATATGACCAAGATGCCATTTGACTGGACTTGTTTCTTCCATGGATTGCACGCAGCAGTCTTCGTCCAACAGGGGTTCGATCAAGGCCAGGGTCCGATTACGGATTTCATGATATTTAAAATAAAGGGGGGAATCCGTCATGATAAGCAGGACATACAATATATTTTGATTACAAGAATAGAGGAGGTCCGACCAGAAAGAAATGCCTCCTCGCTATCTCCACCAGCGGATTGTTTACGGGCAAAATGGTTCAGGACATAGAACTTTGAAGTGGCAATAGCTGATCGGCTCCAAAAAAAATGTAGCCAGCAACAATGTTAGTTCTCGACGAAACTTGTCTAGAAAAATTTTAAAGAGACGTTAATTTGGAATGAAGAGTGGGCCAGGTTCTCATCTCTTCCACCCCAACACAGTTACCGGCATGCTACGGTTACAGATCATCATGAGGATTGCGCAGCGGCCGCAGTTCTACACAGGCGACGTCTTTCGGCGCAACGAAAGAATATCGGCCCAGCCTCTTGGGTCTATGATCCCTCCCCCCTCATCCTCGCTATGGCGCTAAACCGTGGAGGGTCCGTTTCGCGCGCGAAGTACCAGTGCGCTCCAGCGACCTCAATAAATTACAGCGGGACGTCATTCAGACCTTCATCCGAACAGGCGAGCACTCCACGATGACAGCTGCAGCTTTACCCACTTGCACTTTCGATCGAATCCTTACGAACAACCGAACTGGATGAAGGTTGAATTATCTTAGTAGGGTTTTGTTCCGTAGTAAGAATGCACTGTGTTTTGCCAAGTGGGGTCCGCCATATTCGGCCAATTATCTTTATCAAATCCAGGGGCAGATTCGAGGCTCTTCTTCTCCACATTGAGCAAAAAGCGCTTGTTCACGGTATCGAGTTTCAGCGCACTCCAGGGTACGGCGAACAGTTTGTCGGCAATACCGAGAAATCCGCCAAAAGATAACACCGCATAAGCGATTCTGCCGTTATTCACGTCCAGCATGATTTCCTTGATATCGCCCAGGTCTTCATCCTTCTGATTGTAAACATCATTTCCGATGAGCGTATCGGCGCCCATTAATCGGGGCCCGGGACCTTTCTCGTCGTAATTTTTGTACATACCGTAGGTATCGCGATCTTCGTAGCTCATGTTTATCTCCAGATAAATGATAAAAAGGATTGCTAAGAATAATAAATAAAGGTGTTTGAATCGGTACGATAGCCCACACTGAAAAATATTATCCCACTCGGTTTTTCATGCCCTCTTTATTCTTGAGTTGAATCCTCTTAATCTATTTTGATCGCTTGGATCGCTGTCCAGAACCTGTATCGGTTCTTGCTGCCTTCTAGTCATATGCTCTCATGTAAACCGTACCTGCCCGAACACTAGGAGCTCAATGACAGCTTCCAAGAAATCCTTCACTGCGGACTCGTATCGAGTGAAGGGGGGAGGGGCCTTGCCCCTCCCCACTATTCACACAAAATATTATTTATTTTTGTGACTTTGGCTGCCCGCCTTGGCATGCTGCTCAGAAGAACCGCCGCGAGTAGAGCCCGACTCTTTGTCGCTTCCCTGATTACCGCCACCCGAGCGCCCGCCATGGCTGTTTTCACTCGCTTTCCTGCCAGCATCAGCGTGCTGTTCAGAAGAACCGCCGCGGGTTGAAGAGCCTCCCGAACTACTACCTTGCCCAATCGAATCGCTGCCGCCATGCGACTTTTTTCCTGCCTCCCGGGCTGAGCCTGAATCGAATTGCCCGCGATTGGAACCACCGTGATTGCTGCCTTTTTCATTGTCTGAAGCCATCATAAATCTCCTAAATAAAGAATTGATATTGATACCATAAGCATAATAAGAAAGTGCTTCCTATTGACTGCTTATGGAAGACGTATCTCATTTATTGGAATTAACACGAGAGATGGGCGCATACTACTGGACAATTTATCTTCGATCTGTACGCTATCAAACAATTGATTACACAAACTCTTCTGTAAAAGGTGAATGTGGGATACCACATAAAATCACGGTGCCTCATGCTTTATTGTGCCGTCCACGTCCGTCCATCTATTGCATTATAATGTATGCGTTATAAATATTATTGCTGAGTAAATTTTATTATTAATCATTAAACTGAAGACCGCTAACATGCCGATGATACAAAATACTGCTAACAGGAACGCCACGCCGTGAACAAGAGCGCGGAAAAAAAGTGGATGCGATTTCACTTCTGACTGAAGATTACAATAAAATTAAAAAAAGTTTAAGGAAGATAAAAATTATGAAAAAAAGACGATATTGAAGGGAAAGAAAGTCCTTGCAATACAGATCTGCCAAGCCCTGACTTTGCACGCGCGCCTGGGATGGTGTCCGCACCACTTTGAAAGATCACATTGGACACCTTGGGCCCAATTAATGCCAGATAAGGGTCGCCACTGCCGTAGGCCAACATCATCGCCGGAGCACCAGAGAGCGCAGAGGCAATGCCAAATTCTGCTGGCTCCAATCCACATAGGCCAGACCCTGGCAAACAGGCGGTCTAATTCCTCATCCAGAACTTTACTTCTGCCCTTTTCCTCAATTTCCTATTGTGCATAATTCCCCAACCCTTTTCTCTAACTGAGCCTCGTCTAGATCGTTCTTCGGTAGGTTTCGATATCGGCCTATCGCTGGCGCCCATGGTCGGCGTCAAGAAATCCTCACAAACATCAGTGTGATATCGTACGGAAAGTTTAATAGCATTAGCATATCTTGATGTTTCAAATCCTTTATAGGAGGCGAATTTCTAATTTAACTTTCTTTAAGAGGCTCAAATGAAAAATTCATTAATTCTCGCTATTGCTTTACTTATTCCGACACTGGAAGTGGCTGCGGACGACAAGACCAATCTAAACGACGCGCAGATTGCCGCAATTGTGGTGGCTGCAAATCAAGTCGATATCGACGCGGGCAAGGCGGCCGAATCGAAATCATCTAATTCGGAAGTCAAGGCATTTGCCCATCGCATGATTGGCGATCATACCGACGTTAACAAGCAGGCAACGGCGCTTGTCACAAAACTGAAAGTTAAACCCGAGGAAAATGCTATCAGCAAAGGTCTTAAATCGGATGGCAAAATAAATCTCGACAGAATAAACAAACTGGACGGGAAGTCATTCGATAAGGCGTATATCTCTCAAGAAATCGTATTTCATAAACAAGTACTTGACGTAATAGATAACAAACTATTGCCAAACGCAAAAAATGAAGAATTGAAAGCCTTGCTGGTCAAGGTACGTCCTTCAGTTGCTTCACATCTCGAACATGCCGAAAAGATTCAGCCGCTGGTCGATCAAATGCGCGAAGCAGGTAAATAATAAGAAGCTATTCGGATTACTGCGATGATTGCTATTTTATGAATGGCTAAAGTATGCCATTAGGAACTCTAGCGCGTAGGGCCACTTACGAGCCGGATTAGAGTTCAGTAGCGCATTGCCTTAAGGTCAGACATGCGCTACTTCAAAATTGACGATATCCTCCAATCTGAGACAAAAGGAGAATTGTCTTGATGGTCTTGACTGAAAAAACTTTGTATTGAAGAAGGACATCGATTCCTTCAGAAGAATTTACAGGTTTGGTAACCGGTTATTAGGGGCGACTCATTATTCGAAGGTATTGATAAGAAATCTAGAAATCTTCCTGCTTATTCCCCAACCCTTTCGCTAAATTTGACTGGTTGCTGTTCACTCATGCTCGTCCAAGTGAGCAATCGACTCTAGAAGAAACACATAAATCTCCATGAACTTTCTTTTGGAAATGGAACTGGATGTTCCCATGCGTTCCGGCTAGTTTTATGACGGGAGGAAAATATGTCCGAATTGATTGTAGTGGATTCTAAAGATGCCGAAGAAGCCGATCGTGTTTTGTTCAAGCTTGCCAAATTAAAAAAGGAACACCTAATAGATCTTGAGGGCGCCATTGTCGTCATCCGTGACGAGGCCGGCAAGGTCCACCTCAAGCAGAGCATTAATCTCATGGCTCCCGGATCGACGACCAGTTCCAGTTTCTTTTTTATTTCCGGCAGCTTGTGGGGTGCCTTGGTCGGACTGCTATTTCTACGTCCGTTTGCCGGCTCTACACTGGGTGGTGCAATCGGCGTAGGGGCAGGTGGGCTGTCCGGTTCGCTCTCCGATTACGGCATCGACGATGATTTCATTAAGTCGCTGGGCAAAACCATTCCCATCAACTCCGGCACTTTTCATTCTCGTACGTAAGGCGCAGCCAGGAAGAGTTCTAGCGGAACTCTCAGGCATTAAAGGCAACGTCTTGCGAACGTCGCTATCTCCCGAGCAGGAAAAAAAGCTTCAGGAAGCCCTGGCAGACTCAACGCCTCCCATCACGGCATAGCTGAGATGGCGGCAAAGGTACAGCCAAACAGGAATGGACAGTTTTAATATTTAGCCTCCTCAGCTTTTTACTGAATTACGGCGTCCCACTCACCCTACTGCTAAAAAAAGAACAGCACATTCACGTCTTCTGCCTGCTGTTATATATTTTCCACCCACTTTGGTCCCATTGGTAGCGCCTTATGACTAGACTCACCGCCTACTATCACCCAATAGATATCGGAGAGGTCTAGCTCGCCTACAAACTCAAGCAATGGCTTAACTGAAAGAAATTCTTCTCCCATCGGAAGTATTAAAGTAATGCATCATAGTTTTTGCCTCACTTGAGACTTGATTTAGTTACGCCGTCGTTCATCCGATCCATAAGTCCCGAAGAAAAAGGATTTTGTATTTCAGGAGTGAAACATGAAGAATAAAGAAAGTTCCACCGCAGTAATCAGATGGAGAATGATTGCAATATCTATTCTGATATGTTGTTCGGTCGGCTCGCGCTTGCCGAGGAGTGGAAGTCCGCCGCCCCCATCCTCAAAGGCGCAGAAGAAGTTTATGGAATCGCGGCGGGAGGCAAGCTCTATGTTTTTGGTGGCCTTGGATTGGACTGGAAAGCGATGGGCATGGTTATGGAATACGACCCAGAGACCGACCGGTGGACACGTAAGGGGAATATGCCTCGTTACCTTCATCATGTAGCCCTTGCAGAGGTGGGTGGCCGTATTTATATGTTTGGTGGTTTTACCCTGCCAGAAAAAAGAAAGGAAAAGTGGGTGCCGATCAACCAAACATGGGTATACGATCCGCAGGCTGACAGTTGGAAAGATCTCGCACCCCTTCCTCAGGTGCGTGGTTCTGCCAATGCTATCCATCTGAATGGTCGAATTCACGTCATTGGCGGCGCTACCCTTCCTCCGGGAACTGAGGGGCAAGGGGTGCATCCGTCCAAAATCGTTGCAGTCGGAACACATGATGTCTACGACCTTGCATCCAATGGTGTTCACCCCAATCACCTCAGCGTTGTCGATCTTGGCCTCATCGGGGGCGGTACGACGGAAAAATAAGCATTTGTTTGGTTCGGCCCTTCATTGTATATAATCGCATTGCCAAGGGTCACCTCTGGCTTGTGGCCGCCGGGAATTATACCTGGCCTTGTTCACAAGCCAATCGCGGCCTTTGCGTTTGGGTGGTTGCCACTCTTTCTCTTACATCGAACGATCTTTTCCTGGCATCAGCTAACCACCGGCAACTCCTTCCAGTCTCCCGTGTAATTCTGACTTTTGAAGCTGCGCCGCATGCTCCAGGTGTGGACAGTTCCTTCTGATGCCAGGTGAATCGTGCTTCTTTTATACCTCCTGTTTATAGTGTCTACTGTCTCCATCAGCCTGCCCGATTTGTTGTGGGTCGATGAGAATCCCAGCAGATCGATCTGTTGCCCGGTTTCCAGCACCAGTTCGGATAGCATCACCCCAGCCTTCTGGTAATAAACCTGGGGCCGATACATTTTCTTCAGTATCCACAGCGCCGCATTCGTGATCTGAAAGCTGCAATCTGTCGGGGCTGGCAGAGCGATGGTTTCACTCCTACCATAGAATTTTGCCTGATCGAATGGGCTGTTCTGGATGAATATCGATACGGCCCTCGCATACAGGCCTTGCCTGCGAAGCCGCTGGGCAACATTGGCGGCATGATAACTAATCGCTTCCCGCAGCTGCGGCAGGCTCTCCACGCGCTCGCCAAAAGAACGGGAGCTCATCACCTGCTTGGCCATGGGTGTTTCCTCTTCCAGTTCCAGCCACGCCTCGCCATTGAGCTCCTGAACAGTGCGCTGCATCGTGATACCAAAACGATCCCGAATTCTTCTCAGATTGGCATTCTTCAGCCGCAGTACATTCTCAACCCCCACCGCTTTGAGACTGGCCTCCAATCTGCGCCCCACCCCCCATACGGAAGAGACTGGCAATATCTCCAGAATTGAATTCAGTTCATCCTGGCTTAATTGGCTGAAGTCGCACACGCCCTTCGTTTCTGGTTCTTTCTTGGCATAGTAATTGGCAAGCTTGGCCAGTGTCTTGCTGTGGCCGACGCCCACGCAGATCGGTAGTCCCGTCCAGCGCATGACCGTTTCTCTGATGGTGTGCCCATAGGCCACCAGATCAAGTTTCATGCCGGTTAAATCAAGAAAACACTCATCGATGGAATAGACCTCCTGCCGGGGACTGAACTGTCTGAGTGTCGCCATGAAGCGGTTGCTCATGTTGGCATACAGTTCATAGTTGGAAGAGAACTCCACCACTCCGATTTCTCGAGCACGTTCTTCCACTTCGAACCACGGCCCTGCCATTTTTATGCCCAATACCTTGGCTTCCCTGCTTTGGGCTATGACACAGCCATCATTGTTGGAAAGGACGACGACAGGTGCGGTTCTTAAATCAGGTCGGAACACTTTCTCGCAGGAAGCATAAAAGGAATTAGCGTCGCACAGGGCAAAGACAGGTCTATTTGGCTTCGTTGATGACATAGGTCACGACACCGAAGATAACCAGTTCCTGACCTTCCTTGAGCACGATAGGGGCATTGTTGGGATTCTCGGACAATAGCTTGAGGACGCCATTGCGCTTGTACAGGCGTTTGACCATCCATTCCCCGTCTACATCGGCAATCACGATGCTGGAGGACTTAGGCTTCAATGCCCGATCCACGATGAGGGTGGCGCCATCGAAGATGCCAGCTCCCACCATGGAGTCGCCCTTGACGGTGAAGAAAAAGGTCGCGGGCGGATTGGCGATGAAGCGATCATTGAGGTCCAGCGTCTTCTGCTCATAGTCCTGGGCAGGTGAAGGAAAACGCGACTGGCCAGCGGATATCTTGCCGCTGTAGATGGGGCGCGGTAGGGGAGGCGGATTGGGCATTGCCTGCGGAAGTTCGGGTTTATCGTTACTGCACTCCTGCCTTGCTCTTCTGAAGGGCTCCAAATAGACCAGCACCTCGGCTTTTCGGCTCATCGGGACGCGAACAAGTGCCGTCTTTTCTCCATACGGGCCCATGGATTTCTTGGGACCTGACCCTTCTCTTCTGCCGCCGCGAGTACCCATGACTTGCCCTTATCGAACCCTGTACAGAGTTCAATGTAGCATAAATTCATTCTTCAGTTTGAGATTTCAACTCTCCCGAATGTGCTCTGGGGCCGTTTGCGAAATTCCGAAGGTGGGGTAAGAGAGGTATCTCCCCATAAGCCCCGCTTTGCCTCCTTGGCCTCCTTCTGCAGGATTTGAGAAGGCGCCATCATGTGGGATGACCGTGCCGCTACTGACTCCGAATTTGCGCAGCAGGTGGTTGACCAGAAATTCGGCAACGAGATCTTCTCTGTTCTCTCCCGCGGAAAATCCGTAGGAAACGAAATTACGTCATATAACTGAGGATTTTGCCCATATGTTTCTCGCTACGTCGGGCAGGACCCTGGATGGATTATGGCAAGGCCCGGCTGTTGAGGCCCAACATAAAGGAGGCGACAAAAATGACTCGTCACTGGCACGGAATACCATATAACTTGGTTCTTTATTTCTAGATCATATTTTCAACGACCATCAAAATGGTGAGCCCCCAAACGCCAAACTTAAACATTCTATTAATCTCCTGGAGATTTTGCTGTTCTGATATCGTCAGAACTACCATCCATTGTTAATCCACCTTCCAGAGTAGGTATTCCGATTGGATCGTTAAAACCACGCTCGCCAATTTTAAGGATTACGTCAAATAACACATAGCTGATCATGCTACGGGGAAGATCAAAGTTGCGTTTGAACGGACTCACCTGCCATCCCTCAGCCCGAGCACGATCTGCCCATCGTTGACAAGCGCCTACCATAAAGTTTGACGCGTGCGCACTGCTTGTTTTTTTTCTGACAAGGAAATCCGAAGCCTGTTTTGCGCCTTGCCAGATGATGTGGTAGCACTGCGCAACTGAGAAATCTCGGAGGATATTTGCCAACATGGTTGTTACCGCTTGATCACCTTGAGCTCGAAGTCCGCGACTATCCGCGCAATAATTGTAAAATTCCCTGCACTCGGCAAGCGCAAGATTTAACCATATAGCCTCGACTTCGGGGCACCAATGTTCAGGCCAGCTTCCGGTCAACGCACGTAATTCTATGTCTTCAGCCAGCTTGAGGTTTTTTTCGATGTCTCCTGTCCAATATACTCTTCCCAAATCGCAATATAGCTGCGAGTTTTCATAAGTAATGGTGCCCACGGCTGAATGCTCCGATATACAAATTAACCCGCCCTCGAGAAGCAAGCCGAGCAAGGTGGCTCGGTACGCTTCTGTAGGCGTGTAAGGCACAGAGCAATCGGCGAGTCGGCCGTACAATTCATTCTTGATTATTGGGCAACACCGTGAGAATGAAAGAAAGGCCACAACTAAGGAAAGTGGAAGCTCATCTATTGAATAACTTGAACAAACATGCCGCTCGCGTTCAGCTTTTATCGCGAGAAATATCTCGGCCTCACGCTTGGCCTGTTGCTCTGCAACCAAGCGATCTCGCAACTCCAGGCAATGGTTGCAACGACACTTGTTGCCTTCTTCATGTGAACATGACGAACAATAGATTTTGCATAATGAGTCTGGAGATGAGCGACTCGGTAAATCCTGAACTAGGACTCCGCCACATACCGAGCAAAGCTGGCCAAGGATCCGGGGTGGCAGCACCTTCCGAAGCTGGCTCGGTGCGCATTTAATATTAAATCGGCTGATCAATACGGACACTTTCTCGCCAGAGAGGTATTCCGCAGTTACTGCCTCAATTTCGGCACTGCTTAAGTGCCCGATTGCGGGGTCAAGGACGCGCTTATTCGTTTGATTCGCCAAACTGAAGAGATTGATGAGAAATATAGTAGAAATAGATCCAATTGTCACTCATAGAGCGTGGTCTGATAGTGGCCTGATCCTGAAAATTAGGGGATGGTCAAAAATGAAAAGCAGCCCGATCCACGTCTCTTATTTGGGAAAAGATTGGCGCAGCTTCGAAAAGAGCTCGGCTGGTCACAGGAACAGCTCGCTCTTGAGAGTGGATTAGCCCGCAGCTATCTTGGTGGGATTGAACGCGGCCAGAGAAATATTGCCCTGCTCAATATTTGCCGATTAGCCGAAACGCTTAATGTACCGGTATCACAGCTGATGGATTTCGAAAACAAGCTGGATTAGCCTCGCTAAATAATACGCCAGACGTCACCCCTGAAAGAAACGATACCCCGCAATGAGAAAACGAGCACTGCACCGACTTGACCGGTTCATCCCGTTCGCAGAATTGTCTCGACGGCGCCGACGGGACCTATACATCAGCCTGCGCTGGAAAATCATGCGATGCAAAGATGAACGGTGAGATCCTGGATCAGCGGAAAGCCGAAGCGGCGGCGGCGACCGGCCAGATTTCGGACTCAGATAGCAATCCGAAACAGAGTTAAAGGCCAAGGCAGAGAAGGAAGCTGCACGGCGCAAGGCTGAGGGCAGAAAGAACGCGCTACCAAGATAACGAGATTGTCGTCCGCCAGGAACCATCTACCGTGTCTCTGGACGATACAAGTACTCCGCTTTCCGGCTATCTACAACTCTTCAATACAGACTAATTCGGTAGCACACATTCCCGAACAAACCCCGCTGACTGGGCAACTCAATGAAACTTGAAGTTATCTGAGATCCGAGCACACCCTCGCTCAGTCGCTTAATCTTGCTTTGCTCTCAAAAAACGCAAAATTAAAAAATTTTTGGAAGCGGGGGATCAGAGGCGTTTGCCGCCGGATTGAAGGAGTGGCAGGGTGGGGGATGATGTCCGATTTGCATCGGTTGGGGGCATGCAAGAGTTCGCTATGAGGTAACTGTATAGAAGATTTCCTTACACAGGGACTTACACCAGGCTCAAAGGCGGCTGCCCCGAACCAGAAACCTATGTTAACTCATTGATTATATGGCTCCCCGACCAGGGCTCGAACCTGGGACCTGCGGATTAACAGTCCGTCGCTCTACCGACTGAGCTATCGGGGAATTGGAGAGGTGCATATACTAATTGTTTGAGGCTCGGTGGTCAATCGAAAAGCCCGAGATGCCTTGATTTATGGGATTATTTGCCGCCAACGTCAGCGCTTTAGTCGTGATATTTAACTTTTTACGGCTGACAGGGCTAAATTCTTTTGATCGATTGTTTTTTTCTTTGGATGGAATTGTGCATGGCGCTCTATCCATTACTTCCTTCCGGCTAATAGCATCAATCTGACCTATGATGATGTTGAATATTCTTTGGTTGCGATAGCAATTCGCAGGTCAAATTGGATATGATTCTGAATCCTATGGTTGGTAGCTATTGTTCGCTTCTATTATGATCTCCAGATGGTTCTTGCGTTATTTGATCTTCACCTTTATGAGTGATTTGCTACAGGACGCACATCAAACCGCGCACTCCAACCTCTAATCCCCCGATTCAGAATCATGGATGACAGCGAGTACATAATGATTGGTTCCACGTTCCTGGTAGGCGTTATCGGGGCGTGCACGTGGTTCTTCAAGAAAGTCATGCGGGGAGAGATTGGGGTAAGCGTCAACACGGCCTTGCTGGCATTGCTGGTGGTTATTCTGCTGGTGCCTTTTGTAATGAATTTTTCCGCCCATTTCGTATCCCAGATCCTCCATCATGCGGAAGATGCGGAAGATACTACGGAAGAGGCTGTGGAATCGCATCGATGAGTTTTTCGTATGCGGCGCTGAATTGTTTCACTCCGCCGGATAATAATCTGCTGGCGATATCGTCGAGCGGGATGCGCAGGGTCTTGAGGGTACTTAAGGGGGCAGTTGCGCTTGCAATATCTTCCTGCAGGCTGGAGCGCACTCTCCCATGGTCACGGAAAGCCGCCAGCGCTGGCGGGGGAATTGTGGTCACGGTGTCAGGGCCGATCAGTTCCTCGATGTATTTTACGTCCCGGTAAGCGGGATTTTTGATTCCAGTGCTGGCCCAGAGAAGCCGCTGTTTTTGTGCGCCCTGCGCAGCGAGTGCATCCCAGCGGGGGCCGGAGAAGATCGCCTGCTGGCGCTCGTAGGCAACTTTGGCATTGGCGATAGCTACCTTTCCTGACAGGTTTCTGAGCGATTCGCGTTCCAGCGCGTTGTAGGTCTTGATCCAGCCGCACTGGTTGAGGTGAGAGGAGATGATCGCATCGACCGCGGTATCGAGACGACTGATAAAAAAGCTCGCCACGCTGGCGACAGGGGCCGGATTTCCGCCACACGCGATGAGCTGTTCGAGTCCATCCAGGTAAGCATACGCAGCGCGCTCATACAGGGCTTGCGAAAAGAGCAGCGTAACATTAATGTTAATTCCCTCCGCCGTCAGTTGGGTAATGGCGGGGATGCCGGCCTCGGTAGCCGGAATTTTAATCAGGAGATTTTCCCGTCCCACAGTTCGCCACAGCCGGCGGGTTTCCGCTATTGTTCCCGCGGTATCATCGGCGAATGCCGGGGCGACCTGCAATGAGACATAGCCATCGCGGCGGTGCGTATTCTCATAAACCGGACGCAGCATGTCGGCTGCGGCGGCTATTTCCGGAATGACGAGTTTTTCGTAGGCGGCTGTGGGGGTATGTCCCTGGCGGAGGAGGGCACGTATTTCCCTTGCATGCCCGGCATCTGAACCCATGGCGTTTGCAAGAATGGCCGGGTTGGTGGTGAGGCCGCATATTTCACCTTCATCCACCATTATCTTCAGGCCGCCACCGTGGATGAGATCACGGTCGATATGATCGAGCCAGACGGACTGCCCGTATTCTTTTAACTGAAGTAGCATATTCATGAGTAGAGTACCGATGAATGTGTCGGATGAGCTTTGACAACGGCAGGTTGAAAGATGAACCTAAATCCGGCAGTTGACCACTCGCTTTTTAGCTTAATACTATGATCCACAAAGACCGTTTGCATTACTTGACCTTCACCTTTTTGGTGAGTTCGCTACAGGGTAGATTGTACGGTTTTTACGGCGCATGCCGGCGTTGCAACTCCTTGGAATGGAATGACCATTCCGCGTCGTTGCGCCTTGCCCTGCACCTTAAAAACCGCACACTCCACCCTGTCCAACTGCTGGATTTAGGATTAACGTAATCCTGTTCAGGCTTGTATCACCTTCTCCAGGAGTTCCATCATGTCTCGCGCTCTGAAAATCTGGCCGCTGCTCACGGGTACGATTCGTTATGAGAAGACTATCTCGACGCGCAACCGTGGTCACGGCGAATTCATCGATGCGCCGATCCTTGCCTATCTGATCGAAACGCCAAACGGGCGCATTCTTTACGATGCGGGATGCGACTATCGCAAGCTGGCCGATCCGCTCTTGCGCGCCAGGTATTATGATCCCATGCGCCCGCGGGTGGAGGCGCCCGCCATGCGGGAAGCGCAGCGCATCCCCCACTATCTGGCGCAACTGGGACTCTCGCTATCCGATATCGATCTCGTGTTCATCGGCCATTTGCATTTTGATCATGTGGGCGGGCTTTGCGATCTGCCGGGTTGCGAGGTCCATATCCAGGGTGATGAATTGGCTGCGGCAGGTACCGGCCTGGATAGCGGCGTGTTTACCGGTGAGCTGGCCAATGCGGATCAATGGCGGGTGAAAACGGGCGAGTATCTGGTGACGCCGGGTGTGCATGCCGTCGCTAGCCCTGGCCATACAGCAGGGCACATGTCGCTATTCATCGAGCTGAAAAAGGGCCAGCCCGTCATTTTGTGCGGCGACGCGGCCGATCTGGGTGAGAATCTGTCGGAGGAAATTGCGCCGGGCTATTGCTGGCAGGATAACGAGACGCTGGCGCTGGCGAGTATCCGCAAGCTCAAGGCGTTAGGCCGCAAGGAAGATGCGGAACTCTGGCCCAACCACGACATGGATTTTTTCCGGAGCTTGCCGGGTTTTCCAGCCTGGAGAGAATGAGCACAGTCCATCCGAAAACTGGAGGACACGAAAGCTTGCCCCAGGAATCAGCTTTCTCTCATGTCATCGCACCATCGCGGGACGGCAGAACCGTATTCCTCAGGATTACTCAGAGCGCTCCGGACAAGGAGCAATCCATACGCTTTTAGTTGTGCTGCGGACGTGTCTGGGAAGCGTTATCCACGAGCCGGCCCTCGGTGTCAGCCGCTTCCTTCGCCATATGCCGGTGAGCGGTGGCTTCTTTGATGCTTGCCCGTTCGATTTCTTCGTATTTGCGTACCAAAGCCGAAGTGCGTGATTCCAGATCCTGGGCTTGCCGACCATAGAGATAGCTTTTTTGCTCGTAATGCTCAAGCAATTTTTTCTGTTCCTCGCCCTTCGAATGCATTTCCTTTGCTTTATCTTCGAAATACTTCGTCAGGGCATCATGGTCGCTACGGGTTCGGGCGTTCTGGGCAGCTTTGCGAACATGGGTATTCTGAACAGCTTCGAGAGGAGTCATCTGGGCACAGGCAGCCAACAAACCAAGGGACATGGCTGCAAAAAACGTCCTTGTTTTCATAAAGGTACCTCCTTTAAGCGGGGCTCATCGACAGCGATGAACAGTTTGAATTATCTTTGGGGTCGAAAAAACCATAAAACATTAACCGCATTTTGTCAACTTTTCTATGCTTAAAGTGTCTTAATGTTGTATTCTGTTAGTAGATGTAACAGGTGATAATGTGTTCCATAATAATTTTTTATAATTACTTGGACGGGAGAAAGGAAGGGAAGCCAAATGCTTAATACTATGGGTGAACGGCAGAAACAATTGCTCAAGCTGCTGCGCAGGGGCAAGCCGGGCCTGAGCGTAGACGAGCTTTCGAAGGGACTTGAAATTACGCGCAATGCGGTACGGCAACATCTTGCCTCGCTGGAAGCGGCAGGATTGGTGGAGACCGGTAACACGCGACCCTCAGGAGGAGGACGTCCGCAGCAGCTTTATATTCATACCGAGCTTGGCCGGGAGAGTTTTCCGCGCCAGTACTCGTGGCTTGCACAGTTGGTAGTGGCTTCTGTTCAGAATGAAGAAGGTGCGGAAAACATGAGCAGGCGTCTGGGCGAGATTGGTGCGGGGGTGGGACGTCAGCTTCGCAGCGAACATCCCGGCTTGGCGACGCACGCGGAGAAAATCGAGAAGCTTGCCGAGGTAATGGATCAGCTTGGTTATAACGCAAAAACCGTGGCATTCGAGGGTGGCGAGACGGTAATCGAAGCGGATAATTGCGTGTTCCACAGGATGGCGGTAAGAGATACTGACATTTGCCATCTTGACAGGGGCCTGATGGAGACTTTCACCGAAAGTAAGGTCGAGCAACATGAATGCATGGTTCACGGCGGTAACTTGTGCCGGTTCAGATTCAAGCCAGAGGACGACGAATCCAAAGGTAAATAAAGATAAATAGCCGTTTAGAGAGGCTTCAGTAAAGCGGATTCCACCAGTACATCGACACCCTTCTCCGGCGCTATTGCCCGCGGCGGAATATTTTCGCCCGCACGCCATCGTGCCACCGCATCCCGTTTGGACTCACCACCGACCAGAAATATCACCTGCCGTGAACGGCTGAGTCTCGCCGCGCTCAGTGAAACGCGCTGTGGTGGGGGTTTGGGCGCATTCAGCACCGCCAGCGTGTCAGGTGAATCGGGTTCGGTTCCCCACTCGTGACCGGGAAACAGGCTGGCGGTATGGCCATCCTCGCCGAGTCCAAGCAGCGTTAAATCAAATATGCCTACGGTATTCAAGGTCTGCGCGTATTCGCAAGCCGCTAGATCCGCGCCAAGCTCCCCCGGAATTGTGTACAACTGATCCGCCGGAATTTCGACATAATCGAGCCACGCTTCTCCGGCCATGACGGAGTTGCGCCGGGGATCGGTGGGTGACACACAGCGTTCGTCGCCAAAGTAGACGTACCAGGCTGTCCAGTCGGTATGTGCTGCCCGCAGCTGTTTGTAGATTGCGCGGGGTGTGTCGCCGCCCGCGAGTACGAAGTGAAACTGTCCCCGTGTCCGGATCGCCGCGGCGGCGCTGTCTAGTATCATATTCAGCGCTACATTCTGCAGTTCCGGCATATCCGCGATCGGATGCCATCTGCATTGTTCGGAATGAGTGGAATCAGGAGATTGTGGGGATTTTACGCGCATAGCCAATTCGTCCGTACGTACATTATATCAATCCGGTTTGATCGCTATTCTACCGCTACCAAGGAATAATATCGCGAGGCTGGAAAATAAATAGAAACCCTGCAATTCAAGTGCCCAGCCTCCATTGCTCGTTAGCGAGAAAAGCTGGCTGCGGTGCGCCAGTACCAATGCAAATATCATATTGCCAAAAACCAGCAATCCACCCAGGCGAGAAAAAATTCCCAGAATAATCATTAGCGGCGCAATAACTTCGCCCACGTAAACGCCGTAAGCCAGAACTGCAGGTAAATTAAACCCGGCAAGTTGCTTACTGATGAATTCGAGAGAGCCTGGATTGAGCATTTTGAATACTCCATGCAGCAGTATCAGCGTGCCAACCGTAAGGCGCAAAATAAATTTGCCTAAAGCATCATTTTGAAATGGATTGCGCATGGACGTTCTTCTTTGAACCTGAATCCGGTAGTTGTAGTGAAACTCACCACAAAGGTGAAGCTCAAGCGTATATGTTTTTGTGGATCATGGTGCTTAATTGAAAAGATAAACGGTCAACCGCCGGGTTCAGGTTAAATGTAACGACGACGAATTCAAGATGGAAGGTGAAAGTACGGCAACAACCGATGCGGTGACGTGATGCGCAGTCCTTCTGAGAAGACTTCCATCAATGTTTTTGACTTAGCCGGGCACTTATCAATTAGTCCCGGATAACGTCAGTCAGTTCCATTTTATCAGTCTTCAATCCAGATATTTTACCGGATTGATGGATTGTTCGGTGGTTCCCCATGTTTTTTAGTCACGCTATCATAGCCAAAGATCGTGCTTCAGATTAAAAAAAGGCATACTTATCGGGTAGCACAATAATCTTGGAGGAATGATGTCAGACGAGGACATGAAAGCTGAGTTGGAGCGATTGCGTAAAGAAAACGAAGCACTCAAAAAAGGAGCCAGTACCGGGATCACCATGAAGGTGAGCGAAAAGGGAGCGCTCTCGGTGTATGGCATGGGCCGTTTTCCCGTGACGCTTTACAAGGAGCAATGGTTAAAGCTGGTGGATATGTCGGATGATATCCGTGCATTCATAGCGGCGAATGAGGGAAAACTGAAGACCAAAGACTGAGGGTGGGACGAGAAATATAGATCAATAACGAACAGAATGGCAAGCTCGCAGCAGGGCTCTTCAGGGATGGAATCTCTGAAATAAGTCTTCTGTGGAGCGCATTGGTGGCAACGAGACTTATTCAAAGATTCCTTGGCGATTTGAGTATTGGTTACATCTTTGCATCCCCGCGTCCGAAGCGTGACCCCCTGAGTTTCACGTCGGCACGTGCCCAGGTCTTGTTGAAACGTGCCTCGATGAGCGCCGCCTGATCATCCTTCTTTTGTGCGCGCAATGCTTGCATCAATCCGTAAAGCGCCCACCCGCTGTCGCGATTGCGCCGCAGGTCTTCCCAGTACACGGTCTCCGCTTCGGCCGGACGTCCTGCCTCCAGCAGGATGGCGCCGAGGGTCAGCCGTGGCGGAACGCTGAATTCCGATGGTTCCGTGTATATCAGGGCGTCTTCAAGGCGAACAGCTTGTTCAAGGTACGCGATAGCCTGATCGAACTGTCCGCGCGCCGCGGCGATCTCGCCGGCGAGCACCTCGGGTGCGGCGCTCAGCACGGTGCGCGCGGTATTTTTCGAGAAAAGGGGGAGATCCAGAGCCGGGTTCTTCATGATTTCGCGCAACGCGCTTAGTTCCTGATCGGCCTGTTGCAACTGCCCGGTGGCAACAAACGCGAGGCCGCGTACATAGTGCCAACTTCCTTTCAGAAACGGGCTAGTGGATGGCGGGGCGGGTTCTTCAAGAACCTCCTGCCAGTGGCCGAACCTCGCAAGTGCCCAATACGGCACCATGCGGAATATCGCCGTCAGCGGCATCGCCTCCAGCACCGCATCGTCTACCTTGCTGGCGGCTTCCCGTGCGGATTTGATTGCCACTTTGCTTTGACCGTCTCCCGTCGCCGCGAACCAGAGGAAGTGAATGTTATGCGGGTAGTACATCATGGGGTATATCCCCTGGGCGCGGCACTGCGCGATGTAATCCTCGTCGGCCGCGATGGCAAGCTGATTGCTCTTCATCGAGTCGGCGTAGCGGCCCACGCGCTGATAGATATGTGATGACATGTGTATCATGTGCCCCGCCGCCGGCATCAGCGTCAGCAGGGTATCGGCTGCCTTCTCCGCCCGCTCAGGCGTGCTGGTCGGTTCCATGAGGTGAATATACATGTGCAGCGCGGCGGGATGCTTCGGATTGCGCCGCATCACCTCTTCGGTGAGTGCGACAATTTCGGCTGTTCCCTCGTACGGCTGGCCATCGCGCATCCAGTAGCCCCAGGGACGCAGATCCATCACCGACTCTACATAAAGCATCGCGATATCGAGATCATCCGGAAAACGCTGGTGCACTTCCCGCATCGCCTCCGCGTAAGCCTTGTCGTTCGTTGTCCGGCTCTCGGGATTCCCCGAGTAACGCTTCTCGAGAGCATTGATGAGCGCACGCTCTCTGGGTGATGCTTTCGCCATGAGCGACTTGGCCTGTTGCACGATCTCCAGAGCCTGCGGCTCCTCGTTCGGTTCCATCATTGCGTTGATGTTGGGGCCGAGCACGAGTGCCTGACCCCAGTAGGCCATTGCAAGTCCAGGATCGAGCCGTGCCGCTTCACGGAATGCCCGGCGCGCCTCGGCATGGTTGAACCCATAGGCGAGGTTCAGCCCCTGGTTGATGTATTGCTGTGCCAGCTTGTTGCGCGTGCTGACGGGGAATGTATGCGTACCCAGGTTCTGCAGCCTGGGTGCGAGCTTGCCATCCGGGCTTGGCTTGTTTGCCATATCGGATTGCGCGTAATGCTGGTGGCCGCCTCCGGATCTTGCAGAAGTTTCGCGCTTTTTGGTCGAAGCCACGTCGCCAGTCCCGGCGCCAGTCTCGGCGAATGCGCCGGGAATACCCGCGACGACCAGGGCCAGAATTAATAGTGTTGAACGGACGATGTCGGATTGCATGGACATTACCTCCCTAATAAAAATACACAATTTTTCCAGGCAGTGGAAATTCCTTCCGCCGGCGCGATTGCAACGTGGTGAAGCATGGAAATAACCCCATGATGGGTTGCTAAAAAATATGCAGAGGCAGGAATACATATGACCGGTCGTATTATTATTGGGCAAAAAAATCAGGGTTTGAAAAAATCGTCCAGTAAATCCTGACAGCACTGCTTGATCGGCGCGGATGATCTTTCTATTTTCATCCTCAATAAAGCGCCCTGCCAGGTATTCACCAGCAGATCGGCCATCATTTCAGGTGATTTGTCCGATCTTACCGTCCCCTGCTGCTGTGCTTTGGCCAGTCCGGACTGTAATACATCCTGGTAACGCCTGACGGCGGATTGAAGCGATTTACGGCAAACTTCGCTGGTATCGCCTATTTCTCCCATCAGGTTACCCAGGAGGCAACCGCCTTTAAACTCATCCTTCTCAAGTTCCACGATGAGCTCATCAAAATAACGTCTTATTGCACCGAGCGCATCAGCGTCGGATCGTTCCAGATGATCAGTTAACAGTGCGATAAATGGATCGGTATAGTGTTGAATGACTTCCGCACCAAAATCTTCCTTGCTGCCAAAGTAATTGTAAAAAGAACCCTTGGGCACATTAACCGCATCCAGGATCTCCTGGAGTCCGGTACCGTGATAGCCCTGCCCCCTGAGCAGGGCAACTCCCTGATTTAACAGATTATCTCTGTTGAATTCCTTTTTGGTGGGTTTAAGCATAGATAAATAATACGACCGGTTGTCTTGGATTGTCAAGAAAAAAAGACGGCACCCAACCAAGTGCCGTTTGCCATCAGGAAATTACATAAAATTTGTTACCGGCTTACGGCACTCAGCTTTTGCTGGTTAGCAGCGGCATGATTCTCGTCGGCCTTCAGAGCCATTTGGTGATGAAGGCGGGCTTCCTTGATATTTGCCTCGACAGCTCGCTCATATTCACGCACCTGCGCGGAGGCATGCGATTGAAGGTCTTGCGCCTGTCTGCCATACAGATAACTTTTGTTTTCGTACTGCTCAAGCAGTTCCCGTTGTTCCTTCGCTTTTGCCTTTATCTGCGTCGCTGCGTCTTCATAGAATTTGGCTATGGCCTCATGGTCGCTGCGAGTAACGGCTTTTTGAGCAGCCGCGCGAATCTCGGGAGTATCAACAGGCTCGGCAGCGATCACGGATGAACTCACCGAGGCCAGGAAGCCGATCATGGATAAAGCTGAAAAAATATTCCTTGTTTTCATTGTGTACCTCACTAATATTACTAGCGATTTTCGTTGGCATTGGGTGGGGAAACGTCGAGCACTTCTTCAATTCCCAGCATTCATGGTTTGAATCTTATACAACTAAAAACACTTTGTCAACTTAATAATGTTTAAAGTGTGTTTTGACCCCATGAATTCATATCGAGTGACCTGAACGTCTTGACGAATGTGAGATAGTCCGATGGGCCGGATTTGGCAATGGGAGGAGTGTGGGGACGTCGTCCCCATACCCTATACTTTGTTTTACAGCGCTCCAGTAGTCCAGTAGCCCGGTAGCCGCAGCATACGGAGCAATATGTTTCGCTTATTGGCGCGCTTCCTTGTCTCCTGCTCGCCAGGAGATTCATTCCTTTTTCATCGCATGTCCCCCGAACTGGTTGCGTAGTGCCGATAGCAATTTGTTCGAGAATGAATCGGCATCACGCGACTGCAGGCGTTGCAATAATGCCAACGTGATGACCGGGGCGGCGACATCGAGGTCAATCGCTTCGGCGACCGTCCAGCGTCCTTCGCCGGAATCGGCGACATACGGGGCAATACCTTCCAGACCCGGATTTTCCGCTAGGGCAGCAGCAGTCAAGTCGAGCAGCCATGATTGCACCACGCTGCCATCGCGCCAGATCTCCGCTATCTGATGCAGATCCAGGTCGAATTCCTGCTTGTGGCGCAGGATCGCAAATCCCTCTCCATATGCTTGCATCATGCCGTATTCGATACCGTTATGAATCATCTTGGTAAAGTGCCCGGCACCGCTGGGGCCGACACGCCCCCAGCCTTTATCCGGCGCGGGAGCCAGGGTTTCAAAGATGGGGCGCAATCCCTCGATGACTTGTTCATCGCCGCCCAGCATGATGCTGTAGCCGTTCTGAAGCCCCCATATGCCGCCGCTGGTGCCCGCATCGACAAGATGAATCTTGCTTGTCGCCAGCATTTGCGCACGGCGTTGCGTATCCTTGTAATTTGAATTGCCGCCCTCGATAACGATGTCGCCTGGTATGAGCAGCGGCCACAACGCGGTAATTGTTTCATCCACCGGGGCACCCGCGGGAACCATCAACCATATCGTGCGAGGCGATTTCAATTCATTAACGAGTGCTTCGGGTGTCGTCGCCGGCACAATGCCTTTTTTTTCGATTTCCCTGAGTGTTTCCGGGTTGCGGGCATGGCCGACGACGCGGTGGCCGCCGAGCACCAGTCGTTGCGCCATGTTGCCGCCCATGCGTCCGAGGCCGATCATTCCAAGTTCCATTATTTTTCTCCCGATTGTTCAAGCCCTCTGAATAAGTCTTCGATGTAGCCCCAGATACACTCTTTGAAGGACTTATTCAGAGGTTCAGTAAAGTAGCACCCTTGATGGTGTGATGGGTTTCGCTACGCTCTCCCTACCCTACGCGAGTCGCGGCAGGCTGCTAGGCCGCGTGATTGGCGAGGATCTCCTGCCGCTTGGTTTTGAGCGCGGCAAGCAGCTTGTCGTACGATGCGGCGAAAGCGTCCACGCCGTCATCCTGGAGTTTCTCCGTGATGGCGTCGAGATCGATGCCGAACTCCTTTAGTCGTGCAGTGTCGGCTTGCGCCTGTTCAATATTTTCCGTGAGCGTTTCACGCACGTGGCCATGATCGCGGAATGCGTCAAGCGTTTTAGGCGGCACGGTGTTGACGGTATCGGGGCCGATCAATTGCTCAATGTAGAGCACGTCGGAGTAAGCGGGATTCTTGGTGCCGGTGCTGCCCCATAACGGACGTTGCGCTTTTGCGCCTTTGCGGCGCAAATCGGCAAAGTCCTCGCCATGGAATATTTCGTGGAAGCGCTGATAGGCGAGCTTGGCATTGGCGATGGCGATCTTGCCGCGTAAGGCGAGTGCTGCGGGCGATCCGTTCTTTTCCAACAAGGGATCGACAACACTATCCACCCGACTGACAAAAAATGACGCAACCGAAACCGGCCAGCTTACCATTTTACCCGGCGATGCTTCCGCTCTGCCATTGAGCCCGCGGATATAGGCTCGCGCCACATCTTCATAATGCCGCAGCGAAAACATCAGGGTCACGTTGATGTTTACGCCTGCCGCGATGGATTGCGAAATCGCGGGGATACCCGCCGGGGTGGCCGGAATTTTTATCATCAGATTCGGGCGTTGCACCGCGTCCCATAACCGCTTCGCTTCGGCAATGGTTCCCTCCGTGTCATGGGCGAGATGCGGCGAGACTTCGAGACTGACGTAACCATCGCCGCCCTGGGTTGCGTCATAGACCGGCCGCAGCACATCGGTGGCGCTGCGTATATCGGCAACAGCCAGCGCTTCAAACAGCGCTTTGTCGGTTTGGTGTTCATCAGCTTTCAGCAATGCGCCCAGCGCATCGTCGTAGCTGCTGCCGTGATTGATGGCTTGCTCGAAGATGGTGGGGTTGCTGGTTACGCCGCGTAGCTTGTCTTCAGTTACCAGGCGTTGCAGCTCTCCGCTATTGATGAGATCGCGGCTGATCGAATCCAGCCAGATGGATTGGCCGCACTGTAGGATCTGCTCTAAAGGATTCATGTGTTTTAAACTCCCGTAATGTGCCGCTGTGGTAAACAATGTCATGAACGGTAATTTGCTGTTTCATCGTGCCATAGCGGGTGGTTGAATTTACGTAACGGTACTTGACTTGCGGTATTGCGCGCAGTGGATGCTGCGCTGATGAAAGAGGGCGCCTCTATACGACAACGGAAGCGCCCGATCATTCATGAGCACCTCTATAAATTCGAATTTGCGAGCATTCGCTTTGCGAATTCGCCTGCTTCCCCCGCTTTATCACGGGTTAAAAATGATTCTTCCAGTCACGCAATGCGGCAAATACGCTAACGGGATCGGATAACGGCTTGCCTGCATAGACACTGGCATTACGGATGATTTCGGGCTGATTGCAGCGCAGGAACGGATTGATGGCCCTTTCTATCGCGATGCTGGAGGGCAACGTCGGGATATTCTGTTTGCGCAATGCTTCAACCACCGTTTCGCGTTCGATCAATGCCTGATTGCCGGGCTCGACGGTTCTGGCGAAACGGATATTGTTGAGGGTATATTCATGGCCGCAATAGACCCCGGTTTCTTTGGGTAAATCCGCCAGTTTTTGCAGTGAGTTCACCATCTGCGGTGCGGTTCCCTCAAATAACCGTCCGCAGCCGCAGGCAAACAGAGTATCCCCACAAAACAACAGGTTTGCGCCATAATACGCAATATGTCCGGCGGTATGGCCGGGAATATCCAGCACCCTGAGGCTAAGAGAGAATTCGGGAATATAGGCGATGCCTTCCTCGCTTTCTTTGCCGTTGCATTCCTTGAGAGGGTGCGTGACGGTGGGAATCGATTCGTTTGCGGGGCCGAATACCGGCACCGTAAATTCCCGCAGCAGCGCGGCGTTGCCTCCCACATGATCGTTGTGGTGGTGAGTGTTGAGAATGGCGATGAGTTTCAGTTTTTCTTGTTTCAGGTAATCGAGCACGGGTGAGGCGTCGCCCGGATCGACCACGGCGGCGTGGTAGTGGTCGCGGATAACCCAGATATAATTATCGGTGAATGCGTGAATCGCAACGATATGCGGCGTAGTCATGGGGCAGGCGTCACTTTGAATTTGTGTTCAATCGGATAAATGGCATGGCGAGTTGATGAATTGAACTTAACAGAGTAATAAATATTCATATTAGTCCATAATCCTAAACCCGGCAGTTGACCGCTCACTTATTTGGTTATTGCTATGATTAATAAAAATATTTTGTGCTATTTGACCCTCGCCTTCTGGGTGAGCCCGCTACAGAGCGGATTGCACGGTTTTTACGGCGCAGGGCGGCGTTGCAACTCCTTGGAATGGAATGGCGCCCCGAAGCGTTGCACGAGGGGCCCCGCGAAGCGGGGATCGGGCAGCGTAGGGGATGCCGTGATCGCGTTTCAGGTACATGGGGCGCATGCATCCCGCTTCGGGGTCGCACCTTCCTGCGGAAGGCACTGCTCCGCCCTACGCGGTCGCATTCCGCGTCGTTGCGCCTTGCCCCGCGCCCCAAAAACCGTACACTCCGCCCCGTACAACTGCCGGATTTAGGATAATCGAATTCCCTTCTGCCGTTCTTCAATACTATATGCCGATAAAAAATAGGCTGGAATGGTTTGACACTTGTCTAGGTCAATATCTGCTGGAGCGGGAGCAGAGCCATTTCGACCAGGCCGTGGTGGATGTGTTTGGCTACAACGCCATGCAAATAGGGTTTCCGCAATACGATTTTCTAAGCGCCAACCGCATGCCGTTACGATTCTGTGCAGCCATTGAAGAAAGTGCTGCGTTACGGGCAGCCCCTGAGTTTCTGCCGGTTGAAACGAACAGCATCGATCTGGTGCTCCTGCCCCATGTGCTCGAATTCAGTGCCAATCCCCATCAGATTCTGCGCGAGGTGCAACGGGTGCTCATGCCCGAGGGGCATGTCATCGTCTGTGGTTTCAATCCTCGCAGTCTTTGGGGCGTGCGAGGGTTTTTCGGATCGGTGGAGGAGCGTTTTCCCTGGCGCGGCAATTTGATGCCGAAGCTCAGAGACGCGCCGGTGGAGAAGCATTTTCCCTGGCACGGCAAGTTCATTGCACTGCCAAGGCTCAAGGACTGGTTGACATTATTGGATTTCGAGATCACTAAAGATCGTTTATGTTGCTACGCACCCCCTTTCAGTCAGGAAAAATGGCTGAAACGATTTAATTTCATGGAGGCCGCAGGTGATCGCTGGTGGCCATTCTCCGGCGGTATTTACTTCCTGACGGCAGTCAAGCGCGTGCATGGTATGCGCGTCATCAAGCCTGAATGGAATGAGGTGCGCGCCGCGAGGAGAGGCATGGCTCCGGTCGCGCAAAAACTCGGCGCCGATACTTCCGGGCAAGAGCCGCGCCTGGCCGCGCGCAATGGGATTCTGGTGAAGACACCTACGCAAGGCGGAGAGTGAAAGCGAAGCGTGACGGAGTAGTGGAAATTTTTACCGACGGCGCTTGCAAGGGCAATCCCGGCATTGGCGGGTGGGGCGCGCTGCTGCGATATAACGGTCACGAACGGGAGTTGTATGGTGGTGAAAAGCTGACGACCAATAACCGGATGGAGCTGCTTGCGGTCATCCGCGCACTGGAAGCCCTGACGGAGCCGTGCGAAGTGCGGCTGCATACGGATTCCCAGTACGTGCAAAAGGGCATCAGCGAATGGATCCACTCCTGGAAAAAGCGTGCTTGGCGCACCGCTGATAAAAAGCCCGTAAAAAATGATGATTTATGGAAAGAACTGGATGAGTTGACACAGAGCCATCGAATCGAGTGGTTATGGGTGCGCGGCCACTCCGGTCACGAAGGTAACGAACAGGCGGACGTACTTGCTAACCGCGGTGTGCAATCGGTGCTGGAGAGTGAATAAATGACAAGACAGATGCTATAAGCAGATGAGAGAGGTTAAGCTATTTCAGCTGCAAAAGGCTATATAAAAATGAGTTTTGAATAGGAATATAAACCTGTGCGCCAGATTTTTATCGACACTGAAACCACCGGTCTGGAACCCCGTCTCGGCCACCGCGTCATCGAAATTGCTGCGGTGGAAATGCTAAGCCGACGACTGACCGGCCGCCGCTTTCACCGCTATCTGAATCCGGATCGGGAGATCGATGAGGGGGCATTGCAGGTTCATGGCCTGACCGTCGAGTTTCTCCAGGACAAACCGAAATTTCGTGACGTCGTCCCCGAACTGATTGAATTTCTTGAGGGGGCTGAACTCATCATGCATAACGCTTCATTTGACGTTGCGTTTCTCGATCATGAATTTGGATTGGCCGAGTTGCAGCCATTGAGTGAATATTGCCATTCGGTGACCGATACGTTGAAAATGGCAAAAGAGCTGCATCCCGGAAAGCGAAACAATCTGGATGTGTTATGCGAGCGCTACGAGGTTGATAATTCCCGGCGCACGCTGCACGGTGCGCTGCTGGATGCGGAATTGCTGGCGGAAGTCTATCTTGCCATGACGCGTGGACAGGACAGCCTCCTCATGGAACTGGAGGCGCCCTCCGCGCTTGAGATCGCCGCCAATCTGCGGGATTTACGGCTGACAATACTGCCCGCCAGCGCGGAGGAACTGGAAGCCCACGCACAGCAGCTTGAATTGATTGAACACGAAAGCAAGGGTAAGTGTCTATGGAAACGGTTGGAATCCGATGCGCCAATAGGGAGCTAGTTACGCAATAGCGGTGAAGGCTCCTGGAAAAAGGTGGATTCGGAGCGAGGGGTTGGATGAGCGATTGCAAGATTGACGGCTGGCAGCCGTACTATAATAAAATTTGTTCCCACTTTGCATCGTCGGGAGCAACATCGACGAAATTCGCTCATCAGGCAAGGGAAAATACCTTGTATGGCAATGCAATTTCCACCTCTGGCTGACCGTCGGCTGCCCTCTCCCTTTAATCCAGGCATCCACACACTGCCTGTCATCCTGGATGCCAGCAGTCGTCACCGCTTCATTCAGGCAAATGTCGATCATGGCAATTCACGGACACTACTGATGTGCCGAGTTTGCTAAAGGCGGCGTCAAGCCTGCGAATTCTGGCATGTATACTGCTGGTCTCATGGGCGGTAACGCTGCGGGCAGAAGCCGTGCCCACGGATCAGCTCGTTATTACCGAACAGCAGGCTATCGCGCTATTTTATCAGCGCAACCTCGGTTTGATCGCGGCACGCCTCAACATTGATAGTGCCGAGGCAGAGCAAATTATTGCTGCCGCGATTCCTAACCCGGTATTCAGGCTCACCACTTCAGAACTGGCTCCGAGGGCATTTGCACGGGAGAGCCGTAACCTGGCGGTACCGGCGATACTCCCGCAAATTGAACAACTCATCGTGACTGCCGGAAAACGCCGTTTACGGATAGAAAGCAGCGAACTCGCCACCGAAGCGGTCGAGTTTGACGTGCAGGATGTCGCACGCGTGCTCACCAACGCTGTGCGGCGCAGTTATTACAGTCTTTTGCTGGCGCAAAAGATACTTAAAGCGGCAAGCGATAACTTTGAGCGTTACCGGGAAATCCTGCGGGTCAACGAAGTCAGGCTTAAGGTAGGGGATGTCGCAACAGTCGATTTTATTCGTATCGAAGTGGAAAGCCTGAAGGTTCAGGGTGATCAGGATCAGGCCCTGGCGGCGTTAAATCAGGCGCGAGCCGATCTGCTCCTGCTGCTGGGCTGGCCCGAAAACAGCATAGAGATTACCGCAGTGGAAACCTGGCCCGAAGCGTCACCAGAGATTGCGCTGGCCAGGCAAGACCAGTTGGTTGAGCGCGCACTGGAACGGCGACCGGATATGCGTGCGGCAAGGGTGCGCATCGCACAAGCCAAGAAGATGCTGACCCTGGCGCAGCGGCAGATCATCCCCGATGTGACTATAACCGCTTTTTATGACCAGGATCAGGGCAACCAATTCCCGCGCACGGGCGGCGTCGGTATCAGTTTACCCATTCCCGTGTTTTATCAGCAAAAAGGTGAAATTTCCAAAGCTCGTGTGAGTGTAACCAATTCTGAACTGGCGCTGGCGCAGGCTGAGCAGGACATCCGGGCGGAGGTGATGAAAGCCTCGGCATCGTGGCAGAGCGCCGACGCGATAGCCCGGCGCTTCGAGACATCGGTGGTCAAGCGCATCGAGACCTTGCGTAAAGCACAGGAAATCGCTTATCAAAAAGGAGCGGTGGGCGTGCTGGATTTGATCGATGCACAGCGCAGCTATAGAGCAATAATGCTGGATTATTACACTGCCCTGGCAAATCGCAGTAAAGCCTGGGCAGATCTGTTAATGGCATATGGAGAGGAAACCAAAGGTTCCTCCCGAGGTCTGGCGGGCAGCAATGGTTAAGCTGCCTGATGGTTTCCCGCTGTGGACTCCCGGTCCAGATAAGCGAATGAATCCAGGCCAGGTAAAGCTTATAGGCACGAGATTTTTCGCTGTCACGCATCTTGCCATCGGATTGCTGAGTTTGTCGCTTGTAGCCTGTCAGCAGCAAAGTCATGAGCAACCATTGCCAGCCGCCAATCACCCCAGGGACGAGGTCATACTCAGCCTGGATTCACCCAAGCGCGATTTTATAAAAGAAACAACTATCGAGCTGGTTCAACGTCCGTTGATGGATGCCGTCACGGGAAAAATCACGTATGACGAAACCCGCACCGCTCGTGTTTCCTCACCGATTGCAGGTCGGGTGACCGGTGGCATTGCGGCGTTAGGTGCGTATGTCCGGACAGGCGATACGCTCGCTGAACTGAACAGCCCGGAACTGGGGCAGGCGCAATCGGCCTATGCGGGAGCCATGTCCGATTTGAATCTCGCCAACCGGACTTTCCAGCGGATACAGGAGCTTTATGATAATGGCATCGCTCCGCGCAAGGAGCGTGAGCAGGCGGAGGATAGCCTGATCCGGGCTCGTAGCGAGGCCGAACGGGCGCGCCTGAAACTGGTTAATCTGGGTGTTCGCAGCCAGCGCCCCGATAACCGCTTTGTTTTGCATGCGCCGCTTTCAGGAACGATCACCGAACGCAATATCAATCCAGGCATGGAGGTCCGCTCTGATCTGACCGTACCGTTGTTCGTTATTTCCGATCTGGATCAGTTATGGGTGCAGATGGATATTTTTGAGAAAGATATCGGACTGATTCATGCCGGTGCCACGGTGTTGCTGCAAGTTCCCGCCTACCGGGGAGAAGATTTTACCGCAACCGTCGGCTATATAAGCCAGGTGGTGAATGAAACGACCCGCACAGTGAAGGTGCGGTGCATCTTGCCCAATGCGGAGAGAAGGTTGTTGCCGGCCATGTTCGCAAGCATCACGGTACAAAGTGATGCCGATGATCTGGCTGTGGTTGTTCCCTTGAACGCAATATTTGCCGACAAGGAATCCGACTGGGCATATGTAAATATTGGCGACTATCATTATCAGAAGCGTCCGGTTACGGTGGGTCTGCGCCTGAAAGACCGGGCGGTGATTCTTGATGGATTGAAGCCCGGGGACAGGCTCGTAGTGGGCGGGGCCTTGCTGCTGCGTACTGAACAGGATACCGAGCAGCAAAGTGGGGAAAGTGCGCCGTGATCCACAGGATCATCGCCTTCTGCCTGCAACAACGCCTGTTGATTATCAGCACGTCCGTGTTTCTGGCTGCCCTGGGTGCTTTGTCGTTCGAGCGCTTGCCGATACAGGCCTTTCCCGATGTGCAGAATGTTTTCGTACAAGTGGTGACGCAATATCCCGGCCAAGCCCCGGAAGAAGTGGAAAAACTGATCAGCCTGCCCATCGAAAGGGAAATGAATGGTCTGCCGCATATGATTAATATGCGTTCGGTATCCATTTTCGGCTTGTCGGTGGTAACGCTGATATTTGATGACGATGCCGAGGATTATTTTTCACGGCAGCTGGTGCTGGAGCGGCTAAAAACGGTTAGCCTTCCGGCGGAAGTAAAGCCCATACTGGGCCCCTTGACGACCGGTATCGGCGAGATTTTTCGCTATCGTATCGAAGCCCCTGGCATTCCGCTGGTGGAACAGCGGGCGTTACAGGATTGGATGATCGAGCGCACGCTCCGCTCCGTCCAGGGGGTAGCTGATGTAGTCGCTTTCGGGGGAGGCATCAAGCAATACCAGGTGCAGATCGATCCAGGCAAGCTCAGGAATTACGGGTTGACGCTTCCTCAAGTCTATCAGGCTATCGCTGTCAATAATGCCAATATCGGCGGCGGTTATCTCGATCATGGCCATGAGGCATTGGTAGTGCGTGGCACAGGTTTGTTGAAATCCGGTGACGAAATTGGAAACATCGTTGTTGCCAGCCAGGAAGGTGTTCCAATTTTTGTCAAGAATATTGCCGAGGTGGTCGTGGATTCCCAACCGCGTACTGGCATTGTTGGTTACAACGACGACGACGATGTGGTTCAGGGCATCGTTTTGCTTATCAAGAGCAGAAATGCCATTGAAGTAATAAATGGGGTAAAGGCAAAAATCGAGCATCTTAATAATTACGGCCTGCCCCAAGGCGTCAAAATTGTCCCCATTTATGATCGTACGGAACTGATACAGCATACCGTTCATACGGTCGAGCGGAATATGCTGGAGGGCGCCGCACTTATTCTGGTAGTTCTGATTATTTTTCTCCGCCGGGTCTGGGTTTCAGCGGTGGTTATTGTTGTTATCCCGCTATCCTTGTTATTTGCCTTTATCCTGATTGATGCCATGCAGGTTTCCGCCAACCTGATTTCCCTGGGCGCAATCGACTTTGGCATTATTGTGGATAGCGCCGTGGTGCTGGTAGAAGCCGTCATGGTCAAAGTGACTCTGGAGATGCGTCAACAGGCAAGTGTGGCTCATATGCGCCAATCCATGCTCATGACAACGGCTGAAATGGCCCGGCCGATACTTTTTTCCAAAGCCATTCTTATTATCGCCTTTTTACCTATTTTTACCTTTCAGCGCGTTGAAGAAAAAATCTTTTCTCCGATGGCACTCACGCTTACTTTTGCTTTGCTGGGTTCGCTGTTCATCAGCTTGACCCTGGTTCCGGTGCTATTGAGTTATCTGGTGGGACCTCGACTCACCGAATCGCACAATCCGCTTATCCATGGCATGGAGCGGCGTTACTTGGCGTTGCTGGAGGCCGTGTTGCGCCATCCGCGCAAATTGTTCGCAGGCGCAGGTTTAATGCTGGCCTTGTCTCTGGCCTCTTTTCCACTGATTGGTACGGAATTCATGCCCAAGCTGGATGAAGGCAATGTCTGGCTGACCATAACGTTGCCAACGCCGGTCTCCCTCAATAAGGCCAAGGATCTGGAAAGAGATATACGCGCGCGCCTGCTTGAATTCCACGAGGCGAAGTCGATACTTACGCAATTGGGGCGCCCGGAGGATGGTACCGATCCTAAAGGTTTCAATAATCTGGAGGTTCTTGTCGATCTCAAGCCAAAGGATACCTGGCATCATCGCAACAAGGATGAGCTTGTCGAAGCGATGCAGAAACGCCTGGCGGTATTCCCCGGTTTGCAGTTCAATTTTTCCCAAGTGATTCAGGACAACGTGGAAGAAGCTATTTCCGGCGTTAAAGGCGAAATTGCCATCAAGGTTTTCGGCGAAGATCTAAACATTCTTCAGGAGAAGGCCAATCAGATCACTGGCCTCCTGCGCTCCATAGAAGGCGCCACCGATGTGGCCGCCGAGCAGCAGTCCGGGCTGGCTCAGCTGGTCATTTCCATCGATCGGGACAAAATTGCGCGTTATGGTATCAATGTGTCTGATGTGGAGGACGTGATTTCCATGGCGGTTGGCGGTAAAACCGCTACCCAAATGCTGGAGGGGGAACGCCGTTTCGACATTACCGTGCGACTCATCAGTTCGGCACGCGATTCAGTGGGGGCAATTGAAGATATCACCGTTTTATCCACGAATGGCAGCCGTATTCCATTGGCCGAATTGGCGGAGATCAAGACGAGTCAAGGTGCCTCGCGTATTAGCCGCGAGGATAACATGCGCCGTATCGCCATCAAATGTAACCTGATAGGGCGCGATCTAGGTAGTTTTGTGGCCGAGGCACAGAAAAAAATCGGTCAACAGGTTCACCTGCAGCCGGGTTATAGCATAGTCTGGAGCGGCCAGTTCGAGAACCAGCAACGCGCAATGAAGCGACTTTCCTTTATCATTCCCGTCAGTTTTATTCTGATTTTCGTACTGTTATTCTGGACATTCCGCTCGATCAAGAATGCCTCCTTGATTGTAATGAACGTTCCCTTCTCGATGATCGGTGGATTGATAGCCTTGCTATTAACCGGCATCCATTTAAGCGTCTCGGCAGCGGTTGGGTTCATCGCGCTGTTTGGCATTGCCGTGCAAAACGGTGTAATCCTGCTATCGCAGATCAACTTACTCAGGCGCGAGGGCATTTCGCTAAATGAAGCCATTTTGCAGGGTTCTGTCAGCCGTTTACGTCCCGTGGTGATGACGGCGCTGATGGCAATGCTGGGATTGTTGCCCGCAGCGTTGTCCACCGGCGTCGGATCAGAAACCATCAAACCTTTTGCCGTGGTTATTATTGGTGGACTGATTACCGCGACGTTGTTAACCTTGACCATGCTCCCAGCACTCTACCGCAATTTTGAACAACCGCATCCTTGAGGCATCGCCATGAAAGAAATCCGCGCCTATATCGAGCCTTTCATGCTATCAAAACTCACCCAGACGCTGCTTGAAATACCTGATTTCCCGGGTATGAGCGTATCCGATTGCGAGGGCTTCGGGCGAGTCAAACTAATTACTGGACGAGATTTCACGCCATACGTACCAAAAAAGCGCATTGAAATTTTTGCCCCTGATAATCTGGTGGAATGTATTTTCAATGAAGTAATGACGGTTGCCAACACTCATCAACATGGTGCCGGTAAGGTCTATGTCCTCGACGTAAACGAGAGTGGACGTATCAGTACGGGCGAACGGGGGAGCGAATAGACCTGAGAGCTTTTCGTAACCGGGCGACGATTATCCTGTGACTACGTTATATCGTTCGACGCCCAAGCTGCTCGATTTTTTTGAGGAACGGAGCTTATCATGCACGACACCGTGTTGAATGTTGCATTTCTCGATCATGAATTGGGGTTGGCCGAATTACAACCATTGAACACATATGCCATTCGGTAACCGATACCTTTGAAAATAGCCAAACAGCGTTATCCAGAACGAGAAATCATCCGGATGTGTTTAGTGAGCGCTATAAGGTCGATAATTCCCGGCGCACATTGCACGGCGCTGCTGGATGCGGAATTGCTGGCGGAAGTCTATCTTGCTGCGTTTCACCCACTCTACGGAAAACAGTATGAAGGCATATAGATGAATGAGCCAGCGTCTAAAAAATCTCCACTGGAGTGGACAGTAGCGGGTGTTCTTGAGGAAATAGCGAGCCTCAATAAGTCCATGCCGGACCGTTCCTTGTCTTTCGTGCTCGGTTCAGGCGCCTCTTTTTCATCCGGTATCTCTACCGGAAAAGTAATGGCGGAGAACTGGCTGAATGAGTTACATCTGCGTGAGTGTCGCGACGATTTAGATCGTGATACATGGATAGCCTCCAATGCGCTGGGCATTGACGGTCTCACATGGGATCATGCGGCTGAGTTCTACCCCCTGATATTTGAGCGCCGTTTTCGCGGCGACCCTGAATCCGGATTTGCCGCGCTCGAAGTGGCCATGGATGGGAAAGAACCCAGCATCGGTTATTCGATGCTGGCCGAGGTTATACAACAAACCCGACACAAGGTCGTTGTCACTACTAACTTCGACAATCTGGTAGCCGATGCTTTAGCCATTCATGCCTACAAACCGCCACTGATCGTCGGCCATGAATCGCTTACCGGATATGTGCGAACTGCATTGCGCAGACCGCTAGTCGCCAAGATACATCGCGATCTGTTTCTTCAGCCCAAGAGTGACAAAGCGGGGGTGAGCACTCTTGAACAAGGGTGGATAGATGCGCTCACCCGCCTGTTCAAGCATTATATGCCGCTCGTGATTGGCTACGGTGGCAACGATGGCAGCCTGATGGGGTTCTTGAACAGTTTGAAACCCGGAGATATTACGGGTCGAATCATCTGGTGCTATCGTGTCGGCTCGCTTCCGTCTGCCATAGTGCAGGAATTGCTGGCAAAACATGACGGAGTAATGGTGGCGATACCCAGTTTTGACATATTTATGTTGCAGTTGGCCGCGACATTGATTCCCAATTTCGAGATGGGAAAAATTCTCAACCGCCTTGAAGAACGTGGTAATGCAAGAGCCGAAAACTACCGTAACCAAGTACAGAATCTCCTAAAAGAAAGTGACGCGGCCACTGTTTCGAGCGTCGATCAAGAGGCGACCCGCCAGGTATTGGCGGATGCGTTCAAGGATTCGAATAATTGGTGGTCGTGGGAAATGCGGGCTCGTGCCGAAGCTGATCCAGAGAAACGTAATAATATCTACCTCGAAGGGCTTTCAACACTTCCCTCAAGTGTAGACTTAATAAGGAGCTACGCCATTTTTTTGACGTGTGAACGTAAAGATTTGGACGCTGCTGAGGTAGTATTTAAGCACGCACTGGAAGTTGATCCTAAAAATGCGGACAGCTTGGGTGATTACGCCAACTTCCTGGCAAATTACCGTAAGGATTCGAATGTTGCAGAAATAATGTATAAACGCGCATTGGAAGCTGATCCTAAGCACGCTAATAACTTGGGCAATTACGCCAACTTTCTGGTAAGGAATCACAGTGACATTGATGTCGCCGAAGCGATGTACAAGCGTGCGCTGGAAGCCGATCCGAAGAGGGCAATTACCTTGGGCAACTATGCCATCTTTCTGGCAAACTATCGCAAGGACTTGGATGCCGCAGAGATGATGTACAAGCATGCGCTGGAAGCCGATAATTATAAGAACATTAACACGTTGGGCAACTACGCTGGTTTACTGTTTGCCAGAGGTCAGATGGACGAAGCGAGATCCGTCTTGGATATTGCTATAGACCTGCTGGATGGTAAACAACCCGCCACAATTAACGCGGAGTGCTGGATGTATGCTTATTGCTGTGCTCCCCTGGCATACACCAATGCACTCATTGAACTTAAGCGCCTAATTAGAGAATTCTCCATCCGCACAGATGAATGGGACTTCTCCGGCGTCATTGCCCAAGCACTTAAGGCTAATCATCCTGAATCGGAGTGGCTGCCGAGGTTGGTGGATGTTTTAGCAGATCGTGCTTCCGTAAAAACTCTTGATGCGTGGGCAGCCTGGAAAGCAGCATAGCAACATCGAATCAGGATCGATAAAACCAAGCCTGAAGTTGACGCGGGTGAAATGGCCAGGTACTGGACTTCGGTCAATTAAACCCAGATAATCCTTTAGGATGTGAGACGATGGTGAGGCAGGTTGCGAGGCAGTTTTGCCGGTTGGGAGAAGTTCATAGCCTGGTCTATGGACGCCGAGCAAGCAGCGGAAATGGCCGCAAACAGACCGCCAGCAATCGGGTAGGCTCGGAGAGCCGACTAATGGATTATCTGGGTTAAACCTTGCACTTTTCGGTCAGAATAATGTTGGTTATCCATCCTACGGCGGTGCCGCTTTTCGTCCCATCCGTGGTCACAAAGACATCCGAGCATTCCGGACTGCCATCCATAAGTGTTTTGACAGCATTCAGTTTGGCGTTTTGGCCCACGGCGCCAAAAGCAGTTGCAATGCGCTGGATCTGACTGACTGCCAGCATATCCCCGAGCGTGAGATCCGCAAGATTGGCGTTCCCTGAAAAAGCCTGCTTGGATATGTATCCTTCTATTATGCTGCGATGAATGACATACTTGATTTTTCCTTCCGGATCGACGCAGGGTAGACGGTTCTTACCACCCTCTGGAAGCAACGCATCGAGTATGTCTGTTTTGAGTTTAATTTCTTCTTCTTTTTTATTCAGGGTTAGTTTGACGGTAGTTGGGGCAGTTATCGATATCATTGCTTCTTCGACTGAGATAGCCTGCAATTTCTGGTCCGGTGTTAACTGGCGCACTAGATTGGAGGTTTGTTGCGCGGCAGCGATAAAATTTTCTCTTGAAAAATAAAAGGCGAGTACAGTTCCCACCCATGTACCAAGAACCGGCAATAGTATTCCCAGTATGTCTTTTACCTGTTCGAAACTCTTGTCTCCGGCTTTTCCGAAGGATGCGGCCAGAATCGAGGTCAAACCAAGAATACCTATAACACTCAACGCAAAATAGACTATATTTCTTCCAATTTTCGCGCGCTCATTGGTATCCGCTCTCGTAGTTCTAGCATTTTCCTGATCATTATCAGGTGTTTCAGTTGTCATATTGTTCCCCCATATCTGAGAATTTTTCTAGCGAGAAGTGGTTTGTGGTCTCCAGGGGCGACGGCTCCCGTTGGCAGAGCGGTAGCGGAACCAGATGGAATTCACACCACCAGCAAGGACAGGAGTGGATAAAGGATTGATTCGACCCGACTATCAGGCATGTCTGTCATCATAATAGTGATCGCGAACCTTGCCTGCCCATCTCTGGAAGACTTGCCTTAGTGCGTCCTTTGCAGGACCCTTGATTCCGGGCGATGGTATCGGATGAATAAAGACATCTGAAACGCCGTTATCGAATACACCCCCGGTAATCCCTTCCTCACGGAAAACGAGGATAGGGAGGCGCAGGCCGAACAGAATGCCGGACTCCAGATGGTTCCACGCCGTTGGGAATGGCACCGGTGTGCTGATTCGTTTTTCGCCTATACTCCCCGGCTTGCTTATCCCAGTTTCAGCGCGAAATTGCTCGAATCCAAGAATAATACCACCCGAGCAGTGGCGCGCGATCAGAAGCACTTCGCGCAAAGGAAGTTCAGTCGGATAGTCGGAGCGTCCCAGCGCGCGAGGTTCCAGATCATTATTTTCCAGTTGCTGAATGATAACTGTTCGGGCCGCTTCTTGCGACGGCGACAAGCTGGTTGGTGAAGAGACGAATACAGGTATTTTCATTGGAGGACAGTAGATCCCTAATAGTCAGCAGAGGGTAGTGATATTTCTACATATATGAGATATTAATTTGAATTATGCCATAAGATTGAGGGTGGTTTATGAGTGGGGGCAGCCTGATCGACGCCAGAGTCGCTAAAACAGATCCAACTGTTTGCTTGAATTTCCCGTTTTATTATTTTTCGCATTCGAGAGAGCAGGAGTTGGCATGCAACCAGGCGTTGCTGGTTGAGTCGCCGAAGGCGGACGGAAACACGAAGTATCCAGCGTCCTGAAGCGCCCTGAGCGCACGCCGATGCCAAGACGCGCGACTGCTTTTTCGAAGCGCTGACGGATTATGTCAGCCCATATACCCTCGCCATGCATCCGCTTGCCAAAGGTGGCGTCATAGTCTTTGCCGCCGCGCATATCCTGCACCCCGTTCATGACGCGTTGCGCGCGGTCGGGAAAGTGTGCCTGCAGCCATTGCCGGAATAGCGGACTCACCTCCCATGGCAGGCGCAGCATGACATAGCCAGCATTGATGGCGCCGGCTTCCGCCGCTGCCGCCATGACCCGTTCCAGATCGGGCTCCGTGATAAAAGGAATTACCGGCGCGATGCTGACTCCGACCGGAATCCCTGTGTCGGTCAGGGTGCGAATGGTGCGCAAGCGGCGTGCCGGGGCTGCCGCACGCGGTTCCAGGGTACGTGCCATGGCGTGGTCGAGCGTGGTGAGCGTTATCGCGACCGCCGCTTGCCGCCTGGAAGCCATTTCCGCCAGCAGATCAATGTCGCGCTCGATCAACGAAGACTTGGTAATCAGTACCACCGGGTGTTCGCACGCATGCAGCACTTCCAGTATGCGGCGTGTCAGCCGCAGGTCTCGCTCGCAGGGCTGATAGGCGTCTGTGTTGACGCCAAGCGCTATCGGTTCCGGTACGTACGAGGTTTTCGCCAGCTCGCGCCGCAGCAATTCGGGTGCGTTGATCTTGGCAAAAATCTTGCTCTCGAAATCCAGCCCCGGCGACAAACCGAGATAGCTATGCGTGGGCCGGGCGAAACAATAAATGCAACCATGCTCGCAGCCGCGATACGGATTTAGCGACACGCTGAATGGCACATCGGGAGACTGATTGCGGGTCAAGATGGATTTGGCCTGCTCCTCAATGACTTGCGTCTTCAGGATTGACAAGTTATCGCCGCCGGTATGATGTTCGGCACCTGTCTCGGTATTACCACAAGACCAGCCGTCGTCAATAGCTTCCCGTGCAAGCACTTCATAGCGGCCCTGCAGATTCGACGCCGCGCCTCGGCCTTTCCGCCCTTTGAAGGAGGGTTGTACCCATGGTGGCGGTGCGTCTGCATCAGGATCATCGCCAGACATGATGGTCTCGGATATACTGTGTTGTTGGGTAGATCACAACATGCAAGTAGGTATTGCCAAGCAGGTTATCACCGTGGCTATCGTAACGGAATCCCCTGCCCATTACCAGGAGGAGTCATGAAGCCGATCATTCTTGCCCTTTTTTTACTAGGCTCAGGTCTGGGCGGTTCCGCGCTGGCACAAACTGTTTCGAATCCCTATCCAAAAACCGCCCCCCCGATACCCAATCCCCGCGTCGCTCAGCTGGAAATGGCATTGAATCACGTGCAGCAGGAGCAGCAGGCGGTGTACCAGCAGTTCCAGATGACGCAGGAGTTGCGCCGCAATGAGATTCAGGAGAATTATCCCCAGTCGATACAAACGCCCCACTCGATGATGCAGGCGCCTTACGCCATGGGCGGCCTCAAGGACAATCCTCCTCAAAGTTATGATGATAACGTGCGGATGCAGAGGGAGCGCCAGGAACGTATCGAGCAGTACACCCGCGATCTTAATCGCTTGTATTCGCGTTACGCTGAATTAGGCGAGCAGAAGAGGGTATTGCTCGATCAATTGATGGAGCTTGCCAAATAACCGTACCGTGTGAGCGGACGGTAAGTGTGCCGTCGGAAGAAGGCATCGTTGACACAGCAGTATGTTGAGCGTAAATTTTCAACCGGACGGAAGTTGCAAGGGGGGAGGTTGCAATTTCTGTCCTTCTGAAATGCTATCCGTGATTTTGACTGGTATGCCCGGCATCCAGAAATGGAGAGGGATAATCGACAAGTCCGGCATGGCGACGATCAAGCGATGAAAAATCTATACGTGGCGTTGTGTTAAACAAAAAGGTAAGCGGTCAATCGCTGGATTCAGGTTTAACCATCACACCATAGTATTCGGTTTCAGAAAATAAGCCGGACTCAACCGTGTACCGGCGCAAACCGGGCGAGCTGCGAAAGACCTGTGTCCGGAAAGGGGAAAATCCATGGCTATTCCGTTTGATCGTGGCTATTACAAGCAGCCCTTCGCCAAGCTTGTATCGGAATATCCAGCGGAAGATATTTATCCTTCAGCCGATTTCCGGGTGGAATGGGGTCCTGTTTTTCATCGGGGCCGGCTGGATGGCAGCGCACGCGTGCTCATCATTGGCCAGGACCCCGCGCAGCACGAAGTGGTCACGCGGCGAATTCTCGTCGGAACGGCGGGCAAGCGTGCGCAAGGCTTCCTGCGGCGTCTCGGCATCATTCGCAGCTATGTTTTTATCAATACTTTTCTCTATAGCGTGTACGGTCAGGGCGGCGGCACCCGCCATATCGGGGACCCCGGGATTACCGCTTATCGCAACCGGTGGATCAAGGCTATTCTCGATGGCAGCCCGATTGAAGCAGTTATGGCCCTGGGTGGACTCGCGAACACGGCATGGCAGAGCTGGCTCGCTTCTCCCGATGCGGCCGGACGTTCTCCACTGCCATTCCGGCATCTGACGCATCCGACCTGGCCTGAGAGCTCGGCCGACACCAACGCGGAGCGGCAGGTGGCGGTGACGAAAATGCTTGAGAACTGGAACGAAGGACTGGCGGCGCTCAGGCCAGTCATTCACCACCCTGATACAACGGAACCGCTGGTACCGTATGGGACCACCTTTGCTGACGGTGATTTACCGGATATCCTGCCGGATGATCTGCCGCCGGGTACACCGGCATGGATGCGCACTGAGGAGGGCTGGGCAACTCGAAAGGGCGAGACCCCGCTGGAGAAGCGCAGAACCATTGTCGTGCGTGTACCCAAAGGGGTGCTTCCCGCTTAGGGTTGCGTCCATGACCCAATGAGCCTTGTCGTTGCCGGCCGCATTGTCCCGCTCAGCCGGGCCCTGAAAGTCGCGCCGAGCGAGACCGCGACCTTTCAGGGCAAGGTATGGATCGGGGATGACGGGCGCATTGCCGCGGTTACCAAAGGCTCCGCCCAAGGTCCCGCGGGATTCGAGACCGCGCCGGTGGTGGATGTCGATAACGATCTTGTCATTCCCGGTTTTATCGATCTGCACAGCCATCTCGCGTATGCAACGCTTCCCCTCTGGGTCGAGCCCAATCGTACCGTACCCTTCCCGCATCATGATATATGGCCCACGCGGCCAACCTATCCCGAGAGCGTGACCTGGCCCGCCTATGCATTTATCGAGTCGACGCCGGTGGAACTGCTCGCCTACGCCGAAATACGTGCACTGATTGGCGGCACGACCAGCATCCAGGGTTCGCCACCCAGCAATCGTCCACTGGATGGATGGCTGGTGCGCAATATCGAGGATGAGACGCTGGGTGGCGAGGTCGGCCGCCACCAGGTGCTGGCGTCAACGCTCACGCTCAAATCCGAGCAACTCGGCGAACGGGCTACCCGCATGCGCCAGGGAGCGACGTTTATTTACCATTGCGCCGAGGGACGGCCGGGATCGATCGTGCAGCGGGAGTATCTGGCAACCCGCACTGCGGGCTGCTTGCAGCGCCACCTTGTCGCCATCCACACCAATTCGGTCGACCCGGCAGCCTATGATACGTGGCGTGAACCGGGTGCGATTGTCTGGTCACCGTTTTCAAATCTTTGGTTGTACGGTACTACGACCGATGCCCCGGCGGCGCTGGTGCGGGGCATCAACCTCTGCGTGGGTTCGGACTGGGGTCCCTCGGGCACACGAAACGTGCTCGGCGAATTAAAGGTGGCTTCGCTGGTGAGCGAAGCCAATGGATGGGGGTTGACGGATTTCGATCTTGTTAAAATGATCACTGCCAATCCGGGAGACGTGCTGGCCGAGGCATGGCAACGGCAAGTGGGACGCCTGCAACCCGGTGCGCTGGGCGATGTGGCTGTGATCGCGGCCAAGCCCAAGGCCGACCCCTTCAAAACGATCCTTCATGCCACCGAAGCCGACGTACGGCTGGTGGTAGTGAACGGACGGCCTTTGTACGGTACCGAAGCGCTCATGAGGCAGGGTGGGGCGACGCAAACCAGTGAGATCAAGCTCAATGGGCTACTCAGTGGCCAGTCGCGCCGCCTTGCCCTCACCCGGTTTGATGATGCGGACGCTCAGCCCTGGTCTTTTGGAGATGTCCTCAAGCGCCTGGAAGAAGTCCGGGCCGATCCCAAGACGGCCATCGAGCGTGCGCGCCGTCTTGCGTTCGCATCGATTCGCTCGGGCGGCGCGCCGCGCCTGCGTCTTGCCCTGGACATGCCCACGGGAAAGGTGCCGGTGGGGGGGCTGCCAAAAGATCTGGCAAAGATTATCGTTCCGCCAATTCAGCCGCTTGCCCACGATAACGAATTCTTTGCTTCGATTCCAGGCCGCGGGTTCCATGGGGGGTTGCTTGACGGACTGACCGATTTTTATACGTAAAAACATTGACATGATCAATCTGATCCGCGGCAGGGACGCCGATACCACCCTCTTGAGAGCGCAGACCGGGCAACTCCTCAGTGAATTTCTTTTTGGCACGGCCCCCCCGGCGGCACGTGCCAGACGCGGGGAGACGGGTGGCGAGGCGGGTGCCCGGATAGAACTGGCGTACGTGCTGGATGGCGGGGAACGGCTGCGCATTATCGATGCGCTGGTTACCGTGATCAGCGGTGCCTATTGTCATTTGCCCCAAAAACGTGCCGCCTATGCGCTTGATCCGGTGCAGGCATTACATCTGCTGCGCAGTCGCGTCGCCGAGTTGTCGGAGGGGGAATTCCATCTGGCGCTTACCTCGATTGTTCTGGGCTTGCGCGATGCGCATACCCGTTATAGCGGACCCAGGGCCGGTCAAGGGGCGGTGGCGACACTCCCATTTCTTGTTGAGCAATACGGTTCGCACGATGATCCCGTTTTCGTGGTTTCAAAAGTGTCGGCACCCCAGTTGGTGCGCGATCCCAAATTTACGGCGGGCGTCGTGCTGGAAAGCTGGAATAGCATTCCCTTTGCCAGGGCGGTGGATTTGTACTCAGATCGGGAAACCGGCGGACGTCCGGACGCGCGCCGTGCCAGGGCGCTGGAATCCCTTACTTTCAGGGCGCTTGAGGGAGGGCCGCCACCGGATGAGATGCTGGTGGACATCGGCTACCGGATTTTGTCCGGCGAGACGCGCCGGGAGATCCGTATTCCCTGGCGCGTCGTCCATCCCGCCCGCGCGGAAACCAGCCAGCGGCCGGGTTCGCGTGCATCACGTTATATTGCCGCGAACCCGGCAGCGGAGGTCGTGCGGCGCGCGAAGAAAATGATGTTTTCAGGAAGTGTGTGGCAGGCTGAGCGCAGTGGTGTCGCCGTTGCACGCGACAAGGGATGGATCAAGACCTGGTTTCAAGATACGCTCGCGGCCAAGGTCATCAAAAACAAGGCGCAGGGCGAGCTGGGTTACTTGCGTATCTGGAGCTTCGATGTCGATGATGATGACGCCTTCATCGCCGAGGTGATACGGCTGCTGGATCTTTTGCCGGAGACCGGCCTGATCCTTGATTTACGCGGCAACCCCGGGGGGCTGATCTGGGCGGCCGAGCGATTGCTGCAGCTGTTTACGCCGAATACCGTTACGCCTGCGCGCTTTAGCGTGCTGGCGACTCCGCTGATGCGGGCCCTGGCGCGCAGTCCTTTCAACCGGATGGAGTTCGAAGCCTGGCTGCCGTCTCTTGAAGCGGCGATCGCCACGGGAGAGGCTTATTCACAACCCTTGCCGTTGACCGATCCTGCCTGGTGCAATGATATCGGCCAGCGCTATAGCGGGCCGGTCGTGTGTGTAGTGGACCCCAATACGTATTCAGCAGGTGATCTGTTCGCCGCGGGCTTTGTCGACAATGCGATAGGCACGCTGGTATGCGTGGGGGAGGGCAGCGGCGCGGGGGGAGCCAACGTCTGGACGCATTATGATCTTCGCGAGGCCTTGGTGGGTACGCCTTTTGAGCTTGAAGGCCTGCCCGCTGATGTCGGCTATACGGTGGCCATTCGCCGCGCGCTTCGCAGCGGTGCTGCCGATGGGACGCCGATAGAGGATCTGGGTATTCCGGGAATTCCTTATGAAATGACCCTCGACGATTTGCTCCACGAAAATAGGGAAATGATTGCGTTTTGTGCCGGATTTCTTGCGGGTATCCCGCGCACGGTACTGAAAGTGGAGATTAACGGCGATACCGTAGCCGTGACCACAAACGGTCTGGATGAACTGGAAACATATGCGGATGGGCGGCCGTTCGAGGCAGTGCGTAAAATAAGTGATGGAACATGGGAATTGCCACGGCCCCAGGCAAATATCATCGAATTTGTCGGCCGGCGAAATGGGGAAATCTGCCAGCGGCGGAAGGTAAGTTATTAACGCGAAAATTTATCTGGGTCTATCCTAAGCTAAAGGCTAGGGACGACTATCTTCTTTCGCCGTGCCACAAATCCGATCAGGGCCAAGCCGGGAAGAAGAAGCGCGTAGCTCTCGGGCTCCGGAACGACTCCGATAGCACTGACCTGCCCCATGTTATTGATGCCGTGAGCTATGATGAAAATTCCCCCACCAGATGGATGAACTAGGGAATTTAGGTCTACCATGCCCACGCCGTTTGGGCCAGTAATAAAAGCACGGTTGCCATTGGCGGCGGTCCATGTGGATCCCGTCACTTGCCCAGAATCGTTGATTCCCCAAGCTTCGCTAGTGCCTCCCGTGGGACCACCGAGATCGGTCATGCCCACGCCGTTGGGGCCGGTAATAAAAGCGTGGCTATCACCTGAGGCGGTGTAAGAGTATCCCACTACCTGTCCGGAAGCGTTGATACCAGTAGCATAACTATCGTTTCCGCCCAGAGTACCGAGATCGGTCATGTCCGCGCCGTTGGGGCCGGTCATAAAGGCATGCCGATAACCTGAGGCCGTATAAGAGTATCCCACTGCCTGCCCGGAATCGTTGATACCATAAGCCTCGCTAAAGGTTCCCGTCAGACTACCGAGCTCGGTCATGCCCACGCCGTTGGGGCCGGTAATAAAAGCATGCGCGTATCCGCTGATGGGTTTAGAGTATCCCACTACCTGTCCGGAAGCATTGATACCGAAAGCAAAACTAATATAGTCTCCGTTCAGAGTACCGAGATCAGTCATGCCCACGCCGTTGGGGCCAGTAATAAAAGCATGACCAAAATATGAGGTCAACGGGTCCTTGGACGCGGTCGGTTGGGAGTTTCCCACCACTTGTCCGGAATTGTTAATACCTCGGGCAGAACTATTAGCTCCGCCCAAAGTACCGAGATCGGTCATGCCCACGCCGTTGGGGCTGGTAATAAAAGCATGAGAATCTCCAGAGGGGATCAGGGAGTCTCCCACTACCTGCCCGGAAGCGTTAATACCCCAAGGGATATTGTTTCCACCAAGAGTACCGGGACTGGTCACCCGCCTGGTGTTGAGGTCAACTAGATATGAGGTCACTTGCTCAGCAAAGGCAGGAAACACGAAACCGCCACTCACCGTTGCGACGAGAATAAGGCTGGGGATTTTGAAGTTGCGTGCCGTTTTCATGGTTTTGCTCCTGGTAAATTAAGAACCCAGATCATCTAAAGAGCCTGAACAATGGCTTCTTACTGTGGCAGGACTAGCGCTTCTAGGCAGCTCGAGTACGTATAACGCCTCTCCGTAATCACGTTTTTGATTATTACTTGGAGTAGATCCACAGATTTCAATCTTTGTTGTTTGATGACCTGCTACTTTCAACTTCCTTCAATTTTTCAGTAGCCTCAGATATCCCTAGGCTGTCTGCCATCTGGAAATGGCTGAATGCGCTTCTCGCATCTTTCTTTACACCACTTTCTAAAGTGAGCAACATCTTTTTTGCTCCGAGTCCACCAGCAAATCCCGTGAGATCACCCGATGCACCTATTACGCGATGGCAAGGAGTGATTATAGAGATCGGATTTTTTCCAGTGGCAGCACCCACCGCCCGGACTGCCTTGGCATTGCCAATTTGTACCGCGATTTCCCCGTAGCTGCGAGTTTCTCCGAACGGAATCGTCAACAGCGCTTCCCAAACCTTTCTTTGAAATTCGGTTCCAGCAAAATCCAGCTCAAGCTCAAAACAGTTTCTTTTTCCCGCGAAATACTCATTCAGTTGCCGTTCCGTCTCTGCCAGAATGGGACTAGCTTTATCTTCGTGAATCGGGCCAAGCCGTACCCGATTTGGTTTATCGTTTTCCCATAAAATTGCAGAGAGCCTTGATCCGTTTGCGATAAGCTTTAATTTGCCGATGGGTGAGTCTATTATTTTGTATACGTATGACATTTGCTAGTGCCTTATGATTGAGAAACGTCCTTCATCAGCGATTCGTTGATGCTCATAAATCGTGAGTAGATTTTAAAGGAAAATTCGACGACGGTAGTCAAATGACCTTTCTCTCGACTGATTCGCCAACCTGCACCAGCACGCCCTGGTTACAGGATACACGGTACATGTTCCGGCCCATTGCGCGCAGAGGGTGCAGGCACTCGAGAATTTCGATTAATGGAGGGCAACGGGTCCCCACGGCGGAGAGCCAGCAGGCGCAACATTAATCAATTTCTCGTTAACAAATTCGCCGAACCCCAGTTCCGATAATTCGCGGCCGAAGCCCGAGTTCTTGATACCGCCGAACGGAAGTTCAGCGGCCGTCCATGCTGGCTGATTGATGAAGACCATGCCGCTGTCGATCTTGGCTGCGACCCTGCGGCCACGCTTGATATCGGCCGTAAAGACCGAGGCACCGAGACCGAATGGTGTTGCATTGGCCAGATGAATGGCCTCTTCTTCGTTCTCGACGACATAGAATGCGGCGACCGGACCGAACAACTCCTGTGTGTAAATGGCATTGTTCTTGCTGAGGTCGGTGAGTACGGTCGGCTCCAGGTAGAAGCCCGGACGGTCGATTCTTTTGCCGCCGACTGCGATCTTTCCTCCATCCCTCTTGGCCTGTGCGATCTGATCGAGCAAGAGGTTCAGCGCCTTTTCGGAGACCAGGGGCCCCAGGGTAGTTCCGGGATCTTCGGGATCCCCGCTTTTCAGCGAGGCCATGCGCTGAACGAAACCGTCGAGGAATATCTTCCCACGCTCCTTGCCGACGACGATGATGCGCTTCGATCCGATGCAGGATTGGCCGGCATTGAACGTCCGTCCGACTAAGGCGCTATCGAGCGTGGATTCGATCGGCGCGTCTTCCAGCACAATCAGCGGATCGCTTCCACCCAGCTCCATCACAGATTTCTTGAGGTTGCGACCAGCACGTTCGGCGACTGCTGCACCTGCACGCTCACTGCCGGTCACGGTTACGCCTCGAACGCGTGGGTCCTCGATAATTCTTCCGATTTGTTGGATGCTGGCGAAAATGTTCGTGTAGACACCTGTCGGTGCGCCGGCCTCCTCAAAGAGGCGGGCAAAAGCCAGTGCCGATTGGGGCACGCTCTCTGCATGCTTCAGCAGCAGTACGTTGCCGACCATGAGCTGTGGCCCCGCCACCCTCGCGATCTGATAGTAGGGGAAATTCCATGGTTCGATGCCGAGCAGGACACCAACCGGCTCAATATGCAGCTCCGCGCCGCGAGATTCCGGTAGCGTTCTCGGCTTCAGATAGCTTTCGGCTTTCTTGGCGTAGTAGTCCAGAATATCGGCGGAGAGGCCAATCTCCGCACGCGCCTCGTTGATGAGCTTGCCCATCTCCAGCGTCAGGTAATGGGCATATTCTTCGCTTTTTCTGCGAAGAATGGCGGCTGCGGCTGAAACGACCTTTGCTCGTTCAGCTACCGGGCGTCGGCGCCAGTCGGTCTCGAAAGCCTTGTGTGCATTCGCAAGTGCAGCTTCCAGATCCTGGTCGGATATGTCCGCATAGGTTTTAATCAGCTTCCCGGTTGCCGGGTTGATCGTTTGATAAGCCATATTGTTCTCCATGGTTTGAATTGAATGATTTTCGTTTTCCGATGGGAAGATCTAGAAAACGACGACCGGCCATCTGTCCCGGATTGGGAAATGATCTGGCCCACCTGGGCCAGATAAAGCCCAAAGCTATCGATCTGCTATTCCCGGAGTGAGGCTAAGACTGACAGGAAGTTTTTCCGCCAGGGTATAGGCACTCGCCTTATTTTCCTTAACCCACCTTTTCTCAGCCACCGATTCAAAAGGCGGTGGGATTTCCCCTTGAAGAGACCAGAGATCGAAAGGTGTCTCATCAATAGAAACTTCCCAATCGAATCCCCGGTCCTTTACGAAGGGAGCAATGATTTCGTCAACCGTCCTGACCCACCATTCCCTGATAACCGGACCAGGCAGTGTCCGGGCAATATGCTCGACCTTGAACCGGACAAACTTGTTATGCGGTTCGCCACCCACAAAGCAGGAGTCCTTGGCCACTTCCTCAAAAAGGATTACTACATAGAACTTAGGGATGGGAATGCTCGCGTACAGCCCCGTAAGCCGCTCGGATAAACTCTTTTTGTCTTCCGCGGTATAGGCTCCGGCGGGATGATAAACCTTCCATAACGGCATGATGTCTCTCCAATAAAATGGGTTATTTAGATAAGTACCACTTACTTGTGATTAGCAAGTGACAAAAGCATAATGTAGTATGTTGCAAAATGCAAGTTAATTTTTAACTTATCCTTACTCAACCCTAATCATTGTGCGCATCATGAGTACTCTCTTAGCAAAAATCCGGGTGGATGGTCGCTGCTGCTCATCATCACGGCGCAGCTCCCGCCGATTCAACTCGGCTTTGGCTACTATCAGGTGACTGAAAGCCGTTTGAGCGACCCGCGCAACGTAGGTTATAGCGAATTCATCGCCCGGCTTCGCGGTAACAGTTTCGTCGAGACCACGCCAATTCAGGGCGGGGCGGACAATCAGCTGCAAGGTTTTATGTTCCACCCGTGCGGCAGTTTGCTGCGCCTCGATCCAGGTGCCGCTGTCGCCAGCGACTACCTGCGCGTTGAAGAAGAGGAAGTGCCGCGTGACGGCATCGAGCTCAAGCGCAGCTTCAACTACGCCCGTGATGCCCAAGGACGCGGATTGCTGTGGATTGGCCGCAGCAAGGTCACGGGTTGCGGTGAGGGCAGCAGCGGGCTGAAGTTCGATGTGGTATCGAGGGGGAAGGTGTGATCCTAGTCTGACCGGGTTTCGAACGGAGTAGCCATGTCTCGTGGGAATCGTTTGAACGCGCGTATTATCGGGTTGGTGGTTGTGGCGATTCAGAAGCAGGCGATCCTGCTGGAGCACGCTTTGCAATACTCATCATCTTGAGATACAGGATAAGTTCTTCCGCGATCTTTCCCCGGTTGGGTATCTCTCTTGCAAGCCCAGGCATCGTCGTGTTGTACCGGATGGTTTGGGGATTCTCGATCCAGCGCTTCAGGTATTCAGGCTTGATGTATTCGACCACGCTGACCGGATAGTTAAGTTCTGGTGCCTTACCACCGCCCTCGCCATTAATCGTATGGCATGCGACGCAATATTTGCGAAAATGCGCGAATCCTCGTTGTACTTCCACGGAGGCATTTGCCGGGGGAGCCATATTGGGAAACGGTACTACGAATTTAATCTCGACGCTTTTGATCTGGTAAGGCATGTCCGATGCGCCGGATTCAAGCAGTGCTTTTGAGTTGATATTGTCCCAGATCAGGTACAGCGGTCCGAGTGATACGATTTCATTGTTCTGTAGCGTATTTGTCATCGTGAATGGCGCGCCACTCTCATGTGCGAAGGCGAAGTAGGCGTCGTATGCGAGGAACTTCGTTATCGGAATGCTTGGTTGATATCCGTCGATGGAGGTGAATACGATTTCCTGTGCTTTTTCCCACTCCTTGCCGAATACCTTATCCAACACAGGCCGGGTCGGGAAAGCGCGATAAATGCGTTCAGCATTTTCATGTACTTCAAAAACCTTCAGCGAGACCGCTGGCGTAATGGCGCTCAGGTCTTTCAAAGAGAGTGTTTTGACAGCTTGATCCGCACCTTTGAATTCGATGGTAATCGGGCTTTGTGCAAATGCTGGCGCAAGAGATAAAGCGCTGGCAAGCAGGCCACAGACGAGGGCATGTCTTAAAGTTTTGGGGGCCAGGGATAGCATCATCAGTTCAGCGCGCCAGTAGACTGTATCGCATTCTCTTTCACCTATTCTCGAACCCAAAACCGATATCATGTTGTTAGCGGATTCAGGGATAAATGGGCTTTCTCGCGCGTCATCGCAAGATTACCCTAACATCATATGCAACGCTAGAGATTAAACCTTTATCGTTTTATTTATATGCGGGAAAGGCCAAAAAACACTTTTACAGACCGGCTCCTAAAGTTGGCGGGAGGTGTGCGCGCAGAGAAGTGTCCAGGTTATACCGGCAACTATACTAATTTTAAATAGTGGTATCAAACCGCATTAACTGTCCTCATAAAATTAAGCCCGGATGGTAAACAGACAGCCATCGATCTGATGGTGATGTTGCACGTATATCAACCCAAAAACGAGCCGTCCCATTACGATTTTCATATCCCAAAAGGGTGAGTAGGTGTTGCAACAAATAAATGAACGTCGTATAGTTATATACGTTGTTCATCTTGTTAAGGTAAGAGCAGTCGGAATAGACGATTAAAGTAGGGACCAAAATGCATATTGCGAACCATTTCGTTGAAATTGGCCGCCGCGAGCGTAAGCGCCTGCAGTTACTCGATTTCCTGGCGGATACGGCCTGGGGATTGTTTGAAAGCGAGGGCTTCGCAGCGGTGACCATGGAGCGCATTGCTGACGTTGCGGATGTCGCCAAGGGGACGCTGTACAAGCATTTTCCGGTCAAGGAGGCCCTGCTGCGCCATCGTTTCCATCGCGAGCTGGAAAAGACATGGCCCGAAGTTTTGGCTGACATTGCTTCCTTGCCCAGTTTCGAAGGCCAATTGCGGGTTTTTCTGGAACGCAGCGCCGCATGGTCCCAATCGCATCGTGCCTACCTGATGCCCTACGTACAATTTCGGCTGAGCGAGCCACGCCGGCTGGATGCCGAATCGCGCAGCGGTCTAGATCGTATTTTTGGCCATTTTATCGCGCAAGGGCAGGCACGCGGAGAGTTCTGCGCGGCGCTCGAGCCGGCCATCCTGGCGGTTTACCTGGAATTTCTCTATCTGGCGGCGCTGCTGCGCTGGTTGCTGCATGAAGATCTGTTGTTGACAGAGGAATTTTCCCGAATGCTTGATCTCTTTCTGTTTGGACTGAGGCCGCGGCCGTAATCATGGCGGCGCAACCGACGATACTCGACTGGCAAGGCGTTCTGGCTGCCGATGCGGTGATGGTGGGGGGCAAAGCCTGGCAATTGGCGCGGCTCAAACAATTTGGTTTGCCGGTACCGGAGGGGCTGGTGATTCCAGCCGGGTGGTGTCCGTTACATACGGGAGCGGCACTGCCCCCGGAATTAACTGGCGCATTGCAGGAAGCCCTGGCCGCCCGTGACTGGTTGAATAAGCCGCTGGTCGTGCGCTCTTCAGCTGCCGGGGAAGATTCGGCCAAGGCTTCTTTTGCCGGTATTTACCGTTCCCGCCTGAATGTATGCGGCATGGAACAGATACAGGCGGCTATTCATGAGGTCTGGTCCTCGCTGTGGTCCCCGGCAGCTATCGCTTACCAGCGGAAACTGGAGTTGGGTGCGGACGATACAGCGCCGGGCATGGCGGTGATTATCATGCCCCTGCTGCCCGCCGTGGCCTCCGGTATTGCCTTTACCTGCGACCCTATCAGCGGCCGTGACGACCGGCTGGTCATCCACGCGCAATGGGGCTTGGGTGAATCGCTGGTCGGGGGGCAGACCGACGGCGATGAATATGTTTTTGCGGAAGATCCGTTCGATGATCACTGGACATTGCTTCACCGACGAATGGGCGGCAAGGCGACTAAAGCCGTCACCCAGCCGGGCAGTGGAACGGCAATGATCCCCACACCGGCGGCTGAAGCCGGGGCTTTTGTTCTTTCTTCCAATCAAGCCTTACAGTTGGTCGAGTTACTGCGCGACGCCGCTGTGGCGCTGGATTTTATACATCCTTTCTACGATCTGGAATGGGTGTGGGATGGCGACCGGTTTTGGCTGACCCAGGGTCGGCCGGTTACCGCAAGGCCCCATTACACCTACGCCCCATTGCAAACCCAGCCTGTGTACTGGACGCGCGGCAATACCTGCGAAGTGGTGCCCGAGCCGCTGTCGGCCATCGACTGGAGTAATTCACGCAAGCTCGTCAATGGACTGCTCACGCGAGGTTATCTCCTGGCTGGTTACCCGGTGCTGCCAGGGGCACAACGTGCCGGGTTCTTCCACGGCCGGCTTTATCTGGCGCTTTCCTTGTTGCAGTGGGAATGTTTCGATGCATTGGGCGTTGCTCCCAAGGCGGTGAACGGGCTGATTGGCGGTCATCAGCCGGAAATTGTGGTACCTCCAACGAGTCTTGGCGATCGCCTTGCACGTTTGCGACGGGTGCTGCGCTATGTGCTGCGTTCTCCGGCTCAACGCCGACGGGGCATGCGAGCCGTTGAGCGCGCGATGATTGAGGCGGGTCAGTGGCGTAAACAAACGCCTCCTGGGGATGCGGCAGGATTGCAGGCGGAAATCCTGCGCCAGTTTCGAGCAGGGCGGGGGGCGGTCGATTTATTCTTTCTGCAGGGCTCTAGCGGCGGAAGCTTGTCAATGCTGGTCGAGCAGCTGGACAGCTATTTTCCGGGCGAGGGATATGCGCTGGGTACGGCTTTGCTCGCAGGCGGCGAGCCGAGCGTAACTGCACGTCAAGGCTATGAGCTGATGGCCCTGGCACGTTTGTCACGGGAAATCGCGTCGCGAGAAAGCCATGAAGCTTCGGGCAGCCGTCAGCGTTGCCAGTATGGAAAAAATCCAGAATTTCAGCATGCTTTCGATAGATTTCTTGAACATTATGGCCATCGCGGGTTGTATGAAACCTATTTCCGCAATCCGCGATGGCGGGAAGCGCCGGAATACTTGTTGTCGTCACTGGCACAACTGGCCGAAGTTGATGAAGTGGCTCTGCGGGTTCGCCAGCAGGCAGCCGTGGCGGAAGCCCTGACGCGCATCAAGACCGGCGTGCCATTTTGGAAGCGGGCGTTTATCGAGGGACTGGCAAATGCGACGCGCCAGGAATGCAACCAGCGTGAAGCCGCACGCAGCGCCCTGGTTGCCTATATGGAACCGGAACGCCAGCTGTTGCTGGCTGCCGGACGCTATCTGGCCAGGCAGGGGGCGTTGATGCGGGAAGCGGATATTTTTCAGCTCATGCTCTCTGAAATACTGCGGGCGCTAGGCGGTGATATTCCGGCAGCCGGTGTGAGGGCGCGCGTGGCCGAGCGGAACAGGCTATTCGAGCAATGGTCACAGGAAATAGCGCCGGATGTTCTGGTTGAAGCATCTAAGCATTCGACGCCGGGCTGGCAGGCACAAGACGCCGTTGCACCAGAAAATGATTCACCACGCTACCAGGGCATACCCACCGGTACAGGCCGCGCCAGAGGTAAAGCGTGCCTTCTGCGACACCCTTCCGAGGGCTACAGGCTGCAGCCAGGCGATATTCTCGTCGCTCCTTCCACCGATCCCGGCTGGACACCACTTTTTCTCAGTGCGGGCGGACTGGTGGTGGAGACTGGAGGTTATTTGTCGCATGGCGCGATCGTCGCCCGTGAATTCGGTATTCCAGCAGTAGTCAACCTGCCGGGAATACTGGGTGGACTCAAGGACGGGGACATGGTGGAAGTTGACGGTACGAGCGGCGTGGTGACATTGCTTGAGCAGTAGGTGACCGCCAGCGGAAGGAGTCTGGCTGGGGCAGCGTAAGGTGAGGCGTGAAAATAATTTTAATTCCCTTGTGTCGATATCAGCGTTTCGCAACCGACTAGCCGATAGTATGGTCATTCATATTTATTATTAATTCCGACTGGAGAAAACATCATGCCAAATACTCAAAAAATCACCCCTTGTTTGTGGTTCGATAGTCAGGCTGAAGAAGCGGTTGAGTTTTATATCAGTATTTTTCGGAATTCAAGGATTTTGAACATTTCCCACTATGGAGAAGCAGGACGTGAGGTGCACGGAAAACCAGCGGGATCAGTAATGACCATTGCGTTTGAACTCGATGGACAGGCATTTACCGCGCTTAACGGCGGCCCGACGTTCAAGTTCAACGAGGCCATCTCGTTTCAGGTCGATTGTGAAACCAGGGAAGAAGTGGATCACTACTGGGAGAAACTATCTGCAGGCGGAGACGAAAAGGCACAGCAGTGCGGTTGGCTGAAGGACAAATATGGTGCGTCTTGGCAAATAATTCCCAGCATTTTGCCCAAAATGATGAGTGACGCCGACCCGGAAAAGTCGGGAAGGGTTATGGAGGCGATGCTTCGTATGAAGAAGATTGATGTCGCTGAATTAGCGCGGGTGTATGCCGGTTAGCTTTTCCGCACCCAGAAATTCGCTACTCCAATGTGTATGGGCGGCATATGCAGCCGGTTTGCCTCGCCTGCCTGTTTTAATCCGGATAACTCATTAGGCGAAAACTGATTGCCTGCTTGGACAAGTTCGGAAAGCCGCCTAATGGATTGTCCGGGTTTGAATACTCTGTCCCTTGACGTTTCGGCAGTTCTCCATCGCCCGGTTGCCATTGATGCAGGACCGTGCTGGCCTCCAGCATAAATTTCACTATTCCTACATTGCGAGTGGGAATACCTTTTGCGAAAGGACGAGAACGTCCGATTGCAGTGGAATAGATCGGCCATTCCGCTTCGTTGTGCCTTGCCCCGCACCCCAAAAACTACACACTTCATCCGGTCAACTATTGGATATAGGCTGACTTCCGGCAGGTTTGCGATAGCGCACTCTCAAGTGCCTATTTGTCGGCAAAATTCGGACGCCATCTGTTCAATCGCTTGCGCCAGGCTTTCTTACGCTTGACGGCAATAAAATTATTGCAATGATCGGTTTTCCGGTCATCCTTCTCCAAGGACTAAACGTTATAGTGAAATGGGCTATCGCGGAAGAATAAGTCGCATGGAAATAGTTGGAGCTGCCCTGAATGCGTCGGCTCTAGGCAGCCGTTTGCACGATCTTGCGATACTCGCTGTCTTAACGTTCATAGGGTCTGCGAAAAGGAAATTTTATTTCATGAAAAGAAGTTGAATATGAGACGCTCGCTGCTGGCTTTAATGACGATATGGCTGGCTTTCATTGCTGTGGCGTCGTCGCCTGCGTTTGCTGATAACGCCGTCAAACTAAGGATATTGGTCATCACGACAGGCGAGGTGGCGGAAGATCTGGGGTTCGCCTACATCAAGCCTGTGCTTGAACAAATGGGGGTGCCATACGAGGTATTAAATGCCGGCACGCAGGATTTAACGGCAGCGATGCTTGCCTCTACTTCTGCCGGAGCTGTCTGCAAGGCGGAGGAGGCGGGCTGTGTAGGCAACTATAATGGCATCATCCTGACGGATACCGATCTGGTTCCGGGCTTCACGCCAGCAGAATGGGACATGCTGCACGATTACCAGAAAGGCTTTGGTGTCCGCCAAGCGGTGCTGTCGGGATGGCCGGGCACTTACCGGGACCCAAATCCTCCTTATGGAATTTATCTGGATTATGGCCTGGTCTATTCATCCAGCTCAACCGATTACGTCGCCCGGTGGACAGTGCCTGGCGGATACAGCAAGGAAGTTTTTGAGTATGTGAACCAGGCTAATCCACTTCCCATCACGGACTTTGCCTTCGCCGCGAATCCTCGAAATGATGCCAACGGCCTGCGGGATGGTTCTGTTCCCAGCGTTGAGCCCCTACTGAGAACCCAGAATGGTGAAGCGCTGGTATCGATCGTACGATACATGATGCCTTCCCGGACAACACCGGTACGCGAAGTGATGATTTCGACGATTACTCATGCCCCGTTCTTCGTCCATTCGAATGTTCTTGCTTACGAGTTTGTCAACTGGGTGACGCAAGGGGTATTCATTGGGGCGCGCCATGTCCATATGGCTGCCCATTCGGACGATTTGTTTCTTGCAAACAACCTATGGGATCCGGCTCTCAAGAGAAATAATCCTGCCCATACTTATCGGTTGAGAGGCGATGACATTAACAATGCAGTGAGCAAACAGACTGCCTTTCGCGCCGCGCATCCGGCAGCTGGTACTTTCAAGCTGGATTTTGCGTTCAATGGTTCCGGGGCGGTGGTGGATCCGGGGGCGGCGACATTGACCGCGAATCTGGCGGAAGACCTGGTGGCCGCAGTGGTTGCCAATAAAGCGCATTTCCGCTTCATCAATCACACTTATACGCATGCAGACATGCATAAGGCGCCGGTTACGGCGGATGCGCGTTGTGATTATGCTGCCTTTACTACGATTGCGGCCATCCAGGCGGAGATTATCAAGAACCGGCAGGTCTGGGCGCTTCTGGGTCTTCCCGAGGAGAGTCAGAACAGCCGGGTGCTCGTGAGCGGCAAACACTCTGGCCTGAAAGACCCCAAATGCACCGATGAGATCGCTTTGCATCCGGAAATGTTCAATGTCCAGGCTGACGACGTGCCATTTGATGAGGGCGGGGCCAATCCGCTGTTTCTTCAGGCTGCTGCCAAGGCTGGTGTGGACTATCTTGCCTTCGATTCATCGCAACGGGCTCAGAACGTTGAACGGTATATCACTCAGTACGATGATGGCAGCCAGAAGGATCGGCTTGCGTTGCCACGCTGGCCCGCCAATATTTTCTATAATGTGACGAATCCATTCCAGTTGGAAGATGAATACAACTATCTGTTTCACGGGCGATTTGTAAGCACCGGGCAAAATCCATGTGAAATACCGGAAGCACTTTGCACCCCCCGGAATTATGCGGAGATTCTCGCGACCGAAGCCGATATCGCATTGCGGCACATGCTGACCTTCAATAAGTGGCCGCATTTTTTCCATCAGACGAACCTGGCCAAATATGACGAAAGCGGTAATACCCTCCAGTTTGACTGGCTCAATGCTGTCTTCACAGAATACGAGCGGCTGTTCAACTTGCCGGTCAAGAACTATCCCTATTATCTGATTGGCGACTATACGCAGGAAAGTCTCGATACTAAATCCGCGGCTATTCAAGCGACGTGGAATCGCACGGCGAATCAGATTACGGTGTCCGCCGACAAACCTGTGTCCCATCTTCTTGTTACGGGTGTCGCAGGCGGAGACCTGTATGGGGGTCAATTTATCGGGCGGATTACCGTGAATACGAACTCCACGGTGTTTCCAGTTGACCGGGCGCTGACTCAATGAGCATTCACTACTTCCCAATTTTTTGCCAGAAACGTGAACGATTAGGAGGATGTTCCAAATGATACATTGTATCTACTCGACCAAGATCTTCCTTGCCCTGTTGATCGTTGCCATGACAGTGACGACGGGCGCCGGAGCCGAGGAACTGGCCTATGCGGTCACAAAGGGAGCCGCGGAGTTGACCCCGGACAAAAAAAGGGCCGATGAGATACTTCAACAAACCAATAATGAAGAGATCAGAAAGAAGCTCAGAAAGGAAAATGACGAGAAGTCAAAGGTGCGGGAACCGCTATACTCCCGGCAGGCAGGATCGCTGGCAAAGCATTACAGAGAGACGGCGGCGATTGTTACGCGCCAAGGTGGTGATCCCAAGCCGCTGCTTGACGCCAGTGCTTATTTCGAGGGCCAGTCTAAATAATCATTCCTTTAGACTTAGGGCCTGTTAACACTTATTTTGCACCCGTCCCTTCGGGGTTGCGCACAAAAAACGCGGATGCCGCGTTGCGAAGTTTGGCCATAGGCCTACTATGGCCTGCGCTTCGCGCCTTGCCTCTGCGTTTTTTGTGTAGCAACGCGGGTGCGAAATAAGTGTTAATAGACCCTAACCAAACCGCCCATGAAAATGGGGTAAATCCGGGTACCGGTGGCACCGAGAAGTCTTGCCGCTACGCGTGCCAGCGCGATTGCGTCTGCCAATCGCTGAACTCGCCCACCGGCATCGGCTTGCTCACCCAATAGCCCTGCACCACGTCGCACCCGAGCTCGGCAATGCGTTCCCACGTCGCCTGATCCTCGACGCCTTCGGCCACGACTTCGAGCTTGAGCGTGTGGGCGAGCTCGATGATGAAGCGCACGATCGCCGCGGACTGTTCGTTCGCCGTGACCCTGGAAATGAAAGACTGGTCTATCTTGATCGTGTCCACCGGCAGCTTCTGCAGGTAGCTCAATGAAGAATATCCCGTGCCGAAATCGTCGATCAGCAGCCTCACGCCCAGCGACTTGAGCTTCGACAGAGTTTCGAACGCGCCTGCGGGGTCTTCCATCAACGCGCTCTCCGTGAGCTCGAACTGCATGTCATCCGGTTCGCTGCCCCACGTGGCGAAGCCGTTCCTGATATGGTCAAGCAGCTTCGGATCGCGCAGATCGGCCGCCGACAGGTTGACCGCGAGCGGGTTACTGGTGCCGGCCTGATGCCATGCATAGGTCTGGCGAAACGCGGCGTCCAGCATCCAGTGCGTGAGCGGCGAAATCATTCCGGTGCGCTCCGCGAGCTTCACGAACTCGCCGGGACCGATCAGACCCTCGCGCGGATGACGCCAGCGCATGAGCGCTTCCGCGCCGCACACCTTCGCGCTGCGGATGTGCACCTTGGGCTGGCAATAGAGCAGCAGTTCATCGTTTTCGATCGCGCGCCTGAGGCCGCCAATCAGGGACACGCGGTGCGCGATGTCCTTGTCGAACTGGCCGCTGTAGAGCGCGAAATCTTCGCCGCTCTGCTCGGTCTGAAACAAAGCCATGTTGCCGCGCCGTACCTGAAACAAAGCCATGTTGCCGTGCCGTATCAGAGTATCAGGATCCGTGCCATGCCCCGGAAAGAGTGCGATGCCGACCCCGATCTGCGGCTCGAGCAGCGAGCCCGACAGCTCGATAGGCGCGGTGAGCGCGCCGACCAGCACCTTTGCGATCGCCGTCGCGCGGTTGGCTGACGCCTTGGGCAGTAGGACCGCAAACTTGTTCTCATCCACGCGCGCGGCGACATCTGCAGGCAGCAGCGCGCCGGTGACGCGCCGCGCGACCTCCTGCACCAGCTTATCTCCTTCGCGGTAGCCGAATACCTCGTTGATATCGTGGAATCGTCCGATGCTCAATATTAACAACGCGAACGGCCTGTTCTCTCGACTGCAGTTGACAATCATTTCAGCGAGAAGCTCGAGCAGCCGCATGCGGTTCGGCAGATCGGTCAGCGCGTCGTAATTGGCGATGTGTCTGATCGTCGCATCGGCCTCGCCAGCCTTTTGCCGCGCCCGCAACGTGGAGATGCCAAAGCCCAGGCTGGCAGCGGTTTCGACGAGCAGCCGCCGTTCCTCGTCGTCGAACGCGTCCGGTTCCGCCGCGTATATCGTCAGTGCGCCCGTCACCGTTCCGTCCACGCGCACCGGCAGCGAAATCACCGACGCGTAGCCGCGCCGGAGCGCCTCGTCCCGCCATAGTGCATAGCGCGGATCGCCGAGAACTTCGCGCACCACTTGCGGCTCGCCAGCGCGAATCGCCGTGCCCGTCGGTCCGCGTCCGCGCTCGGTATCGGCCCAAGTGTTGGGCAGCGTCGCGAGCCAGCCTTCTTCGATCCCCGCGTGCGCGAGCGGGCGTATGGATTTTTCCGCATCGTGCTCGGCTTGACTTATCCAGGCCATGCGGTAGCGGCTTTCCTCAACCAGGACACGGCAGATTTCCGCCAGCAGGGCGGCTTCACTCGATGCCTGCAGGAGCGCGTGATTGACGGCGCTCAATGTTCGCAATGCACGTATCAGCCGCTCGGGGGAGGGCGCTGAGTCCTGCCGGGCGGATGCCAGCTTCGCTGCGGGGGCCGCAAACTCGTTTTCCATGTTCTGTTCTCCGTTCAGGTCGTGATGCTTTCTATGCCCAGTAGTTAAATTCGACTGCTGTTAGATTCGGCTACTGGGCTCCAGTGGACAATCTTCGGCGCCTGATCACGTTGAATAGTTAACTGGTCGAAGCAGTACGCGCCGTCTTGAGCGCTGTGGTCCACCACAGTAGATCGTCGATCAGTATTCCGGCGGGTCCTGAGAGTTCCGCTAGTCCGGCATCAACATCGCCCCCTTGGAAATGCGCCCAAAGGGTAGCGACAGGGATATGTACCGAAGAGCGAACCGGGGCAAGTTGAAGCTCAATTGCGATTTGTCGGAGCTGCTGGACGCCGCGGGCACCGGCAACGCTACCGTAACTCACGAATGCCGCTGCCTTGCGATTCCATTCTGGATAAACCCAGTCCAGGGCGTTCTTGAGCACCGCTGGCGGGCCGTAGTTATACTCCGGGGTGACAAAGACGAAGCCGTCGGCCTGCGCGATTTCGGCGGTCCATTTATGAACGACTTCGTGGGAGTACGGCGCGCGGCCGGGCGAGGCGGGCGGCACGGGCTGGTCAAAGAAAGGCATTGGAAAGTCGCGGAGGTCCAGCAGCCGCGTTTCAATGTCATCGCGCTCCCTGAGGTGCTGCGCAATCCAATTTGCCGGTTTCTCGGAAAAGCGGCCTTCGCGAGTACTTCCGATGATCACAGAAATGATCGTCATGTGTTACTCCCTTGCTATTGTTTGATAAATAAGACCCGCTTGCTCCACCGAGTGCCAATGAGGATTGTTCCGAGCACATAGCTTAACATCGCAGTTTCACACCTTCAGAATCTAGAATAGTATAAAACTGTCTTACAGGTTTGAATTGCACGGTTTTTGTGGCGCATGGCTGCGTTGCAACACCTTGAAATGGAATGGCGCCCCGAAGCGTCGCACGAGGGGCTCCGCGAAGCGGGGATCGGGCAGCGTAAGGGATGCCGCGATCGCGTTCCACGTGCGTGGGGCGCCCGTATCCCGCTTCGGGTTCGCACCTTCCTGCGGAAGGCACTGCTCCGCCCTGTGCGGTCCCATTTCGCATTATTGCGTCTTGTCCCGTACCCCAAAAACCATACACTTCACCTCGTCCAACTACCGGATTTAGGATTACCAGGTGCTCGCCATTGGCCAACAGCAAAATGTAAAAGAAAAATAGCTGTAGGAATATACAGCTTGCCGGGTGCAAGGAAGAAGCTAGAATCGAAAACAGTTCCGACATTGACACTTAATGTTGAGTATCAGATCCTCAAAGCAAATTCTTCACCCTGGCGGCTCGGTGACGGCTTCCCATCACGATGCTCCCATCCTTGGAAACGCGGCAAAATAAAATGCATAAGCTCGATGCCCTTTTGATAGGTGGTGCGTGGCCAGAGTTGATGGTGGCCGCGCTGAATCTATTAACACGGACTGGATTTACCGTGGACGTAATTTCGACCAATCCCCTTTTTAAAAGGAATCGGTCGATACGAGATTATTCTCTTGCAAAAAAAAATGATGTTCTTTTGAAAATCGCTTCGGAAAAGATAAAAAAGGAATACGCTCTGGTCGTGATCGGAGATGATCCCACCCTGGGAAAGATATTGCATTCCGATCTTTCCATCGATGAAAAATTGGCGTTGCTTCCCGTCACCTCAAAGGAACATCTTGCGCATGTCTTCTCAAAAACCGGCTTGTCCCAGGCTTTCAGGAAAAATGGGCTGCTTACTCCCGATTTCCGGATTGCCAACGATGAAGAGGGACTAAGGAATGCTGCAAGGGAATTGGGTCACCCTTTATTCATCAAGCTTGATTCCGCTTCGGGAGGCACCGGAATATTCGAAAGCTCGGACCCTGGCGATCTGGAGAATGCAATAGGAAGAGTCAAAGCGTATCCCGTTCTGGTACAAAAGAAGGTACAAGGCATCGAGGTGTCTATGGAGGCTTTTTATCAGAACGGAAAGCTCATCCATTTTGCCTACTCCATCCCGGAAAAATACAAGTACAGATTCGGTCCAACCACGGTCAGGCGATACATCCAGCTTTCCCTATTGGAACAAAGGGTTTTTGATGACCTCGGCTTACTGGGCAGCGCCTTGGGTGCGCACGGTTTCGTGAACATCAGTTCCATCCGCTCCAACATCGATGGGAATCTCTATTTTTTTGAAGCTGATATGAGACCGAACTTATGGCTTGCTCACCCGCGTTATTTCGGCGACGATCCGGCCAGGGTAATCCGCACGCACTTTTTGACAGGCGCAACGCTGGAGCAGCCCTATCCCTTTGACGTTCGCTATCCGCCGGAAATCCTGCTGCCTCATGCTTTAAGAATAGGGTTGGGCGACCTGCTCCTGAACCGTTATCAGGTCTGGAAGCATCTTCCAGAGAATTTTTTTTATTTTATGTTACGTTATCGGGTATGGGGCTGGGCCAGACAGAATATCGTCGTGCTATATAAAAGCCTGCTGCCGAAACCTTACCGGGCAATCATCAAAGTCTATCTCGCATCCATGAAATATTCCCTTTGGGGCGGTGGAAGACAATGATGATCCGGCGAACGGGCCATGAATGAAAATATCAGGTCTCCATTGCGACCGGTGCGACCGGCTGTGCTAAGGAATCCAGGATCCAGACCAGAATTAAAGAAGCTGAAAATGTAAAAAAACGAAAGTGGTCGGACGGGAATAAAATCAGGTGCCCCACGGTGAAGATAAAGGGGAGGGCAAACAGGCCATAGAATTTGGCCTGTTTTTTCATTTGCCATCCTCCTTTCAGCCAGAAGAGGTAGAGTGCCACGATATATATGACCGCGTGGGAATGAAGAATCAGGGTATTGAATAATAGCCAATAGGGTGCCACATAATCCCCGAGCCGGGCCGACATCACCATATCTGCGGGATAGGGGACGGGCGAGCTGATGAAGGCGAAGTTAAAGAGGGTCAAGTATCCATAGCCCTCATTAAGTTTTGTGACGAGAATATAAGAACTGACGGCAAAGATCAGGAACAGCAATGAAAGAAGTCTTGTCCCCTGCAAATAGGCATAACCCATCAGAAGACCCGATAGCAAAACAAAATCGCTTCTTATCAAGGGCAGGATTGCCGCTATCAGAAAGACTATCCTGCGCTTTGCCATCAAGCTGTATATTCCCATCAGGGAGAACAAACATGCCATCGCATCCGGCGTGGAAAGGCGCGCGAGATCCGTGTATCCCGTAACGGCTACAACGATGGGCAGCATTCCTATCGGTACCGAGGTTTTTAAAATGATCAGGCCCAGCATCAGCACGGACAACGCGGCGAAGCACGCGCTGATGACGAAGGTCGATCTTGTATAGCTCAAGCCGGTTTCCTTGAGCAACCGCATGAGTTCAATATATGCGACCCGTATGGAATAAAAAGGAATCTGCTGCTCCAGGGACGAAGAATCCTTGAATACCGTCTCACTGTATTCTCCTGTGGTAAGCAGCGTGAATCTTCTGCTGCTCACCACCTTTCTGATGTCTTCGTAGGTTTCCCTGGTCAAGTCCGCGCCTCGATAGCCATCCTTGTGATGAGCGGCAGCGACATAAGCCACCATGTCCCAGTTGCGATGGGGTTTTAGAATGCCGTACATCAGAATCGCGATAGCTGTGAAAATCAAGATGCCATACCTGAAAACCATCAACAAATCCTACGGAGACATTTCAGCATACTCGCCACTATTTAAAGGGAGCTGACGGAGTTGCTGACATACCGCTCCATATTTTAAATAGCTCCCCGGTTAGATGTTTCCACCTGGGTTTCCATCTCGGCCATGCCGGACGCAACCGGCTCATTTTCAACTATCTCCGACACAGCCGCCCCCGACACAGCCACCTTACCGGTTGAAAAATGCTGCATTGTCGGACCGGATGGGTTTGGCGCCACTTCTGACAGAATATCGAGGATTTCCTGCGCATATCGATTCTGGGTAAACCGGTTCGCTGCCCATTGCTGAGCGGTATGTCCGATCCGGCGGGCTTCCTCCGGATTGTCGTGCAGGAACTGTATCTTTTCCGCGAGATCCTCTATGTTGCCCCACTCATAGAGAAGGCCTGTTTGTCCATGCTGAATGATTTCCGTGGTGGCTCCCCTCGCGCTTCCTATCACAGGCTTCCCCGCGAGCATGGCTTCTATCGCCACGCGGCCGAAAGCCTCCCAGCGGGAGCATACGAGCACCACATCCGCGTTCCTGATAAGAGGCAAGGGATCCTCGGCGTAGCCGTAAAACGTTAGGCGCCGCGTCATGTCGAGATCTTCTGCCTGTTGCACCAGTTGCGTGCGGTAGCGTCTTCCATCATCCCCCACCAGCAGCAGGTGCGCATTGATGTTCCTGCCTGTCAATTGCGCAAGCGCGGAGATGGCTTGATCCTGGCCTTTCCATGGATGCAGCGATCCAATGATGATGCACTGGAAAAATAGCCGTTTCTGGACCGGCTCAGGTGAGCCGGCATTGGCGCACGGGGTAACGGACTGGTAGACGACGCGGATCCTGTCCGGATCAGGAAGATGCTTGTAGTCATTCTTGACGGAGCGAGAGGTGACGATAATCGCAGCGGAGAGGCGGTGCAAGAGATAAGAAGTTGTCTGTTCGCCCAGATCGAATTTCTGGCTGGGATTATGCTTCAGGGATTCGTGCGAATGCCAGACATGAGGTCTGCGTAATAGTCGGGCGGCCAGCGCACCCACCCCGATCACGACGGTATTGGTGTAGACGATATCCGCATTCCATTTCCTGATTATCCATGCTACCCGGATACTCATCAGTGCCGTTTTCAGCAGGCGTATCACGCGGGAGCGAAGCCGTCTGGGACGAGACATCCAGACGGGATAGCCGACGATTCGCCATTCGATATTCAGACGCTCAAGTTCGTCGAGAAGCGGCCCCTTCTTCGGAACCAGTACCAGGATTTCAACACCCGAGCAAAGCAGTCCCTGCAGCAGCTCGAGTAAAGCCAATTCCGCGCCATACCGCCCGGCGGAATGAGAAATAAAACATACGCGCATGGATGATTGCCCCTGACTCCCTGGAAGCACGGGAAGTAAAATCGATAAACGGAAGGTGGTTTATCGCAACTCGATTTCGCGAGTGCTGCCATGCTCATTAAGCATGACAATCGACGGGAGGGATAGCTGTAAGAAGTTACAGGGTGATCCTGCTGCCAAGAATACTGAATAAATTGGGAGTGCAGAGAGCAAGGTAAGAGCGTAGGAACTCTTCAGTATATCCCTCTATCTCCTGCTTGACGGTGCGTTTGCAGCCAGAAATTCGATATCTATTCTTTTATTCTATCCTCTCAGCATTCGCTGAGATGCACCCGTACATTTTGAGGAGATTCATATGAATAAGTTCAGATATGGCCTAGTCATAGGCCTGGGCTCAATCAGCATTGGGCTGAGCCAAGGTGCAATCGCGGCTCCAATTACAGCTGCCGCCACCATTGATTGGGGCAAGCTTCAATTAGTGTTTACCAGCCTTAACGACTCAGGATCCGCGGTGACGTTTGGCAACTACCAAACATCGCTCAGCTCGCACGCCGGGTCGAATGAAATGACTGAAAACAATTCAAAGTCAGCAAGTAATTGGACAAGTACGATGGAGACTAACGCGGATGCGGGAACAGCACATGCCGACGCTTCGGCTTCGTCATTAAGCTTTTTGGGTAATGCGATGGCAACAAATGGTTCTACCACCTCTTCAGGAAGCAGGACGCTGGATTTCTCTGCGGATGGTCCTGGCATACTGACTGTGACTGTTCCCTATACACTTAGTTTAACCGGGGACTCCGACTGCTATTATTGCTACAATCATGCCACCGTTTCGGGCAATGCGAGCTTTAATAACTATATAGAAAATGGAAGCGCAAGCAATCAGTCAAATGTTTCGTACTCATTAACTGACTACTACTGGAATCCATCTCCCGATTCTCAAGCAGGAAGCCTGGTGTTCGGTGTTGTTACCAGCGGTGCTGGGTATGGATCGCTGAGCGTCGGCTTTGATCTCTCCGCGCAGACTGCCAGCGTGGTGCCAGAACCGCAAACTTACGCCATGCTGCTGGCTGGATTAATGCTCATAGGCAGAATTGCACGGTGCAGGAGCATGAGCTTCACCTGATATCTATACTGACGTCCCCAACTAGCCACGACGAACGATAGCTGGGGACGAAATCTGCTTTTCTATGTCAGCCGTGCGTGATATCTCCACAAGCTGGCAGGCACGACTGATTAAGCATCGCCGTCACTACGGATTTAATCTTTCGGCTCAGGATAACCTTCAAGGCTTCAGCATTCAGAAGCGGCTCGGCCAGAAGTTTCTTAAGCTGATTATTCTCTGCTTCAATGTCTTGCAATCGTTCGGCATCTGGTATTGTCACCCCACCAAACTTGGCGCGCCAGGTGTAAAACGACGCTAAAGCCATGCTGCCGGCACAATTCCCTGACCGGTGCGCCCCCGTCTCTGTTTCAAAAACCCAATTATTTGTTTGTTTGAAAATCGCTTCGTCATGTCCGTTCTCCTCTCGAAAAATGAACTTTACTAGATTCCAGCTGGCACTTTTTTATGGGGAGCACATTAGTCATAACCTATCGAATGTGTCCGTCTTATCTGGGAAGCCCAAAGAGTTGTTGTTATGAAGTGGACAAGGGGGATCGTCGATATAACCTCAGATCTCTGCAGCGGAATGAATAAAAACAGAATATCACCCGAACGGATGACGACAAAAATAATATCGATTGTTAACGTCGTTGAACCGAAAAATTATGAGCAAATAATGAGGAGCGCCTCAGGTCTATAACACCGGTGACTTCTCAATGCCGGAGGTGATCTCTGGCGGCAGGGCGGTGTTGCTCGGCTGACTGTTAGGCACGGCGAACAAGCTGGCGAAGACTCGCCGCGGAATCTTACGCAAACACCCCATGGCTTACCTGTATGAAATGGATTCGAAGCGATCGCTTCAGGGGCAATTGTTCCGAAGCTAGGGAGCCGGGACGAGCGTGAGAGTTTTGGAAAAAAGATTATTTCTCAAGGGAGGGGCGGATGGAGTCACTATTGATTCAGGTACCTGCGGCGGGGTTGGGGGCTGGGGTTCTTCAGTTTCATGGAGATTTCATTCATGGGGACGGTCCGTTCAAAGCTACCGAAGTGTGGCTGAAACCGCCACCATCGCAGGGTGAAGGCATCGTCGTTAAATTGGAGCCACCGGTTGAAATTCCCCTCTGGTGCATATTGGCTGCTCCCCCAGATAGTACCCCAATGTTGTCGGGCGAATTTATCAGCGAAGTGCTCGGAAAGGCGGGTTCCTTAAGAGACCAACGCGTCGCCGAACTTGCCGATGCGCTACGGCCGCTTGAGACCATAGAAGCCCACTGGGAATCCGGCCAGTTCATGTCGCTGAAGGGGGAGTTCGATGGCGAGGCAAAACTGCTCTTGTCTCAGTGGCTACTGGGTGGCAAAGAGACCAACGGGCGCATTGCAGAGTTTACTTTGCGGGCGCACACGGGCACACCCGCGCAAAAGTTTGGCATTGCAATTACCGTGGATGCGAAGGCATTGCCCAAATTGCGCATCGACATCGATGATTTTAATATTTCACTACCTTCGATAGCGCTGCCCGATTGGGATCTGCTCAAGCCATTTGGCAACCTCGATCTCAAAGGATGGACGCAGCGACTGGCTGATCGTCTGCAGGGGATGGATACGGGCACGTTGCCGGTAACCGTGACGTGTAGTGACACGTCGCATTCGCTGGTCCTGAAGCTGCATGACATCCACGGCCTGAGCTGGGCCGTAGTGGCAAGTGATCCGTCTGATGCAGACTGGGCCGATGCTGCTTCGATTAAGCCGAAGCTCGCGAAGTTCCGCATCGAGTACGGCCAGGCACCGGCTACGCTTGCAGTTGTTGACTTCAAGGTTGCGGCGCTTGGCAGCCAGATGGTTGTCGAGGGCGTTATATCGGGCACGTCTATTATACATCTCGCGAGTGTTGGCCCGACTCGCCTCGGCCCGCTAGAGTTGATTGGTGAAGGCGTCATTCTGACCACGCGTGCCACGCTGGTCGCGACTGAAACCGCCGTCGTGGTTGAGACCGACTTCAAGAAACTCACCGTCAGGCTGGCTGATGACCCCGAGACATTTCTTGCGTTCGAAGGCACGGTCGAGCTGACTCCTTCCGCATTCCGCATCATCAAGCTCAACTTGATCGCGCCGTATTCGATTGCGCTGGTAAACGCCGCAGGCGGCGCACTTGTGCGCAGCGCGCGTTCCATCGTCACGCTGATGGGCAGTTTCAACGGTGCCGATCTTGACGGGCTGAGAAAGCTGCTGCAAGTGTTGGGCAAATTCGCTGCCGCAATGGGGCACGCAGCATTCGTCGTAGGCAACGCCGTCGCGGACGCCGCGCAAAGCGCCGCGCGGCTTGTGGGTCAGGCGCTGGCCGCCATAGGCGATGCGATTGCAGAGTTGTTCAAACAGTTCTCTACCGGCTCGCTCAGCGCGCTGGACGAGTTCGACCTCGAGGTGCGCCTTGCGCTTGATCCGTTCGAGATCCGCCAGATCATCGTTACGCGCAAATCTGCAAAACCGGAAGACTGGAGCTTCAAGAACTCTGCGTTCACTATCGATATTCCCGGTACCTGGATGCCCGGCCTCCTGATCGATTTCGTGGACCAGCCCGGCGCGTACCTGATTACTACCCGCTCGACTTTACCCGCGCCCCCGGTGTCAACGGATGACGAGAACTTGTTCGCGAGGTTTCGCACCGACCTTTGGCTCAGGAGCGGGGACATAACTTCGCGCCTGCCGGACGCATCGTCCAAGGATGGCGGGCGGGCAAAGGAATCCCTCGTGACGCTCAGTGCAAAGCTCAAGGGTGCGCCGAAGGACGTGGTGCTGGTCATCGCAGGATTGAATCGCGGCCAGCCCGTGTTCCTTCAGCGGGCGCTGGAGCCGGAGAATCCACAACCTGGCGCGCAAGGACTCATGAAAGGCCCATTCCGTTTCACGGAGTTGATCGACGGGTTGGACGTTGGTTTCAAATTTGAAAAAGATCGCCTCCTACCCTTGCTCGGTATGGGTGAAACGGGAAAGGCCGAAGCGTCCGGCGGCAGCGAATTTCTCGACAAACTCAAGGACAGCCTCGGGCAGGTGGTGTGGATCGACAGTACGGACTCGCCGGTCTTTCATGCAAAGCAACGCTCGGTGTCCACCGGGCTCAACCTCGGCGTCAAGGCGGCGGGGCTTGAAACGCGCATCAGGCTGGACCTTGCGCTCAGCCTCAACACGCTTGAGGCAAGCTTAGCGGGAGGCGACAAATTTTCCCTGATGTCGCGGCGCATTGAAGAACAGGCGCTGGGGCTGACGTGGATCGTCGAACAGACGAACGACGTCGACCGTGACGCGGACAAGGCAGTCAAGATGTTCGAGCTCAGTTTTGCCAATGGCGAAACTACGATGAAGCTTTCAAAAGATGCGTTGATGGAAGTGCGCTTTTCCGGCCTTTCGCAGGACGGCACGGGCGTGGCATTCAGGGTGAGCGAGTTCTCGGTGGGACGGCGCGGCGTCAGGCTCAAGGCCGAGGTTGTGCAGCGCTCGGTGCGCATGAATGGCCTCGACGTGCCTTTTCATTTCACCAGTGGCTCGCTCGAGATCGATTCAAGCAGGCTGGTCAGCGCATCGATTGCCGGCCGCGGCATTCTGCCACCTGCACTGGTCGGTGAGGCGGACTGCACGCTCGCTCTGACTTTCGGCCAGGACGAGAGCGGCATCGTACTGCAGTCGGGCAAGGTCGAGATCGATAAGAAGGGCGATGCCATCGTCTGCCACTCGACACGCTTTACCCTGACCATCAGCGACCTCGACGTTGCCTTCCAGAAGGACAACGGTTACCACCTCTACTTCCTCGTGACGGGTTCGCTGCGCTTTACTCCGAAGGATGGCGAATTCGAATCGGGGCTGCTCGGCTTCCTGAAGGATGTGGAGATAAACCTCGAGCGCACCCCGTTGACAGGCGATGCGCGCGTGCTTGCAAAACACATCTCTTTCCAGAAAACACTCAAGCCGAAAAAGAGTTTTTCATTGTTCAATCTTTTCACGTTCGAGTTACGCGGCTTCGGCTTTCACCCGTCGTCACCGAAGTTCGATGGCGACCCCGCCATCAATCTTTCGGGGCAGATCAAATTCGCCGAAATCGGCGACGTGATGCAGCCCAAGATGGATTTTCACGGCCTGTGGATTGCAGCGCCGCGTGCTGGCGAAGCACTGCCACGTATCAAGGCCGACGGCCTGGGCGTCGATCTTCAGCTTGCCGGCTCAGTGCGTTTGCGCGGCAGCGTTCTAGCGGTAGACCCTGCCACCCGAACCGTCGAGGGTGCCCGTTTCGCGCCAGAGGGCTACAACACCTACGGGTTCCTCGGCGAAGGCGAGCTGGAGATTCCCGGGTGGGGCGCGATGCAGGCCAGCATGGGATTTCTAGAGATCGAGCGCATCGACAACCCCGGTGAGCGCAAGAAGGCCTTCTTTCTCTACTTGCAGAAGGACAAGCTTGCAATCGAGATACCGCTGCCGTTCTGGACTTTCTATATTCGCGAACTCGGCTTCGGCTTTGGTTTTCGTTACACGGTTGCGGGCATCAAGGGTGTGGACGATGCAAAGAGTCCGGCGCAATGCATCCGCATACTCGACGACGTGTCCAAACGCCAAGGCGACCTTGCGAGTTTTGCGGCATGGAGGCCCGACCCCGAAGGTGACCGGTTCACCCTGGCACTGCGCGCCGCGATCCAGGCCTATCCGGCTGAGCAGACATATGACGCCGAGCGTGAAGAGATGGCGTCGAACCCGTTTTTCTTCGACTTCATGGTGGCTATCCGCTCCGACCTGACGCTGCTTGCTTCCTTGCGCGGCTTTCTCGGGGTGAACTACCACGATTTCCGCAACAACAAGGATAACTTCCGCGAGCGCCCCGGGCTGCGCGGCTACCTCTACATTTCGGCGCCGCGCTGCGAATTGCTGGCGCGCATGATCGGCGACTCCAAGGGCTTCATTGGTGAACGCTTGCCGGGCTTGCAGACCGGATCGTTGTTGCGCCAGGCGGTCCAGTCGGTTGACTGGTCGTCCACGCTGTATGTGCGACCCGGCTTATTCCATTATGAACTCGGGTGGCCGGATCAGCTTGCGGTGCGGCTGGTGGACAACGATAGGATGAAAGTGTCGGTGCGCGGCGGTATGATTTTCCGCGCAACCGGCGACGGCCTGCTGTGGGGCTACAACATCGAGTCGGACGCGTGGCTACAGTTCGGCGGCAGCGCGGGCGGCAGCATTGGCCTGGCGGTGGAAGGCACGCTGCAGGCGCGCTTCGTAGCGCGGTTGATCGCCTGGCTCAGTTGGCAGGTCAGCGGCTCGCTGGTTTACGGGCTGGTGTCACTTGATGCCACCCTGGCGTTCAGCGTGCGCGCGTGGATGGAGGTGGATCTCGGCTTTACCAGCTTCACCATCAATATTTCCTTCTCCTTCCTGATCCAGTTCAGCGCGGCGATCGAGCTTGCCATTACCACCGAAGGCCTAGGCGGGCGCGTCAATGCGCGGCTGGCGATAAGCGTGTTCGGCTGCACGATGGGTGTGGGCATCGGCTTCTCGTTCAACGACGGTTTGCTGGAGCAATCGCGCGCACGTGTGCAGCGTTTCATGGCGATGTCAATTACTGCGGAAGAGCCACCTACACCGCCTTCGCTTGCAGCGCAGGAGGCAGATTCACGCACTGAGGTCGCCGCGGCTCAGGCCACTACGGCCGCGACGAAGCCTGCGGTGAAGCCTGAGGTGACGCCGGCGTCAAACGTTGCGGATAAGTTGCCACCCGACAAAACTTGGCCCTTTGAGATAAGCAGGAAAATCGGGGCTACGGATTTCTGGATGGTTCTGCACCAGGCGACGGCAAGTCCTGAAGGGCAGCCTCCTTTGCGCGAAGGCTGGGCTTATGCACTGCTAGTTCCGAGAGAGCAGATAGATCCTCAGTACGCAGGCTTTTACTGCTCGCCATTCGCCGTGGCAAACCCGCCGGCTTACAGGCTTGAGTTTGACGGCGCATTGGGTGACGTCGCAGACGTGCTGAGGGCCGACATCGCGAGTGACCGCGCACTGAGGTGGTTGCCCATTTCGGAGAGGAATGAAGCCAACGTCAACTGGAAGTCCAGCCTGCCCACCAACTCCGGCGTGGAGTTTCCGCTGCACCAGTTTTTCGATGAATGCTTTGTCACTGATGTCAAATGGACACTGGATGAGGGCAATCCTGTGCGCACCTCGTCCAACTGGCGTGAACCAAAGAATCCGAGGCGGCACGACAGGCTGCGTGATGAGCCAGCGATTGCAGCCGAGCGCGACAGGCGGCGCGACGAAGCGCAGAAGTGGAACGCTGCTGATGCCGCGGCAGACCCGATGGAAGACCGTATCTATCAGGGGCGCTCTACGATGCTCAGCATTTTCCTGGACCAGTTCGTCGCGTACTCAGGCACCGGCGTGCGCCCGGACGCGCACACACATGTGCTCGATCTGGGGCTGTTATTTTACGGGCCGGTAGATCAGTTGGAGAAGCTTGGCTCGGCATTGCGCATTGTCAAAGCCGACGCGTCCGGTAAAGAAGGCAGTGTCACTGTATTCAACCCGCAAAAGCGCTGGTACGAAGAGCAGGATCCAATTTTCGTCAACAACCGGCACGCCGTGGAGGTCGCCGGCGTCAAGCTCGGCTGGCAATTACCCGAGCCCTGGGTAGAGAAGTGCGATGACCCACAGGAAGACCCGCAGCAGTTCCTGCATCACTACGAAATCGTGCGCACCATCGAAATCGGGAACGGCACGCCGCAAACTTTCCGCGTGAAACCAGCTTCAACGCTGGGCAAGAAACTCGAAGGCGGAGTTATCGAGGTACTGCCCGGCGACTGGCAGTTTGTCGATGACCTTGCCGACGTCGATGTAGCTACCCGCAAGGCCTTGCTCCCGGCAACCGGTGCGGCCGACGCCTTGCAGGCTGCAATCGCGTGGATAAAGGTGGCGGGCGTGACGACCGAAGTCACGCTGACATACGCCATCACTCCGGTGGACATCGCCGGTACGCGCGGGCTTCCCAGGAGCGTGTCGATTGACATCCAGCGGCCGCAGCCGCCGGTTCGTTCCGCGCGCGCCGAGGTCAAACTTGTGCAGACGCTGCCAATAGCAGCGAACTTCGAGGAGGAGTCGCTGCGTCGTCAGGACACTGACCAGCGGCCGGAGGATCTTGCGGTTTTCGTCGCGCTGCGCGATGACGCGTGGGACGAGGATCCCACAGAGGGTTCCGTAGACACACCCGAGATAAGAAAGATACAACGTACCTACAGCCTGGTGGTGGAAACCGAGGCGATCCTTCCCGCAGGGCATTACGGTTCAGATGGCATGACTGATCGCATTCGCGGGCTCGGCACGGCCGGTGCGAAAGCTGCGCTGAGCGAGTTCGCCAACGACAAGTACACAAAAAAATTTGACTTCGCGTTTGGCAAGCTGGAGCAAGTGACGCCTTCAAACCCGGACAAAACGCCGCTGTCACAGATCGCAGCGAGACTTGATCCCGAGAGCGAAGAGCGCACCAGGCTTGACCGTTGGGGGCTGCTCGCAGGTGCCACTTCGCCAGCAATAAAAAGTGTACTGGCCGTTGGCGAGCCCGCACGTTTGCTGGATCTGCTTTGGCGTGCCACGGAAGCCGCCGGTGGCGGACGCATTGCGGCTCGCATGTGGCTGCAAACCAATATCGAATATTTGGTCAAGGGTGAGTTAATCACGCTTCATTCAGATCTTACGCCGGTTTCCATCGAGCTGGCCATGCGCAGGGATAGTACTCCGTTCGACGCTGCCAAGGTGCCCGCTGCATTGGCAACACTGCGCCCTGAAGTGTTCGAATGGCCGGTGCATTTGCGCTTGCCGCCATTGGCAGGCGCGCAGGTCAGGGTGAGCACCGGCTTCATGCATCTGAAGGTGCCGGTTGCCGCTGCGACGCTGGCAGACTGGGCTGGCGTACACGGCGACGAAAGCAAATCATCGGCGCTGTACTGGCTGCGGGACCCCGCGCGCCGCACGCTTGCCACCGTGGAATTCGATGCCGTCCCCGAGTGGTCGGGCAGAGCCAACGCTATCCATGCAGCAACGATCGCGGGCTACGACGTATATGAAGTCGATATCGACGATCTTGCGCCGCTCGATTCGTTCAACGTGTCATTCGACATGGATGCCAAGGTATGGCGCCGCGCAAGACGCGTCAGTCGGATAGAGCTGCTCGCGCCCGAGATTGCTCAGTTGACGCCGGCCACTAACTCCGACTGGCTTGGCTGGCAAGCGCACTACCCAAGCGAAACGAAGCGCACATTGCGCGCCGTTTGCGCGCCAAGGCCGAGGGAGGGGTCGCTGCCGATTCGCACAGGATGGTATTCACCACGGGAGTCCACGCCCATGTTTGCGCAACGCCTGCCGCGCCTGCGCCTGATGGCTGTGCCACCCGACAACGCCTGGGTAGAGTTGGTGCAACTCGGACTGCCTGACACCATAGTGGCTACATTCGTGGTCGGTCGTGGCAGCGTTGCGGAAAAAACTTTCCCGGACCCTGGCAAGCTTGTCTTCAAAGCGTACTCACTGGAACTGAACGCGAAAGAGGACCCCGGTGGCAGCAACACCGCGGCGGAAACCGAGTTCAAGCTGGTTGATGGCACTACGGGAACATTTATTAGATCAGACAACGCGCAGATGAAACCTGCCGACGTGCGCCGCCTTTTATGGAGCATTGGTTGGGCGCCAGACAAGGAAGCTGTGAAGGCGTTACGTGACGCGCCAAATGCATTCGCGGGACTAGAACTACGGCTAGAGGCTTATCAAAACGGCGAGAAAGGCAGGCGGGTCGGCACCACCAGCATTGCGCTTGACTTCCGTTCTCCGCTGCACTCGTTACTGGAAGAAGTGCTTGCAGAGCTTTCGCTTGCAGCGCACGACGCCGGCGACGTGGCTTCCATCTATCGCAAGTACGAAGTGATGGTGCAGCCTGCTCCGCTCCTCGACGCGCGCGATTTCAGTGGCTGGCTTGCCCGCAGCGCGCCCGCTACTGACCCGTATGGCTGGGCCGTCCTGCAGTCGCTCGGCCATGCAGCGACGATTCGCCTGTTCGATCAGGCGCGAGACAGGTTTCTGTCGCCCGGCGAACTTGCGTGCCGCGTGGACAAGGTGTTTACAATGGTGATCAACCGATGGTGTCAGTACTACAAGGCAGAATTCGGCGTCGCATGGGGCCAGCCGTTCGCGGAAGTGCTGTTGCGGCCAGGAGCTGACTGCATCGAGAGGCCGTTCGACATGACGCTAGGCGCTGCGAGCGTTGCAACGAAGCCGGACGTCGATGCCGACGGACTTTCGATGATGCAGCTGTCGCTGCGCCCGGCACCCGCGCTGGTGTGGCAGTACAAAGAACTGCGTCTGGCGTGGCTGAAGCGGAATATGCCAAAGAATACGACAACGGTTTCTACAAACGTTGGAGAAGACTGGAGCACGATTGCAACGACGAGGTCTTACACATCGTTGTCCCTGCAAATAACCACGAAAGAAGCTCCCCACCCGATCGACATCGTGGACTGTGCCACGGGGCGCATTTATTCGACAGGGCCGGGGCGCGAGGCTGCCGTGATCCCACTTGCGTGGCCGAACGTGAGCAATCCGCGGTTGCAGATGCGTTATTTTGAAACGCTGAGCTGCGAGATCCTTGTGCTGTGGACAGTGGAGACAAAGGTAACGCAACGCACCATCACACCCGAGACCAATCCGAAACTTGTCGACAAAGGCAAACTCGACCATGAAGATGTGCAGCTGATATCGACGAATATCGAAAAGTTTAGCGGGCGTCTGGGAGAGAAAGACAGTTTCCTCGACCTGCTGGGCCAGGACGAGATCAGAGAACCCGGGCAAATTCCGCATCCGGGCATTGACCCATTTGAAATCTTCCCCGAGAAAACAGCCGAGGAATGGGCGTTTGCGTTTGGCGGGGAAAATGCAAAGCCACGGCTGGAAGTGGCGGCCCGCGCGTTTGCATCGCTCCAGGAATCGTTGCGGGCCGTGGCGCCTGAATTGAAGTTTCCCGCAACGCCGGACGACTTGATGCTTGTTGCGTCTTCCTACCTCACGTGGGCGCAACGCTTCCTGGACCAAGGTGCCGCCCTGAAGGCGGAGGCCGCCGCCGGCCAGGTTTCGTTGGCGTTGGCCGCGCCGGTGAAGGCGACGCCTTGGCGCCTTTCGCCTGATAGCGAAGGACGTGTGCGCATCAAGATTCCGAGTGACGACAAGTGGGCGCATGCGCGCGCCTATGCAATCAAGCCGACCTCACGCTACGAGTCGCTCATGACGGGCTTGGGTGTCGTTAAGCTTGACGATGTGGAAATGCTGGTTACTGCCGATCTTGCTGCACCGCTGTCTCATACGCTGAACGCGCCGATTGGTTACGCCGTCGCAGTTACGCCGCGCACCGAGCGCATTGAAGCGCCTGTGGTACTGAACAACTGCCTGGAGGGCAAGGGCTGGGAAGTCGTGCTGGCGCGGCACGGCGAAGAGTCGCTCGCGTCATCGAACCGGCCGCTGTTTGCCCGGCTCGGCAAGCCGGAGATTTTGCTGTCGCAGCTGCGCTCATACCGCCACCCGGAATGGCCGGGCCGCCTGAGAAATTTCAATGATGCCATTCCAATGGCGGACGTAACGCCGCGCCAAGCTGCGGGCTCTGCTGTTCAGGTGCCGCCCGTGTCGCCAGAGGTTACGGACCTTGTACCGCTGGATGAAGCCCACCTGAGGCAACTTGCACAGGCGCATCCGTCGCTATGGAAGGGCGCGGACGTCGTGCGTACCACTGCGATAGCACCGCACTATAGTACTGCGGTGCTGGTAGTGGCGCGTGCAGGTGTTGTCGTGTCTGCGATCTCGTCCGCTTTCCAGGACAACCTGCCCCGCTTTGAACTGACGGGGCGCAATGACTTGCTATACACCAGCGGCCAGCTCCCAAGAATGCGTATCGAAGCCGGCAGCGGCGCTGCAAGCAGCTTCGTCGTGCAACACCGGTTGGTTTCGCATGACGACGTGACGCCGCTTTCAGTGCGCCAGACCTGGCGCGGCAAGGCAGGCATGGACGACGTGCGGTGGTGGCCCGACCCGGACGTGAGCTACCGGCTGCTGCGTACCTGGGACGCGCCTGGAGGCGGCACTATCAACGATGAAGATGCCGACATCAGGCTGGTAGGGGGAGGCGACCCGAAGGACGCGAAAGCGCTGCCTGTCATCGTGCGCACGCGGGGAACGCGCTGGGTGACTCCTGCAATAAATCCGTTTGACATCTCCTACGTGGGTCGCCCGCACGCAAGTGAATTCCAGCTTGCCACGCGCTATGAAATGAAGACCGATTCGCCCGCGCCGAAGTTGTTGAGTGTTCGCCTGCTTGCAGATGACCTGGGCACCAAGACCCAACTCGCCAGCTTCGCGAAGTCAGTGGGGCGTTTTGCGGAGGTGCTGGTGCAGTATCAGGTCATGCTCGAAGTTGCAATGAAGGACGGAGAGACCGAAGACGACTACCTTGTACGCATGCGTGAGGCAGGACAGGCATGCCATGAGCTCGCAGAGAAACTGAAAGGCCAGGGCATGAGGTTCGATGTGGCGCGGGTCGTTGAAGACGTCACCCGCATTGGCGCAATAACCAGTGAATGGTTCGGCAAGGCAAGCGTCATCGGAGGCGCCTCGCTGGAAGGCCGTTTCATGGCGTGGCTTGCGAGCCAGCCGGAAAATAGGTACGTCGCCGGTGCAGAGGTGCGATACCTGCCTTACAAAAATAGGCTGTCTGGCGGTGCGGTGCGCTTCGTGCCCGTCGACAAAACGGAAACGGTGTTGTCTGCATGGGACGTGACGCTTGATCGTGAGGTAGGCGAAATAGTGAATAGCGGGCTGCCGTTCGCGCTGGAAGGCGCGCGCTTCTGGCAAGCAATGTGCCAGCAGGTTACGGGCGGCGCGAGCAAGCTCATGCTCTATGCGATCGATGGCCGGATGTCACCGGAGCAGGGTGTCGTGATGCAACAAGTGTTATGGCCGGAGTGGATTGAAAAGCTCAAGATTCCGGCGGCTGCACCTATGAAGGAGGAAGCGTAATGCCATCAAATACGAAGCTCCGCAACGTCACTTTGTGCGGGCCCGAATGGGGGCCTGCGAATACTCTCAGGCCCTTCTGGGAAATCACGGTGGGCGCACCCTACGTTTTCGAGGATCCCCCATTGGGAATAGAAGAGGACAAAATCCACCCACTGCGTTCACTCGTCATCGACAACAAGGCGCGGGCAGAGAAGGATGGTTTTCGTAAGCCGAGGCTGATGTCGGCGCATGTGATTGCAGGGCACTCTGGTGGTAGTTATGAAACGGAGTTTTTCAACGAGTCGAATGCAGCATATGAATATCTTGGTCGCGACCATCCTCCCGGCTTTCAGAGCTTGGTGCCACCCAGTCTTGGGGTTGGCGTCTACTATGAGTATGAAGTCCACGAAAAATTGCAGGTGCGATTACAGGCTGGAAAGCCGACGGATGCGCAGTCAAAAAGGCGATGGAAGTACTGGCCGAATCCAAAAAAGCTGCTGACGACGCCTGCATACTTTCTTACCGGCAATGCGCGCAAGGAAGGCGAAACAATTAAGGCGCCGCAACAAGCGGAATTCCAGCACATCATAGGTTCGCCGATGTTGGAGAGAGGCAAAGACTGGCCACAGGAGGAAGGCGAGATTGATCTGCCTTCGCTGCGGCTCGTAGCAGGCGCGATAAATCTGGCGGTTGCCGATGGCGGACTGGATTGGTTGAAAGGGCTTGCTCCGCCGGCAGTCGGCAAGCCGTCCACCAGCACCGTGATTCAGCGCTACAACATGCGCCTCGTGCCCGATGGCATCGAACTGGAGCTGGACGCCCCGTTTCCCGGCCAGGTTGCACCCTTGCGCGGCTGCTTTCTTCTCGCGCCCGAGAGCGATGCACTCGTGCTTACGTTATTGCCCGAAAAACTCACTACAGACCAAGCCACCGAATGGCGGCGTGCGTGGCAGGAAGCCTTGCCTGATGAAGCAAAAGTGGAGGCATTGCATGGCTTTCGCCTGGGCGGCAACCGCAATGCATTACCAGCCTTTCGCTGGCGCGCCGAGGTGAAGCAATCCGTCATCCAGCCGCTCGTCGCGGTCGTTGAAGTGCCGGTGGAAAGCCTGCGCATGAATTTGATCAGCCCGCGTGGCGCCGACGGCGTCGATGGCGTGGTGAACGTCGGCGGAAGCGGGTTCTTTATTCTCACGACGCTGAAAAGGGCACAGCAGGACGAATCGGTCGCGAAACGCCTGTGTGGTTCTCTCGCCGACTTGATGGCCTTCGGCAAAGGCCTTGACGCCGGTACGCTTCTCTTTGGGCGGGATGAGGCCGATGTGAATGCGAAATATGTGATGAGCCTTCTTGCGGGCGGTACTACTGCTGCTGCCGGGCAACTGGATGTCTCGCTCGACATGCCGGCAAACACTCCTTACCCGTGTTCGCACAACGAATACCGGCTCGCGCAGGTTTTGCGCGAATCGTATGGGCTTGAAACGCCGGCGTCGGGCGAGCAAGCTTTGACACCGGCACCGCTCTACGGCTTCGTACCTATGGTTGATGGCTGGCTGCAGATGCCTGTGCCCAATCTTCCGCCCGTTAATCCGGAGTCCGACACGAAACTGCTGGCGGCGCCCATTGATACGTCGAAGAATGCCCTCGACGGCTATCTGCGTTTTTCGCAGAACGCCAAATTGCCCGACGTGCTGTCCGGCTTCGAACCCCCGACCGATGCGCTGGTGGAGGCCGCGCCGTGGTCCGTCACGGTGGAAAGCGCGAGCGGATTGCGCGTTGTTATCGCGGTAGGCAAAAGGGGTGGTGGTACCCGCGGCGAACCCGTGCGCGGCCTCGCGCGCGTCGATGAGCCGGAGCTGTCCACGCGCGGCTTGTTGTGGCTTTCGGCTGATTGCCCCGACCATCTTGAAGCGCTGCCACGCATGGGCGCGGGCCCAGCAGCTTTTCTCGACGTGCCGATGGAACGGCAGGACTCAAAGGCCACGTTTGCGTTTGCCATTGCGCTGTCGAAACTGCAACTCAAGGCGATTGCCACCAAAGGTTCCGCCATCGTCACGCGTGAAGCGCTTTCGCTGAAGATCGAACGCAGCAAGCAGGGCAAAGGCAGGCCGTCGGTCTACTGGCGCCGGCATCCGCAGATGCCGCTTGCAGCAGCCATGCCGATGACGCGGAGCGCGACCTCAGCAGTGCGCCCGCTCGAGAGCCGCGACCTGATTCCCTTCACGATGGTGGCGACGGCCGATACGGGCGGGGTACAGGCACTTGCAGAACTCTCGTGGGCCGGCGCGGCAGCCGTGTATCCAGTGCTTGAAGGGAGCTGGCACTACAAGGTCGTGGATGAATGGACGTGGCCGGGCGACAACCTTATAGCGCACCCGAATACGGTCAGGGGTGTCGGTTTGTTCGCGCTTGGCGTCCCGGGTGTTGAGGTTCGCATGGACGGCGGTGGGGATGGCGCCGTTGCCGCAGATCCCTGGGCTCCCCTGCAGGCGGCGCTGCGCTACGACCTGCCTGCGCTGGACGAAGCATTTGCCACCGCGACGATGCCACCTTCACCAGACGAGGCGTCTGTGCCGCAGCGGCCCCGCTCAGGCCCTGCGCCTACCGCGCTGGATTGGCCGGGGCTTAAATTCTTCTGGGGCGAGCAAGAGCGCAGGTTGCAGCTTGCGCGCGTTGCGCACAGTTATCTCTCAGACTACAAGAGCGCGGGAGATGTAAATCCCGTTGACGTCACGTCGATGATTCGTGGCTTTACCTGGAAAATCCCGCTCGGCTTCAACTTGCCGCCTGCAAAAGCCGCCCTGCCTTACGGCAGCATTATACTTAACGTGGAAGAACAATCGGGCAACAAAGCATTGACCGGCTTCGACGGCATGTTGCCCATGCCCGGGTCCGCCGAAGGCATAAAGGTTGTGGGCTACAGCCCGGCCTCATTTTCCATAAACGGCTATTTGTATGATGCGCGCGGCTATGGCGCAGGAGCGATGACGCAACCCATGGACGGGTTGTGGCGTCCGCTTGAAGCGTTGACCCCGCAGGCAGACCAGCGCCCGCCGCAGGGTCGCATTACCCGGCTCGAGCCGATCGACGTGCGGGCATCACAAACGGATACTGCGTCAGCGCTTTTTTCGTTTTGGTTCAAGGACATTCCGCTTGACGACAAAGGCGAATTCGACGACTTGGATGATCCGGCCGTCAGCGTTACTTCCAGAGCCTGGCAGGACGGGCCGCTGATGTACACAAGTGCTGAGTGGCGGCTGATCGGGCCGGCTGTGGCCGGCCGTGACCCGGGCATCGATCGCATCGACTTCCATGGCTTGCAACTGGAACCCTTGCGGTTGCAGAAAATCAGTTTCGAATGGGATGGCGCGAAGTCGCAGCCGACGTCGGCCCAGCCGCTTGCATTCACCATCCTCGCGCGTATGCACATTGGGCCTGTGCCCCAGACCGATCACGGCGGCAACAATCTTGTGCAACTGCAGTTCAAGCAAGCCACAGGAGTAGTGTGGCTAGAAGGTATTTCGATTTTTGAAGCACCTGGATTTTCGCTGCCAGTGCAAGTGAACGGCCAGCGCATGGCGTTGGGTATTGGACGCATTGACTGGGCTGATGGCGTGCTGGGTTTGCAGGACGCAAGCATGTCATTCAATTTTCTTGAGCAGGAGACACGGCTCGACAACGTGACGCTTGAGCACCATGACGCCGGATGGATCGCGGTGTGGGCGCGGCCGCAGGCGGCGCTTGCCGCGCGGAACATCGGCTATGCGTCAATCAGTATCGAGCACGCGGTGCTTGTTGTCGAGCCATCGACCACAAGCTTCGATCTGACGCACCGGTCAGCTGTTACGCCGGGGCCAGCGGCTGGGAAAGCTGCGGTGGCTAACGATGCCGTGGAAGTGAATGTCGTCGAAAGCTGGAGGGACAGCCGGCACTTCGGCGATGCACGGTTGCGTCTGCTTGGCGTGAACGTCGGTGTGGACTACAAGCCGGAGCGCGGTGGATTCCGCGTGACCGCGAATTCGGCCGCGGCCGACGCGACGCTGCTGAGTGGCTTTCCCTCGGGGGGATTTCTCTCTTTCGGCATGGTGGCCAGTGCCGAACTGAATGGTAATCAATGGATGGCAGACGGCTCAGCGCGGCTTGTCGCGGGCCGTTTCGCGGGGTCGTTGGGCTGCTTTACGGATTCAGCGTGCATGGAGCTTGAGCGCATTGATTTCGAAGCTTCATGCTCCGAGCGTGGAGAGGCTGGTGCATTTGGCGAGTGGAACGGCGTGATGACGCTTTATGGCGTCATCACGGTGCGCAGTGCCATCGGCTGGCCCGGCGTAACTGGGCTGACTGACGGCATCCCGTTCCCTGACAGACATCTCAAGACTGGATGCATTGAAGTCAAGGTAGACACCGCCACGACACGCATGCACGACGTGCAATGGCTGCTTGATGGCCACCGCTTGCCGTTTGCTATTGCGCATGGTATTTCTGAGGGCGACGCCAAGGCATTGTGGACAGTGCCGGTACTTGCAAGCCATAAGCTGAGTTTGATGGGTGGCGGTGAAGCCGCGACGCCCATTGTATTTACCAGCGTCGAGACCATTGCCGTTGGGGCCATTGCGGGGATCGTGCCGCAATGGAAAGCTTCGGACGAGGTGAAGAATCAGGGCTCGACTTTTGTACCGCGCTACAAGTATCCTGCGGCCGCGACCAGGGATAGTCCGATGGCTGCAATTGCCGGCGCAGTCAATGCGGGCGAGAGCACGATCGGCACGGCGCTGCAAGGTGCGTTGAGCGCGGGCTTTCGCACTGCTCTTTACGGAAAGAGGCCGGATGGAACCCAGCCTGTGATCGATCCGAAGTCGCTTGCGATCAGCGGCGGTTTTATGGGCATGCTGGCTCCGGCAAAGTCAAATGGCGATGCCGTCCTCATGAAGCTTCCGGTTCTGGCAGGGCTGTCTGACGAGAGCCCGCTGTATGTCCAGAAAGGACATGAGCCGTTTTTTCTGCAAACAAGCAAGGGCAAGTCGATTTCCATTTCGTGGCCCGACAGCACGGTGGCTGCGCGAGTGGCGCTGACGTCGCGCAGTGCGGCTACGCCGAGAGACAGCACTGAACTCAGTCTGCTCGAGGCGGCAGGCGCATCGGTCAGTGACATTGTAATGGAAGCGTTAGTCGAGCAGAGCTTTCCTGTGAAGCTACCCGATGAAGGATTAAATGAAACTGCGTATTTCCTTTCGGCCGCCATTAGCGTTGCGCGAACCATCGAGTCCTGCAAGGAGCAGTCTGTAGCACCGGTAGCGCTGTCGCTGATTGCAGGAGACAAGCGTGCCGCGGCGCTTCTCGTCTCGCATCGCACCGGGGATCTGGCGCCGCATATTGCGGCTCCGCGTGCCGAGTTGATGATCGCCGGTGACGACATGGTTACGCAAGCCTGGACGGTCCCGGCAACGAAAAGCGTGGAAGCTTACGCGGGCATCGTGGCGGGGGGCGCGTATACGGCGCATGCACGTCCGCGCGTGGCGGTACTGCGCGACGCGGATGGTGCTTTCTACGGAATGGATCTCCCCCTGCGCACGCTGCGGCCGAGACAACATCAGGCGCGGAAGCTTGCGTTTGAAGATTCATCGCGCGGGTATCCGCTTGCGCTGGGGGGGAACACAGGCGACTGGCTTGGAGGTGCGCACGAAGGTGCAACCGCCGCGGTGCGCGACCGCGAGAGCAACATTCCGGGCATGAGCCGTGTCGCGCGGCTGCCGGCACACGCTGCCTCCATGGAAGTCACAGCCGATACGCCGCAGCCTTTGAATGAACTGGTCTGGCTCGGGCAACAGCGTGTGCCCGTGTACCTGCCTTTGCAGACCAGTAAGCTGCAATCGCCGCCGATACCCTGGCTTGTTCCCGGCGCGCCCAGGACGCGCTTGCCGGTATTCACGAATGTCGACTCCGCACTTCGGCCGCTTGGAGTGCTTAAGCCCATGGGCGCGGAGAAGGGAGTTTCTCGCACGTGGCAACCGTATGTTCCGTCAGAGGCAATGACGGCGGCCATCTCCGACCGGCCTGGCATTTTGATGGTCCGCCGCCAGCGCCTGGAAAAAGCGATAACCGATCCTGATGTGAAGTGGTCGGCTGATTTTGATCCTGAATCCGGGACTTACGGGCGACCCGCGCAAGCGAGCGTCTCGCAGCCACGGACAGAACGCACGCCGCGGCCCGGCACGTTGCCCCCCAACACGCACGAGAAAATTGAGTATTGGCGTCGTCCTTGCGCGTCTCCCATGCTGCCGATGGTTCCCCTGCGGGCACTCGTCGGTCCTGCGGATGTTGTGCGGGGATCGCTGCTTCAGAAGGTGGACAAGGACCTTGTTGCCCGTCAATGGAGCGTGACTTTCATTGCCGCGCCGTCGACCGCCGGCATGGTGACCGCAAGCTGGGACGGTACGCTGGAAGTGCTGGCCGAGATCGACATTTCCCCGGCGCCGATAACGGGAACTGTTTCATGGAAAGAGTGGCTCGTGAAACTGGTGTGTGGGGCGCCCGGCGAGATGACCGCCACACTCATTCTGGGCAGGGCAAGCATCCCGTTTCGTGCGCTGCACATCCGCGATGAAACTGACATTGGGACGCCCGACGCGCCGGCCGTGCGACGGGGCCACGTACGCCTTGTGCTCGACGCTCGCGACATCCCGGGCGCATCTGCGGGTCCGGCGATACGGGCAATCGCCGACGCCTTGTCGGGCGCAGAAGGCGTGCCGCGCGCTGAACTCCGGTGGACCGTGCGCCCTTTTGCCGGCACAGTCAAGGAAGATTTTGTCAGGGCGGCTGCCTCCATCACGCTCGGCGAAGCAAAAGGCGCGGAGATTGCATGGGGGGTGGACCGTGCGCCCACAACGCTGAGCATTGCACTGTCGCCTGTCTTGCGCGGCAGGGGTGCGCTGCCGCTGGAGCCGTCGTCACTTCTCTTCATTGACCCAGCCTATGACGCGGGCCTTGCCGGACCTCCAGTGGAGGATGCAAAGCGCTTACAGATACCGGCCACACCAACAGAGGAACAGCCACTTCCAAAAGGGCGCGGCGACCTGATGTTCATACTCGCATGCGATCGCCAGCGGGCCAATCGCAACGCCACACTGACGCTGATGGCGGACATGCGTTTTGAGCGGCCGCTCGAGGCGCGCGCGCGGGCGCAATTGGCCGAAGATCTGGCGCCCGACCCGGCACCCGACGGGGATCTGGCGTCAGACGGGCATCCGGAATTGCCTTTCACCATTCGTGTCCAGCCACGCGCAGGAGAGATGCGCGAACTCAGTCTAGGTACGGTGGAGCCCGGTGCCAAACCTGGTGTGACGGAAAAGGGGGCTGTGCTTCGCAGCCTGAAGCTCAAGCTCGCAGTCGTCCACGAGATACCGTTCGCCAATCTGCTCGAAGGGGACGGCACACCCGCGCAACTCGCGGCTGGTGACATTCTTGAAATTGTGGCGCAATGCCCGGCGGGGCCACTGAAGGTGCTTGATGCGGGCCTTGCAACCGAGCCGGGCAAGCCCGCGGGGAACCCGTGGATGAAGCCGGTCGCGAAACTGTATGCGGACAGCCCACCCACGCGGACTATCAGGGTCATCCTGACGGATGAGCCTGTGATCGAGCCGCCGCCGGCTTCTTATGCGGCACTGGTGCGGTCACCCGCCGTCGACAGTGCGGGCGGCGAGTTCATGCTATCGTTGCCGTTGTACGCGCAGTCGCCGTTGCCTCACAGAGTAGACCTGCAAAACGCAAAGGCCGATTTTCGCGCGGGCCTGTTGCGGCGTAATGCAACGTTTATCTGGACGCTCACGCGCTCTCGTGCTGAAACCGACGCGCTGCAGGTCCACATTGTCAAGTCCGACAGAAACGGGCAGACTTATCTGCCTGAAAGCGAAAAAGATTTTGTACAACCAGACCGGAGCAAGTCAATGAGCACACTTTACCAAGTTCCAGGAATCATCGAAGTTCTACCCCAGCCGACTCCAAACGCCTGCTGGGCAACCGCCTTCACGATGATGAAAGCATGGAAGGCACAGGCCTCATATGACATTGCAAAAGCTGTCGCGACGGCAGGACCAAAGTACTCGGAATATTTCGCGAAGGACACAGGCTTGCCTGCAATCGAATTCGGTGCATTTCTCTCCGCCGCAGGCGTGAGCCACCAAGCACAAATCAATCTCAGCGTGCAAGGCTGGGTCAATCAGTTGAAAGACCACGGCCTGACTTGGGTTGGCACAATGAATTCAGTATCACCACCTGCTGGCTTGCATTCACGGATAGTTGAAGGAATGGAAGGTGACGGCAGTGCGAGCGGCACACTCATGAAGATCATTGATCCGGACGGTGGCAAGCGGTATCTAGAAACTTTTACGAGCTTCGTAAGGAAGTATGAGGATGCGTTCAATACGAGCCACGATGACCAGTATTTCCAAATCCGGTTTTTTGACTAAGAATTATGAGCGCCGTTATCGAAGTATGCCTCTCTTGGGACGCCGTAGCTCAAGCTGCCCAAGGTGGCCACCAAGCTGAACCTGCTGCAGTCGGCAACACACTATTGACTGAAATTCGCGAGGCCTCGTTTTGAGCACGCCGCCTCGCAACAACAACTTGATTGCTTGTTGCATCGCCCGCGAGAGCCACAATCTGGCGCTCTGGCCCTGTAAAACAAACGGAAGGTGGTTGCAGGGGACAAAGCCGGCGGTCCCCCCCGAGTTGGTCGCACTATCACTTCCAGGCATCGAACTCATCCCGTCGAGCTCGGTAGAGTATCGCGTATCCGGACGCTATGGCTTGCCTTTGCTCGATGAAGTGGCAGCCGGCAACGCCCGACGCGCTTCCGTGGCGCCCGCTCCTCCCTGACGGCCCTGCAATCCTTGGACGTTGGTGACATGTGGAACCATCGCGCGCAATCTTCCTTTCACGGTTTGGCACCACCTCTAACCCCATTATCGCTACTTTTATCTATCGGGAAAGCGTCAGTCAGGTAGCACAAATAGTACGAATCGTGTTCTCGCAATATTACGACGGCTCATTAGCACGGGTTCCACACTGTTTTAATCATACAACTCGATTTTCCTAGAGGGCGATCACGTCGGGAAGCACCATGCAGCTTCTACCAGCATAAATTACGATTCTCAAATATCGAAGGCGCAAGAGGAGCCAAGATTAGAGGAAACTGATGGAATGCATAGACGAGTCGAGGGCGAAAAGCGGCAGACGGTTGATGCCCCAGAACGGACCGATGGGGGCATTCGCACGGTTTGTTCGGGTGAATCGATCTCTATTTAAAGACCTAAATTTAGAAGACTACGTTGATTATGTGCCTTGACTTAACCTGACAAGCAATTTTACCAACATCGCCCGATTTGCCGAATTGGTTTTTCCATATATACGGTTTAGATGAGTTTTAAGTGTATTGACGCTTAAACCGCATTTTTCGCCAATTTCCTCCAAACATTTCCCTTCCATAATCAGTTCTGTAACAAATATTTCTGCGTTCGTCAGTCCATATGAATTTTTTAGAAGAATACGATTTATTTGGATGGGTACATCATTATCCGTTAAAAATGCGATAGCTCTAGGGTCAAATGCTTTGTTGAAGCTGAAACCCAACTCCGGTGGCAGTGATAAAAATTTGAGAGTGAACGCTGCTTTTTTTGAAGTCCGAGGTATAAGCACCACTCTGGAAAAATGATCCGCGGCTAGAACGTCTGGATTTACAACTTCACTTATGGCTTTGTCCATAAGGTCATGGGCATAACTCGATTTCGCTACAAGATTTCCTTGAGAAAGGTGCAGATCTTTTACCTGCAAACGCAACCCGTCGTCCATGTTCAGAATACGTATTGCAGACGCATTCCCAAATAACACGTGCTTATTTTTGCCTATAAGCAAAACGCCGTGTTGTAAACGATCCAGCGCTTTTAAGGTAGTTGCCAATTGATATTCCGCGTCTCGAATTCTTGTCGCCAACTCCATAGCATGGCATACATGCGGCAACAACAATGAAGCTTTCCATTTGTCATGAGCCGTAAACCGAATGGTATTGGCATCCCGAAAATAAGATAAAACAGTGGGATAATGAGTTGTTGAATCGAAGTCGTACACAGTATTGATAAGTACCTCGCCAATTCCGATCTTCACAAATTCCTTGTACCAGGTAACTTCTGCTAACTTACCTTTCGAAAGGATATCGTCCCCAGTAAATATCAAACCTCCGCGAAAACTGTTTGTTATCGTAATTTTATTCCCTCCCTCAAGAGGTTGACTATGGGCGCGCCACAAAGCAATCGCTACCTCAGAAATTCCATGATTGAAATAGAAGCCTCCGTCCTCTGGTAGCACCGTTGGTGTGAATAATATGGCCATCGGTGCTTGTAGCCACTCGGCCATAATCGGCAAAGTATCATTCCACGCAGACGGGTTAAAGGCTGCCTTATACACCCGATTTAGCACCTCACTCAAACCGCTGAGTTCTCTTTGGACACCAGAATTCATAATTTCCCCGTGCAATTATTTTTATGGAGGAAGGTGAACTGAGCCCCCTTCTTAATAGCTATAGCATATTCCTTTTAAAATGCTTGGTTCTGTAGAAGAATCACCCGAATGGGTGACGAAAAAAAAGTATTGTTTATATAAAGTGAGACTTGGAGAAGTAAAACGGTCTTGGGAAGTTTCACCGGCAAAGGCGGCTCCATTCTCAGGCTCGAGTCATTCCGCGAGGGATGTGAAAAAATAGCGTTAACCGAGCGCATAGAGACTTGTATCGACCGTATGGATGATAGCGACAGGTTCAAAGATTTTGTTGGTCATGGGATTAAGATAAGGAATTTCCCAATATTGATGCGTGCACAAATCTAGGGAGAAAGATTCCATGAAGCAAAAAAATAAGTCCTGGTTGGCTGTTTTTTTTGGTGGTTTTTTATCGCTAATGTTTCTCAATGTTGCCTTGGCACAAGGTAGCTGCTCTTGTGGGCCAGATTTCTGTTTGAACGACCCTCGCTACAGCGAAAAACTTTTACACAAAAAATCGTCTTTAAAAAATCTGGGATATCCAGATGATCTAGTTTCTCTGTTAGACAAAGATGGCGCCTGCGTTGCATGCGTGGAGCGTGCACCAGATGGTTTTAGTATCCGGGAAGTGGGAGGCGACGGATCAATGAGAACTTCTGCATGGAGCGCCGCCGCGGAGAAAGCGGCCCGTGACGCACTTATTCAGGGAAAACTTAGGGTCTATTATAAGTTTAATGTTGCCCGCCGATTCTCCTGCTGCGGCGAACGACGTTACGATGAACTTCCCGATTGGAATGCGACCCATGATGTGAACACCGATATGGTGATTACTTGCACGCTGTCTGGTTCTTCAGCAATCTGCATTTAAAGTCCTTGAGGTTTAAATACGGACACTTACCTTTTTAGATATAAAGTTCTTAAAATGCATATTATGAGATATTTCTAAAAAACTATTCGTAAAGCACTCTATTGATCTAGGTATATGGCCGTCCAATCTTTTGGAATAATTTATTACAAATTATGTGTTAGTTTTTGTCAAATTGTTGCTTTTTAGGCGCTTCTTTATTTATTGTTTTTACGCGGAGCATTTGTATATAGGGGGGAAAATGAGTACTTCATTTCAGAATTTGTATCAAAGAATTGAAGCAGCAGTGGAAGATATGACAACATTAAAAATAGTTACGGCTGTTGGCAACGTGACAATCAGCGAAGAAAATAAAACTGTCGATGGCAAAGTTAGTAAGAGTAGAAATGAGAGTTATGAGAATGCCAAAGCCATTATCACCAGGATAGATCTGATTGATGGGGATATAGAGACAACTATAGATGCGGCATTCACTGCTTCTGATACATCTTATTCCACGATTTACAGGGATCATATGGCTCATATCAAGGAGGCCCACGATATTGTAGAGAAGAACATTGGGGCTTTAAAATTGCTAATTGATACTGTTCGCGGAATTTTATCGGAGAAACCCCCCCTCATCACAACACCAGCACCAACACCAACACCAACACCAACACCAACTAAACCAGTATCACCTAAACCAGATTGATTATTGCAAATATATCACTTTCCCAGAAGCCGCATTGCTCAAGACAATTACGTAGAAACCACAAGAGCAGCCCCATTATGCGCAAGGTACGAGATTTTTCATGCATATAAAGTATTGTTTAAAAACTATCTTGACGGGGTTATCTCATGGCGGACAATGACTCTTTTGACACAGAACGATTTAAGGATATTGTTTACGACCTGTTCAATATAGAAGTCAATACGATTTTAAAAAAAAGCATTTCGGGAGAGAAAATGCCGAGTCCCCGACATGCGTTGATAGATATAGGTCAAGACTATTATGAAATTTTGAGAGAAACGCAATCACTCATCGATGTACAGGGAGTTCCAGCGATAGAGTTTACTGACATGCGCCGGCAATTTGGACTTTATACCGATCAAGAAATAATAGACGGAATATCTGATAAAAAGGAAGTTAGGTTAACGGTGGAGTTAGAGGTCGAAGATCAGCTAGGCGGATATGCAGCATTCGATCTCATGCGGATGTGGGCCGACGACTTTCTCAAAAGTCCTGAAAAACTGCGTCGCTTGAAAGATCTCGAATCAACGCGCAACCTTTCTGTTTTACCGCGCATCAAAAACAATTCCGACATGCTAAAGGGAATGTTTAGCGCAATGTGCCTTCGTGATGACATTCTGAGTAGTGAATTGACCGAGAGACTGAAAGCAACATCGCCAGGAAGACTCACACCTAATACGGTTGTGGAATTGAGTCGGACGATTGATCCAAAGCGAACATCAGTTTTGACAAACCAATTTTCTCGAGCAGACATTATTACTAATGAAAAGATTGACCCATTGGTGTTGAAAGATAGCGAGGTACTATTGGTGCGCAAGATATGGGAGATAGGTACAGAAGTGGTTGCTGTACAAACAACTATCCAACTGGATGGAGATGTAATCGTTCGCTTGAATCCTGATTGTATGGATGAGCATCCCAAGTTAATATTTTTTCATAATGAAGGGGTTGCGGTCGCTTTGAATTACTGGAAAAATTTAATCACTATTGCCAAAGAGTTTGTGGCGGGTATTGGGCGCGGAGTGCTGAATAAATTGTAGTTAAGATATGTTTCAGAATTTACATGATGCAATAGAGTTGATTAGCGAAGGAGGCGTGCAGGTGATAACGCTACTGCCTGAAGAGGTTCGTATGGACTCAGCCCGACCAGCTTCTATTGATCAATATAAAGGTAAAGTTTTTGATCGGCAGGGGATACGTACCCTAATACAGTTAGATTCAGATTATGTCACGGTGTTATCACCGGCAGTGCTTTCAATGCCAGAGTTATTAAAAAGGCATAGCGACGCCGTGCATGCAAGATTAACTATATTTCAACGAATACAGACTTGGGCTCATTACATCTGGATACCAATTTTTATTGTTTTTGAGGTTTTCTCTATATTTATATTAGGTACGCTCTCAGACGAACTGAATATTGTTACCGTCGCGATAGTAAGTGCCGTGGGGGTGGGATTCATAGCACGGGCTCGCAGGTTGTTAGCGCGCGTATCTATGCGACTAGTTTTGCAACTTGCTAAGTATTACGTGAGATGTCGTGTCCAACGATTTGTTTCAAAACAGCTAAAGTAGTTTAGACAAGCACACAAAGCAAATTAGATTATTCAGTAGATTCAGGATTCGGCGTAGGCCGGAAATTGTGAACATCGACCAAAACAGCCAGTTTACCGCACATGAGTTCTTGCAAGCCGTCAAGTATCGGGGGTGCAAGCCCAGCATGGATGGGCGCGGGGCCTGAAGAGATAATGTGTTGGTTGAGCGCCAGTGGAAACCGGTGAAGTACGAGAGGGTGTATCTGCACGCCTATGACTCAGTCAGTGAAGCCAAGGCATCGATCATGCAATACACGGATTGGTACAATCAATCCAGGCCACATTCGGGCCTGGGAATGAAAACACCTGATGAAGCTTATGCCGTGATGTTGCCGACGGTTGAGTTGGCAGCGTGAAAATCAGCAGAGATTCTACTTCAAATGATTGGGGACAGCTCTCTGGAACATAAAAGTGCGAGACGCTAAATGGAAAATGACAATGATTTCCTAGGTGACGTTCTTTGGAAAATGTATCAAGAACATTGTGTTCAGGGACGCCATCACGAAACGCAACGGTCAACTGTAGCCAGTACCCTTATCGCCATAGCAGGCGTTGCGATTGGTTTTATTACCTATGATGGCAATCTTTCATATCAGGATCTTCCGCTAACACTGTTTCTTTTATTGCTGGGGGCCTTTGGGGCTATTTTCTCCGCTAAACAATACGAGCGCTTTAGCCTCCACATGACACGAGCACGAAAGCATCGGGATGCACTAGACGCTTTGCTTCCCCAAAGCCCACTTAAGCGACTGAAGACGACGGCAGATTCTGAACATAATATTGCTTTTCCAAAATTGAAGACCTTGCGTCTACATCAGTTCTGGCTTTGGCTTTACCTTCTTATTGCGGTCTTAGGAGTGCTTCTTTCATTCATAGCAATCGCCAATCCAAATGATTTTTCTGCGGATATCTCCCCACAGGTCTTATCAACGATCAGATGTTTACAACATCTGAAATGAGGCGTGGAAGGTGGATCACTTACCAGCGCTCAGTCACATAAATGGGCCCCTATCGCAAGAAGTCAACTCCAACTCCAACTCCATTTCGATACTATATAAGGTTGAAATATTTTAGCATTTCAATGCTTAAAAAGGAGTCCGTATCTATGAAAACCTTATCTATTCGCAAGAGTCTTCACTACTCTTTTTGGAGGCATTTATTCTTTAGTACACGATGCTGTGCAATTACTCTTATTTTCGTGCTCTACTCGGGTAAGGGGGTGTGTGCAGAATCTCCATTCGTCCCTATTCCGGAAGCAAAGAAACCCCTCTACCAATTCAATTTCAAGAATTTATTCTATTCTGACGACTTGGCAAGACAAAACGACTTGTCAGAACTCCAAATATTGAGGGCACGGCTCGTAGCCCTCAAATCTGAGGCAAGCACGAAGCCAGCGAGACTTCTGGAGGCGATTGAACTCAAACAGCGGATGGGAATCATCGCCGACCGCTTGTGGGCATATGGAGGTCTCCGCCTCGCAACAAACACTCAGAATACTGTTTTTCAGAAAGAGGCGCAGGAGGGTGAGGATGCGCGCAGCGATTTCGATAGTAGTACCGTCTTTGTGCAGAGCATCGTTCAAGATCTCAATGATGAGAAGATGAATGAATTTATCGCTGTGGCGCCAGGATTGGTGCGATATAAGTTTCTGCTAGAGTCGTGGCGTAGGACAAAGCCTCATACACCACCCGAAGCAGTCGAAGCTCTGCTCAACAGACTCGCACTCCGGCTCGACCCGTTCCGTTCGCCATTTTATACCCTCATGATTGAAAGATCGCCTGACGCAACCATCGACATAGGGAAACGACAACTATATGTAACCAAGCCCGGAGACTACGCTGAAATTATGCGCTCGGAAGAGCGAGCTCTCAGGGAGGCAGGTTTCAACAAGCGAATGGCTACCTACAAGGCCCAAGGTGACCTTTTCGCGTTCGCCATGTATGAGAAGATCCGGGCTGCCAATGACGTAGCCAACATACGAAAATTCGCAAATGCGATCGACGCTGATCTTTTCGGCTTTTACCTTACACCGGAAGTTGTCGACACAGTTCTGGCAGGGTTTCGTCAAAATGCATCCTTGGCGATTCGTTTTCAGAAAGCTGAGCGGACCTATCAACAGAAGCTCTTGGGAATCAGCTCATCCGAACCGTGGGACCTTGATGCTCGTCCGTCGGGAGCAGCTGAACCGCGCTTCACGATCGAAAATGCTTCTCGCTTAGTGATTGGAGCGGCGGAGATATTCGGAAAGGACTATAAAAGTGAGCTTAATCATTTGCTCGACCCTCTGAATGGCCGCATGGATATTGTGGCTGGTCCTAATCGACAAGCGGGAGATTTCACTTGGGGAGCCTACGGCCCATCGTGGGTATTCTTCATGCAAGGGTATAACGGATATCTCACTGACGTAGTCACACTCGCCCACGAAGCGACGCATGCGGTCCATTTCCGTCTCCTTCACAAATCCGGTATACCCTGGTATTACGCGGATGGTGCGAGATATTTTACCGAGGGAGTTGCGAAAGTCAACGAACTGCTGATTCTGGATTATCTGTTCAATAGGGCCAGAACCCAAGCAGAACGCTTGTTTTATCTGCGCCAACTGACCAGTAAGCTCGCGTCGGTGAAGTTCACGACAATGTATTGGGCCGCATACGCAACTAGCTTCGAGATTGAAGCTTATAGGCGGGTGCAAAGCGGAGCGGTGCAAAATCCAGCAAACATTCATGAGATCTGGGCGGAATTTGGGGCAAAATGGCATCTGGATTTCGATAGATTCCCGGATTTAAAATATACTTGGGCAGACACGCATCACTTTTTTGACAGTTCCAGGTATTACAGCAATTATTTATTTGCCTGGGTATTTGCCCTCGCGGTTTACGAAAAAATACAGTCAGATCCGAAGACGGCCAAGAAACTAGTAGGTTTAATGAAAGCAGGTTTCTCAAATGAACCCTCTACCCTACTCCAGACTCACATGGGGATCGACCTTTCCGATCCAAAAGCATTGGAGCGCATGTTTGCTATGGTCGAGAAGAAGGTCACCGAATTCGAACGGCTTGTTCTGGAGTGACTCCTCTAAAGTGCCTCCAGAAGGAGGCAGCTGGAAATGCGTCAACAATATGCTTTAGGCTTGGACTTTCCCCGGAACGGTAGACACTCCGTGGCCTCGGACTTTCCCCGTCACTATGCCCCAACCCAATACTCTCGCCGGTCGAAAAAGCTGACATTCACTTCGATGGGCTAAATCCGCCGGCATCAGTAAGGGCATTTTGTCTCTTCAAGCTTTTTCTCACGTTCACCCACAAATCTAACCTCAAGTTCGATTTTTCGGCCATACGATTTTAGCCGCTGAAAGAAATCTGCCTCATCCTCGTCGTTGTTGATTTCGATGCATCCATGGGTTCCACTTAGAGTTCCTCCGTGGATATACATACTGGTTCTAATTACACCAAAGCAATCCAGCATCCGTTGAACCGTCGCCCGCAGCGGACGAAGCGGTACGCGATTAGCACCCCAATCATCCGTCGGCACAAGCTTTTCAATCTCCGCTGGATCAGCCGTATACAGGCCCTGCGGCGTTGGTCCTACATCTTTGATTGACTCACGGGCGCCTTCGTCCGCTGAACCGGAGAATGCAGTATAACTTTTCGGATTCTGTCCCATCCAGTGAAGCTTGTATCCATCGAAGACAAGTCGATCCGCGCCAGGCCGAATTACTGAACGAGGTGTATCTGAGGAGGATAGATCAATAATAAGATCTTGGGGTACGTGAGAACCTGGTTTCGTTGCCATGTACATCAGATCCTTAAGTTCCGCCAAAGTCCCATTGAACCGATCCTGATCGCAAAAGTCGATCTTGCCCACTTTGCCCTTATCCGTGAACTGAAAAAAAGTGTACGTCTTCCACCCTTTGGGCAACCGTGGAGGATCTTTGGAATAGTCAGGTACCCAAATTAAGCGATCGGAGAAACCAGAAGGGTTCTTAATTTCGGCCCAGCTTTTCCTGCTGGTGTATATCATAACCCGCTGACCCGCAAAATGCGGACTTGCTTCCACAAGTTGAATCCAGCGATTTATTCCCGCCACGTACTCAGCAGGTGTGACACTCTTTGCTGGTTCCTCAACGTCCAGAACGGGGGGCAGATATCCGATATCTATACCGGGTACCACTACATCAATCTGAGCCAGGAAAAGCTTTGCCTGCTTGTCCACTGTGGATAGCTTTTTCCGTGGAAGGAAGTAGTGGTATGCACCAACAATGATCCCATTCAACCTTGCGGCAACCCAGTTGTCCGCGAACTTGTCCTCGTATCTCGCGTCGTCGCCGTAGCTCGCCCGCAGATATGCAAATTTCACGTCCGCATCATCATCTGCAGCGACCGCTTTCCAATCAATCTTTCCTTGATGTTTTGAAACGTCAATTCCCTTCACGAACATATACTTCTCTCTGAGATGATGAACGTTTGCTTCGAAGTTTTATGCAAATGCAGCAAGAAAGTCAGCTAAAATCAGTTAAGACCCCTATCTCTCCCTGACGTGTGTTGAATGATTATTCTCCCGAGTTTTTGAATAATCAAGCAGATCATCACTGGTTACATTTTTGTATAGGCGAGTGCGCTACTGGCTGCAAGACTTAGAGAAAAAAGATTGAGCAGTAATTGCTTTTCGATAAGTTTGAATTTTACAGAGATACTATTAATGGTTTGTTGGGTGATGCCAACCGGACCGGAATGGCGGCTTCATTCGAGAGACGCAAGGCAGACCTTAAGGCTCCAATGTTTAGCTGGCTCGTGGTGTTTGGTTTCTCTGTTTGTGGACCGGTTGTTATGGGGATTAAGTATTTAGTTCCCTTCCTTGATTCTGGAAATTTGGAACAATTGCCATCCAGATTAGCACTGACTGCGCCTTTATATGGTTGGGTTGGTTCTCGGCTAAGCAATATGGCTACACTTCACGTTTGCGCGAGGATTACGCATATAAAGCGGCATCCGCTATGTCTTTCGAGGGCTATAAACGTGAGGCAACAGAAGTTAGCGCTGAAATGTTGAAGGATCTCTTAGAGACGGCCATTAAAAACCTTGGTGAAAATCCAATACGAATCTATAACGGGCAGGAGCATCATGCCAGCCCGCTCCATGAAATGTTGGAGGCATTATCAAAGGACTCGAAAGTAATCGAATTATTAAAAATTCTCAAAAAGGACCAATAATGGAGATTAGTGCGACTTCCTTGGCAATATTTCCTCATGTAAAATTTTTAATTTTTCGAGCAGAGATTTTGCGTCCTCAATGACACGGGGCTCAATCAAAGCAACTTTCCTTATAAGCAGTCTTGACTGACCTGACAAATCCGTGAACAGGGACGCTAAAATGCTAGTGCACTCTGCCGCCCGTTATGTCTGTCGTTAGGTGCAAAAAGAACATCAAGCCTTGCCAGTTGCATCGCTCGAGACCGTCCAGTCGGGTTGCAGCCGCCATCGTGACTGGTGATAACCAGAAATAGGCAGCGGAGTCTGAACGACTAGTGCTTTTTGCTCCTCGTTCTCAGTTTGGCTGGCGAGGGGCATCTAACCTATCAATGTACCGGACCTGCATGAAAGGCATGTAGGCCGGCTAATTTGTTGGGGGAGGGCTTCTTTCTGGAAAATCGTTTGTGTCAATTCTGTTGAAAACTCTTTTTTTGGAGCACTTGGAAAATTTTAAGACTTACAGGCGAGTTTTCCTTCGAAGTATGTGCCGGGGGTCGCACATTTCCTGATCGTTCGCTGTAGGGCATCTGGTTTTCCTATAAAAAGGGAATCAATTACATTTTTTAAGGAAATGCTTTTGGCAAAAAATTCAGCGTTTCTAACAATTTGAGTTTTTCAATAGATTATGTCGGGAACCGACTATCGTGATTGGCATATCTGTGCCGCGCTGCTAGCATCATCTATCTAATCTCAGTATCAAATGGCGACTAAGTCGTTAAGACGATTGTGCCACCGGGTTGAGCGGTCTTGTTCCAGAATTTTACGAACTTGGAGAACTCACCTACTTCATAGTTTTCGCAATCGATGAGTTTGAGGAACGGAAAACCTGAGCAAAATTCAGAGATCTTCATATGGATGCATTTGTTAGTTCAATGATGACAAATATTCTGGCGGTCGCCGCGGTGTTCGGCTCCGTTCTGGGATTTTTTTCATGGCTGGATAAGCATGCATCTGCTGAAGCTAAGCAAAAGATTGTTGAGTGGCTAAAAAAACCTCACCAATCTGAATTGAACTTAGGGAACACGTTTGATCCGTTATTTCGTCTGGTGTATGGAACGAACATACTCTCTGTCCATGGCTTCGTGCGTGCGTCCGTAGTTACCTGTATCTTATGCCTCCTCTTTACATTACTTTGGGCGCTGGCTAATTTTCAAGAGCTGAGAGGCATAGCGTTTCCAGATATTACAGGTGAGTTTAACTCGGACAGTAATCTGTATTTTAGTTTTCACCAATTTTTGGGGAATTTGGTGGTGTATATTTTATTCTTCAGCATCCCTTGCGACTATATCACCCTTCTGTTTTCACATCTGGCAATCCAAAAGAGCGTAAGAGCAAGAAGTATTTTGAGGGCAGCCGTGCTCTTGCTTTGCGCGTACATCGCTTGTGTACTGGTCTATTATGCTGCCTTTGTCATTCTTACTAAAATTCACCCGCTTACTAACGAGGGGGGGGGCATAGAATTAATATGGGGTGCAGTGCACTTTGAGACGCTGGTGATTTTTTTTTCGGGAACTGGACCGCACGAAGTGTCTGGCTCTTTCGGGCCGTACCTATACTCTTCATTTTTCGCACTTTCCTGGTTTGTCTCTTTTTTATGCACGGCCACGCTGTTAAGAATCATTATCTTTCTTTCAAAGTCTTTGGGCGTTCTTACTTGGCTCATAAACGTAGACGAGCATCCGGTGACATGTATCGGGATAATCGCAGCTACGTCTATCGGTATATGTTATTCACTTTTTTTGATAGTGGCACGCATCGCCTAAAGTTACAGACATAAAACTACTGTGAAACAATCTAAGGCTGCCTTTGTCGAAAGCAGTAACTCGAATCTGACAACTAGGTGTCAGATCAAATCTTGACTCCTACATTTTATGCAAATGCTGGCTAATAATCGCAAATTCTTTCTCTAAATCAATAATCTCAGAATACTTTGCGAACATTATCCATGGCATTTTTCATTCTTGAGCGTTGTTGATTAATTGTGATAACCTCATCTATTCGATAATTTTTTGGACGATCGGAGTTTTACGCTAGAACGCGTTACAGGTGACTTCATTTTTTTGGTCATCGTCATTTCCTTTGCTTCGACCAGAATCCCGCTAGGTCTTGAGTTATACAATGATCCTACTATGAGTCTACTAAGAACTAATAGAATGTTTTAAATTTCTTTAAGCCTTTGTTTATATAGCTCCACGACCAGGACTAGAACTCGGGGGCCTGTGGATTAACAGTCACGTTGATATCGCTCCAGCGTCTACATACCGTCTACATGAAAAGAAATGGCTTACGGATACTATCCGTAAGCCAATGATTCTATTGGTGCCGACACCAAGAGTCGAACTCGGGACCTTCTGATTACAAATCACTTGCTCTGCTGGGTGGCTAAATGCCAGCAACAATTAATACGGGTAAAAATATACGTTTTAAAAGTGTAGATTCAAGACTACCTTTGTTTCTAGGCTAGGTTAAGATGCCGGCTCTGGTCATAGTCTGTATTAGATCAACAGACCCAGACCGAAAGCAAAAGCCATATAGTGAGAGGTAAGTCCGAATTGTTGTTAAGCGAATTTACTGCCAGACCTTAGCAAATCTAAATAATCTGCCCATTGCTGCATCATTCTTCTACGCTCTTTTAGAAACTTCGTACGGTTATATGCAGCGCCCAACGTATCAGAAACACGGTGTGCTAACTGGTGTTCGATTATTTCAGGAGCAATACCGATTTCTTGATGGAGTATGGTACGAGCCATCGCTCTAAAACCGTGCCCTGTCATCTCATTTTGCGTATCGTACCCCATACGTCTCAGAGCAGCATTTACCGCCGCATCGCTCATCGCCCTAGTATGACTCCGTGCTCCGGGAAACACAAAGTTGGTATGACCACTAAGGGCGTGCAATTCCTTTAGGATTTTCACGGCTTGCGATGCAAGTGGTACAAGGTGATCAGTTTTAGTCTTAGTGACCCAATATTTCCACTCGGCTCTGTCTAAGTCGAATTCCTGCCACCGCGCCTGTCGAAGTTCACCCGGTCGAACGAAAAGCATTGGAGCTAGTTTCAGAGCACATAGCACAATAAATGTGCCCTTAAAGCCATCAATAGCACGTAATAAGGCACCGACCTCCTGTGGTTCAGTGATAGCCGCGAAATGACCGCCATTCGCTGCGGGTAGGGCACCCCGGAGGTCTGGTGTCGGATCGCGCAAAGCGCGTCCCGTGGCCACGGCATAGCGGAACACCTGACTGCAATTCTGATGCGCTCTATGCGCCGTATCCAATGTTCCGCGTCCTTCTATTCGCCTCAATACATCTAAAACTTCAGAGGCGCCGATCTCTGCTATAGGTCTACCACCAATCCATGGAAAAACGTCGTTCTCTAACCGTCTAATGGTCCTCTCAGAATGACTAGTTGACCATCCCGGCCGATATTTGGAAAACCACTCCCGGGCGACAACCTCGAAACTGTTTGCTGCACGCTCTACTCTCGCAGTTTTTTGTACTTTACGATTTTCGCAAGGGTCAATCCTGTTGGCATGCAGCTTTCGCGCATCATCACGACTGGCACGCGCGTCCTTCAAACTGACGTCGGGATAGGCACCTAGCGAGAGCAACTTTTCCTTGCCATCAAAGCGATACTTCAACCGCCATAATTTGCTGCCAGCGGGGGTTATGTAGAGAAACATTCCCTTTTCGTCGGCCATCTTATACGGTTTGTTATGAGGTTTGGCCGTTCGGATAATGGTGTTGGTAAGCGCCATTGGGGGTATCCAATTATTCATTCTAAGCAATACCCCCAACTATACCCCCATTTATCGCCGGCTTGCAACAAATCTCTCTAGATCTATTTGGACGTGAAAAAGGCTGTAAACATTGTGTTTCATATGTTTGACAGATTTCGTTGGACTTCGTTGGACTATCTATTGGTGGGCGGTACTGGGATCGAACCAGTGGCTTCCACCGTGTGAAGGTGGCACTCTACCGCTGAGTTAACCGCCCATTGCGGTTGATTCCTTAATTCCATGGATAACTGCTCAGAGAGGCGCAATTAGAGCACGAATCCGCACTTTTGGTCAACGCGTGCGCTGCCTGCGGATAGCGCTAAGCCATGAACCAGGCGAGCAAAAGGAAGCTGTTGCAGCGGCAAACGCATTGGCTCCCTATCCTTACTCGCAAAACATACTGCTCCTGCCAGGGACATCCAAATATCATACAATGGCTTGATGATCAGCCGGCGGGATACATGGACCTGAATCCGGTAGCTGACCGCTCATTTAATAGATCAGTGTTAAGATTAATAACAATATTTCGTATTATTTGATACTTTCTGGGTGAGGCTGCTATGGGAAAATTGCACCGTTTTTGCGGCACATGGCTGTGTTGCCCACACACTTCACCTTGTCCAACTATCGAATTCAGGTCGAATCGGACTGCTGGAGACTGATGCCGTACATGTTGCGTTATACTTTACAAAAAACATGGACCGTATTTGATGCCATTATCCGAATTTGAGCGGGTGCGAATCGAGAAGCTTTTCAAAGCGTATTGCGAGAGCAAGGTTCCAGCTCACGTCAGGAATAAAATACAGGTCAAATTCAAAATCAGAGGAAGTGAAGTAAAGCTTTTTGAGTGCCGTCCTCATTTCGACGATCCCGCTACATGGGATGAAATGGCGGTAGCGCGCTTCAAGAAAGACGAAAAAAAGAATGTCTGGCTCCTGTACTGTGCGGATCGAAACAGCAGATGGCATCTCTTCGAGCCGTACCCGGAAAGCCGAGACATCGCAAGGCTATTGGCCGAGGTCCAGCGCGATCAAACGGGAATATTCTGGAGTTAAATATCGGAATTATAAAAGCTGCTAAGGTATCACACACGAGGTATCCAGATTTCACGCAGGTCGCCTGTCATGATCAACGCGCAGAGCACCAAGTTGCTACCCACGGCAACATTAGCCACGAATGACTCAGCATTACCTGTCTGGGTCGCGTAAAATGGCGGTCTTTTCCAATCGCCAGGAATCAGCATCACTATGATCCGTACCCGTTTTGCTCCCAGCCCCACCGGCTATCTTCACATCGGCGGCGCGCGTACCGCGTTGTTTTCCTGGGCTTATGCCCGCAGGCACGGCGGCAAATTTATTCTGCGGATCGAGGATACCGACCTTGAACGCTCCACGGCGCAATCCACGCAGGCGATACTCGATGGAATGGCCTGGTTGGGGCTGGACTACGATGAGGGGCCGTTTTACCAGATGCAGCGGCTATCGCGCTATCACGAGGTGGCGGAGCAGTTGCTGCGGACGGGGAATGCGTATTATTGCTACGCCAGCAAGGAAGAGCTGGATGCGATGCGTGAGCAGCAGCGTGCGGCGGGGCTGAAGCCCCGGTATGATGGACGCTGGCGCGATTCGAAACAAACACCACCCGCCGGGGTGAAGCCGGTGGTGCGCCTGAAGAATCCGCTCGATGGCGCGGTTACATTCCGTGATCTGGTCAAGGGGGAAATTACGGTCGCGAACAGCGAGCTGGACGATCTGGTGCTGCTACGCGCGGATGGGGTGCCGACTTATAATTTTGGCGTGATGATCGATGATCTGGATATGAACATCACCCATGTGATTCGCGGCGATGATCATGTCAATAACACACCGCGCCAGATCAATATTCTCAAGGCATTGGGAGCGCCGTTGCCGCAATATGCGCATGTGCCGATGATACTGGGATCGGATGGCGAGCGGCTTTCGAAACGCCACGGCGCGGTTTCGGTGATGCAGTACCGGGACGACGGCTATCTGCCCGAAGCGCTGGTGAATTATCTCGCGCGGCTCGGCTGGTCGCATGGCGACGAGGAAATATTCAGCCGCGAGCAGTTGGTCGAATGGTTTGATCTGGCGTCGATCAATTGTTCGCCAGCGAAATTTAATCCGGAAAAACTGCAATGGCTCAACCAGCAGTATCTCAAAATTGCCGATGATGCGCGCCTGGCGAAACTCGTCATGCCTTTTCTTGAAGCGGATGGTTGCAACGCCGCTGTGGGTCCTGACCTGCAGAAAGTGGCGACCCTCCTCAAGGAGCGCGTTAATACCGTGGCGGAACTGGCTGATGCGGCTGTATATTTCTACCGTTTTCTGGAACCCGTCGAGGAACTGAAGGCGCAGCATTTCACCGTTGAGGCAAAACCGGCGCTGGTTGATCTGATGGAGCGGCTTGCCGTTATCGAATGGGATAGCCATGCCATTCAGGATGCGATCAAGGCTGCCGCCACGGCCCATGGGTTGAAGATGCCCAAAGTGGCCATGCCGCTGCGGGTGATGGTGACGGGCGAAGCGCAGACGCCATCGATAAATGCGGTGCTGGAATTGCTCGGCAGGGAAGAAACACTCAAGCGCATGAATGAGCGGCTTGCCTACTTTCCTGCCTGAGGCCTTCATTGTTTGACCCCATTTGTCCTGTTCCGCTTTACGTTGACTGGGGCAGGGCGGCTCAGTATAATTCGCCTTCCTTTTGTCGGGTATTGGCAGGTATCGGGGGTATAGCTCAGCTGGGAGAGCGCTTGCATGGCATGCAAGAGGTCAGCGGTTCGATCCCGCTTACCTCCACCAGATTTCGGCAAAGGTGTATTTGTTGCAATCGGTTCAGAAAGTCCTTTAGTCCCCATCGTCTAGAGGCCTAGGACATCACCCTTTCACGGTGAGTACGGGGGTTCGAATCCCCCTGGGGACGCCATCAATTCCCCCAAAGCTAGCTTGATTTTGTAGTGAATACAACAACTTAGCGTTTGGGAGTTGAGTGTAATACGCTCCACGAGGCCGCGCAGCAGGTCTTTGAGTGTATTGCAGTCAAGGTCTGGTATGCCGACCATCGCCGATAGCATCACCTATACGTCGGATTCCTTTATTTCCTGCATTGCCTTGGATTGCTGCCGCACTACTTCAAGTGTCGATAGCTGGTCAGAGGTTACTCGCCAAAAACTCAATAGCGCCTCGGAGAGGATATGCCAGATTCGATCGCAGCCGCCAACAAAGCCAAGAATGCGCTTGAGGATCTGATTCTAGAGAAAATCAGAGCGTTTGAATCGGAGTATGGTATTGGTGTACAGAGCGTCGATCTTGTCCATCGAAACTGTATCGGCTCCTCGATTACCGTTGCAAGCGTGAGTTTAGTGGTAGAGATTTAACGGAACATCGAACCCAAGATCCATTTAACCGGTGTTTATTTCTTAGCACATTTCAGTGTTAATTCTCGCGAACGAATTATTTCGCTGTCCAACGTCACTAGATCTTACCCGCTACCTCCTAATAGTTACAGTTACACGGCACAGTAGAATCCTGGATTGCAAATGGGTGTTGGGCTGCAAATTCAGCTGGCGTGTTATTGCCAAGCGAGCTGTGCGGCCATATTGAGTCGTAATTCTTCGCCATACTTCGATCAGAATGCGTGCTTAATGCAGGGTTGAAGATCAATGGTCACTCAGACATTCACCCCGAAAGTGTCCGTTGAAGCTTTCGCCGTCTAGCTCCCGCACATAGCGAAGGTAAACGCGAAAAAACCACTTAAGTGGGGAACCGAACAGATTGTGTCTGAAAAACGGCAGAGAATCTGTCGCGGAACATTGGTATTTGTCTTGCATTCCCTCCCCAAAGAGTAAAAAGGCGAGGTTGGGTGAATAGTGGCGGCGGATATTCATATCTACCCCGGATTTTTTTGCTGGTTTGTGCTTAAAGGAGCAAACGGTGAGAAAGCAGAAATACGATTTATCAGACTATAATCCCGACCAGTTTGATGACTGGCTGGAAATCAGCACAACTAAAATGCTCAAGCGTGCCCAGCGAAAGAAAGCGCCATATGAGCTTATGAGTGAGCTAACAGTTCCCACGCGGGCAGCGGGGAAAACCACTCAACGACGGCGCACACGCAGCGAACAATTCTCCTGATGCCTTAGGACTGGGACATCGCCTGTTAATGGGTGATCGCCGTAGGCCGGAAGCGAGAAACGCCACACGCAACATGCCAGCTCACGCGGCGTGAATCAGCAGAATGCGCCTTTGCCGCGCGATCATCAGAAGAGCGACGCCGCCAGGTAAGACAATGAGCCCGCTTGAAAAAGTGGAAGATGGGAACCTCTGAAGCTGGAGATTTATTCAAAGGTTCCCCACATCAGGGGCTGCCGGCAGATCAAGCCGCAGAAATGAATGGCGCGAACCCAAGCTCGATCGTGGCTTGAACATCCCCGGCAGGCTAAAGTTTTCTCAATTCATCGTACTCCCTGTTGCAATAAACCTGGAAAACCATTCGAGCACATAGACGGTCTAACGAACAGTTGTAACAATTTGCGCGGATCATGCTACGGAATTATCTTAACTACGTGAAAGGTAATGCCATGGACAACATGATTTATTGGGGCACCTTTATTTTGATTCTCCTGGCCGGTTCGGGGGCTTTCGTAAGCTGATCGGTTATAGCAGGGTCACGGGCGGCGCCTCGTATGTTGTATGAGCGCGCGCAGCCGATCAAGTAGGTTATAGGTATGCGACAGGACTACGACCGCTCACCCGGATTCCCACAAAGCAGGTTCTCCGGGTGAGCGGATGCGAATGACTGATAGCCTATTGCCGGTTTATACACAGGTCGATACAGTTGATTCCGGCCTTAGTCGGATCACTGTTGTCTGAGTATCGTCCACGCAGACCATCCCTCCGGGGCACATAATTCCGCTGAGCTCTCCGCAGGGCTGCTTCACTTTGCTTGCCGGCGCGCCGGCCACGCAGATACCCATGCAATGGGTACCATCCTTGGTGGGATCGCATTTATCGGATGGATTATCTAGCGCATTTTCACTCCGTCCAACTACCGGATTTAGGTTGAAAGAGCCCGTCATTCGGGCGGCATTATATTGATGAATAAGCTTGCGTGGTTCTGTGCGGTTGCCCATTTTTCCAGCTGTTCATAACAAGTATCTGCTACCAGGGATTAAGGTTTAAGGATCCTTGTGCGTTTGGATGGGGACAATAAGACTCATCATGGTTATAATATGATTTCTAATCATCATATTAGATGAGTCCTATTTATGATCCATTCCGATCGATCGAAGCATAGATTCCTGAGGGATATTTGATGCTTTGGCAGGCACTGGTGGCGGCCCGTGATCTCGGGCGCTTGCAAGAGATTGCATCGATCCTGATTCGTTACGGATTCGGCGATATGGTGCGCCGGATGGGGCTTGCCAATTTGCTGGAGCGGACTGGCCGGGTATTGCACTGGCATGAAGCGGGAGAACTGGCTCATCTCCCTCCTCACGCGCGGGTGAGGAGGGCATTGGAGGAAATGGGGCCAACCTTCGTCAAGCTTGGTCAGATTCTCGCTACCCGCGTCGATCTTTTCGAGCCTGAGTGGATCGCGGAATTCAGCAAACTGCAGGACAGCTCGCCTGCTTCACCTTATCCCGAAATCCATCAGCAGCTAACCGAAGATCTCGGCGCCCCCCCCGAGGAAGTGTTCGCCGCGTTCGATCCCCAGCCGCTGGCAACCGGGTCCATAGCGCAGGTGCACCGTGCCCGCCTGGAAGAAGGCGGCGAGGTGGTGGTAAAGGTGCGGCGGCCCGGTATCCGGTTGGTCATCGAGGCGGATCTGCGCTGGCTTTCAAGGCTGGCGGAGGCCATTGAAACGGGAAATTCGGAACTGCGCTATGTTCATTGGCAAGAGGTCGTCAGGCAATTTACCCAATCGCTTCGGCGCGAGCTGGATTTTGGGGTCGAATGCCGCAATGCTGAACGCATCGCGATGAATTTTTCGGGCTATTCGGGCCCGGATCCCACGTATGAAACATCCGCCGCCGGCCTTGATGCTGTGGCGGCTACGGACGGGACCGGCTTCGCGCCCCCTCTCATCGTTATCCCTCGCGTCTATTGGCAATGGACAGGCGAGCGGGTATGCGTGCAGGAATTTATCGACGGCATTCCCGGCCGCGATCTCGCCGCCGTGGATCATGCCGGTCTTGATCGCAAGATCCTTGCCAGCCGTGGCGTGCATGCGGTGATAAAGATGATTGTCGAGGATGGTTTGTTTCACGCCGATCCGCATCCCGGCAATATTTTTTATTTGCCCGGCAATCGCCTCGCGTTTATCGATTTCGGCATGGTAGGCCGGCTTACTGAGGAACGCCGTGACCAATTGGCCCGTCTCCTGTTGGGATTGGTTCAGCATGAGCACATGCGTGTTGCCGATGTGCTGCTCGATTGGACAAGCGGCGGCGGAATGGGTGGCGACATCAATGAGGATGCACTAACGAGTGAAATCGGGACATTTGTCGATCAACATCTCGGCGTGCCATTAAGGCAGCTGAAGCTGGGCAATATGCTCTCTGATCTGGTGACTATCCTGCGTGCGCATCAGCTTTCTTTGCCGCCGGATTTGGCGTTGTTCGTCAAGACTTTTATTACGCTGGAAGGCATGGGGCGCGAATTGGATCCGGAGCTGGATCTGGCCGGGGAAGCACTGCCGATGCTACGGGGTGCGCTGGCTGCCCGTTACGTGCCTGCGGCCATGGCCAAGCGAGGCTGGCGTGCGGCCGCCGACATAGCCACCCTCATCGGTGATCTACCTCGAGATCTTGCCAGGTTGGTGCGCTCTGCCCGGCGTGGCAGACTGGATATTCACGTAGAGGTCGCGCATCTCAAACATGTGGGAGACCAGTTAGGTGCTGCCGCCAACCGCTTGGTCATTGGTATCGTTGTCGCGGCAATTATCGTGGGCTCGTCCATTGTCATGACCGTATCCGGCGGCCCCACCTTGCTTGGGCTACCTATCTTTGGGCTGATCGGTTATTCGTGCGCGACAATCGGCGGGATATGGCTTCTGCTTTCCATTTCGCGCAGCAACAAGGCGGACCGCGACAGAAAGCCTTGATCACGATGTTTTTTGTAAGACTGTATGGTGATCCATTCCGAATGAATGACTCCATTATGTTAATAGGATATCAGGATGAATGATGAGTGGAACGACGAAGAACTTAAAGCTTCCGTGCAAGCCTACGTCGAGATGCAACGGGACGAGCGTTTAGGCCAGCCTTTCATAAAGAAACATTACTATAAGCGGCTTGCGGAGGTATTCGGCCGAAGTGAGAAGGCATACGAGTACCGGATGCAAAACATTTCGTATGTGCTTGCGCTTATGGGGCGCAGCTGGGTGACGGGTCTCAAGCCCGCTCGAAACATTGATGGCGCCGTTGCGGCACAGATCGAAAAATTTCTGTGGGAAGTCCAGAGCCAAAAGGCGATCCCCGTTGCCGCTTTCAAGATCGCGGTACGGGATGAACTCAAGCAAAAAACTCCTGCTATTCCAAGCGGCAACGCCAAGCCGAAATCCCGGCGTGTGACGGTCACGCAATTTCGATGCAATGCGCCTGTCACAGCGTGGGTATTACAGCAGGCGGATGGGATGTGTGAATGCTGCGAGAAAGCCGCGCCTTTCAAGAACGTTGATGGACTGCCCCACCTTGAATTGCATTACATGCGGCAACTGGCCGATGGGGGACAGGACGTCATCTCCAATGCCGTGGCGCTATGTCCCAATTGCCATCGTGAAATCCATCATGGGGCCAGCGCCCATGCACTGGTGGCCTGGTTATACGATAATGTTGGCAGGCTGATCCCGGAATAGGCACGCTACAGCGTGGCGACGGCACATGATCGTCAAGCATTTTAAAACGTCTGGTACCTGCGTGAACGCGGCTGAAATTAATTTTGATGGCCTGGTGGGCCCCACGCATAATTATAGCGGGCTAGCGGTGGGAAATATCGCGGCGGCGGAGAACGCGCTGACCGGTTCCAACCCTAAAGAAGCGGCACTCCAGGGCCTGGCAAAAATGAAACGTCTTTCCGATCTGGGGATCAGACAAGGCGTGCTGCCGCCACAAAGCCGCCCGGCTGTTGATATGCTCAGGAAGGTGGGTTTTGCCGGCGATGAGTTATCCGTTATCAGTCAAGCCGCCGCGGCCGCGCCTATACTGCTGCGTGCATGCTACTCCGCATCCAGCATGTGGGTCGCGAATGCCGCCACGGTTTCGCCGGGCGCGGATACCGATGATGCAAAAGTGCACTTCACGCCGGCTAATCTGCCGACCCAATTCCATCGAAGTATTGAGCCACCCGCCACGTCGGCGATACTCAGGAAGATTTTCAGCGAAGAACGCTATTTCGAACATCATGATCCGCTCCCGGCAGGTCTTTATTTTGCCGATGAGGGTGCGGCGAATCATATGCGCCTGTGTCCGGATCACGCCGACACCGGTCTTGAGATTTTCGTATTTGGCCGATCCGCTGATCGAACCGCGCCAAGGCCATTGAAATTTCCCGCCCGCCAATCGCTGGAAGCGTGTGAAGCGATTTCTCGCCTCCATAAGATCAAGGCAGGTAGGAAACTGTTCATCCAGCAGAGTCCGGCCGCTATCGACGCCGGCGCATTTCACAATGATGTGCTTGCTGTCAGTAACTGCAACGTTCTGCTCTATCATGAGGCGGCATTTGATGATGGATGGGAAATCGAAGAAAAAATAGCGGCGGCATGCGATTATCCGATTCAATTCATAAGAGCCACTGAATCCGAGATTTCCATTGCTGAGGCGATAAGCACCTATCTGTTTAATAGTCAGCTGATCAGTCTTCCTGGCGGGGAAATGATGGTATTGGCGCCCATTGAATGCGAAAGCTGCGATGCGGCACGAATTTTTCTTGAGCGTGTCGTCCAGGATGCAGCCAACCCCATTACGCGCATAGAGTATGTAAATTTGCGTCAAAGCATGAAAAATGGCGGCGGGCCGGCTTGCCTTCGGCTGCGTGTCGTACTTGCCGAGGCGGAATTCGAGGCTGTCACCAGGATGAGCCGCGTTATTCTCGATCAGCTCCTCTACAACGAGCTCAAGGTATGGATCGAGAAAAATTATCGTGAACGCATCTCACCGCCGGATCTGGCGGATCCGTTACTGTTGCGAGAGAGTCGAACCGCGCTGGATGAGCTCACGGCTATACTTTCGTTGGGATCGATATACGATTTTCAGAAGGGATAGCGTAAATCCCACTCCCACTCCCACTCTCATAGCGACGCGATTTAGAGGCTCGTTATTTCAAGCAGTTATCCAAACCAGGATTCAGGGTTCACCAGGATTGGCCCCGTGTTGCACATCGGGTACGGTAACGGGAACTGGTAACGGGAACTCTTCCGTTGCATGATAGTCACATTGATAATAGGGATTTGTAAGTGAGTAGTACTGAAGTCCGATGGGAAGTCGTGTCGGAATGAGTAAGATGTAACAAAAGGCGTTATATGCTTGAACTTGGAGGCAGGTGATCTCTGCCAAAGGTTCGTTTTAGTTTGACTGTGGCTGAGATAAATATGCAGCTTTTACATAAGGAGGTGGTATGCGTAGCACAATCGTAATCATTGCACTGATAGGTTTGATGTCGTTGATGATGGATGCAGTGCAAGAAACCGGGACAGCGCCTGATCATGCTCTGTTGTCAAGTCACACATCCATTCAGGATTTCACCGTGGCAGCCACCACATTGGATACGGATGCCGCTGAAACGGCAAGCCGGAATCAAGGCCCTGCGCATCTTATGGAGATAAAAGGAGTCTCTGAACTGGGAACTCTCGTGCTTCTTGGCGTTGCCCTGGCCGGTCTTATCTGGGCGCCCCAGCGCAAAACTCAGAAATCTCGCGCCCGCCGCGGCATCACCTGAAACCGGAACTCAATTCATTCCCGTTTCAAATTAAACCCGCTTCAGGCGGGTTTTTTGACGCCTTTAAAAATATTCAAATCCGCGGACTCTGGTCAGGCTGCCTATGTAGGCCGCGCCAGCTCCAACCGGCCTGAATCTTCAGTCTGGGAATAAGAAGGGCCTCCTGATGGAGGCCCTGTTTGAAGGTTAGTCCGTGGTGTCGTTTATCGAAGCATCCGGCGCATTTTTCTTAACCGACTCTATGCCGTTATCCCGGGCGGATTCCGATTCATAAGACTCGCTCGTGCCGATTATCTGATGGTTACCTGATTTAAGGTTGAACCTGAATTTGCCGCTTTCGGTTGTTTTACGTTCATAGCGCGCGTCGTCAGGAGCGTTTTTCCTGACAGACGCTATGCCGTTGGTACAGCCGGATTTAGCCTTGTAGCCTTCACTTGCAAGAATAGATTGGCCGTTGCTCGCCTTTAGTCTGAATCTGAATTCACCCGCCTTATCTTTATAAATCTCGAATTTCCCAGCCATCTTGAAATCCCCCTCTTATTGTTATAAAGCCTGAAAAAACTACATTTGTCTTAACTATTTGATTTAACGTAGTAATATTCTGAGTCTCGAATCGTGCCTAAATAAACATAAAGCAGAAGAATCAACGCAGAGCAAGTGGCTATGGTTGACATTCCTATTATGTGCCAGAGATTATGATCTGAAAAGCAAATTTGCCAGCTATCGTTGAAATGCGGATGAAGGTTCCCTATGATTGGGGTAAAGGGGCCTTTCGTCAATGGAGAAAAATTATGACTATTACGTTAAATCATACCATTGTGCCTGCACACAACAAGGTGGAATCCGCCAGGTTCTATTCCAGGGTATTCGGGTTCGATTACATAGGTGAGTTTCACCATTTTATTGTGGTGAAGGTGAACGATACACTTTCTCTGGATTTCGATACTAACGAAAATTACGGTCCTCATCACTATGCATTTAAAGTGACCGAGGAGGAATTCGATGGAATATTCGAGCGCTTGAAAGCTGAAAATATTCCCTATGGCAGTGGTCCCTTCGAGCCGGAAAATATGAATATCAATCACAATGATGGCGGACGCGGTGTTTATTTTCGTGATCCCGGCGGGCATTTGCTGGAAATGTTGACGGTTGATTACAAGATGCCGTGAGTCATTTTGGCGACTTATGCTGCCATTCCGATCCGGGCTGGACATGGGCGATGGGATGTAAATAACGCATAACAAAGACCTTGGCATGCAAAATCCAGCATCCCTTGCACGCCACCTCTCAACAAGCCAAGGCATCATTGTTCCCCGCCCGATCCTGTTCTGCGGTCTAGCTTGGCTTACTGTTCGTTGCCGTCCTTTAGTGAGACAATTCATCTCGGAATAACCATTTACAAAAAATGGTTTTTATGCTATAAAAAAGTACGGCAACCGGTGGATGACTTTCCAGCAGTTGGGGGGCTGTAAGTATTATGAATCGCTGTCCAGCCATGGATTACGCTGGTTGTGCGTAAGGTTTCATTTTACGCATATTGAAGGAGGTTCATATGAAAACCATACGTTCATTATTTTTTTCCTTGCTGATTGCCATGGGTTTCTCGTTCGCCGCATTGGCGGGGGAACCCAATCCAGCGGCTATCGGTAGCGAGCCGTCCAAGATGAAAAAAGCTGATCAGAATAGTAGCTCGAAGGCTATACCCGGCCGCGATTGCCCTCCGGAAATGACTCATGAAAAAAATGCACAGCCTGCTGGAACACGGCACCGCGGGCCGCAACATACGGGGGTGCTAAAAGAGTGACACAGAAGTCATCGATTATCCCGATTAATCACTGATTCTTTTCATGGCGCCCCGTGCCGACTGGGTATGGGGGCGCTGTTTCTGCCGCACTGTTTTGCTTTCATTTGGCTTCCGTGGGGCAGCGTGCATTATTGCCCGGGATGACGTCATTCATCGTAATGACGTGGTGGCAAATGAAGCTGTCTATTGCTGAGCTTGCGCATAATCCTTTAGAATTCGTCAGTGTCCGGATATTTCACCGGGCCGGTCCAAGAATAGGATGATTGAACGGGACGCCGGGCTATCTCAGTGTCATGAATATTTCTTGGCGGCACGGTTGATCAGGATATTACCGGGAGAATGGTTGTGTCGCAGAGAATCAGTTTATTCCGTATGAAAATCGCTTGTGATGAATAGACTGTGGTGGATGGTGGGCGTTCTCATCATCACGGCTCTCGCCGGTTGTAGCAGCGTTCCGGAAAGAGGGGCGCCCAAGATCGTCTACGTACCTGGTGCAAAGGTGGACCTGAATAATTCTGCGCTGGTGAAGGAAAGCCTTTATGCGCAGTACAGTCAATGGAAAAATACCAAATACCAGCTTGGTGGTTTGAGTAGAAATGGCATCGATTGCTCCGGTCTCGTTCATGTCACTTTCAAGACAAAACTGGGCATCGTGCTGCCTAGATCGACGGAATTTCAGGCGGAGCTGGGGCAAGACATCGACAAGAATCAGCTACGGGCAGGTGATCTGGTATTTTTCAAGACTGGTATATCGGTCCGGCATGTGGGCGTCTATCTGGAGGATGGCAGGTTTTTGCATGCATCGACAAAGCACGGCGTTATTATTTCCCGTTTGAGCGAAGCCTATTGGAAATCCGCCTACTGGAAGGCGAAGCGGCTGGATACCTGAGAAATCTCTGAACCAATCTCCCCGGTTTATAGGAAGCCTTTATCGCAAATGGCGCGGTGGCCGTGAAAGCGGTGCCTTGAATCCAGATAATCCATTTTTTGAATACTTTTCGATTTCCGACGAGGCGGCGTATCTCTTCCGGGTAAAGTGGCCGGATTGCGGCCAGGCTATCAGACCTCATCCCAAGCTCTTGCTTCTTACCCGCTCTTGTTCAGTCCGCGCCATTTTGTATGCGATCTCGCCTGCTGCGTGGTTGCCGGGAATAATGACACTTTTACGCCGGTGGATTCAAGTGATCATTATAATAAGCTGTTTTTAAACTATTAATTATGATGTTTAGCATATGGCATGCAAGTTGCTTCAGATCGTAGATATAGTATGGTCCAATTTTGATTGGACCGGTACAGGCGCTGCCTGTAACCGTGCCGGTGAAAACCGGATGTTAACTGCCAACCGGATGTTAACTGCCTTACGGCGGAGCGGAGAATAATAATGCAGATGCGACAAGTCGTTACCATGATCGGAATAGGTTTCTTTATGCTTGCGGGATGCAGAAACACGCCTCCTTTAGTGCCGGTACCCCAGGTCTCAACGCCTCCGTTAAAAACAACGGTGGGAGATATCACCAAAAAGGCCGCCAAGGAATACTCGATCTGTGTCTGGTCGAGTGCCGAAAAGATGAGAGCAGGTTCGCCCGATGCCCGTCTGGTCGTGGATACAGCGGAGAACTCATGCAAAAAGAATGTTCAGCGACTACAGTTGGCATTGGTCGCCGAAAAAACGGATCCGGTTTTTGCCCAGTCCTATGTGGACACAATAGTAAAAAATGCAAAAACCGAAGCGATGGTGCTCGTCCTCACCGGTAATGCAAAGGATGCCAAAGACAGGGACATAAAGCAGCAGTAGCAAACTTACTCCGGCGGAGCCGGCGCAGACGCGACGGCTCGATTTTCATGTCAGTCCTTGTATTTAGTCAGGAAGTCTGGCGGTGCTTGACGGTAAGGACCGGGCAGGCAGCGTGTCTGACTACATATTCCGCGATACTTCCCAAAGTTAAATGATCCCATCCGGTATAACCATGCGTGCCGAGGATGAGCAGATCGGCATGGTGTTCAGCGGCGACCCGGACAATTTCCTTACCCGTGGGGCCTTCAACAAAGATGGTTTCAGCCTGCATATCCAGCGACTCCGCCAAGGCCTCGAGGGATTCTTTTCCTGCCTGCCGGGTCTTATCGAGGCTGGCATCCACCCATTGTTCGAATCCAGGTGTGAAGTAGTAGGGCGAGGGGACCATCCACCCGCTTGGCTCAAATACATGCAGAACCTTGAGTTCCGCCTTTAGCGATTTGGCCATCCATACGGCATGGCGAACGGCGTCTTGAGAAGCCTCCGAAAAATCGGTGGCCAGGATGATCTTCCGGATGAGTGGTTCCATGAGTGCCTTCCTTATTCAACAAGAATCGGATTTCCCGTGATGCTGGAAGTAACGGGTTGGCTCGATTCCACCACCGCCCGTTAATTCCCAGCTGATATTATTGTAGGAGGAGTAGAGCGAAGTGCAAGCCATCAATGCTGATTCGTCGTTTCACCAAGCTTCACGCCGGTATCCGATCATGGTTCGATGAATCGGGCGTAGCCTGATGAGTTGCGCTCCGCTCCACCCATCCTACCGATGAGATAATGAGGCGCCGTTATTATTTCTTGTCGGGGACAAACTTCAAGACGTTGCCGTTGATGCAATAACGTTTGAAGGTGGGAGCGGGCCCATCGTTGAATACATGCCCGAGGTGGATGCCGGAGCTTGCGCTGCGCACCTCCACCCGTCGCATGCCATGCGTCTTGTCTTCGTGTTCGGTAACAGCCCCTTCAATTGGATCGAAAAAACTCGGCCAGCCTGTTCCGCTTTCAAATTTGGCATTGCTGAGAAAAAGGGTTGCACCCGTGATGGGATCCACAAATTTTCCGGGGCGCTTCTCATCCAGGTTAGTGGCGGTGAAGGGGGGTTCAGTGCCTTGCTGGAAGGCTATCTTTCGTTGTTCAGGCGATAGCAGCTGAAAGCCCAGCCACTTCCAGAAATTGGCTTTCTCACCATTGTAGCCGGTGTAACGGGTCACTTCCTTGCCATCCTTGAACAGCACAATGGTCGGTGCGGCGAGCAAGGGTTTCTCCAATTCCCAGCCAGTGGGCGGATTGGCGTTCATGGTCGCAACGACGGGGACTTCGGCTTGCCAGTGGCTTAGTATGTCTTTGTCGAAGAGCTTGCAAAACTCGCAATTCTCAGCCTCGAACACGACGAGTTGCTGAGCGAAATTCAGATTGCCGCCATCCAGGCGCGCAGAGGATACGCCTGCGGTAGTGGCAGGGGCGCCATTCTGCGCAACCTGCTCAGCCGGTTTGGAATATTTTACGCCGGTACCCCCCAGACCACAGTAACCATCGGGATTCTTCTTCAGATAGTTCTGATGATATTCCTCAGCCGTAATGTAATTTTTCAGGGGCAGAATTTCAGTGGTTATCCGGCCGATGCCCGCGGCATCAAGCGCCCCTTGGTATGCTGCCTGGGTAGCCAGGGCCGTGGTTTTCTGGGCAGCATCATGATAATAAATCCCGCTGCGGTAATTGCTCCCGATATCGTTTCCCTGGCGGTCGCCCTGGGTGGGATTGTGGCTTTCCCAGAATTTGCCTAGAACCGTTTCCAGCGTTACTTTAGCGGGATCGAAAGTCACCTTGACCACTTCCGCATGATTGCGCGCGTTTGTTTTGCCGATGCGAAGCGCTCTTTCATGATTAAGGATATCCTGATAACCAGCACCAGGCAGGTCGCCCCCCGCATAGCCACTTTCCACGTCGATGACGCCGGGAACTTCTCCCATGCGTTTTTCGGCGCCCCAAAAGCAACCCATGCCCAGGACGATAAAATCTGTTTTCAAATCTGTTTTCTGAGCGGATGTCACGGTTTTCTCCATCGCATAAGCGGTGATGATAATGCTTAAAGCGGCTGCCATGGCGATCGCAGCTTTCATTTTGAGCGCTGATTCCATTGTTTGATCATGGTGAATTCGACATCCCCGGGCGGTGTTGGTTCTTTCGTTAAAAGGCCGTTAAAGGGATTGCCCAATACATGCGCTGGTTTTATCGATAAGCGTCCTTTTCGATGTTACTTGCTTTTTGCTGCAACTGCCATAAAAGCACCATTAAACCGTTATCCATACCTATTTCCTTTTCGGTGCCGGGCAATCTTTTCAAATATCCGTGCCGCTGCAGGAACCAGTTCTCCTGGCAAGTATCTCATCAGATAGTGATATTATTGGGGCTGGCATGTTAACTGCTTAGCCCGGGTCGGAGCGTATCGCTCGCTTCTGCCCGCTCTGCCTTCATCTCAACGTATCTGACGCTTTTGCCCGCACATGGCCATATCCGATGGATTGGCGGGACGGTCAGGGTTTGCTCGTTCCTGGGAGAATCAAACCGGAATCAACATGTCATGTCATTAATCTGGATTGTCGTCCTGCCATTCGTGGGCAGTCTCTGCGCCGCGCTTGTGCCTTCCCACGCCCGCAATGCCGAAGCCTGGCTTGCGGGCGCGATCGCGGTTGCCTGCGTCACCTTGACATTGCAATTCTACCCGCAAGTAGCCGAAGGGGAGGTGGTGCGGGAGACACTGCAGTGGGCACCCGGGCTAGGTCTGGATTTCACCTTTCGCATGGATGGTTTTGCATGGTTGTTTACCATGCTGGTAACCGTGATGGGCGCGCTGGTGGTGCTGTATGCGCGCTACTACATGTCCGCGCAGGATCCGGTGCCGCGTTTTTTCTCATTCTTCCTGGCTTTCATGGGAGCCATGCTCGGAGTGGTGCTGTCAGGCAACCTGATTCAGCTGGTGGTGTTCTGGGAGTTGACCAGCCTGACATCATTCATGCTTATTGCATACTGGTATCATCGTTCCGACGCGCGCCGCGGGGCCCGCATGGCACTGACCGTGACGGCAGCCGGCGGGTTGTGCCTGCTTGCGGGGGTGCTGATATTGGGGCGCATCACAGGCAGTTACGATCTGGACGTGGTACTGGCTTCAGGCGATCTGATTCGGGCGCATTCATGGTATCTGCCGGCGCTGATCCTGGTGGCACTCGGCGCGCTGACCAAGAGTGCCCAGTTTCCGTTTCATTTCTGGCTGCCGCATGCGATGGCGGCGCCCACGCCTGTATCCGTTTATCTGCATTCCGCGACGATGGTCAAAGCAGGCGTGTTTCTGCTGGTGCGGCTCTGGCCCGCACTGGCAGGCACCGATGAGTGGTTCTGGATCATTGGCAGCGCGGGTCTTTGCTCGCTGGGGCTGGGCGCATACATGGCAATTTTTCAACGTGACATGAAGGGCGTGCTGGCCTATTCGACCATCAGCCATCTAGGGTTGATTACGCTGCTGCTCGGACTTAACAGTTCGCTCGCATTGATCGCGGCCATTTTTCATATCATGAATCATGCCACATTCAAGGCATCGCTGTTCATGGCGGCCGGCATGGTCGATCATGAGACCGGCACGCGCGATCTGTCGCGGCTGAGCGGCCTGTACCGCGCAATGCCTCTTACCGCCACGCTCGCCACGGTGGGGGCCGCAGCGATGGCGGGCGTACCCTTGCTCAATGGTTTCATCTCGAAGGAGATGTTTTTCACCGAGACGATATTCATCAGCGGCAATGCGATCATGCGCATCGGCATGCCGGCAATGGCCGTGATCTGGGGAGTGCTCAGCGTTGCTTATTCATTGCGTTTTATACTGCAGGTTTTTTTCGGGCCGCCCGCCACGGATTTGCCAAGGAAAGCGCACGAGCCGCCGCTCTGGATGCTGCTTCCCAGTGCGTTGCTGGTATTGACCTGCCTTGTGGTCGGCATGATCCCCGCGAAAACGATTGGACCATACCTGGATATGGCGGCGCGATCCGTGCTGGGGCCGGACATGCCTTTCCACAGCCTGGCGGTTTGGCATGGCTGGAACCTGCCGTTGATCATGAGCCTGGCGGCAATGGCCGGGGGCGTCATCTTGTACCGGATGCTTGGAAAATATCATCATGGCACCGCAGTGGTGCCGTTGATAGACCGCTTTCACCTGGACGGCAAGCTTATTTTTGAATATCTTCTTACAAAGCTGGATTCATTGGCCGATGGGCTGACGCGGTGGCTGTCGACAGAACGGCTGCAAGTGCAATTGCTGCTTCTGATCTGTGCGGCATTTGCATGTGCGCTGATCCCCTTGTCAAATGGGGGGCTGCCCGCGGGCAACATGGCTGTGGCGCCGGTTGAACCCGCTTTCGCGCTGATGTGGCTCGCTGGTGCCGCCTGCGCGATCGGTGCCGCCACCCAGGCCAAGTACCATCGCCTTGCGGCACTCAGCCTGGCGGGTGCGGCCGGGCTGGCCACCTGCATGACCTTCGTCTGGTTTTCCGCACCAGATCTAGCGCTAACCCAGCTTATCGTGGAGGTGGTGACACTTGTCCTGCTCCTGCTGGGCTTGCGCTGGCTTCCCCCGCGTTATAAATCGGTGGATGATAAACGGGTTCCGCTCCGGGTGCGCCTGCGGGCCCGGACGCGGCGGCTACGGGACCTGGTGCTGGCGATTATTGCCGGTACCGGACTGGCCGCATTGAGCTATGCGGTATTGACACGGCGGGCGGGGGAAGGCATTTCGCCGTTTTTTATCGAGAATTCCCTGCCGTTGGCCGGGGGCGCCAATGTCATCAATGTGATCCTGGTGGATTTTCGGGGTTTCGATACGCTGGGTGAGATCACGGTGCTGGGAATCGTGGCGCTGACGGTATTCGCGCTGCTGCGGCGGTTCCGTCCCGCGCCCGAAAGCGTGGGATTGCCGATCCAGCAGCAGGAGCAGGATGCGCAAAGCAGCGGATTGCCGTCGGACCCGCATACATTACTGCCAGCGGGACCGATGCGGCTACCGGGGGTGATCGTGCAGTTGCTGTTGCCGGTTGCAGGCATGGTGGCGGTTTTTTTCCTCCTGCGCGGGCATAATGAGCCCGGGGGCGGGTTTGTGGCCGGATTGATTGTGGCGACGGCGGTTATCCTGCAATATCTGGTGGGAGGTACCGCCTGGGCGGAATCGCGTACCCGGATTTTTCCGCAATACTGGATCGCGCTGGGCCTGTTGTGCGCCTCGGGAGCGGGCTTCGCGGCATGGCTGGCGGCGCGTCCGTTTCTCTCAGCCCTGACATGGCATGCGGCCTTGCCCGTAATCGGCGAGCTGCATCTTTCCACCGTACTGCTGTTTGATATCGGTGTATTTCTGCTGGTGATTGGCGCCACGGTGCTGATCCTGGTGGCGCTGGCGCACCAATCGCGGCGCGGACATCGCAAGCACGGCACCGCATATGTGGAACCTGGAGCCAGACTGGCAACGGCGCCAGTTCCAGAGGCCCCACAGACCCCGGCCGGTACTTCGGCATACGCCGCCAAGGAGAATTGATGGAAATCATCTATGCCCTGGCAATAGGCGTATTGACCGGATCGGGCGTGTGGCTGCTGCTGCGTCCGCGCACCTTTCAGGTCATCATGGGCCTCACCTTGCTTTCATACGCGGTGAACCTGTTTATTTTCGGGATGGGGCGGCTGACCGTGGGGCTCGTTCCCATCATCGATATCCTCAGGCAGGCCGATCCATCCCTTTACGATGATCCCGTGCCGCAGGCGCTGGTTTTGACGGCGATTGTGATCGGCTTCGCCACCACGGCACTTTTTCTGGTGGTGTTGCTGGCTTCACGCGGCCTGACGGGCACCGATCATGTCGAGGGCGAAGAGCTCGAGCCATGAATACCTGGATACAGCACCTTCCCATATTTCCGGTAGTCATCCCGCTGGTGGCGGGCGCGGCCATGCTGCTGTTCGCCGAAGCCCGGCGCACGGAACGCGCAATTGTGGCCCTTTGCGCCGCGCTGGCCAACCTGGCGGCCGCAGTGGCGCTGATCTATGTGGTCAGCGATGCAATGCCCGAGATCTGGCCTGACGGCATCAGTGTTTATTTGCTGGGCGGCTGGCAGGCGCCATTCGGCATCGTGCTGGTGGTAGACCGGTTGTCGGCGGTGATGCTGTTGCTGAACGCGGTGCTGGCACTGGCATCGCTGGTGTATGCGCAGGCGCGCTGGAAAAAGATGGGGCCGCATTTTCAGTCGCTGTTCCAATTTATCGTCATGGGAATAAATGGCGCGTTCCTGACCGGTGATTTGTTCAATCTGTTTGTATTCGTGGAGGTGCTGCTGGCTGCTTCCTACGGCCTGGCGCTGCACGGCTTGGGTGCGGCGAGGGTCAAGGCGGGCCTGCACTACATCGCCGTCAATCTGGCGGGGTCATTTGTTTTCCTGATCGGGGTTTCATTGATCTACGGCGCAAGCGGAACGCTGAACATGGCGGACCTCGCGGCACGCGTTCCGACATTGCCGGATGGCGACCGTATCCTGTTTGAAGCCGGCGCGGCGATCCTGGGGGTGGCTTTTTTGCTCAAGGCGGGAGCGTGGCCGCTGAATTTCTGGCTGCCGGCCACTTATAGCGCCGCGGCCCCGCCGGTGGCGGCCATATTTTCGATCATGACAAAGGTAGGGATTTACGCGCTGCTGCGATTGGGTTCGCTGTTGTCCGACCCGTCCATTTCATCCGGCAATTTGGGTGCTCCGGCCCCGTTCGGCGACGGCTGGCTGTTCGGTATCGGACTGGTCACACTTGTACTGGGCACTGCCGGTATGCTGGCCGCACGCCAGCCACAGCGACTGGCCGCCTACTGCGTCATCGCATCGGCCGGTACGCTGTTGACGGCGCTCGGTCTGGGTGGCGCCGGGATGAAGAGCGCGGCATTGTTTTATCTGGTGAGTTCGGTACTGGCTACGGGTGCTTTTTTCATGCTCAGCGAGATGATCGAGCGTACCCAGCGATCCGGCGAAAACGTTCCGGAAGATGCGGCTGAATCATTCGATCTTGAAGAACCGCTTGATCCCAGCCGCCCCGACGAAGCCGTGGGAATTGTCATACCGGCGGCAATGGCATTTTTGGGCATGAGCTTCATTGCGTGTGCGCTTCTGGTGACGGGGTTGCCGCCATTATCGGGTTTTGTCGCGAAGTTCTGGATTCTTTCCGCCGCACTGGAGACCGTGCCGTCCGACATGCCGCTTGAGGCGCTGCCGACATCGATATGGGTGCTGTGGGCGGCAGTGCTGGGATCCAGCCTGATCGGGGTCGTCGCGCTGTGCAAAATGGGCGTGCGGCTGTTCTGGAACTCGGGTGAGATCGTGACGCCGCAGCTGCACCTGGTCGAAGCGGCACCGGTTGCCGTGCTGCTGCTGCTGAGCGTGGCGCTGGCGGTGGGGGCGGGACCGGCGTCGGACTTTCTGGGTCTCGCGGGACATTCGTTGTCCTCGCCGCAGACATATATCGACGCGGTATTGGGAGGCGGTCCGTTATCAAATGCCTTACACGAGACAGAGATCATCGAGGTCATCGAGGTCATCGAGGGACTGGGGGGAGTGGGGGAAACAGGAGGAATAGGGCGATGAAACGCTGGCCGTCCCTGACGCTATTCACGGTGATGCTGCTCGCCTTATGGCTCCTGCTTAACGATACGCTGGCGCCCGGTCATCTGGTGCTGGGCCTGGTACTGACGGTTGCCATCGCGCTCGGGACGGCGGCCATGCGGCCATTACGCGCCCGTCCCCACCATCTGCTGGCGGCGGTGAGGCTCATTTTCGTCGTATTGTTTGATATCGCCCGTTCCAATATTGCCGTCGCGGGCATCATTCTTGGGCCCCTGAAGCGACGTTCCAATTCGGGCTTCATGAAGATACCCATTGATCTGCGTGATCCATACGGGCTGGCGGCGCTGGCTTGTATAATTACTGCGACGCCGGGCACCATCTGGGCCGGCCTTTCGGCGGATGGGGGTGACCTGACGATTCATGTGCTGGATTTGCAGGATGAGGAAACCTGGATTCGAACGATCAAGCACCGTTACGAACGTCCACTGATGGAGATTTTCGAATGACTACACTGCTGCCCTGGGCTCTATCCTTTGCGCTGATGGCTTTCGCACTGGCCATGCTATGCGCGGCGATCCGCCTGTTGCGAGGGCCAGCCGCTGAAGACCGCGTACTGGCGCTCGATACCTTATATGTCAATGGTATGCTAACGATGCTGACGCTGGGCATCCAGTTCGGCTCCAGAATCTATTTCGATATCGCCCTGCTGATCGCGCTGTTCGGTTTCGTCGGTTCAGCCGCGATGGCAAAGTTCCTGCTGCGCGGGGAAGTGATCGAGCCATGAACATGACGGACATTCCCTGGTGGGCGGATCTGTTGGCATCATTGCTGCTTGTATCGGGCGGGGTGTTGACGCTGATCGGCTCTTCCGGCTTGCTGAGACTGCCGGATTTGTTTGCGCGCATCCATGGGCCTACCATGGGTAATACCCTCGGCCTGGGCTGCGTGTTGCTGGCGTCGATATTGATTGCTTCCGTGCAGGCACACCGGTTCATATTCCAGGAGGTGCTGATTGCGCTGTTTGTGATAGCCACATCGCCCGTGACTGCGATGCTGCTCATGCGTGCAGGGATATACCGCAGACGCGAGGATGGCGTCAAAAAAGTCACGCATGCCCCGGATGGAGCCGAAGGAGCCTCCGAATAAACCTTTTCACCATGCGACGAGTTGCGAGATGCCAAGGACAGCTGATCCGCTTCTTGCCACGCCCTCACTCAAACAACACCTTGAATCCGCCATGAGGCGATGCAGGCGATAACTTCAGCATCCGCTTGACACTGATTGCAGCGCTGCTTTACTTCAATGTGCGCTCCCTCCTTTGTTCTCCCAGTCCATTATGAAATGTGGCATATCGTACGGAACCCGGGCATGCAGGCTGCCATCATCTGTTTGCAATGGCGGACAATGGATCAAGAAATCTCAGTCAGGAGAAAGTTATGGCAAATATTATTGCCGGACGTTTTGAGACAAAAGAGGAAGCTGATTCAGCGGCATCGTCGCTAGCGAATTTTGCAGGCAGGGATAACATTTTCATTTTTTTCAACAATCAGCCGGGTGCGCATGATTCAGACCACGATGCAGCCAACGAGGACGACGAAGGTGCAGCGAAGGGCGCAGCAACCGGCGCCGCCTCTGGAGTAGTGGTAGGCGCGACCATCGGCACCCTGGTGGGAGGTCCCGCCGGTGGCGGGATAGGCGCGCGGTTGGAGGATACGCCGGCTCGCTGTATGGCGCGGCGAGCGGTCTTTCGGAAGAAGGCGAAGCCACGAGCCAGGAGCCTCGGCCGAGGCCGGCGGGAATGATGGTAGCGGTTCGAGTGGCCAAACTGGAACTGAAGCAGCGTATCATCGATAGCCTGAAACACTCCGGCGCGAAAGACATCGAAAGTGCCCAAGGCGCGTGGGAAAACGGAGAATGGGTGGACTACGACCCGGTAGCTTATCCGAAACTGATTCATTGATTCCATTTCCTGCTACTTCCCAGTAATATTCACAGGAACATCGTATCAACTCGCCGGTACCCGGTGTGGAGGATAAAAATGTCAGAGCAGCCGAACGAAGGCTATAAGGGTGCAACACACGATGCAGCCTTGGATAACCTGTGCATCAACACCATACGCGTACTGTCCATGGACGCCGTGCAGAAGGCCAACTCAGGCCACCCTGGACTGCCTATGGGCGCGGCAGCCATGGCCTACGTTCTCTGGACACGCTTTCTCAAATTCAACCCGCACGATCCGCTGTGGCCGGATCGTGATCGCTTCGTCTTATCCGCCGGGCATGGTTCAATGCTCCTCTATAGCCTGTTGCACCTGACAGGCTACGATCTGCCCCTGGATGAGATCAAGCGCTTCCGTCAATGGGGCAGCCGCACGCCCGGCCATCCCGAGCGCAGCCTTCATACCCCCGGGGTGGAGGTTTCGACCGGTCCCCTGGGACAGGGGTTCGGCAACGGCGTGGGCATGGCCATTGCTGAGGCATGGCTGGCAGGCCGCTTTAATCGTCCCGACCATAAGCTGGTAGATCACTATACTTACGCGCTTGTTTCCGATGGGGATCTCATGGAAGGCGTTGCAGCGGAAGCGGCATCCCTCGCCGGACATCTTCGCCTGGGCAAGCTGATCTACCTTTACGATCAGAATCACATCACCCTCTCCGGCGCAACGGATCTCACATTTACCGAAGATGTCGCCCGGCGGTTTGAGGCATATGGATGGCATACTCGTGGCGTGCCGGACGGCAACGATACGGACGATCTTGACGCCGCCTTGCGGGAAGCGCAGGCCGAGACGGGGCGGCCATCCTTGCTGCTGGTGCGAACGCATATAGGTTACGGGAGCCCCAAAAAGCAGGACACGTTTCACGCCCACGGGGCGCCATTGGGCGAGGAGGAAGTGGCCGCCACGAAAAAAGCGCTGGGTTGGCCTACGACTGATACGTTTTTTCTGCCGCCCGAAGCCGTATCGCATTTCCGCCAGGCCATTAACCAAGGGGCAACGGATCAGCAGGCGTGGCAACGGCGTCTGGATGCGTACCGGTCTGCCTATCCGGCGGAAGCTGCCGAATGGGATCAAGTCATGGGTGGACGTTTGCCCACGGATTTTGCGGCAGGACTGCCGGCGTGGAAGCCCGAGGACAAACCGGTATCGACGCGCGTGGCGGGAGGACAAGTTTTGAACGCTTTGGCACAGCGTATCCCGAATATTATCGGCGGTTCGGCGGATTTGAATCCCTCCACCAACACGGCTCTAAAAGAGCAAGGTGATTTTCAGCCACCGGACGACACACCAGGCATCTCCGGGGCCGTGGGCGGCAAGTGGGGCCACACAGGGCGTAACCTTGCCTTTGGCGTTCGTGAGCACGGGATGGGTGCGATAGTCAACGGCATGGCTGCGCATGGAGGCATACTCCCGTTCAGTGCAACGTTTTTCGTCTTTTCCGATTATATGAAGCCAGCCATCCGCCTTGGCGCACTCATGGGACTGCGGGTGGTGTATGTCTTCACGCACGACAGTATCGCGGTTGGCGAGGATGGCCCGACTCATGAGCCGATCGAGCATTTGGCCGGGTTGCGGGCGATTCCGGGCTTGACTGTCATTCGCCCGGCTGATGCCAACGAGACTGCGGAGGCTTGGGTGATTGCGGTGCAGCGGTCCACTCCGACCCTGCTGGTATTATCCCGGCAGAATCTTTCCATTCTGGATCGTTCCTTTTCGCAAGAGGCGGGGGTTGCGCGTGGCGCATATATTCTTGCGGAGGCAGCAGGAGGCGCGCCCGAGGTATTGCTTATTGGAACAGGATCCGAGGTTGACCTATGCGTCAAGGCTCAGTTACGGTTGAAGGAGCTGGGGGTGCGCGCCCGAGTGGTTAGCCTGCCGAGCTGGGAGTTGTTCGCCGAGCAGGACAACAGTTATCGGGAGCGTGTCCTGCCTGCCGCTGTACCAAAGCGCGTCACCATCGAAGCCGCGGCTTCTCTCGGATGGGAAAGATTTGCGGGGGCAGAGGGAACGGTTATCGGTATCGACCACTTCGGCGCCTCGGCCCCAGGAGAGGAAGTCATGAAGCGGTTCGGTTTTACAGCCGAGCGTGTTACCGCTGCCGCACTCAGGCTGCTTGGGCGTGAGGCGGAAGCGGCGCGGGAAGGCGCAGGCACAGACGAATAGGGCGAAACCGCCGTGGCGGCGACGGCACCTTCCGAAGGGCATTCCTGACGCGCGCAGTTACAGCTTCGACGCCGATAGGTCTACCCGCATCGCGCATGCTCAGTAAATCAGCTGCCGGAGGAGTAGCCTTGCAGCATGAAGGCATATCATTTTTCAACATGACTATTGAAGGGAATCTAGATGCAAAAATTATTGCTTATGCTGGTTGCGGCGGGCTCGCTCATGCTGGCGGGATGCGAAATCGGGGTTCCCAAGGGCATTACACCGGTGAAGAATTTCGATGCCCAGCGATATCTCGGAGACTGGTTCGAGATTGCGCGACTCGAGCATTCGTATGAAAAAGGGCTGAACAACATTACGGCCAATTACAGTCTTCGTGAAGACGGCGGCATCCGGGTCCTGAACCGCGGGTATGATCCGGAGAAAAAAGAATGGCGGACGGCAGAAGGCAAGGCATATTTCGTGGAAAGCCCTGATATCGGCTATCTCAAAGTATCGTTCTTTGGTCCTTTTTACGGTTCGTATGTGGTGTTCGACCTGGATGAAGCCTACCAGTATTCCTACGTCACTGGACCGGATCGCAAGTATTTGTGGTTTCTTTCCAGGACCGCGCATGTCGATGACGCAGCACTGAAAAGGTTCATAAAAAAGGCTGATGAGCTGGGATTCGACACGACGAAGCTCATTTATGTCGACCAGGGAGGGGTAGAGGCGCCAAAAACACAGGCGATGGGTGCCAGGGATTAAGCGCTTGCACCTGAAGCGTCCGGTAGAAAAAATTCTTCTTATCTATTTCGAAGCCCGAACGTGGCGTGATCGGGAGATCAATGCCATTGATTTGCACTCTGCCCGTGCGGCACCTGCCTCCAGATACCCGCCTCATCTATCGATGATATGATGGGCGCGGTCCTGCATCGGACCTGCCTCGGACCTGCCTCGCCATGCTTGGCCTATTCACAGATAGTATTCCTCCATAAAACCTATGCTGCCATCCACCATGCTACCCACCATTACGCAACGCCTGTCTCTCGAACTCGCCGCCCAACCCCCGCAAGTCGCTGCTGCGATAGCCCTGCTCGATGAAGGCGCCACCGTGCCGTTTATTGCGCGTTACCGCAAGGAAGCGACGGGCGGGCTGGACGATATCCAGTTGCGCCTGCTGGAAGAGCGGCTGACCTACCTGCGCGAATTGGAGGACAGGCGTGCCGCGATCATCGCTTCCATTGAAGAGCAGGGTAAAATGACACCGGTATTGCTGGCCTCGATCAACCAGGCGGAAGACAAGACGCGCCTCGAAGACCTGTATTTGCCGTTCAAGAAAAAGCGCCGCACCAAGGCACAAATCGCGCTGGAGGCGGGGTTGGAACCGTTGGCGGATGCGTTGCTGGCTAACCCAATGCTGCCACCCGAGGAAGAAGCCGGTAAATACCTGAAACCCGCTTTTACCACCAATCAGGGCGATAACCCTGGTGTGGAAGATGCCAAAGCCGCGCTTGAAGGCGCGCGCCAAATCCTGATGGAGCGCTTTGCCGAAGATGCAACGCTGCTCCAGTGGCTGCGTGAATACTTGCTGGCGCATGGCGTAGTAGAGTCGAAGATCGTCAAAGGCAAAGAGGAGGCGGGCGCCAAATTTTCCGATTATTTCGACTCTTCCGAAACAATCAATACCATCCCTTCGCACCGCGCCCTGGCGATGCTGCGTGGCCGCCGCGAGGAAATCCTGCATGTCGACTTGCGACTCGATTCCGAAGCGGAAAAACCCAGATGGGATGCACCGCTCAATCCCTGCGAGGCACATATTGCCACCCGCTTCCGCATCAAGAATCAGGGCCGGCCGGCTGACGCATGGCTGAGCGATACTGTCCGCTGGACCTGGCGGGTGAAGAGTTTTCCCCATCTGGAAAACGAGTTGATGGGCGCACTGCGCAAGCGTGCGGAAACCGAAGCCATCCACGTTTTTGCGCGCAACTTGAAGGCGCTGCTGCTGGCGGCACCCGCCGGGCCGCGCGCCACCATGGGCCTCGACCCTGGCCTGCGCACCGGCGTCAAGGTGGCGGTGGTGGATGCCACCGGCAAGGTCATGGAAACCGCCGTGATTTATCCCCACCAGCCGAAGAACGATTGGGAGGGGTCACTTCATATTCTGGGGAAACTGGCTGAAAAACATGGGGTAGCGTTGATTTCCATCGGCAACGGCACGGCCTCGCGGGAAACCGATAAGCTGGCAAGAGACCTGATCAAGCTGCGCCCCGCGCTCAAGCTGACCTCGATCGTGGTCTCGGAAGCGGGCGCGTCGGTCTATTCCGCTTCCGAATTCGCTTCGCGAGAATTGCCCGATATGGATGTCTCGCTGCGCGGCGCCGTATCCATCGCCCGCCGCTTGCAAGACCCGCTGGCGGAGTTGGTGAAAGTGGATCCCAAGTCCATCGGTGTCGGCCAATACCAGCACGACGTGGCCCAAACCCAGCTGGCACGCTCGCTCGATGCCGTGGTGGAGGATTGCGTGAACGCGGTGGGGGTGGATGTCAACACCGCCTCGCCGCTTTTACTGGAGCGGGTGTCCGGACTCAACAGCACCGTGGCGCAAAGTATCGTTACTTACCGCGACAAAAAAGGAATGTTCACCTCGCGCGCGGCTTTGCGCGAGGTGCCACGCCTGGGCGACAAGACCTTCGAGCAGGCAGCGGGTTTCCTGCGCATCATGGACGGCGACAATCCGCTGGATGCGTCCGCCGTGCATCCCGAGTCGTATCCGCTGGTGGAAAAAATCATCGCTGACCTCAAGCAGGATATCAAGGGGATTATCGGCAACGGCCAGCTATTGAAGTCGCTGAATCCGGCGAAGTATGCCGACGGCAAGTACGGCATCCCGACCATCAGCGACATCCTGGGTGAACTGGAAAAGCCGGGCCGCGATCCGCGTCCGGAATTCACCACTGCTACTTTCAAGGAAGGCGTCAATGAGATGAAGGATCTGCAGCCGGACATGATCCTCGAAGGCGTGGTGACCAATGTTGCCGCATTCGGCGCATTCGTGGATATCGGTGTACATCAGGATGGGCTGGTGCATATCTCCGCGCTTGCCGACAGGTTTGTGAAAGATCCCCATACCGTGGTCAAGGTGGGGCAGGTGGTAAAGGTCAAGGTTGTGGAGATTGATGAAAAGCGCAAGCGGATTGCGCTTACGATGCGGTTGGCGGATACGGCAGGACAGCGTGAAAGCAAGCCTGAGCAGCGTAGCAACAAACCCGAACATCGTGGTGGCGGAAGGTACGATTCATCGCGGCACGGGAAGAAAAATGAGCTGCAACAGCAGCAGAAAAAAAAGGAACGCGAGCCTAATGGCGCAATGGCGGCGGCTTTTGCGAGATTAAAGGGTTAATTCAAGGATCAATCGAGCCTGACCCTATTGGTTTGCTAAAGCAATGGAACTGCACCTTGCCGTGCAATCTGTGAAGAAAGAGGCCGTCCATGCGTAATACAAAAACTTTGAGTAAAGTGGGAAAATTTTTCAAGATGCCGGCAGAGTTTTTCAACCACAGTTAAAAATAGCAGCTGCCGGCAGATCCATTTTTTAGCGAAAAGTGGGAAATCGCATCAATTTCTATTTCTTTGCTTTAATATCCGATGCAAGGTTGACCGATCCACTTTCAATAATCCGGCCATGCTGGATATCGTTTCCCGATCTTCGGTAATCATTCTTGCCGCATGACTATTCAGAATGGATCGGGCTCTGTACAGCCTTGCAAATAGCCTGCAGATGATTAAATGCATTTACATATTTTTCTGGATGATCATAATTATCGAATGCTAAAGTTTGACTAAATTTATTTTTTACCTCAACAGCAGAAATTTATTGGGATGCTGCTATAGTTAAATCGCGCCTTAAACTCAAGTGTGTGGGCTTACGCACGGCGTCTGTTCATTAAGTACAGATTATTACGGGATAATGGCTAATGGGTTGCGCAACCATCAGATCAAATTGGATCCAATCAATAAATTCCGAAATCGAGTTGGAGCCAGCTCGACGAAAAATATTTGGTTATGATCAACGATCAGAGATAGCCATTGATAATCTTGTGCTGACCAAGGGTACTTTTGATATTTTACACGCGGGTCATTTAGCGCTCATCTCCTATTGTTCGAGACTTCGCACGTCACTGCCTCAAGGTCGACTTGCAATAATAGTAGAATCCAATGAGAGTGTGAAGGAGAGAAAAGGGCCGGAACGTCCTTATCAGGACGAAATGGCCAGAGCGCTTCAAATCGCTTTGTTGCAAGATGTAGATTATGTAATCGTATCTGCTTATAGCAAAATTGTTGAGCTAATTAGTTTCCTTAAGCCTCGCTATTATATCAAAGGAATGGATACGACAATCTTGGATAATACATGCGAAAGCACGGGACTGGTCAATATCGACCTGGAAAGAAATCTGGATTTATCCGTTCTTGAGGATGTATCCAGAGCAATTATATTTACGGATGATGGCGAACTCTCCACTTCAGTTTTGATAAAAAATATTCGGTCAAAATCTGTATAGATCCCAGCTGATATGCGTAACTTAACTAATATTTCCTATTATCAATAGGATCTTTTATATGACAAATAATATTACTTATGAGCAAGTCGAGGAATATCGTAAGGAAGTAAACGGCCCTCTACAACGCCTCTTACAAGATCTCGAGACCTACCTTGCTGCAGGAAGAGATAATCGAGATTCGCCTATTCCAATTTATCTAACGAGGTGGAGAGTAAAAAGTGTTAATAGTATTTATATAAAAACGAAACGAAAAAAATACGAATCATTAGATGATATAACGGATTATGCTGGTTTTAGGATATTGTGCTTATTTGAACGTGATCTCATTGAAACTACGAAATACTTGGCATCTTATCTAAAACGAGAAATTGATAAGATGATGGAAGTAAAGCTCTTTAATTGGGAGGAGAAGGGGGAGTCTAAGAATATTGGGAATGAAATAGAAGCCGCGATTAAGCATATATTTCCCGATACAGAAATCGAACATGTAAATCAAGAAGAGTCAGGATATAAATCAATTCATTTCTTGGTTTACATGGTTTATCACAATCAAAAATATCCTATTGAGATACAAGTGAGAACTTTATTCCAAGATGTCTGGGGTGAATTAGGTCATGCTCTTGTTTACAAACAAGGAAATGTTCATCCTCACATACAAAAAAGTTTTTATTTACTTTCTCGTGATATCCAAACTAATGACCTGCTTATGAATCATCTCCGTAGCATAAGCGATAAGGAGAAGTGCGTTGAAATATTCTCAAACCGACATACTGGACCATATAAAGTGTTCGGTTATGAAGATAGAGTGTTACCGGCTATTTTTAAAAATGAAGGTAAGTGTAAATATATTTACAGCACGTATATGAGTCAGGTTAACAGTCCACGAAAGGAACAGGAATTAGATACTTGGATAGAAAATGCAAAAAACCTCTATAAGGAGATAACAACAAGCATTAGAAAAGAGGGAAATGAAAATGCGGATGAGGTATGGAAGGAAAAATATTGGATAAATGCAGAGGCCGGATTTTTAGCGTTTATGAAGGGTGATCATGATGAAGCAATTAAATTTTACGAAAAGGCTCTTAATGTAGAAAGGCCAAGGGACGAGATACAATTTTATGCACCTAATTTTCGTATTGGAGAAATATATTTTATAAAAGGGGAAATAGAGAAAGCTCTAGTATTTTTTGATCAAGCAGAAAACATTCTTCAAAAGCAAGAAGAGCAATCACCAGGCAAAGAGCGATCGATTAATGCTTATCGAGGCCATGTCAAAATGGCCAATGTATATTGGCAGCTAGGACGTGAATATGTTGATCGTGCATTGGGTGAAATACAAGAAGCAGAAAAAATATATAGGATGAACAAGACTTACTTCGATGAGGGGGACAATAGATCGTTAGTTAATAATCTATGCTGGTATTATCTTGAAAAATATATTTTTACCAAAGAGAAAACCCCTAAGGATGAAGAACAAAAAAACCAAGTAGAAGATGCTTATATAAAAGCGGAAACGAAGTATAAAGATTTAGAAAAAACCTTAAAGGATCCTGAAACAGGGGCGAACGCGTTTGATACGGCAATGTGGTTTTGCCTCATGTCTTATTATAAGACTGGAGAATTAGATTTCCTAAAAAAGGCAAAGGAGTATTGCGAAGTGGGGAGAGACAAGAAGATTTATTCGACAAACAAAATCTTATCCCTATATGTATATAGAAACCACATTCAAGAGATAATGAGCGCAAATTAAAGACTTTTAAAACCAACATGCTTAGCAATTAATCGCATGTCAATGCATCTTATTTATATGTCTGTAGGATCAAAGGTATTCATTTGATTAAATTAGGTTAATTAGGTAAATAGACAAAAACCCTTAACAACGAATACAGTATATTTCATAATGACGGCCACGTCAATAGCACATGATAAAAACCAGTTTTGTCAATACGATATCGCCACTTCTATCGTTAAATAATCGATTCTACGGCTTCCTGACAGACTTGTACAGCTTCGTTCATAGAACTTACATGTATTGGATGAGCTTACCAAACCGCAATCCCCAAACAGTAAAACCTTTAGCACCCGTTTTTCTATGTGGTTATTCCAATTGCCACGAGTTACTAGAAGAATTATTAAATCTGACCCGCTGCCTGTTTTATTGATATAAAACAACTTACGCCCCGCGTTTTTGACTATATTGCATGTAACGCCAGCTCTTCAAATCTTTTACCCCATTAGAGACTTCTTGTAGCCCAGCCCTTATTTTGCTCGTCGTTTCACCGCATAGCCATATTGAATCGGCCATGCCGGTCCCTCCCCCATGGAGTGTTGCGCCTTGATGGCCCAGTAGGGTTCTCGCAGCAACTCCCGGCCGATGAATACGAGGTCCGCCTGGCCGCTGGTGATGATTTCATCCGCATATTGTGGATCGGTAATCATGCCCAGGCCGCCGGTGCGGATTTTCGCTTCCTCGCGGATACGCCGGGCGAAAGGAATCTGGTAGCCCCTTGATACGGGAATCTTCGCATCGGGAGTCGCGCCGCCGGAGGAGACGTCGATCAGATCCACGCCCAGCGCCTTCAGCTCCCTGCACAGCGCAATCGATTGCTCGATATCCCAGCCTCCGTGGGTCCAATCGGTTGCGGAGATGCGCACGAAAAAAGGCAGGTCATGAGGGATGATTTCGCGCAACCGTCCGGCGAGGCGCAGCAATAGCCGCATGCGATTCTCAAGGCTACCGCCATATTCGTCGGTGCGCTGGTTGCTGATGGGCGAGAGAAACTCGTGCATCAGGTAGCCGTGAGCGGCATGAAGCTCGATGAGCTTAAAGCCTGCCGCCAGCGCGCGTTTCGTGGCGGCTTTCCAGGCGTCGATGCAATGCCCGATATCCGCTTCCTGCACGGAAATAGGGGACAGACCACTGTTTTCTGCTAGACTCACCCAGTGTTCCTTACTGAAGTCGCACCATGCCGCGCCGAGCTCGTCTTGTCTTACCCAATATTCCCCTGCACATCATCCAGCGCGGCAACAATCGCCAGGCTTGCTTCTTCACTGATGAGGATTACTCAATCTATCTAGACTGGCTGGCCGAGCACGCCAGCAAGACAGGCTTTCAGGTTCACGCCTATGTGCTGATGACTAACCATGTACATCTACTGATTTCGGCTGATGGGGTCGAGGCGCCGGGATTGTTGATGAAGGCACTGGGTCAGCGTTACGTCCAGTATGTAAATCGCACCTACCGGCGTAGTGGAACGCTCTGGGAAGGGCGTTTTCGTTCCTGTTTGATACAAGACGAAATCTATCTGCTGGCTTGTCAACGCTACATCGAGTTGAATCCGGTACGGGCGGGCATGGTAGCGCATCCGGCGGAATATCGTTGGTCAAGTTACCGGGCGAACGCGCTGGGCGAGGTTGATGCCTTGGTGAAACCACATTCACTTTATGAGATGTTGGGTCTGGATGCCGCAGCCCGACAGGCAGCATACCGCGCGTTATTTCGCCACGAATTGGAGCCGCCATTGATGGATGAAATCCGGCGAGCCACAAATGGCAATTTTATACTTGGCAACGAACGTTTCGCCGTGCAAGTGTCGTCAGCCATAGGAAAACGAGTGATACCCGGAAAACCAGGACGCCCGCGCAAGACGTTGGAACCAGAATCAGATAAATTATTTCAAGAGTAGTGGAGAACCGTGGTCTGTCCCCATTTTTCCCTGATGAACGTTTCGCCGTGCAAATGTCGTCAGTCATAGGAAAACGAGTAATACCCGGAAAACCAGGACGGCCACGCAAAATGTTGGAACCAGAATCGGATAAATTATTTCAAGAGTAGAGTAGTGGAGAACCGTGGTCTGTCCCCATTTTTCTTGCATTTTTCTTGAGTTTTGCTATTGGTTTTCTTTCTTCTGATACCCCGCGCTCTTGGCGCGAGGTGGTTCATTTGACGGACACTACAGATGTTTTACCTTGAGGAGCTTGCCATCTTCGTCGACCCTGATCTCAATTTCCTTACCATCCGGTTTTTCTACCTCAGCTTCATAAACGGTAACGATTTTGTCGCTATCGAAATGAAGGATTCGAACGTGCTGTGTTTTCGTTTCCTTCTCAATTTCCTCAATTTTTCCACCGCCTGCGTGATCGGTTATCGTTTTCTGAACTGCAGGCGGTACATCCGCCCACGGAATTCTCTCCTCTTTTCCGGCAAAAGCCGAGGTTGCGAATACTATCGTGGCGGGTAGAACAACTGACATGAATAATTTCGTTTTCATTTGTGACCTCCTATCTCATCTTCAGGAAACACACTCGTCAGAACATTCTATTTTTAAAAACTAATCAAAATAAAGGGCGAGTTTGAACGATAAACGCAGATCAGAAAGCGGTCTGTGCGGTAACGCACTTAAGCTGCTTTTGTAAAAGGCAGTAGTATCCGGCTCAGATGATCATGTAACTATCTGATTGGAATGGCATTGGGGACAGACCGCGGTTTCCTGCTAACGGCGATTCCCATCGTTATAAAGAATAATGAATAATAGCTTTTTGAGTGAAATCCATTGGTCGCAAGTAACGCGAGCTATCCAGCCTTTTTCCATCACGGACTTCTTGTATTCCCGGCCTTATTTTGCCCGACGTTTCACCGCATAGCCATATTGGGTCGGCCATGCTGGTTCCTCCCCCATGGAGTGTTGTGCCTTGATGGCCCAGTAGGGCTCTCGCAGCAGCTCACGCCCGATAAAAACGAGGTCTGCCTGGCCGCTGGTGATGATTTCATCCGCATACTGCGGGTCGGTAATCATACCCAGGCCGCCGGTGCGGATTTTCGCTTCCTCGCGGATACGCCGGGCGAAAGGAATCTGGTAGCCCCTTGATACGGGAATCTTCGCATCGGGAGTCGCGCCGCCGGAGGAGACGTCGATCAGATCCACGCCCAGCACCTTCAGCTCCCTGCACAGCGCAATCGATTGCTCGATATCCCAGCCTCCGTGGGTCCAATCGGTTGCGGAGATGCGCACGAAGAAAGGCAGGTCATGAGGGATGATTTCGCGCAACCGTCCGGCGAGGCGCAGCAATAGCCGCATGCGATTCTCGAGGTTACCGCCATATTCGTCGGTGCGCTGGTTGCTGATGGGCGAGAGAAACTCGTGCATCAGGTAGCCGTGAGCGGCATGAAGCTCGATGAGCTTAAAGCCTGCCGCCAGCGCGCGTTTCGTGGCGGCTTTCCAGGCGTCGATGCAATGCCCGATATCCGCTTCCGACATGGCCGCTGGAATCGGGTCCCCCGCGTCGAAGGGCAGGGGGCTGGGCCCGATAACCGGCCAGCCACCTTCGGTAGCGGTTTTAAGGCTGCGCCCGCCGGTCCATGGTTTATCGCAACTGGCCTTGCGCCCCGCGTGAGCGAGCTGGATGCCGGGAATGGCACCTTGCGTCTCCACGAACCGCGCAATCCGGGCCAATGGCTCGATATGTTCGTCTTTCCAGATTCCCATGTCGGCAGGTGAGATGCGCCCCTCGGCGGTGACTGCCGTCGCCTCGACCATTACCAGTCCTACGCCGCCCATCGCCCGGCTGCCGAGGTGAACCAGATGGAAGTCATTGGCAAAACCATCCTCCGCCGAGTACATGCACATCGGCGACATTGCGATGCGGTTGGGGAAAGTGACGCCGCGAATGGTCAATGGAGACAGCAGATCGACTTCAGGCACTTCGCGGTCATGCTCGCACTGGCACTGACTTTGAAAAGCGTCTTGTACTACGCTTTCGCTGGTATTGGTAAACAGGTCATTTGCCGGGCGACGAGAGGGGTGCTCGAGTTTGTCGGGGTCATATTGGGACATGATTTTTCCTTTCTTAAAAGAATTGCCTGCCAATCTGGCGTGGGGAATTGATTGAGGCGGTTGCCGCAATCACTGTTTCCCGAGAAAGGCCTTGGCCTGGGCCAGTTCATCACGCGCGGTATCGTGATCGGCCGTCAGGATCTGGAGCCTGGCATAATAGTCGCGAGCCTCCTTCCGGTTGCCTGACGCCTCCGCTGCGCGAGCGGCACCGTAAATGCTGCGGAAGCGGTTGGGATCGCGCTTCAGGGATTGCTCGAACTCGGCAAATGCCTCTGCCGGACGGTCGAGCTCAAGCAGCATTTCTCCCAGCAACTCGCGAGAAGAAGCGACATTACCCGGACTCACCGGGTGCTTGTCGCTTGCGTCTTCAGCTTCCGCGGCGGCACGCATCCACCGCACTGCCTCGTCGTTTCGACTCTGTGCAAAAGCAAGCCAGGCGTTGGCTGTCTGAATTTGATAGTCGGCCTGACCCGCCCAATAATCCAGTTTAGTCGCCGTCATCGTTTCCTTGAGTGCCTGCAGTCGTGCGATATCCTTGCGGGCGGCCGCGATATCTCCACTGCGCGCGGCGCCCAGGCCGCGGGCAAAGACAAGGACTGCTTCAGCCTGCGGGAATTTGCTCCAGGTCAGCCCGGCGGGCGACAGCTCGAGCGTGGCAGCGCCTTTCCAGTCGCCGCGTTCTAGTGCAAAGCGGGCGGGAATGGCGGCGAAGGCGTAAGCGGCCGGGAAATTTTCCACATTGACCTTGCGAATCGACGTAGCTTCGTCCACAAGGCGTTTGGCTGCCTGGTCTTGCGCTTGCTGGAGATGGGCGAAAACCATGTAGTCCATGGCGTGCAGGGCATCATACGCACCAATGCCGAGGGTCGTTTCCTTGAGTTCGCTCTTGGCTGCAAGATAAGAGGCGCGATTGCTTTCCACCATTTCATGCCAGAGGCCAACCCGGCTGAAGATGTGCGATGGCATGTGCAGTGCGTGTGGCACCGAAGGCGCGACCCTGGCGTAGACTCTGGCTGCGGGAAGTCCCTTTTCCGCCAGCTGGGCATAATCATAGGTGTGGATCAGATAGTGGGCGACGCCCGGATGATCCGGATACTTCCTGAATAACGGTTCCAGGATATTTGCCGCTCTAAGCTGGTTAGCGAAAGTTTTATCGGTAGGCAACGCTGCAGCGTTGAGCACGAGAGCGTGGAGGATCTGTGCTTCGGTATCGTGTGGGTAGCGTGCTGCCACGCCTTTCATTGCTTCCTCGAAGGCCAGTAGCCGTGGCCGGTAATCGGTTGTTTCCCAATCCTTGAAGAACGCGGCCAACGCGGCAATATAATCGCGTTCACGCTCGCTCCCGGCACCTACGCGCTGGGCGTCGGCCACGGCTGACGCTCCTTCCTTCCATGCCTTTGGGATGGGCGGCCAGGTGAATGGATTGCCTATGGACATGATCGCAATGCCCCAGTATGCCATGCCGCATTGGGGATCATGCTGGAGCACTTTTTCAAACGAATTGATCGCGGGATAGAACCAGAAGGAATGAAATAGGGCCATCCCCCGGTTGAATTCCTTCTGCGCCTCGGTGCTGCAGCTGATCGAGAAGTTTACTTTGCCCAGTTTTTCACGCGGGGCGGTTCCCATGGGATCGTGTTCCTCATGTCCCCAAGCTCCAGGCGCCCCGATGCAGAGCGATATCGTCAGCATCCATGATGCGGTTTTCGTCAAAGCCATGCTATCTTCCCAAGTGTCCAAGTATATTCATAATAGTACAGCCAGATGGAATTTGTACTTGGGGACTGGAACTTTGGAAGTGCAATTGTGGTTAGTCATCGCCAGCTCCCTTTATTGTTGTTGTGATTTGTATCAATGGAATCACCCTGCAGGGATTCACGGAAAACCAGGGTGGCCACACAGAATATTTGCAACCAGAATGAGATAAAATATTTCAGGAATAGCAAAAAAAGTACTGGAAAACAGTGGCCTACCCCCCTTTCCTCTCATCTGGATTCATCGCTCTGGCCTGCGTGCTGGCATTGCCGGGCTGTGCTGGCCGCATGCCGCCTGCCAATCCGGCTGCGATCGCCATAGCCGTGCCCGTGCATGCCTCTCGGCCACAGTCATTCACCGAATTCAATGAGCGGGTCGCCGAGGCCATTCGTCGTGGAGAGAGCTGGCCGCGCGAGCCGGTGCTCCTGGTGCGGAACTTCGCATTCTGGGGAGCGGAGCGCGTGGGGGCGCTCCTGTGGCACGGCCCCGGCGAGCAGCCGGGCCGTTATCATTTCGTGGCCATTAATGACAATTTGCTGGATGATTCGGTACGTGGCCATCGTCTTGAGGTGACCGTGGAGCGCCAGCCTGATAACTCGTGGCGTATCGTCGATGCACGAATGAGCTGGCGCTGCTGGCGCAAGAATGAGAGCGACGCCTTCGGTATCGACAGGTGTCCGTAGTTGATGTGAACGTGATGTCCGGGAAATTAATCCGGGGGAGCCGGAGGAGTAGAAACAGGCGAGGCAGTTGGCGCTATGCCCACGCTGGGCCCGCTTTCCCTTGCCCAGAACACCCTGGATTCAGGCCATCCGATGAGTGGTTCTTCATACGCGTAAGGGACAAGCCACTCATAGCACCAGAAAATGGGGTAGCTGCTTTTACGCTCGATAGCGCCTGCCTTGTTTCTGATATAGAGCACGTATTCCGTCATTTCCTTCTTTATGCTTTGTGAGAATTGCCTGTTATTCATGGTTTGCGCAGTGAGGATAGGCATAAAATCCAGGGTCGTATGAAATCCTGAATTGTACGGAAGGTTTATTGCAGGACCTTTACCCTTTGAATACATGTATTTGACAGGCGCGCTCTTGGCCGCTTCTAGCTGCTTTTCTTTACGGGAAAGCAGGGCACCATTTTTCAAATTTTCTCTAATGTTTATTTGGCTTTGATAGGGGAAGCACTTCTTCAATCAATATCTGGTTGAATTTCGCTGGTTCTTCAAAGGGCGGGTTGTGCGCCGATCGCTCGAACCAGACAAGGCGCTTGTAAGGTGCCTTGATCATTCCGAAATATTGTTCGGCCAGGATGGCCGGAACATGCCGGTCATGGCGTCCAAGCAGAAAAAATATGGGCATATCAAAGGATTGGTAGTGCTCGCTCAAATTAAGCCGTGAGATCTCATCCTCAAGCTCTACCAGGGAAAAGCGATTGCCCTTCCCGAATTTGACGAGGTCGATCAGGTTGGCCTCATCGGTCTTGAGGGCCGCCCAGATAAGCTTCCCTGTGGAAAGGTCAGCGTGGAATACGCCACCGAATCGTTCGACCCATTTGCCAGTGGTCAACTTCTCATCCACTGAATCATAGGGAGGCGGACCGATGGCCTTCAATTCCGAGACCGCGCTGGCGTTGTTCCGCTTCGTTGCCTCCGAAGAAGCAAATTCGTAGGATAGCTGACGAGTCCGCGGTACATCGGCAATCTGCGCAACGCCTACATAAGCCGAGACTTTCTCCGGATATCGGGAAGCGTAGATCGTACCCAGCACCGTGCCCCAGGAGTGGCCCAGCAGCACGACCTTATCCTTGTTGAAACGCCGCCTTACCCATTCCACGACTTCGTCGAGGTCGTGCACAAACTGCGCGATGGTCATGGACGCCGGCGGGATATCGGAATGGAACGAGCGTCCGGCTCCACGCTGTTCCCAGTACACAACCAGGAAATGTTGTTCGAGGGGGGAGTTGTAGTGGCGAAAGAGCGCCGATTCGCTGGTGCCGGGTCCTCCATGCAGGATGATCAGCGCCGGACTGGATTGGGATGCGCCGCGTAACCAGATGCTTTGGGATATGCCGCCGATGAGCACGGTTTCCATGCTCGCGATGCTGCCGGGCAGGGTGCGGCCCGCCGTATCCTTGAATGGCACGGTATGTACGCAACCGGTGATCATCAACAGTAGCAATGCCAGGGTGGCTGCACGGTTGATAAAGACAAAGTCCATCAGTTTTTTGTTTGACAACCCTGAATCAATCGGACGGATGCCACGAGTGTAAAACGGGGGCAACGGCGATTGTGATGGTTTCTCAGGAACGCCAGTAACCGAAGTTGTTACCGCCTGGAGTTATCGCGGGGTGGCCCGGAAGCTTGCCAGCCGCACACCCAGTTTCTCGGCTGCGTTGGTCTGATCCGTTGCGCGGTAGAGTTTTGCAAGGTTGTCCAGGCTCCTTTCCACGTTGGGATGGTCAGGGCCGAGGGTGCTCTCGAAAATTCCCAGCGCGCGCTGGTAGAACGGCTCAGCCTGTGCGTACCGGCCCTGGGTGTGATAGATGAACGCCAGGTTGTTCAGGCTTGTCGCCATGTCAAGACGGTGAGGACCGGGGGCCTTTTCTAAAATTGCCAGCGAACGCTCATAGAACGGCTCGGCTTGGGCATACTGGCCCTGGATACGATAGAGTTCCGCAAGGCTGCTCAAGTCCCTCGCTACATCGGGATGGTCAGGGCCGAGAGTTTTCTCCCGTATCGTCAGCGCGCGCCGGTAGAGCGGCTCGGCTTGGGCATATTTGCCCTGGGTGTGATAGATCACCGCAAGGTTGTTCATGCTTGTTCCCACATTGGGGTGCCCAGGGCCGAGTGTTTTCTCATAGATTCCCAAGGCGCGTTCGTAGAACGGCCCGGCTTGCGCGTACTGGCCCTGGGTGTGATAGATCAGCGCCAGATTGTTCAGGCCCGTTGCCATGGTGGGGTGATCGGGGCCGAGTGCTTTCTCCCGGATCGCCAATGAACGTTCGTAGAGGGGTTGGGCCGATGCATACTGGCCCTGTATGCAATAGAGCTCTGCAAGGTTATTCAGCGTTTGGGCTATATCGGGATGGTCAGGGCGGAGGGTTTTCTCCCGGATCGCCAGGGCGCGCTTGTAAAGTGGCTCGGCCTCCGCGTAACGGCCCTGGGCGCGGTAGAGTTCCGCATGGCCATTCAGGCTTGTCGCCACAAGGAAATGGTTGGGGCCAAAGTACTTTTCCCGGATCGCCAGTGCGCGCTTGTAGAGTGGCTCAGCTTGCGCGTAGTGACTATGGTCGCGGTAAAGTTCCGCAAGGTTGTTCAGGCTGGTTCCTGTATTGGGATGGTCAGGGCCCGCTGCTTTTTCCGCCAGGGCAAGCGACTTCTTGATCGCCGCAACCGCGCGGTCATACTGACCCTTCCCGTAAAGCGATATCGCCTCCTCGCTGATCATCTGCCATTTCGACTCCTGCGCATGAGCAGGCACCGTCATGCCCAACAAGAGGGAGAGGAGGAGGGCGAGCGGGAATGTTTTCATGGATTCCTTACGAGCAGGCCGCAGGTGAATGGGAACAGAAAGCAAACCAAACCAAACAACGTCAAGCCGATTAAGCACGTATTCATTGCAATCGCCGATTTTCTTACAATCCGAATCTGGCGCGCGCGTAGTATCGCACAAGAGTCAGGTTTTTGATATCCCGCACGCTGGGCATGCAATAAAAAAGCGGGCCTTACACCTACTTTCCCCGTGGACCACTTTGAAAACCCACCTCAAATCACGCGGCACCTTACGGTTCGATTCCTTTCTTGCGCAGTTCCGCTTTTGCCTCTTCGCTCTTGTCCAGATCCAGGCCCATGAAATTCAGCACCGCAGGCGTCTTCGTGAATTGCAGATCGCGGTACTCGACGACTTGAATGCGGTTGCCCCATGGGTCGAGAAAGTCCAGGGTATTGCCTTCGAGAATCTTCGCCCCCGCTGCTGCGGCGAGTTCCCGCACATGGGAACGATCATCGACGACGAGGCCGAAATGCCTGTCATCGTCCACACCCTGCGATCGCCCTTCAGTCAATGCAATGAACTGATCGCCCATGTCGATGAAGGCGGCGCCTCGGCCACGGCCCCGCAATTCGAACGTAAAGATGCGGGCATAGAAGGCCAGCGCTTCGTCGATATTCCCGACCTCAAGCGCGATGTGATTGACACCGACCAGGTGTGGTTTCGTTTTCTCGTCCATGCTGTTTCCTCCAAATGACTACCCGGTTGATTGTCGAGAATCTGCTGCCTGCATCAGGCTGCAAGGGTTGGCTTGTCCGGTAATTATCGATAGTATAGCCTGAAGGGGGCGTACTGAATGACGGTCAGGCATTCCTGTTTGTACGCCGGCAATCCAGGGCACGTCCATGACACTTGATGAGCTGCTATTTCCGTTGACGTTCCTGGCAGCGCTGGGTTGCGGGCTGATGGCGGGACTTTTCTTTGTCTTTTCGAATTCCGTGATGAAGGCGCTCGCCCGGCTCCATCCGGAAAGCGGTATTGCCGCCATGCAATCCATCAACATCGTGATTATCAATCCGTTGTTCCTGACCGTTTTTCTCGGTACTGCCGCCGCTTGCGTACTTCTCCTCATATACTCGCTCGTGCGTTGGCAAAGCCCGGGCACTGTCTGCCTCCTGGCTGGAAGCTTGCTCTATCTCATGGGTAATTATGGCGTAACGATGGCCTTCAATGTGCCGAAGAACAATGTGCTGGCGCGCATCGATGCCTTGAAGCCCGAAGCCGCAGGTGTTTGGCACGACTATGTCACTGATTGGACGAGATGGAACCATGTGAGGGCGATTACTGCGCTTGCAGCCGCAGCATTTCTCATTATTGCGTTTTGCCAGCTGCAGGCCGCCGGCCAGTAGGAAATGTAGAATGAGCGTGAATAAAACGCTTAATCTTCTTCCTGGTTGGAGAGCCAGGCCTGGATTCTGTTATTTTACACGGCAGGTGTAACCATGACTCATCTTATCCAATCCACGGTTCCGGTTCTTGCATCGCTTGACATAGACGAGACGATTGCTTTTTATACGAAACGTCTGGGTTTTATTGAAGCGCTGAGAATGGACGAGTATGCCATCGTAAGCCGTGACGGTGCCGAGATTCATTTCTGGCTTTGCTCCGACAGGCACATAGCGGAGAATACGAGTTGTTATGTCCGCGTCGCCGATACGGACAGGCTATTTCAGGATTTCAGCGCCAGGGGATTGGCATTACGGCCGCCGGTCGTTCGGCCTTGGGGCATGAAGGAATTATATGTCATTGATACCCACGGTAACTTGCTGAAGTTCGGGGAGCGGGCATGATGCCAGTAATTTGATTTTGCCTGCTACGTGAGCTTGTTGCGAGCTGCTTTCTCCACCTACCTGAGAACCCATGCCCAAAGTCTACAATTCGATCATCGTTCCCGCTCCGATAGAACGGGTGTGGTCGCGGATATGCGACTTTCATGAATTTTCCTGGGCGCCATCCGTGATTGTTTCATGCGAGAAGGTGGGGAAAAGCGATGGCTATACCGTGGGTGCGAAGCGCCTGTTGAACGGACTGTTTCTGGATACATTGATCGCCTACAGCGCCATCGAGAAGCGGATGATGTATTCCATGGATGAAGGGCCGCCTCCAGTTTCATCGCAAGAGATTCATGAGTACATCGGCAATCTACATCTGCTGCCGTTGACGGCGGATAACACGACGTTTGTGGAATGGTCCGGTTCGTGGGAATCCGGAACCCCTGCCGCAGTGGAATATATGAACACGGTATACCGCTCCCTGCTCCGCGATCTTGCTGCGGAATTTGGTGCCGAATTTGGCACATGAGTTTTGTGGTAATGGCTGTGCGGGATGTCGTGCATACCGATCTGCCCACTCACCGGATTATCACGGCTACCATTTGTGCCGACAAATTGATGCGGGGTACAGTGGGCCTCAGCTGACTGATTGACCAGACGCTCCAGAAATCAAAGTGATAACGCAAAATTTCCCAAACCCTCCCTCCAGGCCGGGGCGAAGCCCATTATTCCGGTTGGTTTCAAAAGCCCTGAATAGTTCTGATCGGGGCTATAAGTCGCAGGCCAACGCAGATTACTCAGGATCGCGAAGAAATTTCCTCCGCTCAGCTGCCGCACTGACCGCCGCCTACGCAACACCGATACTGGCCAGCGTAAAAAAAGAAAGTCCGCGCATCGCCATCATAGGAGCGGGTATTGCCGGGCTTAACGCGGCATATGTATTGCGCCAGGCTGGATGTCAGGCCACGGTATATGAAGCGTCGCAACGGATTGGCGGACGAATACGCACCTCTCACGGCGATATCGCTCCAGGCTTGATAACGGAGCTGGGGGGTGAATTCATCGACTCAACGCATCTTGACATGCTCGCTCTGGCTAAAGCGTTCGGGCTTCCTTTGCTCGATACCGAAATCGAAAATGAGCGTAACCTGAAGACAATGTTCTTTTTCAATAAACGCTGCTATAGCGAAGAGCAGGTAATCGCCGAATTCAGACCGCTTGCAATAAAAATTGCCAGTGATGCGGCGCGCTTGTCCTCGAATATTACCGCCAGCGCGCATAGCAGCATCGACGCGGAGTTTGATGCCATTTCGTTGTCAGAATATCTTCATCGAATCGGCGCCAGCGGCTGGATTCTCGATTTGATCAATGTCGCCTATGTAACCGAGTATGGCCTGGATGCGAGCGAGCTTTCTTGTATCAATCTTTTGTCCATGATTGATGCAACCGTGAAAGACGGATTCAAGATTTTTGGTGAAAGCGACCAGCGCTTCAAAATTCAAGGCGGCAATAATCGCATCACACATGAGCTCGCGCAACGCATCGGGCAAGACATTCAATTTGGGCATCGGTTAGTTTCAATACGACCGAATGGTAAGGGGTTTTGTCTCGCCTTCACTACCCCAGGCAAAACGATTTCTGTTGATCCGGATTGGGTGGTCCTGACGCTGCCTTTTACGTTGTTGCGAGAAGTTGAGATGGAGGACATGCTACCGCCCATAAAGCGAAGTGCGGTCCGTACTCTCGGTTATGGAACCAATGCAAAACTTGTAATAGGCGTCGACAAGCGAATTTGGCGGGGGCAGGGGTATAGCGGCGAATGCTATTCCGACGAAGCATTCCAGACGGGTTGGGATGCGAGTCGGCTGCAGGCAGGATTTATCGGCGCATACACTTGCTATTTTGGCGGCAAACCCGGCGTAGAGATAGGTGCCGGCACAGCCGAGGAACGCACTCAAGAATTATCCCGCGCTCTCGAGCAGGTATTTCCCGGATTCGCTGGAAATCTTTCAAACACCAGCCTTCGCATTCACTGGTCTTCAGAGCCTTTTTCGCTGGGTGCATACTCGTGTTTTCGGCCGGGCCAGTGGACTCAGTTTAACGGCGAAATTGGACGCCGGATTGGCAATCTGCTATTTGCGGGCGAGCATTGCAGTACAGAATTTCAGGGCTATATGAACGGCGCCGCTGAAACCGGTCGTGTTGCCGCCCAGGCAATTATTGATACACTTCGGTAACCTCCAACTTTAAAAGAAACAGGCCCTCGATATTTATTTTTTAAATTTCAGCCCTATCAGAGACAATACCAGTACTAGAGCGAAGAAAATAAATCCGAACACATGCTGAATGCTTGGATCGTGTATACCAAGTATTTTAAGTATGGTTTGAGTACCTTGTGTTGCTGAAATAAACGCCAGCAGGCTCGCAATAAACCCGCCCACAATCCCGCGACGCAACAGCCAGGTTTCTTCAATCTGTTTTTGAAGCTCCACTAATTGTGATTGAACTATCTTGTGTTTTTGAGTGGAACCGCGTTTCTTTTTACCCTGCTTGAATAAAGTAGTCTCGGTTGGATAATTAAAAATTATCGGTAAATACCAGCTATGCAAATATTCAGCGGCGGCGTTATATGCCGTCTCCAGTTTGCCCAGATTAAGGACTGGCCGAATAGAAGACTCCTTTTTTTGCATTGATCGTATTGCTTCCTCCGCCATCAGTACCAATTCTTCATTATGGATAAGAACCGCATGAGGAATAATCAGATAGGGGCTGATCCCAATCGTTTTCCTACAGGTTTCAAAGGCACGGTCATCCTGTGCTATGGATAAAAGCGTGCATCGATTGAATTTTATAAATACGCTGCCATCTTCGAACGATGGTTCAAATGTATCCACGATTTCTTCAAAATCTGTTTCACCAAAATCAAAAATTCCGATGGTTATTCCCGACAATGCCTGAAGGATTTTTGCTGGAAGGCCATTTTCAGCCATTACAGTGCGAGTTGCCTCATGAGGATTATTCCCGGAACCTTGTTCATTTTTACTGCTTTCTTCTGTTTTTGACCGCGCCCTGATAGCATTCCATAACAATGTTTTTGTCTCTTCATTTTTTAGCAAAAGCTGAATCGTTCCACTTTTAAGTTCGAGCTTTTCATGTCGGGATGAGGGGCCTCCACAATTAGGGGAATTAGCCACCAACTTGCTAATCAATCCAATTATGGAAAGCTCCTCGTTGCCGTGGATAAACCTTATTTCATTAGCAAGCTTCTTTTTTGCAGAAGCAGCATCTTGTCCGGAGGGTTCCACGTATGGACCCGTATCTTCGGATCGCCCATCGTAGAGGCTGATAAGCTTGATGATTTCGAATTCGTTGAGCGGAGAATGTTGAGCTGATAGTGTCAAATGCCATATTCTTATCTTGCTATGCTTAAACTCAGTCATGCTAAGCATGCCATCGACGATTTTTTCTCTTTGATCGCAAATAAGCGCTTCAGCTCGCCCTTCAGAGGTATATTGGAATGATGGCGGAAATATTATCTTAACGGGATTCCCTTCTCCGAGTATATGTCTACTGATCAGCGGCGGGTTCACCTGAAACTGGTAATTCAATAAGTCCAATTCCATTGATCCGAAGACTCTGTCAGGCTCCGAATCACTACATTTTGCCTTTCTCTCGACAAAATGGAGACAAACCGATGCGGCTTTTAAAATGGATTCGCCTTTTAAAGTCAGCACCGGTATTTCTCTTGCTGGTAATTTCTTCAGCTTAACTTCCTTGGGCAAATCCTGTGTTATTTTGATGATATCGGCATTCGGCTCAGGCTCACCGGCGCTAATGGCTTCATTGAATTCAAGCAAAAATGGCGCAATATATTCTTTATCAATAAATTCCAGATCTGGCTTTTTCGGAAAACACAGCAGCAAAGAATGATAGCCCTGTTTTTCTTTCAACTCCGGCAGGCAGGGGATGTCAATTTTCCTGGCACCTAATCCCGTAAAACGAGCGATTTGTTCCTCGGCTTTTCTTCTTTCATCCATATCGGGATATTTTTCCGGATCTCTTGTTTCAGCGAAGAGGAGTATTTCCAACGAATCAGCCACATATTTGATTAAACGTGTGTCGATGCCCTTTCCTTGATGAGAGAGCTTCACGGCAAGATGAGTCCACAATCCCCAGCCACTCTTCCGGTAGTGCTTAAATACAAATCCGCCTATTACACGTGTTTCCTGATTCGGTTCTTGATTGAGGGCAATTGCGATATTGACCTGGGTAACCGAGGGTGAAAATTCTGAAAATGATCGCCGCCACTGTTCTGAATTCTCGCGCTCAATGGGATCTGGAAAAACAGATTCATAGATTTGAATAAACTCATCCAGGTAGGAGCAGGCAATATCGCGATGGATGGAGCGTAAATCGATAATTTCTATTTTTTCCTGGTTCATGATGTGAGCTGTTGAATCAATGAGAGTGATCTTGCAAAAGATACCCTTCTTGCGTATTTGGGTGAAGGTGGCCGCACGGTTATGGTTTAACGCGACCGTTGCCGCAGGGGACGGTGTTATGTGGCTGGATGGTAATATCTACGGTCACGATGGGTCCACAACCTGCCTAGCCAGCATCTCGCGTCCTCATTGACTATCTGGAGCATATTTTTAACGACCGGAAACCGGGGACACCCATTAGCCGGTTTCCGGGTCAAGGTGAAATCCGCCAGTTTTCTTACTACTGGCTACGGCCGAGTCAAAGCGCCGAGAACCCAGCCGTTCATTGTGAGCATCAATCGTTTCTGATGTCCCGGGCTTTGCCCCGAGCATCTTGTTTTATTTCTCGTTTTTCCTGGCGGCACTCCGGTCCGCTACCACCCGCGTCCCGACAATCCGCCTTGGCGTCTCGTCCCTCTTCCCGGCCAGTCTGTTTCGTTTCACGCGCATCCTGCCGGCCCTCCCGGCGATCATCCCGCCGTTCCATACCGCCGGTTTGGGAGTAACCGGGGGTCGGTGCGACCAGCAGTCCCGCTGCGGCAAAAACGATAATTGTGAGACCCACCCGGAGTGTGCTCTTCTGGTTCATGGTGATTGCTCCTAAGAAAAAGATTTCAACAAAGTTCGCCTGTTAGACTGGGGGAACCGGGGAGGCCACGGTTCCGCTAGATGGACGCTATTTTTACCAAAGTCATGTCCTATGGCATTGCGCCTGTCCTCACTTTACCCAATATTCCTTTATACATCAATCGACGTATCAACAATCGCCAAACAGGCATTTTCGCGACAAGGATCACTGTATCTTGTTGCATCGATCAAGTCTGATTCCATCGAAACACGACACCGCCAAGGACCATCCATGGCATAAACTACCCATTACTCCCCATTTATCGAATTAAAATTAATGTATATGATAAGAAAATGAAAAAAGATTATTGGCTGGAGCGTTGGAAACGGGAAGAAACCGGTTTTCACCAGGGCGAGATTAATCCCTATCTGCGCCAATACTGGCGGGAATTACATCCTGCCCCTGGCAGCGAGGTATTCGTGCCGCTGTGCGGCAAAAGCCGCGACATGCTATGGTTGCGCAAGCAGGGGCATACGGTGCTGGGCGTGGAATGGAGCGCCATGGCGGTGCAGGCATTCTTCAAGGAAAACGGGTATACCGCGCATCACGTGACCAGCGAAAAATTCGATTGCTACGAAGCGGATGGGATCCGCATTCTGTGCGGCGATTTTTTTGATTTGAATAAAGATGACCTGGCGAAAGCGGGCGCGGCGTATGACCGCGCGTCACTGGTCGCGCTGCCGCCGGAAATGCGCGAACGTTATGTACGTCATTTGCTGGGTATCCTGCCGCCTGCAATACAAATCCTGCTCGTTACGTTCGATTATCCCCAGCCGGAAATGGAAGGGCCGCCGTTTGCGGTTTCTCCCGGCGAAGTGGAAGCGCTTTACCATAAACAGGCCGAGATACGCCTGCTCGCGCAACCGGATATACTTGCCCAGGAGCCACGCTTTCAGAAACGCGGTCTTAGCCGGTTGCGGGAAAACATCTTCCTATTGACATCGCAAAACGCTTGAATAGGAAGTGGAGCTTGATGGAATTCCGGTTTTGTATCCACACCACCTTTCCGAAGAGATCCAGGCACTGATTCCGTTTCTTACTCCCTATATAGGAGGAATTCATGAATCCCACACTTCAAAATAAATGTGCGTTAGTTACTGGAGGCAGTCGCGGCATTGGCGCCGCTATTGTCAAACGTCTCGCGCGCGAAGGCGCCAATGTCGCGCTGACCTATGTCAGCAAGCCTGATCAAGCCAACGAAACAGTGGCGGCGGCACAAGCACTGGGCGTGCGGGCATTGGCAATCCAGGCTGACAGCGCGGATGCCAAGGCGGTGGTGGCTGCCGTGGAGCGAACGGTGGAGGAACTGGGCGGCATCGACATTCTGGTGAACAATGCCGGCATTGCCTTGATGGCGCCCATTGATGACTATCGTCTCGAAGATTTTGACCGTATGTTGGCGGTGAATTTGCGGGCGGTGTTCGTGGCCACGCAAGCCGCGGTACGGCACATGAAGACGGGCGGGCGCATCATCAATATTGGCAGTTGCAACGCCGATCGCATGCCATTCGCGGGTGGCGCCGTGTATGCCATGAGCAAGGCCGCCCTGACAGGATTGGTTAAAGGGCTGGCGCGCGACCTCGGCCCGCGCGGCATTACCATCAACAATGTTCAGCCGGGGCCGACGGACACCGACATGAACCCCGCCAAGGGTGATTTTGCCGAGATGCTGCGGAAGGTCATGGCCCTTCCACGCTACGGTAGCGTCGACGAAATCGCCGCGATGGTCGCGTATCTTGCCGGACCCGAAGCAGGTTTCGTAACCGGCGCAAGCCTGGCGATCGATGGAGGATTTACCGCATAGCGTATGCGCCGCCCGGCTCTGTTGCAGCGTTACCGGCGAATAGCTATTGCGAAGTATCGAGCAATAAGACCCATCCAGTCAGGCAGGGCGAGTTCTTATTGAACTAAAAAATCTGCGCCGGCCAATACATTTGGTATAGTGTCGTTCGCCAATAATGGCGTGGTGCGGTTTTATACGAGCGATGGCGGAGTGGCTGTCATCTATCTTCCACCCATCACATAATTCGCCGGAAGGGAGTATGTCAGTGCTGGATAACCAGGAGGATCGTGTCGCGGTGCTGGTGGACTGCGATAACACCTCGCCCGAGATTCTTGAGTATGCGCTGCGCGTGGTTGCCCAGTTTGGCCGCGTGGTGGTACGTCGTGGTTACGGAAATCATGCGACGCTCGCCAATAAATGGCAGGAAGCCCTGGTGCGGCTGGCCTTTACGCCTTGCCTCCAATATCAATACGCATCGGGAAAGAACACAGCGGACATAGCGCTTGCGCTGGATGCCCTGGAAGACCTGTTCGATGATAGAGCCGAGACCTACTGCCTGGTCACCAGCGATTCCGATTTCTCCTACTTATGCCGCAAGCTGAGGGAGCGGGGTTCCAAGGTATATATCGTTGGCGAGAAGAAGACGCCTGATGCGCTGCGAAATGCCAGTGATCAGTTTTTTGAGTATCAGCCGCCGGAATCGGAAAGCATCAAGGCTCAACCTTCCAAAGTCAAGAAACAGCGCCCCAAGGCGCTTGTCGACGCTGTTTCATTGCTGGCCGCGGATGCCTCGGATGATTGGGTGGGGTTGCCGATATTGGGGCAGTACATGCGCAGAACCAATCCGGGATTTTCGCCGCAGCAATTTGGTTATTCCGGGTTGCTGGAAATGATTCGGACTTACCCGGAGCTGGTGACCCGCAGGGATGGGGGCAGTCACTGGGTTCAACTGAAGGAAAAGGCCGAGCGCGAGGAATAATGGAGCTGGATCGGTCGCCAGATTGCCGAAGGTTACATGATTAATCCGAGATATGACCGTCTCCTTGGATAGAGGAAGGGGATGCTTTTCAAGACTGTGACGTTATAGTTTAAAATAATGATTTTTGATAATTCTTAATTAGATCGGACTACCTGGATGAAATTTAATCAGAAGAAAAGAGAAACCTCTTGGGCACGCATGATGCCCTTGGCACTTGTCCTTTGCCTTGCTGCCTGCGGTGGCGGGAGTGAGCCTGCATCGGATAACGGCGGTAACAAAGGCGGCGGTGGCGGCAAGCCGCAAACGGGCCCGGCCACCGGAAGGTTGCTGGATACCGCGGTGAGCGGCGTCGCCTATGCTTCACCCGGCGGTTCCGGCACCACGGATGAAAACGGGATATTCAAGTATAATCATGGAGATACGATAGAGTTCAAGCTGGGTGGCCTGAGCCTTGGAAAGGCGAAAGGTGCGGCTATCGTTACGCCGATGGAATTGGCTGGTGATAACGAGAACAGAGTGCGAAATCTGCTTATTCTGTTTCAGTCCCTGGATATGGATGGCAACCCCGAGAACGGTATATCCATTCCCGCGAGTGCCGCATCCGCCGTCAGTGCCTCAATCAATCTTGACAGTGATCCTGCCGCATTCGCCGCGTCACCCGAATTACAGAAGGCGAGAGAGGCGGGCGGCGTCGCCGGCCCGGTCAAAACCGCGGCACAAGCCAGGGCCCATTTCCTTTCGCAGGGCATGAAGATGCTCGGCACCGGCATCTGGGTTAAACATGACGATACGACTGCTTCCGTTATCCGTATTTCAACGGATGGTACGGGCGAGTATCTGCAAGGGGAAGCCTCGCCGGATGATTCCTGCGACACGAACCGTGTATGCGGCGGCAACCTGATGAGTAAAGCCGGCGTGGAATACGGCGCAGCGCGTCTATCCTTAATGGATACCAGGGGATTCAAGTTCGCGGCGCAACCGGTAATCGATACCAATCTTCATGCCGGGCTGTCGAACCCGCGGCCAAACTGGCGAATCCGTACCGATGGTTCTGAGTTGATTACCTCGGATATTTTTACGGTGCAAAGGAAAAGGGAACAGAAGAGCGTCTTCGGTGAACTCTTTCATATCGCCGGCACGCTGGAGATCAGTTCGTCGAAGGAACCCATCAAGACGGAGGTCAAGGAGATCCGTTTCTCCAAGATGGAGAATGATCCTAAAGGCATTGTCGGCGCCTGGGCGGTTGATTCGGCCGCCATCAAGACTCCAACCTACTTGTTCTTTTCCAACGGGAAATACATGATGATCGACCCCATCGGGGATGTCGCCAGCCCCGGCCATGAAAGTTGCGGTGATCCCGGTGTCGAGTTTGCGTCGTACACTTACGATGCGGGTAGCAAGGCGCTGAACATCAAGGGATTTACTTACGATAACAATGGTTGCTCGGGCTTCTCCGGAACCGAGACAGCGTCGTTCAAGCTGGGTGCCGATGGCAATACCGCAACGCTGGAGACAAAGGCGGGTGCTGCGCTGACATTGCACCGGGTTTCCAAGTAGCGGTTCCTACGCGCCTGCAAATCGCGAGAGGACGGCGAGATACCCAATATCGCTGGGTTACGTGTATTAGCCCGGTAGTGACGGGCCTACGTTGTTAATGGTGTGCACTGCTGAAACTTCCACCCAGCGTGCCCAGGTCGGTGAATTTATAGGCACTGGCATTGGCCAGGCTTTCGCCAGCCATCAAAATACCTGCGATGAGCAAGCTAGGAGTGGATAATTTAGAGTTCATTTGATCTCCTTGATGTTGGATCCATTCGAAAGCTTGGTATCAGGCTTTGTTAAGAAGTCTTGCGGCGACGCGCCATGAAACCCAGTAGGCCGAGGCCACCCATGAACATGGCGTAGGTGGTGGGTTCAGGGACGGCGGTGACAACGAATTCGGACAAGTGGAAGTTGCCTGCGGTAGGGTCGAGACCAGGCCCGCCGAAAGGTAGGGAAGGGTCTTTCATCGCTTCGAGGCGAAAGCCAGTAATGTCGGCCGCGTTGATATTAGCCAGGACGGTATAGGTCGGGTGTGTACTCGCGTTGCTGTTCAGCGTAGTTACCAGCATCGAGCTATCTCCCAGAATCGAGAAGGTATCTCCGCCGCTGGAACTTACGCTGGCGGGCGTGATCACCGTCCAGTTGGCGCTCACATCCCCCCCATTCGCCAAACCGTCTGCAAATGAAGCCCGGTCGTCGGTGGTGTATGAGAGACGGAAGTGTCCCAGATAATGGGTTAATGAGGGAATATTGTCTCCATGGTAGAGATCAAATTTGAATTCCAGCCCAGAACTCGAACCGACGTTCGACTGCGTTTCCCAGACTATGGTCTGGGCATTGATGGCAGGTAGTTCATAGATGGCCCAGGAAGTAAAGCTTCCAAACGGTATCCCATCTATGGTGTTACCCGGAACCCAGAGGTTGGGCAATTGTGGGTTGGTCTGAGAATACGTGGCTGTAGCGTCCTGCAGCGGAACATTTTGAGCGCCGGAAGCTCCCGCATATAGCATGCTGGGGGTCAAGAAAAGCAGAGAGGTAAGTTTCATGATTGCACTCCGGAAGAGGAAGAAATATTACAATGGACATTAACCTGCACAGATATTAGAGCCGTTCCACCCGTATTACGTAATAATCTGAGCAGACAATTTGACTAAATAAAAAGATTGCTCAATACCCGGATATTTCCGGTGCCTGAATTGCAATGGGTAAATTTTTGATGCGTCGCTCTACCCATCCTACCGTTTATTCACTAGTGTTTGTGGTCATGGCCTGGACTCGAGGCGGTGAGTTCCCTGTATTGCTCCGGCATCATGCCGCTTAGTTTGCGGATGAATGCGACCATTCCCCAAATGGTTTCATCATCGTGGGTAAGACCCCAGGCGGGCATGGCGGTCATCTTGATGCCGTGCTTGATCACCAGAAAATGTTTTTTGGCACGATTCAGTGCTTGCTCGCTGTCAGTCTCGGGCCTGCGCTCATGAAATACGGGCGCCTGCGGATAAAGTCCCTGGGCGAGCTCGGTGGGCTCGCGGCCTGGTGCCGAATGGCATGCGGTACACATCGCATCATAGTTTCCCGCCCCTGCTGACAGAAGATTCTGGTCATCAAGCGGAGGGACTTCCACACCGTTTGTCCGTGCCTTGATCGAGCTTTCGCGAATCCATTCGATGACTGATTCTGTCACGGCCCAGTGTTTGCTGGTGGCAAAAATATTGTAAGCCCCCAAGCCCAGCGCAACGATGCCGATCGCCAGGAATGACGTCAACATTATTGCGATAGTTGTTATTTTCATGTTTTAGCGTAACGTTTCTTGCAGTGGTGACAGGGCGTCGTGTTGCCAGCGGCAGTGTCCCGTCGTCCCGGCGCCTCGTAGGCCTGTGGCCAACGAAACTGTCCGCATGCACTCCGGATTCGAAGATCACGCGATGGGGATTACTCAATGCACGGCGTGCCGATGACGTTCAAGTCGCCTTGGAATGTCTGGCTGTGTCGCGCATCTGACGCACGCGGTCGTGATTTCTTTTCGCGCCATCCAATTGTGTGTCGATGAGCGCGCGCAACTCGCCCGGCAATTCTTCCCGCAGCGCATTTTCATAGGCCACCACGGCGGCGGCTTCGCCTCGCTCGCATTCTTCAAGCACGGTAAGATTGTCCTGGCTTATGATCGCCGTTTTAAGGTTAACCCAGGCGCGATGCAATGTGCCCGTTAAAGTGCCGTCCGGATCGGGATCGCCGCCATGCCGCCTGACCTCGGTGTTCAACTCGTGAATGGCTTTTTCGCAGCTTTCTGCGCGATTCCGGAAATATAGTTTCAAGGCCGCGTCGTCCACGTCCTCCGCACAAGTCCTGAAGCCCTCGGCGCCATCGCGTGAAATCTCGATCAGGCCATTCAGCACGCTTACGATTTTGGCGTTATCCATTTCATTCTCCTGAGAATAAGAGCAAAGATACAAGAAAGTAACCTTTTGATCTGTACGTTGAAGCACATTCCGTGCGTCGGATGTTGAAAGTGATGTGACTATTCCGCAGGTGGTCGCTCGCTCAGTTTGAATAGGAGGAAAGATCAAGTTTCAGCCTTAAGCTCACCTGTTTGGACGCTACTGCGGTTGCCGTTGCGGTACCAGTCTCCACGTAACCCTGCCGACTTCCTCTCCCTGGTAAACCTGGCGCGCGAAAAGCTCGAACTCGTGCTGACGCTGCTCCTTGGGTATCTTCACGAGCAATCGTAGCGAGATGCGTGCTTTGGCGGGAAATACCACCTCGGGGAACCGGGTGTGGCCGCAGTGGTTGATGGGGAGGTGGACGACGCGGCATCCTTCGGCGTTCGTGAAGGGCGTATACGGCATGAGGCGGGGACGCGCGCGAATGAGTTCGGCAAACTCGGAGGGGAGTTCCAGCACGGCCTCGGCGCGGGCTGGAAGCCGCATCACGATTTCAAGGCGCATCCTGCGTGCCTTGTCCGGCGCGCCTGCCGCGAGGAAGGGCAGAGGTACGTAGTCGGGGGGATTGGCGCGTGGCGGCGGCACGTTATCGACGATATTGAAATTGCGCCAGGTGACGTTGTTATTATTGCGGATGAAGGTGGTGAAGTTATCCCAGTCAAAAAAGTCGGCCGGTGCGGGTCCGGGATCGCGTGCGGTGCTGAGGATGCCCACAAAGCAGTAGTGCCCCGGCGCGGGAATAGCCGCCGAGGGCCAGGTGATGCCATCCGAGACGGTCAGCAGGTCTCCCATCGGCACGCTTGGCAACGTGGCCGATCCCAGCAGGGTCCAGAGATCCGGCGTGAGGAGCGTGGAGGGTGGCGCCCAATAGACGGTGGCTGCCACGTCGGAGGCGTCGGAGCCGCCCCGGTTACGCATGCGTACATAGACGAAATTATCCTGCCCGGCTTCCGCCTCGTAACCCAGTGTCATATCGTTCTCGGTGCCGCTGCCGGCGCCGAAAGTTTCCTGCGGGTCGGCGACGGACAACTGCCGCAGGATAATGTCGGGGCTGGACGAGATTGCGCCTAGATGGGGGTCGCCGTTATCACCAACGAAATCCCGCAGGTAGATGTCGGGTGGGAGGTTAAGCATCATGCCGTCGATGATGGCGCGCAGGTTGGGCATGACGCCGATGCGGTCCACCGCTGGATTTTGCGATGGGGTCCCGTTTGCGGGATCGGATAGAAGAGCGCGCATCTGCGCCGGATCCAGGCGGTCGCCGGCCGGGCTTGCCTGGAACAGACCCTGCACCGCGAGTGCCGCCCCGGTGACAATGGGCGAGGCGCTCGATGTGCCGTTGAAACCGGTTGTATAAAGATCGGTCGCGGTATTAGTGCCGTCAGACGAGAGCGTATCCACATTCTCGCCCCAGCTATAGCAGTCGATACGGCTGCCGTGGCAGGAGAAGCCGAGCCGCGCGTGCGGCGCGGTGGAGCTTGCAGCGCCTACGAGAATGGCGCCGGAATCCAGAAAATCCGGGCTTGCGCGGTTGAATATCTGTTGGCCGCCGGGATTGACCACGGTATCGAGATCGACGCCACCATTGCCCCCAGCTTCGACCACGACAATGCCCAGCGATGTCGCGAGGCGGATCACGTCGAAAACCGCCGGTTCAATCTCGACCGGAACAAGGTTGTAGCCGAAGAGATTGGTCTGCGCCTCCAGCAGCAGCACGTCGCCGAAGCTCATGACCGCGATGGCATCCAGGATCGGTTGCGCGGTACTGTATCCACCCCCTGGCAGGTGCTGGCCGACGCAGCGGATGGAAGCCAGGGCAGGCGTGATGCCGACGCAGCCTACATTATTGTCCACTGCGGCGATTTCTCCCAGCACGCCGCTGCCGTGGAAGAAGAAGGAGTGATTCAGACCGGAGATGAGGGTAATGCCGTGCGCAGCGAGATCCTCGTGGTTGAAGGTCCACCCCCATTCCATATCCACCAGCGCCTGCCCGGCGCCATCGCCGCCGGGAAAATTCCATGCGTATTCGGCGTCGATGCCGTCGGGCGCAGGGTCGAGATAGCCCTGATTGACACTGCGCGGATCGTCCGCCGCATTGACGAAGGGTGGCTCGACCGGTGGCGGCTCGACATAAGCTGTGGCAACGGATTCCCAGCTGGAGAGCGCTTTCGCGAGTGCCTCGGCATCTGCGCCGGGCGGCGGCTGCACGGCGAAATAGGCATTCAGGTTGGCGGGCCGAAAGGCGGGGTCAAGCCTTCGGGCCCGTTCCGTCAGCGCCGCAAACTGATCCGGCTGCTTGAAGGTCAGAAGCGGCTCAAGCGTAATGCCCTGGAACTGTGCCGCCAGCGCCTCCCAAGGCCCGGCGCCACCGGCCATTACCATGCGGGCTGCGTTTTCTCCTGGCAATTGGACGTGATCCTTGAATTTTACAATTACCCTGCGCCGGTAGCCTGTGCCGGGTTGGGGTTCGCCTGCGGGGATTCCTTTATTGTTGGTCGCCATGATTGTCTCCTGGACCTGTAAGCATTGCTGTAAGTAATGAATAGCATGTATTGAGGGAAATGCAAGGGTAGGCTCATGCAGCAGGATGGAATCACCGCAAAGATGAAGCCTCTTTTCTGCCTTGACAATTCAAATCTGTCATCTAACTTGATAGTGTTACTGAATTTTTTAAACAGCGTCCAGTGTGGGAGCGCTTTCGCTATCGGACGGATTTAGAATAAAGGAATCCATCAATGAAAGCTTTTCAACTCAGGGAAACCTATGGCATAGAGGGCTTGGCATTGCGCAAAGACCTGGAGCAACCCGAGCCCGGTCCCGGGGAGGTGCTGATTCAGGTACGCGCCAGTTCTCTGAATTTCCGTGACTTTATTATTGCTCATGGACGTTATCCGACTGGGGTCAAACCCTTTGTCATTCCGCTTTCGGATGGCGCCGGTGAGGTGGTCGCGACCGGGCAGGGTGTAAAAGCCGTTCAGGCCGGTGATCGTGTTACGGGCGCCGTTTTTCCGGATTGGATATCCGGGCCTTTGACACAGGAGATTTTTCAGCGCTCTCTGGGCGGGACGGTCGATGGCATGCTGGCCGAATATATAGTGCTTCCCGAGCGGGCGGCGATTCCTTTTCCGGCGCATTTGAGTTACGAGGAAGCGGCAACGCTGCCAAATGCCGCTGTGACGGCATGGCATGCACTGGTGGAAGCCGGGAAAATCCACGCTGGTCAGACGGTTCTCCTGCTGGGCACGGGTGGAGTCTCTTTATTTGCTTTGCAGTTCGCCAAGCTGCATGGCGCAATCGTTATCCAGACTTCAAGCAGCGATGAGAAGCTGGAGCGGGCGCAGGCAATGGGCGCCGATCATCTCATCAACTATGAGAAGACGCCGGATTGGGACAAGGAGGTGATGAAGCTGACCGGTGGTCGGGGCGTCGATATCGTGGTGGAGGTTGGCGGCGCGAATACGCTGGAACGTTCTCTGCGGGCAGTACGGTTTGGAGGCATTATCACGTTGATCGGACTGGTTTCGGGTTTTGGGCAGATCGATCCGCTGCCATTGATGCTGCGCTCGATCCGGTTGCTCGGCATTCTCGTTGGCTCCATTGAAATGTTCCATGCGATGAATTGCGCCATTGCCGCTTCCGGTTTGCGGCCGGTCATCGCTCGCACATTTACTTTCGATCACGCCAATTATGCGTATCATTATCAGCAAGAGCGGGATCATATCGGAAAGACGGTAATTGCCCACTGAAACACTCGCTTGGCTCCGGGAGGCGCGGCCGCTTTGCTTCACTGGCGCAGCCAGTAAATCACTCCATTGAAATCGACGGGGCTGAACGCCGCCCTGGAAACATCTGCTGTATTCTGTTCTTCCATCGTCTTTTTGTATTCTTCGAAGTCGCTGTCGCGAATCAAGTCCGCACCCGGCGCGTAGGTCGAGAATGAGGCAACGGGCTCGATATTTCTCTCGAACGCATTCAGCGCTTTCAATTCTTTTGAATACTCTTCAGAAAACCGGTAGTTCAATGCCTGCTTGAGCCAGCTGATGCGCGTGCGCAAATCCCCGGAATTGATGATCCTCGCTGTATTGGTGATGGGTTTTGACTCCATGAATTTGTTTCCTTATCTATCAGAAAAGATGTCATTCAATATTGAGCCGGGCGTATAAAGTGATCATTACCCAAGCCATGCCACGCCGTATCGCGGCCGCGTTATGTTACTCAATATTTCCTGTGGGCATTGTCCAATGGCAATAGTCACGAAGTTTACCTGTTCGCCGATGAGAATTACTCCGTCTACCAGGACTGATAGTCCAGATGGGCGATATGCCGTCTTTTAATCGGACTATACTTTTTTGCCCCTGCAGATTTTAAACGTATCCCCCACTATGGAGTGATTTCAACATGAAAACGGCTTATTTTCCTAAAATTGGCAAATTTATTCCGGCCGCGATCCTGAGTGCCGGTCTGTGTTTCGTTTCTCCCGCGTTTGGTCAGCATGCCTCGTGGATCGTGAATGCAAACGGGGAAGGATTGAGGCAGCTGGGAAATCTTGGAGGGCAAAGCACTCAAGCTGGAGATATCAATGATGCCGGACGGGTGGTGGGATGGTCCCAAACGGCCGGCGGCAACAGACATGCTTTCATCACTGGAGCGGGTGGGGTAGGCATTACCGATCTTGGCACGCTGGGTGAAATGGAGAGTAGCGCTTCCGATATCAACGCTGCCGGGCAGGTTGCGGGAAGTATCTTTACCAATTCCTCCGGACCGCGTATCAATCGTGCTTTCATCACCGGTCCCAATGGCGCGGGTATGACCGCACTCGGCACGCTGGGTGAAAGCTTTAGCACTGCTAATGGAATCAGCACTGCGGGACAAGTGGTGGGTACTGTCTTTTCCGGATCTATTCGTCGTGGATTCATCACCGGTCCAAATGGCATCGGTATGACCGATATCGGCACGCTGGGCGGAAATGAAACTCAAGCCGTTGGAATAAACGATACGGGACAGGTAGTGGGAGTTTCTGAAAGAGCCAACGGCATCAGGCATGCCTTCATTACCGGCGCTAACGGGCTGGGCATCACCGATCTCTTCTCGCTGGATATAGAAAGCACGGCTTCGGCAATCAACAATGCCGGGCAGGTGGCGGGTGCTTACACTACGTCGGGGGGTCAGAGGCATGTTTTCATCACCGGTCCCAATGGTGTGGGCGTCACCGATCTGGGTACCCTGGGTGATGGCTACAACATTGACGTTTATGACATCAACGATGCCGGGCAGGTAGTGGGCGCTTTCGTCACCGCCGGAGGAGGCGAGAGGCATGCTTTCATCACTGGCCCTAATGGCGTGGGCATGACCGACCTGAATTCGCTGATCAACCCGGATGGAATATTCTTCGACAGCGCGACCGGCATCAATAACGCGGGGCAAGTCGTTATCACCGGCGTCATCCCCGAGCCCGCAACCTATGCGCTGATGCTGGCCGGCCTGGCATTGGTGGGCGGCATGGCGCGGCGCAAGAAGGCTGAGGGTTGACGGACGGGCTCAGAGGCGGTGAACGGGTTCTATATTTCTCTGGAATGTATTTCATTCAATACTGGGTTCTATATCTGCCTGAGCTAGGGCAATTCGTTTGATTCAGGGCGGGTTGTTTTTTCCGAACTTCTGCGACGAACCCAGGGGAAGCAGAAAGAAACCGATCGTTATACAGGGAGCGACGATGAGCGAATCGTTCAGATTTGCCAATACTCGTCCTCCCCATCCGCCCGGTACCGCGCGGTATTCGGCGCGATATCCCATTCCTGAAATGCGTTCCTGCAAGATCCGGCCACCTGCGTTCAGTGCGGCGCTTCTCACCTCCGCGACTGTATCCGGCGCAGCTTTGAGGCTCAAGCGGTGTCGATGGAGCGGTAATGTTTGTTTATGATCATGCTGTGCATATACACTAGCTCCCCCGGTTCAACCTGTTCATGTTTCTGCGAGTGAGGAAAATCATGGTTTTCAAGGCAATCTATGTGCAGCCAGGTGGCGGATTTGATCGTGTTGCGCTGGGCACCTGCGATTCATCCATGCCGAAAGCCGGCGAGATTACGGTCCGAATCCGGGCGAGTTCGCTGAACTACCATGATTACGCGGTGGTTAGCGGCATGTGGGCGCCGTCAGTGCCGCGTATCCCCATGTCGGATGGAGCGGGGGAGGTCATCGCGGTGGGTGAGGGAGTGACTGACTTCGCAGCAGGCGATCACGTCGTCAGTACTTTCTCCCCCACCTGGCTGGACGGCGAACCCGAGGTTGAGAGTATGGAGACCGTGCCAGGAGACGGCATCGATGGCTTCGCGCGCCAGCAGGTGACAATGCCGGCGACTTCATTTACTCATGCACCAAAGGACTATAGTCACGCGGAAGCGGCGACACTTACCTGCGCGGGATTGACAGCCTGGCGGGCATTGATGGTGGACGGCGCATTGAAACCCGGCGAAACCGTACTGGTTCAGGGCACCGGCGGGGTTTCGATATTCGCCTTGCAATTCGCCAAAATAGCGGGTGCGACGGTAATCGCCACATCGTCGAGCGATGAGAAACTTGCCCGGCTTAAAGCGCTGGGGGCGGATCACCTCATTAACTACCGTGAGGATGAAAACTGGGGCGATTCAGTGCGTCGATTGACGGGGGGGCGCGGCGTCGATCATGTCATTGAACTAGGCGGACCATCAACGCTGGCACAGTCGATGGTGGCGGCGCGTGTCGGCGGACACATCGCGTTGATCGGCATTCTCTCCGGTGTGACAGGGACGCTGCCCTTGCTTTCGGCATTGACACGGCAGTTACGCCTGCAAGGGCTGGTCGTTGGCAGCCGCCGCCAGCAGATGGATATGATTCGTGCGATTGACGCCACCGGATTGCGGCCGATAATTGATCGTCATTTTGTGTTGGAGGAAATCGTCGAGGCTTTCCGCTATCAGGAAACCAACGGGCATTTCGGCAAGATATGTCTCGATATTTGAATGCTCCGGTGATTGAGAGCAAGGCCGGTGCGGAAGAAGTAACGGTTAACACCCGTCACGCGCAGGATGTTGAGCAAGCGGATAATGATGTCTTCAATATCTTCGCCGCATTACACCGCGCTGATATGACTTGCTCCCTGTATTTTCTGCAACTCCCCAAAAATGTCCTATATTGAACAAGCGGTAAAAGAAATCAAATTTGAAAACCATGGTAAAGGCGAAGGTGGTGGTCAAGATCTGATCGTTTAATTTATCCGGGGGAAAGATGGTTGGGGATGGAAAATCAGTAATCCTGTCATTCGATGACGGGCCAGCACCCGTGGACGCGCTGGAGAGCATTCTGCAAACGTTAAGGGCGAATGAGATCAAGGCGGAATTTTATGTGCTCGGCAGCGAGGTGAAACAGTATCCCGAGGCGGCAAGGATGATCGTCCGCGAGGGGCATGATATCCAGAATCATTCCTGGAGCCATCCGGATCTGGCGAGGGCGACGGAGCGAGACGTGCGGTCCGAGCTGGGGGATACCCAAAATATTGTTGCCGACGTTACCGGGGTGACGCCAACAAAGATCCGCCCGCCGTATGGAGCGGGAGGGTTTCGTGGAAATCTCGATCCGGAGCTGGTCGAAGTCGCCGGCGACTTGTCGCTAACTATTGTGACCTGGGATATCGACACCGAGGATTGGAAAGCGCCGAAAGGGCTCGGTACCGAAAAGATAAGAAATATCGAGGTACAGTTTACGCAGCAGTGGCGCAAGGTTTCGTACAACATACTCATGCATGTGCAACCAGCGACGGCCAGGGATCTGCCTGCCTTTATCTCGCAGCTGGAGGAATGGGGCTACACTATCGCGGAACCATGATTTTGTATGGCCGGGCATCAAGCTGGCGGGGCACTATTTCCTATGCGTCCGTGTCGCTATTCACATTATTGTTGAGCCCGGCGACGGGCTTTTCGCAGGAATACAGGGAATATCATTGCACGCCCGACACTCAGTATGAGTGCATAAGCGGCCGATGCGAAAAGATCAACGATGGTTTCCAGAATGCCGAGTCATTCATCTATAACACGAAAAACGGCGAACTTTCGGCGTGCCTGTGGACCAATTGCTATGTGGCAACGGCGACGACGGTAAAAGATGCGGCTGACGGAGTCCTCATCGCGATCGGCAAATTGAAACCGGTTGTACATTCCGGCAATGAATTGATTATTGTTTCATTGACGATCTCTAACGGTAACAGCGATATTGCCGGTGAAAAAGCAAGTCACTTCACCGCGGTCTGGGGCTATGGAGGTAAAGGACTGACGCTGGACACCGGTAAGTGCGAGTTCCGGAAATTTTCGTGACATATTAACGGGCATTCATGAAGGAATATGCCGGACGATGGTCGCGTTACGCGCTGCCCATTTCGCCGGAAAACCGATCAGGGTATGTAGGATGGGTGGAGCGTAGCGTAACCCATCATTGAATCCGCCTTCCTCTTGTTTCGATCATGATTTGATATGCCGTGTTATGTGTGATCTTGATGGGTTGCGCTACGCTCCACCCATCCTACCCGGGATGTATGATACATATATGGAATAAGCGCGACAGGCGGTCTTTCCGGCAGTATGTTATTGCTCCCAGCGTATTTGCCCCCGCCGATGTTGGCCGCGATAAATAGCCATTAAATTTGATTAGCATTTAATGTTAATATAATCAACAAAGGGGTGGAGGAATGCGCCACACCGGCAATAATCAGATTATTCTTATCCAGCATCGTCAGATCAGGGAGAAATACATGAAGCGATTCGTTCCAGGCGTCATTATCTTACTCAGCTTGGCAGGTTGTGCCTCCGTCAGCGAGAAATCACCGGGTGACACTATGGAGGCGGCGGCCGCCGCCCGAGACAGGGGGGATTGGGATGCGGCACGCAAAATTTACGCTCGTTCATTCACCGATACCAATCTGGCGCAGACCAGTCCCCGCTTCAGGGCTGTTCTCCATTATGAATATGGCCGCTCCCTCGGCGTGACGTGCCGTTTTAAGGAGGCGGAGCAAGAGCTTACGGTTGCCCATGACCTGGACAAGAAAAGCGGGGGAGTATTTTATATCTCGTTGACGGAACTGGCGCGGCTCAATCTTGCTCAAAAAAAATACACTGAAGCTGTCGCTTACTTTGAAAGTGTGTTAACCGAATTGGAGCCCGAAATCGCTTCCAAAAAAGCGCCCGACTTCTACGTTGCCGTGCTTGACGATTATGCGTTGGCCCTTTCCGGGGCTGGGCGGCCGAAGAATGCCGAAACCGCCGCGAAGCGAGCTGCGGAGATCAGAGCAACCGCACCGGCAGCGGAATCATGGGCTGGCGCTGATCGCACTCCCTACGGTACGCAATGCGCTAAAACATAAATAGCCCGGTAAATCGGGCAGTAGATGGAGAAGGCGTCAATGAGGCCTTCTCCATCCTGGCGAGAAGTTGCGGTAACTACTCATTTCCAGCCGCTTTCTTGCCCAGGTAGGCGGCCTGGCCGAGGCCAAATATGGAAAGTAGTGTTGCGTCGACATCCGGCATTGTGACTACCCGGCGAAATTCGATGTGATCCATAAACTCAACCGCAGAGATCGCATAGATAATCACCGCCAGGATGGTGATCGCCACCATCTGAAAGTCGCCGAGGTCGGTGCGATTGGAATCGTCGGTGACAAGATCCAGCATCCTGGGAGTATCGGCACTAGCCTTCATATCTGTCCTGCCTTCCGTGGCGGCTTTTTCGACCTTGCCTACGGTTATCGCTTTAGCAGCCGTAAAACTGAGCACACTGATTCCGGAGAGGATAAGCAGGTTCGGCGGGATATCCACCCCGCCTACATAGCTCCAGCCAGCCGCAAAGATGCGATGATATACGATGGCAACGTAAGCGCCGATAACGAGCGAAAACCAGAGAACGGTCTGGAATTTTGAGCTGCTATAGCGATTGTCCGTACCCAGAAAGAGCGCAGTCGGGCGGCCCTGGGTGAATATGTAAGCCAGAATGTAGAGTGCCGCCATGGCACCGATGAGTGACCACCAGCGCGCGGCACGCCCCACCGATTTGCTCTGCCACTCAAGGGATTTTACAGAGTTGATGCCATCCGTGGTATTGATGCCTCCACTGCGCACATAGGTGGCCATGATTCCGTCACCGGGACGCATGGCCGATACCAGCGGTTGAAACTGAATGCTTGTCTGGAGCGGAACATTGACTTCGTTCTCGGGTTTATCCAGGTTCCGGGTCCTGACAATGACCCACGACATATCAGTGGCGATTTCCTTGATGGTGCCGATGATGGTCGCGCCGATAATCTTGATTTCTTCCCTGAGTATATTGCCTTTGGGCGTTGGTTCGTAAGTCAGCGAAACCAGATCTCCCGGCTTTGGCTTTGTGAGGTAGGTCAAGTCCTGTCGATCAGCAGGAAGAAACGTTTGTACGTCTCCGCTCGCCGACTTTACTTCCAGGGGTTCCACCTGAATAACGACGCCATTGAAGCTGGATGACGCTATTTTTGGATTCTGCATCTGCGATCCGGCCTGCGCTGCCGCAGTTTCGGTGACCCCAGACGGCCGCGCCGGATCCTGCGCGTGAAGAGGCACCGCGATCAGAAGAAAAGCGAAGGCGAACATACATTTTGGCTCAAGCATGACTAATCCTCATCTGCGCAAAAACCGGCCGCCGTGAATTCTCATGGGCAACCACTTATTATGCAACATAGGTTACAACCCGATTTAATGCAAGGAAGTACCATTCTTATCCGCATAGGTTGAGGTTCCTCAGAATGCCGTCGCCAGATACTCAAACAAGAGTACGAGGCCATATCCCCCGGATGGCAGCGCGATCGCAGCACCGAATACCGGGTGCTGGGTGAATGGCAGGAAGGCGCCTCTTTGATTGTTCCTGATCGCCCCAAGTGTCCACTCGATCTCGTGCTTTTGCGACTCCCCATACGTTGTTTGATCCGGCAGTTCAAGAAGCTTCTTTTCCAGCCGCTTTATAGCTTCCCGTTTGGTCATTTCGGCGGAACGCCGCAATGCCATCGCATTGACGACAACGAGGATCGCATTGAGGGCGAAGATAATGACGAGCGCGGCTGGAAATCCCCAATTATCGAAGTAATTGTGGCGGGCGATTGCCAGAAGCAACATGATGACAAAAGGAAAATAGATAAAATTACCGATGACCGTTGTTCGTTCGGCGACCAATTCAATGCCGAGCCACTCATCCAGATTGTCTTTATCCATGTTTGTGCCCGTACTATTGCCTCGTCCCCGCTCTTTGGCTATTTTTGTAAGCGAGCCATCGGACCACTGGATTTTCTTGATGGCGACACATTCCACCCATCTGCGGCAGAGTCGCGTGGCATCTATCACATAGAATATCAGGATCAACATCATGATCACGCTCAAGATTATGATATTTTCATTAATTGTAAAGCAGCCCTGGCCGCGGCAGGGTGTGTTGGGGAAACCGAAAAGAACCATCATCAGAAATGCGAAAAGCAACGCAAGCGCCACTTGCGGCACGCCCCGCATGGCAAAGTTTCCCAGTTCCCCAAGTACGGCGTATTCCCGCCAAAGGCGCGCGGCATTGACCTGATCCGCCGTTTGCGGCCGCCAGGTGTGTATTCCCACGCTACGGCGAAGCGACCACGTGGATAAGGCGGGAGAATCACGATCCAGTTTATCCACGGGCGCGCCATCTTCGTCTGTAAGATTAAAATCACGCGCCAGAATGCTCTCGTTGTCTTTCATCTTTCGCCAGGAATACCAGAGAAAGATCGCGCTCATCACCAATGCGAGCAGGCGAATTGACGCCGCCGGCCATGCGCTGATTCCTTCAGTCAGGGTGAACGGCTCGTTCTCCGCTGGATTCGGCACCATCCAGGTCATCAGTGCCGCCACGCCGTAACCCGCCGCGCCCGCCATGGCGAGGCCCAGCCAGAACCATTTGTTCGAGGCAAGCCTGAGGCAGGCATCTGCCACCGCGCTGCTGATCAGCATGGCGGTGAGGACAAGTACAACCGCCGCGAGTGCCATCCCGCCCATCTGTTTCAGGTTTCGCCATGTGCCGGAATAAGTTTCCAGATCCGGACGCTGCGCGTGGATGCTTGCGTAATCCGAAGCCTGAGGACCAATGTTTGTTTGGATATCGGTGCTGATATCAAAGGCGCCGTGCCGCCCGATTTCATATAATCGTGGTGCTACATTCCCGGAAAATATCGCCGGCTGCGGTTCTTTGCCCTTGCCCACGCTCAACTGGAAACAGTCCGGACAATCCGCCCTTGCTGAAAAATGCTCCAAGGCCCATAGGGCCGCATAGAACAGCGATGTCTGGTAATTATCGCGGAATGGGGGGATGGGTGTTTGCAGTGCTGGCTGGAGTTCCAGCCCAAAGTGCGAAGCAACGATGAGATTACGTGTGAACTGCCACTGAGGAGGGTAGGCCAGTCTGGCGTTAAGATCGGTAGTAAAAAAGATGGCGCGGGGGAATGTCTGGCGCAGTGCCTGCAGAATCAGGAGCTTGTCATAGACATCGCTGCCCAGCACGCCGATTGCCTTGAATTCCTCTCCGCTCCTCGCTTCCTCCTGTTTCAAAGCCGCCGCCAGTCTGAGGAGATAATCCAGTTGACCGCGGCCTTCGGGGCGCTGTCCGGCATTCTGCTCAACATCCTGAGAGGAGCCTTCGTACCATGCCTTTACCTTGGACTGAGCGCCCTCTTTTTTCTGGTCGTCCTCTTTCGCCGGTAATTCGCCGTCAAGTCCTGCAAGGTATGAATGCGGGGTTATCCAGCCGGGCCATTCGTCTCTGCGCAATTTATTGATTTCGGATTCCAGCGCCGGGCCGGCTTTGCCGGAACCGTTATTCATCGCCACCGCCGCAAAGGTGCGTGGAAGCGAGCGGCCATAAAGCGTATCCCATTCCGAAATCAACGCGACTTTCGGGTTGCAATCCTTGTCCGGGCAAGGTTTCAAATCCACCCGGCGGCGCTTCAATTCCTGTAGAAGGTGCTCCGCCAGCATGGCATCCGTCTTGATCGTCCTGATAAACTCGATTCTCGGGTACTTGAATAGCTCTTCAACGGTCCTCTTTGCCTCCGGGCCGTCGCTGTGCAGACCCGATGAGCCAGGCTGCATGGGCGGATAGTCCAGCAGAAAGGTATCCTCCGCGGTTGCCCAGGGGGAATAGAATTTGAGATGCTTTAATGTGCCGAAAAGGGGATTTGCGAGAAGACTGGATTGCATATTGCGCAACTCTTTCAGCATGGCGCTCAGGGTAGCGGAGCTTCGCGGTCCCAGTACGCTATATACGGGTTCTATTTGCGGCAGGCTTTTACCGAGCGTTTCATCAAGATGCGCCAGCAGTTTATCCAGTCGTCCGAAATCCTGGTCTTTGAGCCATACGACCAAAACGTGTTTGCCATATTCCTGGTCCCGGAGTTTTGCCTTCGGGATAAACAGCTCGACCGGGATCAGCAGGGACGAAGCATCGGTCTCCAGCGCTTTTGCCTGATCCCACCTGAATATGCGGATGTGCTCACCCGATTCGGGCACATAACCCGCCGCGCCCAAAGCCGATACCATGGCGTAACGGTCCCTGAGCCGGGATTCGACGCCATTGACATAAGGGCTGCCGTCCACGAATACCGGCACGATACGAAGACCGGATCGAATGCTGGATTCCCCGATGACCTTGATCAGGTTATTCAGTGTGTGCGGGTCGTCGGTTAACCCTGGCTGTTTTGGCTGTTTCGCCTCCTGGAGCCGATGTGTTTCCACCGCTTCGAATGGGTCCTGCCACAGGCGTGCCTGCACCAAGCCCTTTTCCAGAGATCCTTTGCTTGCTATTTCCTTGTCGACGGGTCGGGAAGTTTTGAGCGATATCCCCTCGTAGATGAGGAAACTGCTGACGATCGCCATCAACGCGAAGATCCCCGTCAGCGGCAGTTTGGATTTGTCGTCTTGTTGTTCCGCCATATGCAAGGTTTTTTCGGCCGGCCGCATGCGCGAGTGATGCACCGGCTGCTGGTTATGCGTCGTAATTATTTATAGCATGGATGGCGGTAAAAACCCATTATGCCGGGGATTCTTACGGAGTTGGGGTGACGTACCTGGCAAAACTGCAGTGCGTACGAATAATTTCATGGAAAAGGCGAACTGGTTCCGGGAGGCAGGAGCAAAATCGCGATGGAATCCCGTGTGGATACATGATCGCAGTCAATGTATTCGGCATATTATTGCGTCGGATTACGCTGCGCTAATCCGACCTACAATAACTTCGCCCTGGACGTGGTACTTTTAGTGGTGGCCGTGACTCTCGCTTCCACCGCCATCCGGCAGGGCAATGCGGACGTTTTGCATCATCCCCTGGTCTTCATGGTCCAGGATGTGGCAGTGCAGCACGAAGTCACCGATATAGCGTTGATAACGGGTGCGCACGACCAGCGTGTATTGGCCGGGCGGCTTGCCAGGGGGCACCAGGTTTTTCACCCATAGCGTATCTTTCCATACGCCCTTCAGTGCGCGGTATTGCGGGTCGGGTGCGTCAATCGAATCCACGGCGTCGGCAGTGCTGACGTCCTTCCCGTTGGGGTCCAGAATCTTGACGATCTGGAAAGGATTGACATGTATGTGGAAGGGATGGCTGACGAAATCGGACTTCAACGTCCACTCGTCCACGCCGCCCAGTGTAAGCACCCGGTCGATTCTGCCCGGATCATAGGGCTTGCCATTCACCTGGAATTCCGCCGGACTCTTGTTGACGTCTATATTGAACCGGAGCTCCTGGGTGCCGGTAACCTCGCTATCCTTGATGTCGGCATGCGGCACGAACTTGGTAAGCTTCAAGCCATCGCGCAGGTCGCTTGCCACCCTCGACTGGATGGAATCGGGCATGTTGACCTTGGCCGCGGCGATGAGCTCCCGGGTCAAATAGGCGGTGATGTCGCGAGGAACCGGGTGGCCTGGATCGACGGTGACGAGGCCCAGCAACTGGCGTGACGGCGGGGCCTGTTCCACGCTCGCGGATGGTGGAGCCGCATCGTCAATCACGCAGTAAACGCCCGCTTGAGGAAAAACCATCAATGTATCCCAGCGATAGGCGGGCTGATAGACAGCGACATTGGTCTTGATCACGGCCTTTGTAGTCAGCCCATCCGCCGCGATCAGGTGTTGCGGCAGCGCCGGACCGGTACAGTTCTCTTGCACATAGGCATTATGCTGGGCCGCCGTTAACAGGGCGGGGCTACGGCCGCCTTCCTTCAGCTTGCGGAACTGTAGGTTGATGGTGTCGCGAACGCCGCCATGGATTACACGCCAGCGTTCGATCTGCCCCGCTCTGGCGCCGCCGAAGGTGGGAAGAACCTGGCCATTGATACTGGTGTAGCGGCCCGAAGCGGGCCACGTGCCGGGGCCGAACTGATCGTATCCTTCGATACCGCCGACATCGCCCGGATCGCATTTGTAGCTGCCGTTCGCGTTTGTCTTGATCTTACCCTGCGCGTCGCGGCAAGCGTACTGGATCTGCTGCATGACCAGCAAGCGCTCGGTGAAAGGCTGGGTGGTAGTGGGTGCCAACAAGGTGTCAATATCACCGTTCGACTCCTGCGAGGGGTAGCGCGTGCCGCGGATAATGAGTGCTCCGGCCATGCCGCTGGCCACTTGCAATGCGGTGGAACCATGGCGATGCGTGTGATACCAGAATGTGCCCGCCGGATGATCGGACGGTACCTTGTATTCATACTGGAAGCTGACGCCGGGGTTGATGGAGATGAGCACATTGTCGCCATTGCCTGCCGGATTTACCCATAGGCCGTGCGTATGCAGGTTTGTGCCGTTGAAGCAGTGGGGTATGTTGACATCCTTACCCTCCTTGATGCAGCTTGGGTCCGGGGGAAGCTGATTATGCAACGTCATGCGGATCGTCTCACCGGGCAGGATGGAGATGGTGGGCGACACGTAGGGAGCGTCAGGGTTGACCCCTTTGCCCTGATAGCTTCGCAATTTCACCGCGTCGTAGCGCTGTTCAGCCGGATTCCAGATCTTGCCGTTGGTATAGGTGACGTTCAGGTCCAACGCCGCTTCGGCCGCCGGTGCGGGTACGCCCTCGGGTGCGGCCATGCGCGCTTCTTCCCGCGGTCTGGCCGGGCGGATGATCTCCAGCAACGGTGGATTTTCCACCACACGATTATTCTCTAATCGATCTTCCGGTTGGGCATTCACCAGGGATGCCAAGGCGCACAATGCGAATGCGGACAGCGCAAGGGCGCGGAGCGGGGTACGAATTAAACCTGAATCGGGTAGTTGATCGCTCATTTAATAGATTAGTAATTTAATGATTAATAAGAATATTTCATATTATTCGACTTTCATCTCTCGGGTGAGGCCTCTACAGGGTGAATTGCACAGTTCTTGCGGCACATAGCTGCGTTGCAACTTCTTGGAATGGGACGGCCATTCCGCGTCGTCGCGCCTTGTCCCGCGCTCCAAAAACCGCATACTTCACCTCGTCCAACTACCGGATTCAGGCTTAAAGGCACGAATCCTCATACTGGATCAATGGCGGGCTCACAAAAAGCATCGCGGATCTCTGCGACACTTTTTCGGACTAGAAGCTGATCGGCACATAAATCAGATTGATGCTTTCTACCTCGCCCGGTTGCGGCGAGCGAGCGGGCGTGCCGGGTGCATCGACCGTAAGGCGCAATTGCACGCGGTTATTTACAATGACGCTTTGGGGAAGGGGAATGGTGTGTGTGACGGCCTCTTGCCCCGGCTGCGCACCGAAAGGCGAGACGGTACCGAGCAATATTCCTTTGCGTGTGCTGACACGGATCTCCGTTCCCCGCGGAAGCTTGCCCGCACGGACCTGCACCCATACCGCCTCCTGAGGAGTCGCGGGACGAGTCAGCGCCAGCTCGATCACCCCCTGCTGGGAATCACCTTCAGCCTTCGTGCAGCTTACGCATACGGCGGAAAATGCCAATACAATAATGATTGATGCAAGGCCAGACCACTGTCGGTACATGATTCTCCCGGTCAATGCGCTTCCACCACGATGGAAAGGACTTCGGCCTTTGTTTCCATGCCGGGCTTCGCCGCCAGCGCCCGGTGCATGGCCATCTGCTCCGGCACGATCCGGATATCCAGCGGCGCATCTGCTTTCAGGAGTTTACCTTCATGCATCGCGGCGAGCGCACCCGATAATGGTATGGTGAAGGTGACGGGTGCGTGCACAATGTGATGACCGAACATCGAGAGCGTGCCCGCATAGTGCGGACTTGAAGGGTCTGCCCCAGTCGCGCCGGCCGGTGCATTGACCAGAACGGTGAAATCGCGGCCATGCGCCAGCGGAGGAAGAGCGATCGTTACCTGTGCGAAAAGCCTCGGTGCCTCCGGTTCCGTTGTCGCCTGGAGCAGCGCGTGCGGAATCGTCACGGCGCCGCTCGCTGTCCCGGTTGTGCTTGCTGGCGGGCGGGTAATTTGTGCGCTGAAACGCTCAATCCGGGTAGCCTTTGCCTTGAGCGCTCCGGCGGCCAGGGCCATCGGCACCACTTGTTCACCCGATCCCGGCTGATAATCGTAATTGAAATCGCCGATCGTGGCGTAGTTGCCGGCAGTCGTTTTGCTTACCGGCCGTCCCTTCGAATCGACAAAGAACACGAAAGGCTCCGCAGACCACGTGTCAAGATCCGAACCTTCCGGCAGAACAGGATATCCGCGCGCCTGTTGCTTACGGGTCCATACGTCCCACAACCGGTCGATATTCGAGTGATGCAGGAAAAAGAGGGGATCGACGGGCGACAGGTTGGCTTGCATGAATCCGCCGCTGTTAGTGGTGTTGCCGCCGGGATCGGTAAAGATGCCGCCCACACAATTATGTACTCTGTTGTGCGGCTGCCCCTCTAGAACGCCGAAGCCGGTCAACCCGCTGTGGCCTATTGTTTTGGGGCTGGCAAACGTGAGGAAATCGCGTGGCGCGAGTGCATCCAGCAGGGTTTGCAGGGAAACGGCCTTTGCCGTTTTGCCATCGAGCTGCGGCTTCGCTTTTGTCACGCCGCGCGCATGGGCCCGATCAAAAAAGAAGGCGCCTCTCGGATCATTGATGATGTCGAACCAGAGGTCATCGGGCGTGCGGATGCCGCGAGCGAGGAGCTGGCCATATTGTGTTCCATCGTCAAATTCACCATTGGGTTTGTAGATGCGCTTCCAATAATCCGCCTTCGCCATGACATCCCAGTAGCGGGCGTGGAATTCATCGAAGTGCGCGATATAAGCAGGATCGGTGGGTGTAAGCACGTCATCGAACATGACGGCGGGGACGCTTGGCCGGAATGGATTTCGCGGGTCCGTATTCTCGCTCCAATCCCAGTAGGGCAGTGCGAAGGTCGGGTCGCCGCTGAGTTCCCGGCAAATCTGCTCGAACCAGCCGATATAGCCGCGATGCCATACCAGGAACCACCAATTGCCATGCGGGCAGTCCATTGTGTGGGTCAGGGCGAGGCGATACCAATTACGCGGATCCGAAGGCGGCAGCGCAAGCATCGCGCGGATCGCCTTTTTGTAGCTCTCGATGGATCGTTTCGCCTCGGGACTTGAAATGTTCAGGCGCCGGTACTTTGCAGGTGCTTGCGCATGGAGATTGCCAAATGGAAGGGTGGTCGCGCCCACGACGGTAGCGGCGGCGGCCGTTGTTTTCAGAAACTCACGGCGGGACATGGATAATGGCCGCAATTCATCATTTTGCATGGGAGGAGCCTTATTCTGGTTGTTGTGTCACCACGATTAGATAATTAAACGGCATTCCCGGATAGCTGTAAGATCTTACAGGTATTGCGGGATAGTCTGCTTTCAACGTGGTAGCGCGCTAGGGCGTATTCCGGGATTAGACTAACGCTGGACTCAGCGGATGGGGTGATCGGCTAAATTCTGGCTAAATTGCGGATTGGGCTGTGCCAACCCGGTCTGTTGGCAGTGGTATGGAATTGAGACGAATGAAAGTAATCTGCCGTCACGCCGGCAAAAATCCATACTCGACGGGGAATTTGACATAAAACAGGTCCAGGTTTTCTGCCTGCAATAACTCCAGAAAGCGCTTGGCTTCCTCTTCGTTCAGGACAAAACTCACTTCTACCGGAAGATCCGCCGCAAGCTCAAGAAATGTTTCCTCGTGCAGTATGCCGTGCCGGCCGAATCCGGCTATCGCGCGTATGGCCGTGCCACCGCGAAAGCCGCATTTTTTTGCGCGCTCCAGCAGCCACTCGTATAAGAGTATGCCGCCGTGCTCACGGTATTCGCCCACAAAGAATTTGAGAAATATGCCTTGCATGTTGGTCTCCCATTTACTCCTGTTTACTCCCTCATTATTTTTTCTTATTGATCTGGCCGGTCCATATTTCGCCGCTTTTTTGACCAATAGAACAACTATTGGCCTGAAAAATCGTCAAAATCTGTCCTCGCCCAACCATTTTTTCGCTTCGATTCTTCAAGTCCGACAGGCTGCTAGGACTGCGCCAGCCATTTGATCGTCACTATACCCAGTATCGTCATGGCAATGGAACCTGCCAGATGTAAAAAAATGATAATGCAAGCCCAGCCATATTGCTCGCGCAACAACAGCGTAACCGTTTCAGCGGAAAAAGTGGAAAAAGTGGTCAATCCGCCAAGAAATCCGGTGATGGCGAACAGCCGTGCTTCGGGTGGCAGCATCGTGTTGTGATGAAAATATTCGACCGCCATGCCGACGAGATAACCGCCGGTTAAATTGGCAGCCAGAGTGCCGAAAGGAAGGGTGGGAAATACTGGATTCAGGATGATGCCAAACCACCAACGCAGCCATGCCCCCAAGGCTGCACCCGCTCCCACCGCCGTTACCGCATAGATGCCCATTTTTCGTTCTCGTTGATGGGGAAGATATAAGAATACAGCGAATAAAAAATTTCGGCCATCGTGTTTGGAACAGGACAGAATTTCATCGCAGCTTTTCGTTGGGTTACGCTGTGCTAACCCTGCGAAACTATAACTATCGTATTAAGCATGCTATACATAAATTATTGCGTAGTTATATCATCGCCTTGACTGCCGGGGACATATGAATACTGCGACTGCTGCTTTTTCAGAACTCGGTTCCGTTGTTTCCGTGCGCGGAGGCATCGTGGACATACGATTTGAAAATCGCGTGCCGCCTATCCATTCATTATTGCGCACCGGGCAGCAAGGGAAAATAGTTATCGAGGTGTTGTCCCAGCTCGACGGGCATAACGTGCGGGGGATCGCGCTGACACCCACGCAGGGTCTTGCACGGGGCATGCCGGTTACGGATACACACGGGCCGCTGATGGTGCCGGTAGGTAACGCCACCCTCTCGCGTGTATTCGACGTTTTCGGCAACCCTATCGACCGGCAGCCGGCGCCCATAAACGTAGAATGGCGTAGCGTCCATCATTCGTCACCCCCGTTGGCGCGGCGCTCCACCAAATCCGAGATTTTTGAGACGGGCATCAAGATCATTGATGTGCTGATGCCCCTGGAGCGGGGGGGAAAAGCGGGCCTACTTGGTGGCGCGGGCGTGGGCAAGACGATATTGCTTACCGAAATGATCCACAATGTGGCCGGGCAGCATGAGGGAGTCAGCATTTTTTGTGGCATAGGCGAACGCTGCCGCGAAGGGGAGGAACTCTATCGCGACATGAAAGCGGCAGGGGTGCTGGAAAACATGGTGATGGTCTTCGGCCAGATGAATGAGCCTCCCGGCGCGAGGTTTCGTGTAGGTCATGCGGCGCTGACCATGGCCGAGTATTTTCGCGATGACGAGCATCGTGATGTATTACTGCTGGTGGACAATATTTTCCGTTTCATCCAGGCGGGCATGGAGGTGTCCGGACTGATGGGCCAGATGCCGTCGCGCCTGGGGTATCAGCCGACGATGAGCACGGAACTGGCACAGCTGGAAGAACGTATTGCCAATACCGATACCGGTGCGATCACGTCGATTCAGGCGGTGTATGTTCCGGCGGACGATTTCACCGATCCTGCGGCTGTCCACGCTTTTTCCCACCTTTCCGCATCCATCGTACTTTCGCGCAAACGCGCCAGCGAGGGGTTGTATCCGGCTATCGATCCGTTGCAATCCAATTCCAAAATGGCGACACCGGGTGTTACCGGCGAGCGGCATTACCGGATCGCGCAGGAGATCCGGCGCACGCTCGCGCAATATGCGGAACTCAAGGACATCATCGCCATGCTCGGACTGGAACAACTGTCTCCGGAAGACCGTAATGTGGTGGCTCGCGCGCGGCGGCTGGAGCGTTTCTTTACCCAGCCTTTTTTTACTACGGAGCAGTTTACCGGCATCAAGGGAAAGCTCGTCAGTCTCAAGGATGCACTGGATGGCTGCGAACGCATTCTCCAGGATGAGTTCAAGGATGTTCCGGAGCGGGCGCTATATATGATCGGGACGGTTGATGAGGTGAAAATTACAAAGGTGCGGGTAAAGCCGCAGCCCGGTTTGAATCCGGGTCCAAAGCCGGATTCCGAGGTAAGCATTATGCATGAATCCACATGAACCTTAAAATTCTTCTGCCCTACAGGGTTTTCACCGACAGGACCGGCATAACCCGCATTGTCGCCGAGACGGGTGAGGGGTCGTTCGGACTCCTGCCCAACCGGCTCGACTGCGTGGCGGCGCTGGTACCGGGAATTCTGATATTCGGGACAGAAGAAGAGGGTGAAATCTACGCTGCGGTCGATGAAGGCATCCTGATAAAAACGGGTGGGGAGGTACTGGTTTCGGTGCGAAATGCCGTAGAAGGAGCCGATCTCGCCACTTTGCGCGAGACCGTGAAAAATGAGTTCCTGAATCTTGATGAGCAGGAGCTGAGTTTGCGACGGGTAGTGGCGAAAATGGAAAGCGGTTTTATCCGCCGCTTCGCGGAATTTCATCATGAGTAAGGAATCAGGAGAAAAAGCGAGGGGGAAAGAAGCTGGAAAGACAGCCATCACAGCCGGGAGCGAGCCGGAATTAAGCCGGCAGGTGGGCGCCAGGGCGGCGCGCAAGCTCAAGGCGCGGCGCCGGGGTACCCAGACGGTCTGGTCGGGGTTGGGCATGATAGGGCTGGTGGGTTGGTCGGTGGTGGTGCCGACGCTGGCTGGCGCGGCGTTGGGTGTCTGGCTGGATCAACACGTCCCCATGAAACATTCCTGGACGCTGATGCTGTTGTTTATCGGTCTGATCATTGGCTGTGTGAATGCCTGGTATTGGGTAGACAAGGAAGATAAGGAAACCCATGAGGAGCGGGAGGAACCCGGAAAGGAGAAATTGCGATGAGTGAATTATGGAGTCTGGCGTTAGCGGTGGTAACGGGTATTCTTCTGGGGGCGATTTTCTTCGGCGGCCTGTGGTGGACAGTGCGCCACGGCATTTCATCCAATCGGGCGGGCCTCTGGTTCATGGGCAGCATGCTGCTGCGGATAGGCATCGTCATGACGGGTTTCTATTTTCTGCTGGGCCTGCCGGGGGAGGGCTGGAAAATGCTGCTTGCGGGCCTGCTCGGATTCATCATCGCGCGGCGGGCCGCGACGCGGCTTCTTCCGGTTCCTTTATCCGCGCTTTCGCCTAGTGGATTACCCATTGAATCGCCAGCAGGAAAGCCAGTGGGGGAGGCCAGCCATGCACCTTAGTCCCGACCATATCGTCTTCTGGGAATACGGCTTCCTGAAGCTGAATGCCACGATTGTTTATACCTGGGTATTGATGTTTGTGCTGGCGGTGGGTTCAAAAGCCATTACCCGCAAGCTCTCCATCGGACTGGAACGTTCCCGCTGGCAGAATCTGCTGGAAGTCGTCGTTATCGCCATCCGCAACCAGATTAAAGAAGTGGGCTTGCGCCAGCCGCTGACATACTTCGGTTTTCTTGGCACGCTGTTTGTGTTTATCGCGGTGGCAAGTCTCTTTACCGTTATTCCCGGCTATGAGCCGCCCACCGGTTCGCTCTCGACCACCACGGCGCTGGCGATCTGTGTTTTTATCGCAGTGCCGATATATGGCATAAAGGAGCAGGGACTGGGCGGCTACCTGAGTTCCTATCTCAAACCGGCGCCCCTCTTGCTGCCATTCAACATCATCGGCGAGTTTTCGCGCACACTGGCGCTGGCGATTCGCCTGTTCGGCAACATGATGAGCGGAACGATGATTCTTGCGATCCTGCTGACGATCACGCCGTTTATCTTTCCGATCGTCATGAGTGCGCTCGGCTTGGTGACGGGCATGGTGCAGGCTTATATTTTCAGTATTCTGGCCACGGTTTATATCGCGGCCGCCACCTCCGACCATGCCGATCATGCCAGTCGTCGCAATCATGGCGCGACGGAACCCGGAGTACCGGATGCGGGAAAGGGCCAGAAAATCAAATGATAAAGATTATGCTCATGAATCCGTCTTGATGTTTATGCATATTGAATCGGAGCCAAATTGATCGTTACAGATACCCATAAGCATAAGGAGAAACTATGGACAGCATGACCCTCATCGCAATCGTATCGATTCTCGCGGCCGGTCTGACGATCAGCTTGGGCGTGATAGGCCCGGCGCTGGGAGAAGGCAAGGCGGTTGCCACGGCGCTGACATCGCTTGCGCAGCAACCCGATGCCTCTGCGACCATCACCCGCACGCTATTCGTCGGCCTGGCGATCATCGAGTCGCTGGCCATTTACTGTTTCGTGGTTTCCATGATTCTCATTTTCGCCAATCCCTTCTGGAACCACGTTATTGCACAGGCTGCGGGAAAATAATCCGTGCTGATCGACTGGTTCACCGTTGTTGCGCAAGTCGTCAACTTCCTCATTCTGGTGTGGTTGTTGAAGCGCTTTTTTTATAAACCCATCCTCAAGGCCCTTGATGCGAGAGAGCAGCGGATTGCGGCGGAACTCGCCGATGCCGATGCGAAAAAAACGGAAGCCGAGAAAGAGCGCAACGCGTTTCAGCACAAGCATGAGGAGCTTGAGCAGCAGCGGGCCGCTCTTTTGAGCAAGGCTTCGGCCGAGGCGCGCACCGAGCGCCGGCGGCTGATCGCCGCCGCGCGGGAGGATGCGGATAACTTGCGTACCAGACGGGAAGAGGCATTGAGACGCGAATACCAGAGCCTGAGCGAAACGCTCACGCGGCGAATAAGCATGGAAGTATTCGCCATTGCCCGCAAGGTGCTGGCCGATCTCGCCAATACCACTCTCGAGGCGCACATCGCGGAAGCCTTTATCGGGCGCATGCGCGAGTTAAGTCCTGACGAGAAGGCGCGGCTGGCTTCGACAATCAAGACGCTGCCGCCTTCGACAGCCATATCGGCACCGGTGGTATTGGCAACGGCGGGAGCGGGCGCGATGGCAGCCAGCGTTCTGGTTCGCAGCGCATTTGATCTGCCTGCGGCGCAGCAAGAGGCGATTGCAGCCGTGATCAGGGAAAGCCTGGGTGTGGATATTTCCGTCCAGTTTGCGACCGAACCGGAACTGATCGGCGGCATTGAACTCGTCACGCATGGACATAAGGTGGCATGGAGTATCGTGGGTTATCTCGCATCGCTGGAAAAGGAGATAGGCAGACTGCTGAAAAATCATGTTGAAGGCGAGCTGGAATCCGAATCCAGCTCTGATACTGAAGCCCAATCTGAAACGGATCGTAGCGCTAAAGAAAGAAATAAAGGGCAGGAAAAAGTGACGGTATTGAAGCCCCGAACCTGAGTTCTTTAGGATTCAGGGTTAAACCTAAATCCGGCAGTTGACCACTCGCTTTTTAGCTTAATACTATGATCCACAAAGACCGTTTGCATTACTTGACCTTCACCTTTTTGGTGAGTTCGCTACAGGGTAGATTGTACGGTTTTTACGGCGCATGCCGGCGTTGCAACTCCTTGGAATGGAATGACCATTCCGCGTCGTTGCGCCTTGCCCTGCACCTCAAAAACCGCACACTCCACCCTGTCCAACTGCCGAATTTAGGTTAAACCAATGAAAATACCCGCCAAGAATCTGCAAAGTATCTTCGACAGTGCATTCGCGCAAATAGCGCAAGCACGGCAAGCCTGGACGCCGCAACTTTCATTGCGCGAGACAGGCGTTATCACGAGTATCGCCTCCGGTATCGCAAAAGTCTCCGGCCTTCCCGGCGTGGGTTTCGAGGAAGTGCTGAAGTTTCCCGGTGATTCATACGGCATAGCATTCAATGTTGAGGAAAATGAAATCGGTGTGATTCTGCTCGACGACTACTCGCAATTGCATACCGGCGATGAGGTCGAGCGCAGAGAGCACGTCATGGATGTGCCGGTGAGCGACAGGCTGATCGGACGAGTTGTCGATCCACTGGGGCGTCCGCTCGACGGCAAAGCGCCGGTCATTTCCACCCGGCGCCTGCCGATCGAACGCACCGCCCCGCACATCATGGACCGCGCACCCGTCACGGCGCCCCTGCAAACCGGCATCAAGGTTATCGATGCGCTTATCCCTGTGGGCCGCGGTCAGCGCGAGTTGATTCTGGGCGACCGGCAGACAGGCAAGACCGCCATCGCACTCGACACGATACTCAATCAACGAGACCAGAATGTACTGTGTGTTTATTGCGCTATCGGACAGCGTGCATCGGGTGTCGCAAGAGTGGTTGCCACTCTGCGCGAAAAAGGCGCGATGGAGTATACAGTGGTTGTGGTGACGGAAGGCGACGACCCTCCCGGCCTCGCCTATATCGCACCCTATGCCGCGACCAGCATAGCGGAATATTTCATGGAGCAGGGCCGCGATGTTCTGATCGTGTACGATGATTTGACCCACCACGCGCGCGCCTACCGCGAGCTCTCCCTGTTGCTGCGTCGGCCGCCGGGGCGCGAAGCTTATCCCGGTGACATTTTTTATATACATTCGCGCCTGCTGGAGCGTGCTACGCATCTGTGCGACTCGCTCGGTGGCGGTTCGTTGACCGCGCTGCCGATTGTCGAAACGGAAGCGCAGGATATTTCCGCCTATATTCCCACTAACCTGATTTCCATCACCGATGGCCAGATCTACCTCTCTCCGTCATTATTTGAATTGGGCGTGCTGCCCGCCATCGATGCCGGAAAATCCGTTTCGCGTGTTGGCGGCAAGGCTCAGCGCGGTGCTTACCGCGCGGTAGCGGGTGATCTGAAGCTTGATTACGCACAGTTTGAAGAACTGGAAACCTTTGCCCGCTTTGGTGCCAGGCTGGATGAGGATACCCGGGAGATTATCGAACACGGGCGGCGCATCCGTGCCTGTCTCAAGCAGCTTGAATCCACTCCGGTTGCCGTGCCTGAACAGATTGCGGTGCTGCTGGCGCTGACCGCCAGGCTGTTTGACGATGTGCCGCTCGACCGCATGGTGGATGCCGAGCAGGCTATAAGGGAGGCGGTGGCGGATATTCCATCCGAGGTACGTGTACGCATCGAAACCGCCGCAAATCTGAGTGGCGAAGATCGCGAATGGGTACTGCGAATCGCCCGCAAGGCACTGACCGGATTTCAGCCCGCACCAGAGCCAGAGCCAGAACCCGAGGCTGAGTTTGAGATCGAACCCAATGCCGATTCCGAGCAGGAAACGTCATGAGCGATACCACCGCGAGCCTGCGCCGGAAAATCGAAGGAGCCAGAGATCTGCGCGCAGTGGTTAGCACCATGAAGGCGCTGGCGGCGGCGAGCATTGGACAGTACGAGAAATCGGTGCATGCGCTGGATGGGTATTATCGTGCTGTACAGCTTGGTTTGAGTGTCTGCTTCCGCACAAGCGGATCCGCGGCAGCGGTAGCAGGGCAGAAAAAAGATGTGGGTATAACAGGCGCGGTGGTGTTTGGCTCGGATCAGGGGCTGGTGGGTCAATTCAACGATGTCGTGGCCGATTATGCCGTCCAGACGCTGGCGGCTCTGCCGGGCAAAAAAAAGATCTGGGCGGTAGGCGAGCGGGTGCATGACCGGCTGGCACTCACTGGCATGCCACTGGCGGGGCTTCTCACTGTTCCGCTTTCGATCAGGGCCATCACCCCGCTGGTGGGGCAGATTCTGTTTCAAATGCTGGTGCCGGAACAGGTAGACGGCGATGTCCAGTGGAAAAGGGAGGGCACGAATGAAATGTCGCAGCTTTATCTCTTTTATAACAGCTCCAGAGCGGGGGCGGTGTATGCGCCGGTCCATCAGCGCCTGCTGCCCCTGGACGCAGCCTGGCGGCGCGACCTTGCCAGCCTTCCCTGGCCAACGAAGAATCTGCCGGAGGTAATCGGCGGTAGTCCCGCAACGCTGCAAGCGCTCGTTCGAGAGTACCTGTTCGTCTCACTTTTCCGCGCCTGCGCTGAGTCTCTCGCAAGCGAGAATGCGAGCCGCCTGGCGGCAATGGAGCGCGCCGAAAAGAATATCGACCAATTGAGCACGGATCTTCACCATATGTTTTATCGCCTGCGCCAAAGCAAGATCGACGAGGAATTGTTTGATGTCATATCCGGAGTGGAAGCGCTGGCTGGGGCGGAGCAGGCAAGGCGGCCGGTAGATAGTGGGGATGGATGGGATTGAGGGGAGCCGGGACGCATTCTTGCGGATTGTTTACCTGGCCCATGGCACATGGGGGTAAGCGCGGATGCGGCGACCGCAACTCCAGCAACGTTATCCAACAAGTTGGTTTATGTCTTCAATACGGGGCCAATCAAGGATCCCGCAACACACCTGTAAAATATTACAGCTATTCATGAATAGCCCTTTGTTATTTAATTGCTGACTGCATCAGGGCATAAGGATAAGGGAGCAGTTCAGCTTGAGAACCATCTGCCAAGTCTGCCATATCTACCATATCTGCCCGTAGCATGTGGATTGTGCGCCCAGCCCGCTATCGCGATATCTGCCTGGAAAGGCAATGCGCATTTCTTAAGTAAGGAACATGGCTCCATCCTGACCGTACGGCATGTACCGGCAGCAGTTGCGTTGATCCAGGGCATCGGAGTATTGAATTAAAGCCCGGCTCGAGGCGCTACCAGCAAAGCACAGCTCGCTTCGAATTTGTTTGCACACGGTGACCCATACCGAAGGAAGAATCATGACAATCCGGAAACTGAGTCATATCTTTTACCTCGTAACCGGGGTGCTTCTTTCTCTGCTTGTGTTTTTTATCGTACTTCGCTTCTTCGGGCAGCAGGAACTCGATGAGATCCAAAGTGTTCGCTACACTTCTTTCCTCGTCGCTGACGAGCTGCGCCAGTCGTCGGATGATATGACCACGATGGCCCGAGCTTATGTGGATACCGGCGACCCGAAGTTTGAACGTTCCTATTGGCAAATACTTGCGATCCGCAACGGCGAACTGGAGCAGCCCCTTCACTATGAGCGTAGTTACTGGGATCTCATAATCGGCGATCCCGGCTTCCAGCCCAGTCCGGGGGGGCGGAAGATTTCCTTACGAACCCGGATGGAGGAGTCCGGGTTTACTGCGGCAGAGTTTGCCAAGCTGACGGAGGCCGAAGATATTTCAAACCGGTTGGTGCAATCGGAACGCAGCGCTTTCCACGCGATGAAGGGACTCTTTCGGGACCCAACCGGCCAGTTTGATATACGGGGGGTCCCTGACCCCGAGTTGGCCCGCCGCATCCTGCATGATGGGAACTACCATATCGAGAAGGCCAGAATCATGCGGCAGGTGAACGAGTTCTACGAATTGTTCGATGCACGCACAATCAATGCGATCGCGGCCGCCCGGCACCGCACCACTTTCTATGTATACAGCGTCTTTCTTACGCTCGCTCTTGTCGTGGCCTGGCTCGCACTCTCTTCCCGGGTTGTGCGGCAAAAAGTACAAAATCTTGTTCGGCTCGAAGACGAAACCAGGAGTATCGGAGAAATGGATCATGTCTCTCAATTCGAGATTGATTCCAGCGACGAGATAGGCAGCCTTTCTCGTGCTTTTATCACCGCGCAAACGGAACGCGATCGCTACTTTGACCAGTCCTTGAATTTTCTTGCCATCTCGGGCTCCGATGGTCATTTCAGACGCTTGAACCCCGCCTGGGAAAAGGTTCTGGGTTTCTCACCGGAGGAATTGCTATCCCGGCCGTTCATGGAGTTCGTCTCCCCCGATTCCCGCGAGAGCACTACCCGGGAACTGGATAAACTCATCACGGGCATTCCGGTTTCCTTTGAAAGCCAGATGAGTTGCAAGGACGGTTCTGGCCGCTGGGTTTCATGGAATATCACCACCACACCGGATACCCAGGAATTTTACTTTTCCGGTCAGGATATCACCGCAAGGAAGACTATCGAGATGGAGCTGCAAAAAGCGCGGCTGACAGCCGAGGCTGCCAGCAGTGCCAAGAGCGAGTTCCTGGCAAACATGAGCCACGAGATCCGCACGCCGATGAATGGCGTGCTGGGAACCATCGGCCTGCTTTTGAATAGTTCGTTAACCGCGTCGCAGCGCGAGTTGGCGGGCCTGGCGCGCGCAAGCGGCGAGACGTTGCTCACCATTATCAATGACATTCTCGATTTCTCCAAAATCGAGGCCGGTAAACTGGTGATTGCACCCATTCCGTTTGACTTGCTTCAGGCCGTTGAAGAAGTGGCGGGCATGATCGCCATGCAACCCTCGAGAAAGAATGATGTGAATGTGATAGTGCGCTACCCCCCGGATGTGCCACGCCATGTGATCGGGGATATGGGACGTATCCGTCAGATATTGACAAACTTGACCAATAATGCCATCAAGTTCACTGACAAGGGTCATGTTCTCATCAATGTTGAAACCGACTCGATCGATGATGATGAGGTCAAGCTCCGCATCAGTGTCGAGGATAGCGGGCTGGGCATCACGGCAGACAAATTGGAGAGCCTCTTCGATAAATTCACGCAAGCGGATACTTCCACCACGCGCCGCTATGGAGGCACAGGCCTGGGTCTGGCCATCAGCAAGCAGTTAGTGAAATTGATGGGGGGTACCATCGCCGCGAAGAGCCGTGTGGGCATGGGGTCAACGTTCTGGTTTACCCTTAGCCTGCCCCTGCAGCAGAATCAACCGGCCGCCGTGAGCCCGCATGTGGAACTGGCACGTGCCCGTGTACTGATTGTGGACGATAACTCGGTTAACCGTCTCGTGCTGCAAGAGCAAATCCGCGTCTGGAGAATGCGCATCGGAAGTGCCGCATCCAGTGTGGAAGCGCTCCGGGCACTGCGTGGAGCGCATGCCGCCGGTGACCCCTATCAGATCGCTATCCTCGATTATCAAATGCCGGGAATGGACGGAGAAAGTCTGGGCCGCGCCATCAAAACAGATCCTTCGCTCCACGACACCCAGCTGGTGATGCTAAGTTCGCTGGGACAAGAGGGTGATATCAGGGAGCGGCTCAAGAAAATCGGTTTTTCGGCCTACCTGGTCAAGCCGGCGCGCCAATCGGAGTTATTGTCGACGCTGGTAAATGTCTGGGACGCATACTGCCGCCGCCGCTCCATAGACCTCATCAGCGATCGTCAGCCCCTTCCGGAAGTTTGCGAGGAACAGATAATCGAGAGTGCAAATCCCCCATTCACTGGCATGCGAGTGCTTCTGGCGGAGGATAACGTCACCAATCAGATTGTCGGGGCGATGATGCTGAGAAATCTGGGCTGCCATGTGGATGTCGCCGCCAATGGCAGGGAAGCCATGCAGATGGTGGAGGCGTTTCCCTACGAAATGGTATTCATGGATTGCGAGATGCCGGAAATGGATGGCTTTGAAGCCACTGCTGCGATTCGCCGCCGGCCCAGCGGAAAATCGTGGCTTCCCATCATTGCGGTAACGGCGCAGGTCATGCAGGGAGATCAAGAGTACTGCCTGCTCGCGGGTATGGATGATTACATCAGTAAACCGGTGAAGCAGGAAGATTTTGCCGCCGCCCTAAAACGATGGGGGCCAGGGAAAAACCGGGAACGGGAAAATGACGCCCAGCCAACCCAGGCAGAGAATGAGAACATGGTCCGCGTTGATACGCCGGACCCTTCCTCGTCCCTGATATCTTCAGCTCCTCCCCATATTTCATCCGCATTGAGTGCCGAAGTCATTGCAAATCTGCGCGCGTTGGGAGACGCGACGGAACCTTCCTTGATTCGTGAGATATTCATGTCGTTCCTGAACGAGGGCACTGAGCGCATCGGCATTCTACGAAACTCGCTGGATAGGGGTGATGCTGCGCTTCTGCGCAAGACGGCTCACGCTCTCAGAGGCGCGAGTGGCAGCGTCGGTGCGCGGCGCATGGCGGATATTGCCCAGCAGCTGGAAGCGCTGGGTAAAGCTGGCAACACGACCGGAGCAGTCGCGTTAATAGAACAGATCGAAGGTGAATTTGGCCGCGTAAAGGTCGAAATTGCCGCGCTTGATATGCATTCCGAACCTCCGTCCGACAGGGTCTGATTATGAAGATATTAATGGCGGAAGACGATACCACCTCGCGCCTTTTGTTTGGCGCGACGCTCAGGAAACTGGGGTACACGGTAACGGCGGTGGAAAACGGGCAGAAGGCTTGGGAAGCCTGGAAACAGGATGAATATTCCCTGCTTATCTCTGATTGGATGATGCCGGATATCGATGGTCCACAATTGTGCAAAATGATCCGTGCCGAACCCAGTCTGCAATATACATACATCATTCTCTTGACCTCGCTGGACAGCAAGGGCAGTTATCTCGAAGGCATGGATGCGGGTGCCGATGATTTCATCACCAAGCCGTTCGATGAAGAACAGTTGGCGGCCCGGCTGCGGGTGGCCGAACGAATACTTGCGTTGCATAAGAAACTGCATATCCAGGCCACGCACGACCGCCTTACCGGGGTATGGAACCGTGCCGCAATCATGGATCATCTGGAAGAAGAGGTGGAACGGGCGGCGTGCCAAAGCACCTGCATCGGTGTTGTGGTTGCCGACCTCGATCACTTCAAGCGAATCAACGATACCTACGGACATCCCGCTGGCGACACGGTATTGCAGGAGGCAGCCCGGCGCATGCGCCTTGTACTGCGTCCTCATGACCGGATCGGGCGTTATGGGGGAGAGGAATTTCTCATTACAGTATCGTCCTGTACGGGGAGTGATGCGATGATCCTGGCCGAACAAATTCGTAATTCCATCAGCATGGAGCCTGTTGACAGCCGGTCTGGGGAAATTTCCATGACGGTAAGCCTGGGTGTAACGGTTGGCGGTGACCGGATTGGGGAGGATGTGGGCACGCTCATCGCAGCCGCCGATAAGGCGCTTTATCGAGCAAAGATAGCAGGCCGCAATCGCGTTGAATTCTTAAATCTGAAATGACCCCATGATTCGTGAGACACTCCGCTATTCAGGCGCGGCATCAATAGGGGACAACCGGAAGAGATTGAATTTGCTGGTCTGTTTTATGTCGATACCGATCCAGGGATGCATGCCGCCATCAATCACCAGGCCTTCCGCTTTTTCGAGCCCAGCGGGCAGCTTCCAGTACGCGCCGCGATCCAGCGAGACTTTTTCTTCGTCTGGCTTCAGGATCTTTTGCAGCCGGATCAGGGTGGCGCTTTCTTGCGAGAGCAGGTAAACGCTTCCATCCGGGCCGAGCGTGATTTCGCTTGCATCCGTGGCGAGTTCGCGCAGGCGCTCGGAGAATTCCCATGTCTTCAACGCCACCAGTCTGCGTTGAACAGGGAAAATCGCTCGGTTTGCGCGGTAAACAATCGGTTCCTCGGAATCCGTTTTTAATCCGGCGAATTCTTCATTATCTTGCAGGAAGGCGGCCGGGCCGTAACCTATCGGGGAGTCGCCTTCCGGGCCGAATTCCACAAGCATCGCGGGGTGCTTTTCCTTGAGAACCAGGACGTGGCCCTTTTTCATGAGTATCATCCCCTCGCCGCGTGAATTGGGGCGCGCCTTCCAGGCCAACTCGAGGTGGCCGATACTTGAAACATCCAGCGTGAAGCTTCCCCGTCGGTGCTCCAGGCGATGGTCGAGGCACGTGATTTCACCGCGGTTCTCACTCAGCATGCAGATCGTGTCTCTTCCATCCGTTGCGATCGCTTCCCACTGGGAGGCATCCGCTTTACCCTTGCGTACCACATCCGCGACATCCTGCGCATCGATGATGGCCGCGCCCGATGCCGCGTCGATCTGAAATCGGGCGATCTCGTAGCTGCCGTCGCCAACGGCATAAATGTTGATGCCATCCTCGCCCGTTTCCAAGCTTCCGTTCCCGTTGCCGCCTTTATTTCTTGTGGTGTGCGCGATGGCGAGTCCCGAGAGTTCGGCGATGGGAAGATTATATTGCTCTGTGATGGTAAGCGTTTTTTGCGGGGCTCCAGGAGCGGCCCCAGGGAGGGCTCCAGAGTCTGAGCCGGAAAAGGTTTCAGTGCTGCTCAGGATGCAGGCAAGACAGATGCAGGCTGAAATTATCGGTCTTGGTAGTCCACGCATGTCTCCTGCCAAGATGAACCTCGTTAAAGTGGTTTAATCTGGATTTTGCGGAACGCGACCCGTCCAGTATGGGTTTGCAGTCCGATAAAACTGGGTATGCTTCCCGAGCTGGGCTGGCCACGCGCTGGATCGGGGTTGTCATACTCGGTGATTATTATGCCATTGAGAAACACGGAATAGTGTTGTCCCTGGGCATGAATTTCGAATTCATTCCATTCGCCCACCGGTTTTACTGGAAGATTATCGGGATCATTAGGCGCAGCGAAGCCGTAGATTGCGCCGGTTTTGCGAATGGGCGCCCCCTCGGGACGCGCGAGCTGGTCGATCTGGATCTCGAATCCGAAATCAATCGCGACATAGGCGGTATTGTTGTAATTTTTGCTATCCGGGTGCGGAAAGCGAATGAACACACCGGAATTGTCATCCTCACGCCAGCGCAACCACTCAAGTTTAAGCACGAAATCCTGAGGTGTCGGGTCGGTGTGCCAGAACATGCCCAAGTCGTTGCCTGGCACCGATTCCAGGGCGCCATCCACAAGCAGCAAGCCGCCGGGATTATTATTGGTCTGATTCCTGATGGTCGACATGCGCCATTTGCCCGTGTCTGTGCCATCGAAAAGCATGGTGAATCCCGCATCGGGGTGAAGCGGTGCAACGGTGAATTGTTCCGCCAGGCGGCGCGCCAGCGCAACCCCTGTGAGCATCGGATTGGGCGAGCCGACGGTTGGAAACAGGGCTGGCCCGGCGACATACGCATTGTCGACAAAGTGGAAACGGGCATTGGCATTGGTGACGGAAGTATCGGGATCGTCGCCCATCCAGAGCGGTCCCGCTTCATGATGGGTGGTGCCCATGCCGTCGCGGCGTCCGCCTTGTCGGCCCGGTTTATAGGGCACGAGTTGCTTCAAGTCCGCCGCTGGTGCAACGGTCTGAGGACCGGTTGCCGTAAAGACGGTAAAATCGTGCCCGCCAGCGAATACCTTGGCTACGTCATCGGAAGCTTTGTCCATGGCGTCCCATAATTCGAAGTCGTTTGCACTGAGATTGTAAGCGACCAATGCGCGTTGCATACCGACCTCATCGGTTTCGCTCGTCAATGTGATATCGCTGCCCGGATTCTGTCCCTGGGTTTCGCCGATGCCGCGAATGGTAATAACCACCGTGTGGTCGTTCACCTCCTGCAACGGGAGCACGCTATCCAGATCGGGGATCTTCTTGAAAAGCTCCGCCTCGGAATCGGCGCTGAGTTTGTCCAGCCCCGCCGCGGTAATCTGCAAGTGGAAATAGCCCTTGCCCGAACTATCGGCGAAAGTGTGCCTGCCTTTCACGAACAGGGCGGATGCCTGTAGCGCTTTCACCGCCGGGCTGAGACTGGACAATGACGTGCGCGGAATGCTGATGGTGAGATTGGAACGCAAGTGCGCCATCAGGTTCTGGCCTATCCTGCCGTAATTCGTGATTCCCTGGAAAGAGAGCAGGGCAAGGCGGGCGCTTTCTATGGTGCCCAGCGCGATGATGACGTTGCTGCTGTCTGCCACGGGGATTGTCACACGCTGTTTTTGTACATTGGAGCCGTCGCCGCAAACCGGCAGGTAAGTCTCGCATTCCACGCCGGTCACCCGCCCAAGCCCGTTCTGGATCGCCGTGACTAGCCGGATTACGCGGCAGTGAGGCACCGCCATGAATCGCTTCTTGACATCGTCTGAGTAGCCCACGGCATGCATCGACTCGGTGGAAGCCGTGCGCGCAGCTTTGATCAGCAGGGGTGCAGTGCTGAACTTGTTGAAGGGAAAAAACCCGGAACCCGCGCGGCTCTGGACCGCCAAGGGCGCTTCCAGCTTACATTGTTCCTTATGTTCAGCGGATGTGGCGGGCGGCACATGCAGGTGCAGAGGTAGTTCAGCCGGCTTGATTGCCTCGGGAACCTGATTGCCGTTGATGCCGTCAAACAATTGCTTGCGCAACGCATAATGCATGGGACCGCTGATAAAATCATTCGTCTGGTCGGTGCCGATTTGTTGCGCGGCTTCCGCAAAATGCCTGGTATTTAGGTCACTTACCACGCTGGCAGGCCACCGGTCCGGCGGCATTTCCGTATCGGTGGCGGTATCCAGCAATTGCGGAGACCAGCCGCCAAAATAGAGGGAGCGTCCCCCAAAACAATAGGCCAATCCGGGGAATCCGCCCGGCACCTTTGCGGGGTCTGCGCGCCATGGCAGCCCCCAGACCTCGGCGCGCGGCACGAATGGGTCGGTCTCAATGGGTCCGGGGACGCCAAGTCCGATTGGGGGGTAGTTTTGCACATGCTCTGTCAGCACCAGCGAACCGGCATCGAGCACCAGGATGCGGTGACTGTGCGTTTTATCTTGCGAGAAGAGGTGCTGCGCAAACACCGGCCCAAAACTGCCGCCGCCGACCACTATTACATCGAAGGGCCGGGCATCGCTGGTGGGGGAGCCATCCGGCCGTTGTCCGTTCTTATCGGTGCTATTCAGGGCTTCATCCAACCCATTGGCGATGTAACGGCCGAGAACGTCTTTGGCAAAGTCGGTGGTCTGGGGTTTACTTGCGGTCATATCGGAATCTCCTTTATCTCGCCATCCATGTCACTTCAGGAATTTTCGTCGGACAGGGCGCTAGTTATCTATAGACCACTTCAGAGAACAATTCAAAAATTTTCCCCGTCTTTATATTTGAGTGGACCTGCAAGTTGAAGTCCGTGGTCCTGCAATTCCGTCTCTGCACCACTGGTACTTCAGTCCAATTGGCAATATGGTCAAAAGAGATAAGATACGATTCAGGAAGATAGTAAATCTTCCTTTATGGTAACGGGACGAGTTCGCCCGGCGGAGTAAATCCTCCGCCGGGCATTTTTCTGGCTGTACAACGGTGATGGGTAGGCCAGAACGGCCCGGGCCAGCCATGCGGGGGCTATGATTCCAGGCTGGCGTCCATCGTGATTTTTGCCTTGAATAGCTTGGATACCGGGCATCCCGCTTTTGCCTTGCTGGCAATTTCCTCGAATTTCGTTTTATCCGCGCCGGGAATTTTTGCCGTTACGGTAAGATGGCTTGCGGTGATTTCGAAGCCCTCACCGACTTTGTCCAGCGTTACATCCGCATGCGTCTCGATCTTCTCGGGGGTCAGTCCCGCCTCGCCGAGCATCAGGGATAGCGCCATGGAAAAACAGCCGGCATGTGCGGCGCCAATCAGCTCTTCAGGGTTGGTGCCTTTGCCGTTTTCGAATCTTGACTTGAATCCATACGGCGCTTCCTTTAGCACGCCGGTTTCGGTAGAGATGGTGCCGCCGCCATCCTTGATGCTGCCCTTCCAGACTGCCCATGCTTTCTTCGTCGTCATGATCACTCCTTCCTGGTTGATGAAAAATCGCCAGCCTGCGCCGGAAATCATGCCAGGTCTGTTCGGTGGCATACGGATTGGCCGCAGGACGGGTGGAGTGAAGCCCAACCCATCGTTTTGCTATCCTCCACATCACGCCTCCATGATGCTTCTTTCCGCCTGCCGGGACATTCAGAGTGGTGTTTTTTTGATGGGTTACGCTACGCTCCACCCATCCTACGAAGAGTCAATTGGAATCGGACCGCGCATTCCACAATATTGCTGTACCAATAATCGCCGATATGATCGAGCCCGCGAAGATCGCTATTTTGACAGCGGCGAAATCAGATTCAAGCTCAAAGGCCTGGCTCGCTATGAAAAGCGACATGGTAAAGCCGATACCAGCCAGGGCTCCCGCACCGGCCAGTTGACGCCAGGAGTATGTCGCGGGTTTGGTTGCGATGCCCAGCCAGACGGCCAGTGCCGCCGCAGCGACGAACCCGAGCGGTTTCCCAACCACAAGTGCGACCGCGGTACCGAACATGAGTGCCATCTGATCCCCGAGCGCCCCGGTCTCGACCGCCACACCGGCATTGACCAGTGCGAAGAGGGGCAGGACTACGTAGCTCGATCTTGGCGCGACGTGACGAAGCATGCGTTCAGCCGGGGATTCCAGCCGCTCATGGATGGCATCCAACGCTTCCAGGGAAGGTTCGGACGGGCCATACCGCATCACTTCTTTGTCACGTTTCGTTTCCGCTGTCAGGATTGCATCGGCTTGTAGCATCAGCGCCCTGAGGTTGGGCGGTGGGCGAGTAGGGATAAAGAGTGCAAGAATGACGCCCGCCAGGGTCGCATGGATTCCGCTGGCATGGATACAGGCCCAGAGGCCGATTCCCAGGAATACGTAAGGTGAAGCGCGATAGATGCCACTTCGATTGACCAGCGCCAGCAATCCCGTAATAGCAGCGGCGCCGGCGAGATAGCTGCCGCGCAGCTCATCGGTATAAAAAATCGCCACGACAATAATGGCACCGATGTCGTCGACAATGGCAGCCGCGGTTAGAAAAACCCGCAATTCGATAGGTACTCGCCTGCCCATCATGGCAATCAGTGCGACCGCGAATGCGGTATCCGTCGCCATCGGTACGCCCCATCCCAGCGACCATGCGCCTTCCGGACCTTCCGGCACCAGTAATAGATATGCCAACGCTGGCATCACCATACCGCCAACGGCCGCGGCGACCGGCAACATTGCGGATTGACGGCTGGCGAGATGACCCACCGTGAATTCGCGTTTTATTTCCAGACCGACTACCAGAAAAAAAATAACCAGCAGCCCGTCATTTATCCAATGGCGCAGCGAGAGATCAAACGCAGCATCGCCAAAGATGATTCCAAAGGGCTGATCCCAGAATTCATTAAAGTCCGGACCGAAGGTGGAATTACTCAGCGCAATGGCAATCGCGGTCGTCAGCAGCAGCAGAATACCAGTCGAAGGCGCCCACTTGGCGAAGTCCAGCGCGGCCGCATGGACGACATGACCCAGGGAACCGAGCATTGCTTCCGAAAGTGAGTTGGCATCCCAGGGGCCATCGTAGCGGCGGCCATTGATAAAGAATGTCGGCGTGACGATAACGCCACTGGCCTCGGCGCTCTCCACATCTGCATCCACACGTGCTTTTGCGCCTAGCGTGCCCTCTTCGTTCCGCGGCGCATTTTTCTCTTCGAGAATCTGGTCGGCGGCGATCGTGTGCAAGTCGTCCGCGGTCAGCGTGGCGGCGTGGGTCATCAATGCGACATGCACATGCCAGAAGCGCGCCGGGTCGCTGTAGGATTCCACCAGCTCGGCGGCGCGGCGGGCAATATCGCTACCGGGCAGCGGCCGGTGGCGGAAGACGTAGCGCAAACGGTTGCCGAAGCGATTGCGCATTTCAGCAACGCGCTCGTGGGCGGCGCGGGAGGAAGGGTCCGCGTAGCTACCGTATTCGACTAATGTGATCTCGGCATCGGGCGGCCCCAGTATGTGGTCGTATGCCTCGTCGACTGGACGGTCAAGCCGATTGGTGGGGGTTTCGGGTGTCATTGATTAAGCCGTGCATTCACCGGAATCTCGCGTGGATAAAGGATTGTTTCTGCGCGGAGTCCTGTTCGATCCCGCGTTGACAATCGATGCGGCCTGGCGGCGTGTTGGACTTAAAGGAAATCGGCTGCGAAAGCCGGGTGTTAAAGCAGCGTGCCAGTCCATATTTCGCCGCTTTTTAGCCAATAGAACCACTATTGGGCTTCAAAATCGCCAAAATCTGTCCTCCCGGTCGCTTTTTCGCTTCGACTCTACGGCCGACAGGCTGCTAGCGGTTGCAAGCTATACGGCTATTCCCGGTTCAGAGAAGTTTCAAGGTTCGTGGAAAACGGCTATCCACCCATTCCCAGACATCCGGGGGCAAATATCCCGCCACAGCCACAGCAATTTCTGTCAGAAGAAATTGAAAACTGTCGCTTCCGTAATTTCCAAGGGTGCTTACCAGTTGTTCAGGCTCAACATTCGTCTCAAATACGATGGCGCATACATGCTCGCCTGAAGTCACGACTCGCCAATCGTTACCGGACAAGGCTTCGACTTCATCACGGATATGCCGCACCGTTACCGCATACTCTTTCAGATAGGGGTAGCAAAACGTAAGCTGATAAAGGGCCATAATCTTTCGAGAGAAAGTAAGAAAATGTGAGGAGTGCTGCTCTCAAAACTTCGAGCCAACCCCCTCGCATAGTGTACCCCACGTAAGGTAGCCGCATTATGAATCCTGAATCCAGTAGTGGTAGTGGATTCATCCGGAAGGTGAGCCTCAATGATACATAAAGTCTTTATGAATCATGAAATTAAACTAATAGATGAGTGCTCAACCACCGGATTTGGGTTAATAGATAATCACGCCGGTTAATGCCATCGTGGATTCAGCAGATTCGAACGTTTGGTTTTCGATTTGGGCGATCGCTCGCGATAGCCCATCCCGGAGTTCCCGTGCCTGATCCGCATGCATCACATAGGGCCTGCCTGGATCAGCCTCGGAGAGCTTCTGCCGTTCATGAGATAGAAAAGGGAAGCGCACGGAAAGGACTCCGTCAACCGGTACTGTTTTTATTTCCCAACCCGTAATGGGGAACAGAAAGAGATCGTTATCCATGGAAGGCTCCTGCTGAAAGTTTAACGGCCTTCAGTGTAGCAAAGAGGGTACTGAAGGCTTCGTTAGCTAGCGCACATAGATAAACGTCTTTATGCTGGATAATACGATAACACCTTCTCATCGTTCGCTAATCTCGCCAGCCTGTCACCCGTTTTTTTTGCGCAGGTATGCGCATTTGTTTATCTGACATATGCCGTGATCGCCAGGTTATGGGAAATCCTCCGATCGGCGACGCTCGTCGCTGCGTACTCATTCAGCGGCTTTCTATTAGCGTAGCAAATCATGCGGGACGAAGGGAATTCAGCAGATCGATAAATCAGGAGTGAAAAAATGGATCTAATTGCCCGGTTTTTACACCAATTCAACTGGCAAACGCTCATGTTTGCAACGCTGCGAATTATGTTCATCAGCCTCGCGGCATGGATATTGCTGTCAGTCATCAAACTATTACTGGGCCGGATGCAGCAGTCGTTGATCAGCAGGGCCAGCGAACAGGGAGAAATGGCAACCGAAGCCGCCAAACGTATTGAGACGCTGATCAGGCTGCTGCGCCAGGCGGTGGTGATTATCGTTTGGGTGATAGTGGGTCTGGTGATTTTGAGAGAATTGAATGTCGAGATAGCGCCGATTCTCGCAAGCGCGGGCGTTGTCGGTCTCGCCGTAGGCTTTGGTGCGCAGAATCTGGTGCGTGATGTTATTTCAGGGTTTTTTATGATCCTGGAAAACCAGATCAGGGTGGGCGACGTGGCCATTGTCAATGGCATCGGTGGACTGGTGGAGCGGGTTAATTTCCGTACCCTTATCCTGCGCGACGAGGCGGGCACCGTGCATGTATTTCCCAACGGAACCATTACCACACTTGCGAATATGACCCAGGAGTGGTCGGCGTATGTGTTCGAGATCCGGGTGGCTTACAGGGAAGATATGGATAAAGTCATGGCCGTCATGCGCAGTGTGGGCGCGGCGTTGCGTAAGGATGAAACGTTCGGCCCGCTGATGGTGGAGGATGTTGAGATATACGGCGTTGATAGTTTTCAGGATTTCGCGGTGGTCATCAAGGGGCGTTTACGCACCAGGCCGATCAAACAATGGAGTGTCGGGCGTGAATATCGGCGGCGGCTAAAGCTTGCATTTGAGCGCGAGGGCATCGAAATACCCTCTCCCTATCATTCCATCTACTTTGGCGAGACCGGCAACGCACTGATGGCGGGACTAATCAATCAGAAAAATGCCATGAAGGCGGAGGAGCCATGAACGCGCTCCCCGGAATTACGCAGCATTGCGGTTTTACGGCGGCTTGAAGCGCAGGAAGATTTTGGATAAGATAACGCATCAATTATTTGGCGGCGCCACAAGCGTGATTTTTGGATTTGAATAATTCCGGCCACCTCCATGAAGGCGGCTTAGCCGATTTATTAAGCGATTCATTACCCTTATTGTTGTCTGACAAATTCAGACCTACTATTTCACCAGAAGTCTCATGAGGAAAATTCTATTCGTCTTATTCTCCGCGTCGCTCTCCGCCCAGGTTTTTGCTCAGAAAGAAGAGCCTCGGGAATACCCTTGGGAAAAAGCCGCGAAACGTATCGAAGCGGATGAGGCAAAAGCGGGCCGGTCTAAAAAATTGGAGCAGCAGAGCGAGACCAGTACCAATAAGCCCGAGAAAAAAGTCGACGCCGAAAACAAGAAGGGCAAATAAGGATCGTTCTTTTTTGGCAAACATGGTTCCGCGCCCACTCCCGCAAAGCTACAGCGTCCCTGCTGGTAAGTAGGGCTTCTCCAGAGGTTTTCCCGTGGGTGCGTGATCTTTTACATCGCGATCCATTTCATTGGTTATTGGTTACTACGCGGTACACTTGTTCAATCAGGCGGTTGAGCATGTTCCGATCCGGAACTACCGGATCGGGGGGCTCGTTCTCGTCCTCACGGTCGGCAAGGATCGTGGTTCCAAGATAATGAGCGCGCAGCCGCCTCATGATCACGATGATGGAGCGGGGCATGTGTGGCCTATACGTCATCATTCCGGTCGATTATCGTGATTGCGGTTTTTGCATCCGCAGGAGCCAGTGAGGATATGGCGGATGGCATGGTATGCGGCACGTTCGCGCTAACCTCGTGGTGGGGATGCGATGATGATCCTGGATCCCTGTATCTAATCCGGTTTCCGCCAGAGGAAATGCCGGTTTCGTATCATTCCGGCGGCTGATTTAAAAAATAATTAAAAGTGATTCTGATTGTTTTTTTGAGATAGCCGTCTATGGTGAATGATCGGCATGCGGAATCCAGGGTGATTCAGATACTCCAGGAGATAATAATGGGCCCCCATCATAAGTTTCTATTTTCAGCCATATTCATGATGCTGACAGGTGCAGCCCATGCACTTGTCGTTAATCCGGATGGTCCCGGCATTGATCCTGCGATAGACGTAAGCAGCATGAGTTGGGCGCCGGGCAATGCACTGCTAACACCGGTTGGCAATGCGTCGATATTCACCCACCATCTGGGTGACGTGTTCCAGAGCTACATGCACGCTTCCCTGAATGGGCTTGAGAATGGCGATGGCGTTAATATTGGTGTCCCTACGCCAGATAGATGGGTCTATATTGCGGGTTATCGCGAGCAGGTGGTCTCTACAATCGGCAACAGCGTCGTGTTGGATACTATCGGCGGAGGCGAAAATTTCTTCAGGTTATATTTCGATGCCACGCCGAATGCCCATGCAGGCAACGGCACCGGATATGGGCCTGATGCCACCAACGCGGACCCGGTACTCATACTGTCCGGCATGATAGCGGCCAGAGGGGAAACGGCAATCTCCGCCTTAAGAGTGGCTCCAGGTAGTCTCGATCAATCCGGGGTCGACAATTATCCCGGTGTGGCCAGCATCACGGCAGTTGGAACTGGAGCGATGTCGGTCATTATCGAGAGCTTTGATCCGGTTTATTTTTCGGAAGGGGTGCCCGCAGGACTCGGGCTGGATTTTCAGATTATGTTTAACGCGCCATTTACTCAGGCTGACCCATCTTCCTGCTTCAAAAATGGCGCGAACACCCTGATAAATGGAGCGGGCCCGAATACGCTTGACGGCCTGGAGTGCGACGTTAATACAGTAGGAAGCATCAACGGGATTGACGGGACAAATTTAATTTTTATGACAGATACATCCACGTCTTTCACCCGGATCGAGCCGGTTTCGGAGCCTGTGTCATTGGCGTTGCTGGGGATTGGGCTGGTTGCCATGCGAGCGGGCAGACGACGCATGCTGCGGAAATCCTGTTCATCCGGAAATATGGATCATTACACCTCTTTCAATAAGTCTTTTCAAAAAACAAGATCCTGCACAATCATCACGTGAATTTATGAAACCTCCGGGCTAGCGATCAGATCCTTCCCGAGTATTCCCGCAAAGCTACAACAATCCTTACTGGTAAAAGTACGGATTTATTCAAAGGCTCTCCCATGGGTGCGTTGATCTTTTACATCGCGATCTATTTCATTGGTTACTACGCGGCGCACTTCCTCAACCAGACGGTTGGCCGCGTCCTGATCCGGAACCGGCGGATCGCGGGTCTCGTTCTTGTCCTTACAGTCAGCATCGGTCATGGCTACAAGATAATGAGCACGCCGCCGCCCCATGATCACGATGATGGGGCAGGGTATGCGATGGGCTTATACGTCATCATGCCGGTCACGATCATCGTGATTGCGGTTTTATATCTCATGTGGCGGGAAGGAAATGATGACGACGTATCATAGATATGACCGGGCCGGCGTAGGGGATGCCGCGATCGCGTTCCACGTGCATGGGGCGCCCGCATCCCGCTTCGGGGTCACCTTCCTGCGGAAGGCACTGCTCCGCCCTGCGCGGTCGTATTCCGCGTCGCTGCGCCTTGCCCTGTACCCCAAAAACAGTGCATTTCATCCCGTTCAACTACCGGATTTAGGATGAAGGATTTAGGGATCTGGTATGCGATATGGGTACACTGTCGAACTATATTACACCGGTCCGGCCTGCAAACGTAACACCAATCCTGTACTTCAGTCTAATGGTAGATATGCTCAAACTCTGTAAGATGTGACTTCGGGTGTCTACTCTTTCCTCCATTAGTAGCGGGCTCCCGGCCCGGCCGCATTGACCCTGCGAGCCGGGCTTTTTTATGATCGGCAGGCTGCTTGCAGGAACGTCAGTATTTCCGCTAACTTTCTGGAATACCTTGTTTTTTTAGACTGTACTTCAGTCCAATAGGCAATGCGCTTGGGATATGGAAAAATGAAATTGTTGACTGTTAAAGCAGTTTGATGCGGTAGGGAAGTAGACATTGCAGCGAACACGGATAATTTGAACATCCCTGTAAAACTGCCCCTTCAACAATTTTTTAGATAGGAAGATGAAATGAGATTTGCACCCAGTACGTTAAACCAAAAGATCGTTCTTGCATTGGGCGCTCTGGCACTGATGCCGCAGTCGGCCAATGCGCTTCTGATCAGTACTGCCCCGGCAGGCTTTAGCAACTCCGCAAGCGTTTCCGATAGCGAGGGCGGAGGCGCGAGTAACAACAATGGTGCCAGTTTCGGGACCAGTGCGATCAATCAGTTTAACTCGACTCAAGGCGTTCTGATGGGTGCTACTCTCGATCTCACCTCGACCCTGACACAAAGCACCTGGGTCAAATCCACTGCTGGTGGTGGTACGGGTGCTAATAGCACGGTTACCTCGAGCGGTAGTGGCAACAGCACAGCCAGTATCTCGGGAGCCGGCATAAATGCGTCCTTTTCTTCCATCAGCAATAGCGATTCATGCTCGGATATGCGTAAGGGTGCTTGTACCGGCAGTGCTACCACAAGTTCCGCTACTACTACCAACCTGAGTCAAGCGGTATCTTCCGCCAATCTGGATAGTTATGTCGGCACCGGCGATGTGACGCTGACGCGCACAGCCTCGGCACTGGAGGCGACGCAGGGAGCTGGCGTTTTTACCGGTACCGAGACCACGGCATATACTGTCAACTGGGCTGGCAATGTCGGCGCCACGTATGATTACCTGCTGCATGCCGCCCCATCGTTTGATGGTTCCTCGACAATGTTGACCTTGAACCTGGATTTTGGTGTTTTTCATGTGGGCGACGCCGCTAGCCTTGGATTCAGCCTCTTCAATCTGGCTGATGCCAACCGGGTCGGCCTCGATTTCGACAGCATCTCCGGCAGCGGCGACACTGGTATGCTATTAACCGATTTGAGCAGTTTCAGCGGCTTAGGTCAGGGTTCAAGCTTCAACTGGCTGGCCATGATGGATACCTCCTCAGCCGGAATTTTCAACGCCAGCTACACACTAGGCCTGTCGGACGCGGATGTCGGCGCGGCATCCAGCCGGACCGCCTATAGCCTCATCCTGAACCTGACTGGCACTGTAAATGAGATACCGCTTCCGCCAGCTCAGATTGGTGAGGTACCTGAACCCACCACTTTTGCACTTCTTGGCCTCGGTTTGGCAGGTCTGGGTTTTAGCCGCCGCAAGAAATCCTGAAATCAATCCACAGGTCAAAACAGGCCCGCTTCGGCGGGCTTTTTGTTTGAGAACATTCGGTAATACCATATAGATTATTCATGTTTGCCCTTCGAGTTCGTTACACCTCCGCCTCGCTATGGGAGGCTCTCGTTGACTGACGGCGTCAGATCACTACGTTAATCCAACCTACGAAACTTTGTCTGCTCTCTCCGAGCCTGGCGGATCGCAGCGCTTCACCTATCGTGGATTTGAAATTGCTTGACCGCTTCATAGTACAGCCCTCACACTTCCTCGAGTTGATGCGGCTGGTTCGTGCGGAAGATTAAATCCATGATATGAAGCCTGTGGTTGACCGTTCTTTCCATCCTGCCAACGCGGTCGGATTTTGATTCGAAGGGTTTGATAATGCGCGTGCAAATTATCAAGGCATGGATTTTCAGCCTGGGTTGTATTGCCTCATCCCATGGGTACACAAATGAGTGGAAGGCAGCCGCGTGGCTGCATGAGGTTAAGCTCGGTGTGCTTCACCATGACACTGGCGCTTTGTGGAGCGGTTTTCGTCGCGAGAGTGGCGCCGATTTCAATCTGGAAGCGATTTTCTCGCCACAATATAAAATTCTGGGCGGGTTCATTCGTCCCGCCCTGGGGGGCTCGGTGAGCACTGCCGGGGATACGTCCAAGCTCTATTCGGGTATTCGCTGGCAATATGATCATACGAGTGGCCTATTTTTCAGCGTTGGCTTCGGTGGTGCGGTCCACAGTGGGGATCTCCATTTACAGCACAATGATCGCAAGGCTCTCGGATCACGGGTTCTGTTCCACATTCCGATCGAAATCGGGTATCGTGTTGGCGCCAGAAGTTCATTATCGGTATATTTTGATCATGTTTCCAACGCCAACTTTGCCGATCCCAACGAAGGTATGGATTCCCTTGGCGGGCGATACGGCTATCGCTTTTAGGCGACCGGCGATCTTGAGGCCATCTTGTGCAGGCTTCGCGCCTCCGCGAATCCGATCCGGATTCCGAACGAGCATTGAGGCTATTAGTTGCTCTCAAAGTCATTCAGTAATCCCAAAATCGAAAATAGGAGTGTCCCATGAAAAAACTGCTCATGCTGGTCATCGCGCTGATAGTCCCGATCTTTGCAGCCGCTGCTGAAACAAAAGCACTCAGTGATGCGGAAATCGTTGGTATCGTCTTGGCCGTGAATCAGGCTGAAATCAATGGCGGCATTCTGGCCCAATCCACGTCATCCCACCTGGACGTAAAGGCATTCGGTCACCGTTTGACTGAAGAGCATAATGATTCCACCTCGCAATTCAATGACTGGGCGAAAAAGACAAATATAACGCCGCAGAGCAGTTCGATCAGCGACACTTTGAGGGCCGATGGGGAGAAATACCTGGAGAAGCTCAGGAAGCTGAACGGCATATTATTCGATCTGGATTATGTCAATCATGAAGTGGAATCCCACCAGCAAGCGCTCGATTTATGGGATGGGAAGCTGATTCCAAGTGCAAAAAATGAGGAGCTAAAGCATTTATTGAGTCTGAGGCGGGCAAGCCTTGCCGGCCATTTTGAACAGGCCAAGCTGATCAAAACCTCGCTGGGCAGAAAGAAGTAGCGGCGTATAAACGATTCAATGTTGGACTTCAGTCCAATGGATGATCCGTCCGAAGCGTGTAAGATATGACTCAGGGCGACTTCTACCTTGCAGTGGTAGCTGGAGCCCTAGCCCGGCCGCATTGACCCTGTGTGCCGGGCTTTTTATTGGTTTGCATTTTGAAGCAGATCGGATCGGCGCAGCGTAATCCAACAAAGAGAGTTATTCATTAACCTCCTTCCACTTCGCCGCTGCCAGGCAAACCGCGGCGCGCAGGGTGGCCGCGCTGGTCTTGATGTCATCGCAGAATAATGTGAAGCCACCGGTATATTCTGGAGTGGGGCGGGTATAAATGGCCTGGTCGCAGTACTCGCCCAGCCAGTCCAGTATCTCGGTATCGGTGAGGGGGAGGGGCGCCGGGCGGTGTTCGGTCCATAATTCAGCCCAGCGTCCCATGATTCAATCCTTAGCGTATTGATTACAAGTTTTGGATTATTCTGGTCCTTTCAAATCGGACCGAGTTCCGCGCCAGGCACGGCCTGGACATTTCTTTGCGCTTTTCCGTCGCTAGCCGCTTGTCTTTCCACGCCACAAGGGGCTTACTGGATCGAGGCTATGCCGGTTCGGGCTACGCGTCTGTTTCGCGGGTGGTTCCTTAAATGCCGCAATGAAGTACGGCACAGGTCGAATATTACAAGTAAAACTTGTAATTGTCAAGGAGAATTGTACAGACGGATGGTGTTACCGTCCTAAAAGGTGAGCGGAGGAGGGTATGGCGTGTTTATCGGTAGGGAATCCGTCTGAACGGGATATCGCCCGACTCTCGATGCTGGGCTCTGCCAGGACCATATTCGATCACCTCGCCATCTTTCAGAATGACCGAATAATCAACGATGTCATGAATGGAACCGGAGAAAAAAGACCAGGCGCTGGTGCGCCGCTCAATATAGAGCAGGACTTCATACTCGCCAGCGCGCTGGTAGCCATCGGGGTTGCCGACGATTCTTATCACTTCTTCTTTTGGGAGTCCCTCTCGCAACCCTGTCATCTTTCCTCCCATAACGCATGAGGAAAGCATCAGTGTGCCGAGCAGGGCAAGGATGATGAATTTCATAATTGGCTCCAAATGGATAAGTGTTCAGATTTATGGATTTGAATAAGAATGTTCGTTATTGTCCCGAATGGGGCAAAGATTCAAGCTCCTTGATGAGCAATGCCACCTCGGCGACTTCCACCAGCACCTCCTTCACCGCGCGCTCAAGCGTGTAATGCCGTTTTTCCGTTTCGCGCAAATGCTCGGGGAATTGCTGGATATATTGCTCCCGCCTGGCGCGTGCCTTTTCAGAAACATGAAAAGCAAACAGCATTTCCAGATTGTCGTAGAGTTTGGGCACTGTATTCATCGTTGTGGGTCAATTATTGCGGGAGGATTGGTCGCGTAGGGATTATTGGCGCTATCGTTGCTATACGGGCTTCCATACCGGCCGTAGGGATTGTTGATGGAATCGGCGCTGTATTGGCTTCCGTATTGTCCATAAGGATTGCTGGTGGAATTGGGGTCATAGGGATTTGCGCTGAGATTTCCCAAATATTTCCCAGTCTGCCGGTCTCTGAGTTGTGGCGTTTCCGCGTGCGTATCGTGTATGACCCCAGCCATCAGAACAGCGAGTACAGTGATGCCGAACTTCATATCAACTCCAAAAATGACTGGATTGCCGCCATGTGGCGTTGCTCGTCGTTGCATATGAATAACTATGCGCCTCCTCGTGCCTAGCCTGACAACAATCCAGTCATTTTAAACGTCCTGGCAGATTGCCGCCGTGCGGTGTTGCTCGTCGTTGCATATGAATACTATGCTATGCGCTTCCTCGTGCCTTGCCTGGCAACAATCCAGTCATTTTAAACATCTTGGCAGATTGCCGCCATGCGGGGTTACTCGTTGTTGACGAATAACCACGCATTTTTATTTTAGATGGCTTGCGCTGATTTATCCACCTCTTCAATAACATCCCGCTAGTTTCTACCACGCCGATCAAATTTCCGGCGATTTTGCTGATGCCTGTATTGCTGTCTTCTATCAGATTGCCGTCTTTCCCCTAGTCTTGACTCTCGAGGGCATCCGGCGCGCAGGAAATGCCGGAGGCGGGTGAGGCGCCAAATCCGGCTTCGGTAAAGGTTTCAGATCTATCATCGCCTCTTCTGCTTTTTCACCCAGTTCGGCAGCTATAAGCGCTTTGCTTATCGTCAGCAGGCGAAACGCATCTTCATCCGACATGCGCCGCATCGCGCTTGCAACTTCCTTTATCAGTGCTTCCCTGCCGGAAACAGGCGCTTCGGCAGTAACTTTGGACGATCTACCCGAGATTGCCTTACCGGATTCGGATGGCGGCGGCGTTGTTTCCGCTACCTGTCCTGACTGCGGCAAGGGCAGCCCGAAATGCATCTGCGCCAGTGGCAGTTTGAGTATTTCCGCAATTTTGTTCAACCGCTTTCCGCGGGGTTGCGTCGCGCCTGACTCCCATTGCTGAACTGCCTGCGGAGAGACGCCGATCAGCTTGGCCAATTGAGATTGGTTCAAGTCAAGCTTTTCACGTCCTTCGCGAATAATTTTCGCAATATTCATGCTTGCACGATGCCAGAACGTCAAGAAAATGTTTTGCAATGATTTCTTGCAATGATACAAGCAACACTTGCAGTTGAATTACAAGAATTACTTGACATATACAAGTAAAACTTGTAATAATCCGTCTCATCAGCATTTCACACCAAAAAACAGCAGGCCAATCATTTAATTTCGAGAAAGAAGTGGGCTTAAGCCACTTAAAAGCTAAAAGAAATGAAGCAAACAAGGTTATTTGAGTGAATTACTACGAACGCTATTGCGGTGATTATCAACGCGACACCGCGCATCTCTCCCTGGCGGAACACGGCGCTTATACGATGCTGCTGGATACTTATTTCAGTGTTGAAAAGCCATTGCCTAAAGAGCTTCCCGCACTTTTCAGGGTTTGCAGGGCCATGACACGGGTGGAGCAACATGCCGTCAAGGCGGTTGCGGATCAATTTTTTCCCGTTTCCGAAATTGATGGCTTACGCCATAACGCCCGCGCGGACCGTGAAATTGCCAAAGCCCGGCCGAAGATAGAGGCTGCGAGAATCAACGGCAGGAAAGGAGGGCGTCCTTCCAAAGAAAGAGAGGCCGGAAATGAAGACAGGAATGAGATGCCGCAAAAACCCCCTGGGTTATTTGCCGGTTCCGAAAATCCCACCGTTGAGATGACCCACCAGGCTACCGGGACGGAACCCGGCGGCAAAGCCCACCAGCACCAGCACCAGCACCAGTTCCATAAAGACTTGGAAAGTATTCATACACAAACTTCTTATTCCACAGAGAAAGAGAAATGCATATGCGATCCGTTGCCTGCCCGTGAGTCCATGGTCCGTACATACCATGGAAATGGCGTCGCAGTCCCGGTGCCGCCAGGCGTGGCGGGCGCGTGTTGTAAAAGCATGACGCGGCATGGCGTAAAGGCTTGCAATCCGCATCATCCGACATTACTGGCACTGCTGCGAGCGGGAGCGGTGGAAGAGGAATTTGTGCAGGCCGCGCGAAGCGCCGCCACCAAGGGAAAAGCGAACTTTGCCTACGTTATCGGCACGGTGAAACGGCAGCGCGAAGAGGCGGCAAAACTGGTGTTGCACCAGGGTCGGATGCCTAACCGACAGGAATTGCTTGAGGCATCGAATAAGGCCGCCACCCAAGGCTGGCTGCCACCGGAATTGAGGGGCAGGGAATCAGAAGAACCGAGATCAGGGGAGAACCAGCATGCAAACCCATGATTTCCAGAAATTCCACGATGGCATTGTCGGCGTAATGGGTTTTTATGGCCGGAGCGTTTCGAGCTTTGCGCTGGATGTATGGTGGACTGCGCTCAAAGGGCATGATCTGGCGGCGATCGTGGATGCCTTTAATCGGCACCTGGCGAATCCGGACGCGGGGCAGTTTCCGCCCAAACCCGCCGATATCATCCGCATGTTGCAGGGTTCCACTCAGGATTCCGCGCTACGAGCCTGGGCTAAGGTCGATCAGGCGGTACGCCGAATTGGAACGTACTGCGACGTGGCGTTCGACGATGCGCTGATTCATCGTGTGATACAGGACATGGGCGGATGGATTGCGCTGGGAAGCAAGGGCGAAGACGAATGGCCCTTTGTGTCAAAGGAATTCGAGAACCGCTATCGCGGGTTTCGTTCGCGTAACGAATATCCGGAATATCCAGCCAGTTTGATGGGCATGGCGACAGCACATAACAGCCAGAAAGGTTTCAAGACCGACCCGCCGGTGCTGATCGGGAATGAGCAACTAGCCAGACAGGTGTTGTACGGCGGCACTGACAAGCCCGTGCTTGGATTCAAGCGACTGCGCGATGAACTGGAGGAAACAGAAACGGCGGCTGTAGCGTTCCGGAACGTGGGAATTGGATAGCAAGAAAGAAAGCGTATCAAAAGTGAAGGTTGGAATGAAAGAGATAGAAGCATCTAACAGCGCTCAAAATAACTCAAAATCATGAAATATCGTCGAAAACAGGATAAAAGGAAACAGCATAATGGAACGTCATCCGGAAGATCGGTCATGGGAGAAAATCAAGTGAGGAAATTCGGCTTAAAAGCCGGGCTGGTAACCATGACGGCAATGGTTTTGTTTGTTCATATCGAGGCCCGGGCGCAAGCCCAGCCGGGTCCCGGGATTGATCTTGGTCATGGCACCCAAGCAGCCGCGCAGGCCGCGGCGGTTGCCGGCGCCTTGTCGAGCTCGCATCAGACTCAAACCTCCGTTACCACGGCAACGGGAGGGCAGGGTGGGATGGCCTACAACACGGGAAATAGCCAGACCGTGAGTCTGGGTGTACACGACGTGCGCAACAACCCGAATATCGGACTCGGCCTCATGGTACCGACCGCGCCGTGTCGCGATACCTACTCGCTGGGCGGTTCCGCCGCCGGAGTCGGTGGCGGCGTGGCCTGGTCGAAGGCCGATCGTGAGTGCCGCTGGCAGGATATCGGCACAGCATTTATCCGGGCCGGGTTTATCGAGGACGGACTCGCCATGTGGTGCGCGATCGAGGGTGTAGAGGATATCGCACCGACCTGCAAGCGATTGAAAGCCGCAAAACAGGTGGTGCGGGATTCCACCGAAACATCGAATGATATATCCGGCCAGGGAGAGTGGCAGGGATGGTGAAAGTGACGATGCACAAAATCGGCATGGGTTGCGACGAATCGCCAGGTCTTGAGCGCTGGGAGTATGGAAATCCGGAGTATGTCGTTGCCCGCAGGCAAGCGCAGTCGTGCCACGGCTGCCGGCACGAAGAAACGATCCAAATGATTTCACAATCCATCAAGTATTGTGGAAAAGGGCGCAAACACGGCAAGCGTTGCCTGTCATATCAACACAAGGAGAATGACAAATGAAATTCAGCAGTCCGGAGCGCGCCCTGAGATGGGCGTATGAAACCAGTAACAGGCCAATCGTGAAAATATCCTCCGTCAATGACATGCGCGAAGCCAATAGGGCAGGGGGCATGGCGGGGAATGGCGAACTGACGGTGCATGACCGCCATGCCCAGGCGGCGCTGATACTCAGCTTATGCGAGCGCATATTGCCTGCCGTGCACATGGCCTACGTCCGGGTTCAGTTCGGAAGGGAAGCGAGCGGGTTCGAGTTGCTGACGCACCATCTGGCGGCTAACTTTGGCACGGGATTGCACAGCCGCCGAAGCATCGAGCAGATTATCCGTGCCTACTGCGGAGAAAAAATAGGGTTGCGCGAGATACGCAAATCCATGTCGTGCGGCATGCTCAAGGCGGTGTCCTACCGCAATCAGGCATATGACACGCTGGATGTCATCCACGCCCAGGCGATGGATAGGCTAGGCATGGAAATGGAGAATAGGGGGTTGTTGCGAGATGCATCTTCGGGACTGGTATCATAAAGACCATCCGAGATACAAAAGTTCAGGCGCTATAGGACCAGCTTCGTTCAGGCTCCATTTACCGCGGCGGATCCGACGGGAGCCTGGCTCTTTCGATCGGGTAGGCGGTCTGGTTTGCTCAGCGACTCCTGGATCTGTTGGGCATCTTCAAGATGCAAGGAAAATGGTGCAAAGAGCTTATATAGCAGGACCTTCAGTTCCTCGTTGCTGGCGTTAGGCATCAACTGGTTGTCGATTGTGTCCAGCACGTGCTGGTAAAGGACGACTTTTTGATCGATGTAAGCTTTATCGAATTCCCGCCCGCATAGCGCTTGTAGCCTGGTGAGATCTGTTTCACCGTCGGCTCTCAGACTTTGGCTGATTGGATTATCCTGAAGCTCCACCTTGAGTTTCGTCACCAGTTCAATGGCCGACTGGCTGACTTCCGTGTGTTCACCCACCATCCGTTGCGCGTAGGCTTTGATGTCCTCATTGGATGATTTGGACTGCGCCAGCCTGCCAGCCTCGATAGCAATGCTACTTGCGGTAACCACAACGTCGGCAATATGCGCATCGTGGATATCACGCATTTCCGCAAAGGCCGAGAATGCCGGAGCCATCAGTCCAGCTAACAGAATAATCAGGTTTTTCATGCAAAATCTCCTAACAGCCGCTCAATGAGGCCTGTTTCACTACTTGCACATGGGTATTTACTTGTTAATGGCGTAGTTTTACATAAAGCTCTTCCGTTGGGCAACCCTCATGGTCGTGGGAAATTTATGGACAAATTTTAGCTAGGGTAATTTTTTTGGTTGCGTAGATATTGCAATTGTTTAGATGTTCTGTAGCGTTCGTTTGTTTCAGGAAAGGCAGAAGGATAAGCTTTCTCGATTCTCTGAAACGTAACGAAAAGTGAATAATTCCTGCTCTTTATTGCTTATAGCATTGGGATTTAGTCGCCCTGACCGTTTTCTTTTTCATATTTGCCTCAGCTGGTTGTGCCTAAGACAACCTTCAAGGCTTCGATATCTAAAATCCACTCGAATAGAGATCTAATGGATGTCCCCAAAAAGGACAACAGTCGTCTGCTGAACGGACAGGCGATCCTTTAACTTCTGCTATATATCTGTTTAAAAACAATTCTTATTCTGGCACATTAATTGCGTAGTAGGAGGTGGAAGTCCCATTAATCATTAAATCGGAGCCACCATGCAAACTATGCACAAGACAATTCTTGCACTCATGCTTACGGGTTTTGTTGTTCTTACACCCACCGCTTATGCAAAGAATGAGAAGAATGCTCAACCAGCCCGGACGAGTCTGCAAGGCAAAGCAGTACGCTATCTCATCAATCCTTTCGGAGAAGTCGACGGCGTGTTTCTTGATAACGGCACGCTGGTAAGAATGCCTCCGCACATGTCAGGTGATGTGGCTGAGCTCGTCAAGCCGGGTGACCCCGTCGCCTTGCAAGGCACACTCGAAGGAAAATCAAGCTTCAACGCTTACTCCATCACTAATACCGCCTCGGACCAGACCTTGGTGCGCCGTAAGCCGGCATGGAACGGAAAGGTCATGCCTAAAGAACTGCGTGTAGCCGAACTCAAGGAGATCAGCGCGAATGGGAATATTGAGCGAATCATTACCGATAAGCAAGGCGAGCCCAGAATCATTCTCCTCGCGGATGGCACCAATGTGCGATTGCCCAAAGACATCGCCAAAGACGCCTTTTCGTTGATCAATACCGGCGCGCCATTTGCAGCGAAAGGTTCCGGCACCGAAACCCGGTATGGTCGTTCGCTTGAGGCATCTACGATCGGCACCAGTCCGGCATCGCTCAAGCCATTGTCCGTGCTTCGGGCTTCTCATTGATCTGTGCCGAGTGGCAATGAAAGCCAATTCAGGGCAGACGTTGACTTTCATGGTGTAACTGAGTGGAAAAGTAAATAGGCAAACGAAGTTTGTGTATATCCCTCTTTTCCCGGAATTGAAGTCATGTTTCTACTCTTGCCACCACCATGTTTATTAAGAGCAATGCATGCATTTATTTGAAACAAGCCCGTGGCGAGACATGAAGCTACTTTTAATTTTCGTGATTTTTATTTTCAGCAATTGTTCATATGCTGATAACACACATCAATTCTATGAGTTTCGCACTCAGATATCCTTAACCAAACAAGTTTTCGATCGCTGGGATTTAAACGTCTTCACATCACAAAATGCCAACCTGGTCGATAAAACCTATGGAGGGGAACATGCCCCCACTAACATACAAAATTATTTTCTGGTCGGCCCCACTTACAAATACAGTTCGAACCTTAATTTCGTTTTTTTAGGATACATTTACCAGAAAACGAATCCCCTTTTTGATAACTTTGTTAATGAGAATCGGCTTTTCCAGCAGGTTGTCTATAGTTCGGATTTCGGTTTTGGGCGAGTGACCCATCGAGTCCGCTTCGAACAAAGATTTATCCATGATAAAGCACCCGAACAAAAATTCCTCGGCACAAGACTTCGTTATCAGCTAGGGCTTCTGGTGCCCTTGCAGGGTGAAGAATTAAACAATGGAGAATTTTATCTCAATACTTATAATGAATTTTATTTCATTACATCAGGGGTTAGCGGTGCAATATACAATGAAAACTGGGCCTACGCAGGGATCGGTTACCAAACTGCGAAGTATGGAAGGTTTGAAGTGGGACCTTTACTCCAAAGAGTGGTCGTGGATAAACACGATATACGCTATTTCAATCTATTGCAGTTTAGCTGGTCACATAATTTTGATTAATAAGTTTTCAATCGCGGTGACCATGGGTGGAAACTAACTGTCTATGCGGCCAAAGAATCCGTGACCAAAAGGATATGATTTCCCTGTAATGCCTTTAGCATCGTCCGGGCTAGTATAGAGTTAGCGTAAGGATGAGATCAGTTCAATGATGACCTGTTTACCGATTAGAAAAAAGGGAATTTCATGTGCCGCATTACAATCGTAGTAATTGCTGCGTGCCTCATTTTACTCAATGCATGCGCTTCGACCGAACAGGGAACCTATCACAAGACAGAAGTTGAGGAGGTGGTACGTAAAAAGGACTTGCCTCCCGAAGTCTTAATGGTTTTGCCTAAAGGATATGAAGAGCGGGAATTTACTTATAAACGCAAGCTGAAAGATGGCATGACCAGTTATGATGTGTATTACGAAAAAGGCGGGAATCAATTTTCGATCAATTATGACGCGGAAGGCAAGGTGCTGGCGGAGGAAAAAAGAATAAAACTTTCCGCCATACCTCATAACATAAGAGTAAAAATCGAAAAAATATTGTCCGTCCACTATCCAAATTACAAGGTGCTGATGGTCGAAGAGCTTTACAAGAAAAATGAGATGCTGCTGAAGATATTTTTTTCTCATCCCGAAGCTAAAACGGGTCTTGTCGAAGCTATTTTCGAATCTGAAACCGGAATGCTGCGGGAATTTATTAACATAAAGATGAAATCCATTACCACATTTAACTGAGCATTAAGCGGAAAGAAGGCAAGAAAATGATGGTACAACAGAAGAAAGTTGAACATACGCAAGTCGTAACGGCGCAATGTTATGTGAGGCCTATAAAGGCGGCTTGATCAATGTCCGCAACACGGACTACGTTATTACTAGCATTCTTGGCTGCTTGCACCAATATCCATTGCTGGTATTCTCGCACTCGTTACATTACCCAAAATAAGGAAGCTGTGAGGATTGCTCTCGCTCTTCGTTGGCGTTTATTGTTACTTTGGCTATTCATGCTGTTGGTTAGCGGTGCGCTTGCCTATCTCATCCGCGATGTTTACCAACTTGGCAGCGAGGCACAAGCACAAAAATCCCTTGAACAGGTCAGCCAGGCTTGCGACGCCTTGCAGGCAGAATATACTAACTCCATCAAGCCCGAGGGAGAGGTCGTCGATGCCCAGTTGATGCACGCTCTTCTGAATCTCATCCTGGATAAGCTACCCGGTATCGAGGGCGGTTTCTGGCATGAAACCCAGGGGTTCGTCGCCTACGCTTTTCCTACCCATGCGGGCAGTGAAGAAAAGAAGGATATGCCATCGACCGAACGTAACCGCATCGAAACATTGGCGCACAAAAGCATTGTCGAGGGTGCAGCCCTTAGGGATTTAATCGCTGGAAGCCGAGAGACAGTCGTGCTGACCGGTTGTCCGGTGGATTACTCAAAAACACATCTCGTTGCATGGACGATGATGCGCTCGCCCATGGCCGACAGTAAAGCATACGATAACGTAAATCGTGGCCTCGGATTATTGTTTGCCTTCGTTATCATCTCTGGCATCTGGTTGAGCCTCGGCTTTTTTGGCTGGAGCAAACGCTTTAATCTCATTGAGCGCGAGCTGGCTGGTGGCCCTGATAACGCACCGCGAAAAATGGCTGCCACGGGGGACGTTGAGCTTGATCGCGTCGTCGCCGCCTTCAATCAGTTTCGGGCACAGCTCGACGCCGAACGCGCGCGTACCATCGAGCTTGGCACGCTGCTCGAGCGTTCAGAACGCTTCACCGCGCTGGGCCGGATGGCCGCAGCAGTGGCCCACGAAGTCCGTAACCCTATCGCCGCCATGCAACTTAAGGCGGAGAATGCGCTGGCACGGCCAGAGGACCAACGAACAGCATTGGAGTTCATCTTGCGGGAAATTGGGCGTCTTGATGAAACCGTGAAGGAATTGCTCAAAAAAACCGAGCCCGTCAGTATCCATTCACGGCAAGTACATATTGCGGATTGGCTCATGGAAAGGGTTGATGCCTTTACTGAGCGAAGTGCCGCCGCCGAAATTGATCTACGAACACGGATCGATATTGCATCCTGGAGTTTTGATCCACGCTCGCTAGGTCGGGCGCTAGACAATCTCATTGCCAATGCGCTGCAGCATACGCCACGCGGCGGTGTTGTTACGGTGACCGCAAGCAAAAACGCTTTTAATGCCGCCATGGTCTTGCAAGTCTGTGATACAGGCCCCGGTGTCGCTGCCGACATGGAGCCCCGGCTATTTGAACCTTTCGTATCGGGACGCCCAGACGGGATCGGGCTGGGGTTGGCGCTGGCGCGAGAAATCGCCGTTGCGCATGGGGGCGAGGCCCGTTATTTTCGGCAGTCTTCGGGTACCTGTTTTGAGCTGGAGATTCCTTGGCACGTATCCTGATTGTCGATGACGATGCCAGCTTCCGCGAAAGTCTCGCGGAGACTGTGTCGAGTCTCGGGTACGAGATACTCATCGCAACCAACGGCGCACAAGGCCTTTCACTTCTGAAACATGGGGGGATCGAAGCCGTCTTTCTTGATTTCCGATTACCTGACATGACGGGCATTGAGGTGCTGCACGCGATCAAACATTTGCCGAGGGGCGACGGGCCGCCAGTTATCATGCTGACTGCCTACACCAGTGTAGATAATACGATAGAGGCGATGAAGCTAGGTGCATTCGAGCATCTTGCCAAACCGATCAGTCGTCATGCAGTCGAAACTGCGTTGGCCGCCGCCCTCGCGTCACGCGGCACCGCAACGCAGCAAGCCGAAGTCCGCAAAGAGGACGAATTCGTCGCCCATAGCGAACGCATGCGGGAAACCATCAAAATGGTCGGACGCGCTGCAGCCAGCGACGCCACGGTGCTGATCACCGGAGAAACCGGCAGCGGCAAGGAAATAGTCGCGCGTGCATTGCATCAGCACAGCGCGCGAGCGTCACAGCCGTTTGTAGCCGTCAATTGCGCGGCAATTCCGCAAGAGTTGCTTGAAAGCGAGCTATTCGGCCATGTACGGGGTGCTTTTACCGGAGCTACCGCAAATCGCACAGGTATTTTTCAACAGGCCGATGGCGGCACCCTTTTGCTCGATGAGATCGGGGATATGAGCAGCAATCTGCAGGCCAAGCTTCTGCGCGTGCTAGCGGAAGGCAAGATAGTCCCGCTGGGCGCGGAGCGCCCACTGGCCGTCAATGTACGCTTGCTTGCCGCTACCCATCGTGATCTTGGGCAGCAGGTCAAAGAAGGCAAGTTTCGCGAGGATCTGTTTTACCGGCTCAATGTCATTAATATTCATGTACCGCCGTTGCGGGAACGGCATGAGGATATTATTGCGTTGGCAGAATATTTTCTTGCCCTGGCCAGCGATTCTCCAAAGAATCTTTCAGCAGAGGCGCGGCATCGCCTCGAAAAGCATTCATGGCCTGGCAATGTACGCGAATTACGTAATGTAATTGAACGTGCAACGATTCTGGCTCGAGGCCCTTCCATCAAAGCAGAAGATCTCGGGTTGGCGGACGCCGCTGCGTCCCTCACGCTATCGGCAACGCCGCCGCCCTTGCACGACCTACCCACAGCACTGGCGCAGCTCGAAGAGACCATGATCCGCACAGCACTTGCCGAAACCGGGGGTAATCGAGCCGAAGCGGCGCGCCGTCTTGGTATCCGCCGTCAATTGCTCTACGCGAAACTGCAGCACTACGGCGTCGAACCTTAAGCGGACACATTTCTGATGGCCGTATTTAATTGAATCGCCCCGTTTTCACTGGACACTTTCGAGCCGGTTGATATACTGCTTTTCGAACTCTACCGGAGACAGGTTATGGTTGTAGCCATATCGCCGGATCGGGTTATAAAACATTTCGATGTAATCGAACACATCACGCCGTGCTTGCTCGCGGTCGGTATAGATTCTTCGGCGTATCTGCTCCGCTTGAGCAACTGGAAGAACTCTTGGCCGCAGCATTGTCATGGTTTCACTACGAAACAATGACTATGCAGAACGATGAACAGGAAATCCGGCAGCTGGTTTCCACCTGGATGGCTGCTAGCAAAGCGGGGGATATCGAGACAGTCTTATCATTGATGGCGGATGACGTTGTCTTTCTCGTGCCGGGCCAACCCGTCATGAGCAAAGCTGACTTCGCTGCTGCGGCACATGCCCAGTCAGGCGAGGGGACTCCACAATTCGATGGCACAAGCGAGATTCAAGAGATCAGGATTCTCGGGGACTGGGCCTTTATGTGGACGAAGCTCACCGTTGTTGTGACTCCGCCTGGTGGCGCTCAATCCATGACGCGTACAGGTCATACGCTGTCTATTCTGACAAAGCAAAGCGGAAAATGGGTCCTGGCACGTGATGCTAACATGCTGGCTTCTGTGCCAAACAAATGATGCCCACCAACGTAGAGGTGAACCTGATACCGAATCAAGCGTTGCAGGAGGATTTGTGAGCCCGAACAAAATGACCGTACAAAGATATATGGATGGTTTTAATAAAAGCGATCATGAGCAAATTCTGTCGTGCCTGGCTGATGAGATTGAGTGGTTTATGCCCGGCGCATTTCATTTGGAAGGGAAGGACGCCTTTGACAAAGAAATTGAGAATGATGCGTTCATAGGCAGTCCAACCATAAGGATCACACGCATGACCGAAGAAAACAATGTTGTGATCGCTGAAGGTACGGTTCGGGCCGCGCGAAAAGACGGGGGCTTACTTAATGCGATGTTCTGTGATGTTTTTGAAATGGAAAACACCAGGATAAAACGTTTAATCACCTATCTGGTTGAACTCAAAGATCAGGCGTCCGACAGTAATGCGGGTCCTGGCACGGCGGATAACTTCTCGACGTAACAGAATATGCTTTGGGAGAGTTTATTAGGTAGGCTGTTCGATCTAAAAGGAGGGGGTATGGCTCGGGAGACATAGCGCATTTCCCGTGATAGATAGGTAACGAGACTATGCGTAAGAAAGATAAGGAACTAAAAATGGAGTTCTAGCGCCTCCACGCCACTTACATTTCGATAATGCCTTTCAAAGGTAAGTGATCCGATGCCATGCGCGCGAGATCACTGGCATGAACCTCCACGATTGCGAGCCGCTTGCGCGGGTGCACCCAGAGGCGATCAAGCGCCATGAAAGGCAAGCGTGCGGGAAAGGTCGCGCAGTGGGGAGAGCGCTTGAAGTGCGCGTGCAGCCAGCGCAGGGGCCTTCCCCAGAGGAACCATTCATTCAGGTCACCCATTAGCACATAAATATTCGCGGAACCAATGTTGAAAAGCTTAAGCAGCTCGCGGACCTGGTGGCGTCGCTCCCAGGGCATCAGGCCCAGATGGGTAGCCACCACCTGCACGCGCCGTCCTTTTCCATCAAGGGTGATATCGAGCGCTCCACGCGCTTCGTGTCCAGGGAGGGTCAGGTCTACCCGGTTCACCGTCAGGATGGGAAGCCTTGTTAATATTGCGTTGCCATAGTGCCGGGTTCTACGCAACAGGGTAGGGCCTGAGACAGCCGTCAACCCGGTTTCTGCGGCAAGATAATCGAGTAGATCACAGCCATCAACGTCATGATGCTCCACTTCCTGCAATGCCACGACATCGGCATTCAACTCGCGCAGTACATGTACGATGCGTTCCGGCTTGAAGCGGCCATCCGCGCCTATGCATGCGTGGATGTTGTAGGTGGCAAGCGTCAGGTTCATACAAATGCAGATCTCATCGTGATACTGCGCTACTCAAGAAATTTTATCGATTACATATCAAATACATGTGGTATGCAAAAATGTATTTTGCGCGTTGTCTATATAGAGGTTGGAATCATGGATATCCCCTGAATCGCCTGGCTTCGGCGATACTTCCGGCGGTCAGGTTTTCCACTTTGAATAGGGGTGGTTGACCAGGTTGGCATTGTAGTAACGGGGATCATCCGTCACTTCCTTGCCCACCCAGGGTGGTTTGTCAAACACCTGCTGCGCACTTTTCAGCTCGATCTCGGCCACTATCAGGCCGGCGTTGTCACCATAAAATTCATCCACTTCCCATACGAGTCCGCCATACCCGACCCGGTGCCTGCGCTTTTCGATCAAAGGCCGCAAACACAAACCATCCAGCATTCTCCTGGCGTGGGCAACAGGGATCGGATACTCATATTCGGTGCGCGTTGCGCCTTCGGTTATACCCTTGATGGTGAGGTAAGCGGCATCCCCCGCGATACGCACGCGCACCGTGCGATGTTTGTCGATACTCAGGTAGCCTTGGCGAATCTCACTATATATTGCGTTGCGCCAGCTATCGGCGTTTTTGTCCTCAACGAGAAATTTGCGCTCAATTTCCTTATTCATAAACCTTTCGTATCCGGCAACGCCCGGATTCCCAGAATACGGGAGATGGCCAGCGGATAGGAAACGTTTTCAAATTGCTCCAGCCCCAAGGCGGATCGCACCGCGAGCACTTGCTCCGCGCACCCGGATTCGATAGCGATGGATTCGATAGCTGCGCCGTTGACCAATATCCAGTCTATCTCTACCGGACAATCCTGCAAGGTGAAACGGGAACGGCGCTTGAATACGTTGGCGTGATAAAGACGGGGGCCGCATAGGCTGTCTTGAGCGACGTGATGAAGAAATTCTTCCTCGGTCACCATTGCGGTCAATGAGTCAGGAAAAGGCAGGGTCCGCTCCAGTGCGGAAACCGGAAACAGGCTATCGGGAATGGCAGCGCGTTCAATGGGGAATTCCAAAGAACCCGTGGGTTTCCAGCGTTCCAGTCCATTGTTCCGGTCAATCAGGCGTTTAAACTCCAGCTTACCCTCGCGAATTTTGACATTGCGGTCGCCGTTTTCTCTACTGCCATTGAGAATATAAATTTCTTTGCTTTCAACAATCGACTCGCAAGGAGCCACCTTGCGAATACGTCGTTGAAGCGTAACGAAATCATGCCCAAAAATCCGGAATTCAAATCGTGGCACGATCTCATTCGCTGCCGCCAGCCGGAAAATGGGCGTATCAAGTGGCGTATTCCCAACATCGAGTATGTCCATAGGCATATCTATCATTTGTGCAATCATTTCAGCCTCCCTTTTTTTCCATCAATAAAAAATCATTCAATCAAATGTGGTTCAATCGGTCTGAGCCCTTAGCCGGATATTCCGCTCATCGGAATTTTGGATTTTGCGACGGGAAGCGTGATGACAACTTTCGGCGGGCTGGCAATCCGTACCGCCGCCCGCGCGGTGGCCAGCGTGCCGATGAGCGCATTGAATCCCTCCAGGCCGTTAATCGTTGCAATCTCTTCTAAAAGCTCCGGGCCACCGGAAACATTGATATCTTCCAGCTCAGCCGCGGGCGCGTGAGGATGAAGCCGGTGAAATAAGGTGTGGTTGTAGTTGAGCGGCAGAATGACTTCTATTTGCTCCGCCTGATCAAGCAGCGCTGGTATGGATTCAACCGTTTCACGGCCATGCCAGGTTAACTTGATCAATGGTTCTTTTTCCACTATCCGCTCCTGATTCATTAACCGCCTGAGAATATGGAATGGCCGATATTACTTACTATAACGATTACTATGGGCCGCTTTGCGCCGGACTTCCGTTCGCTTCCGAACATAATCCCGTATTGGATTTGTTCAGAGAGTCCTTGACGGAGACCATGCAATTGGTAACCATATCTCAGGCGCGTGAGATTCCATCCGAAACAGACGGGAGGATCAAGAGTTGGCAGACCAGACATTAGATGGCAAACCGCTTTACAGGCTTCAGTCCACGAACGATGTCGAGGGATATGATTCGCTGGCGGAGCTGGCTCTGGACATGCGAACATCCTGGAATCACAGCGCGGATCACCTGTGGGAGCAGCTGGACCCGGCGCTATGGGGGCTGACGCATAATCCATGGGTTGTCCTGCAGACGGTGTCGCGGGAGAAACTCCAGCGCGATTTTGCCAATCCCATCTTTTGCAAGAGCGTCGCCGATCTGGTGCGGGACAGGCACGCCGCGGCGGAGGCACCCGCCTGGTTTCAGGAAACGCATTCACAATCATCCCTGCAGTGTGTTGCGTATTTCTGCATGGAGTTCATGCTGAGCGAAGCGCTACCCATTTATTCGGGCGGGCTGGGCAATGTGGCCGGGGATCAGCTCAAGGCCGCCAGCGAATTGGGCATTCCGGTTATCGGCGTAGGATTGCTATACCAGCAGGGCTATTTTCGCCAGGTAATCGACAAGGACGGTGCCCAACAGGCGCTCTTTCCCTACAACGATCCCGGGCAACTGCCCATCACGCCATTGCGCCGCCCGAATGGGGAGTGGTTGCGGCTGGAGCTAAAACTGCCCGGTTATTCAGTCTGGTTGCGTACCTGGCAGGTCCAGGTGGGTAAGGTAAGACTATATCTGCTGGACAGCAATGACGCGGCAAACTACCCCGCTCACCGAGGCATAACCAGCGAGCTTTACGGTGGGGGGCCGGAGCTGCGCCTCGAGCAGGAACTGCTGCTCGGGCTCGGCGGCTGGAGGTTGCTCGCCGAGCTTGGCATCAAGCCGGAAGTCTGCCACCTGAATGAAGGCCATGCCGCCTTCGCGGTATTGGAGCGCGCCCGGAGTTGCATGGAGGAAACCGGGCATGATTTCAAGGCCGCATTGTCCATCACCCGCGCGGGCAATCTCTTCACCACGCACACGGCGGTTGCCGCCGGGTTCGACCTTTTTGAGCCGTGTCTGATCGAGCAGTATCTGGCTGAGTACGCCGAGACGAAGCTTGGCATCACATGCCACGATTTGCTGGCGCTGGGACGCCGGAATCCGAACGACTCGACGGAGCCCTTTAATATGGCTTACCTGGCGATTCACGGGAGCGGGGCGGTAAATGGCGTGAGCCGCTTGCACGGGAAAGTGAGCAGGCACCTCTTCGGGCCGCTCTTTCCGCGCTGGCCGGTGGATGAAGTGCCTGTGGGCCACGTGACCAACGGCGTGCATATGCCGACCTGGGATTCGGCGGCCGCCGACCATCTCTGGACGCATGCCTGTGGAAAAAACCGCTGGATGGGAGCGACCGAAATGCTGGAGCAGAAGATGCTCTGCGTATCCGACATCGATCTCTGGCAATTCCGCAGCGCCGCGAGCAAATCGCTCGTCGAGTTTGTCCGGCAGCGATTCTCCGGGCAATTGGCGATGTCGGGGGCGCCGCCGGATGCGGTTGAGGCCGCGAAGGGCCTGCTTGATCCTGATGTCCTGACGCTGGGTTTTGCACGTCGCTTTGCAACCTACAAGAGACCCGATCTACTGTTGCATGATCCCGAGCGGCTGCTGCGCCTGCTGAATAATCCGCGACGTCCGGTGCAGATCATTATGGCGGGCAAGGCTCATCCAGCGGACGAAGCCGGCAAAGCCCTGATTCAGGAGTGGATGCGCTTCATTCATCGTGCCGGCGCGCACGCTTCCGTCATCTTCCTGAGCGACTATGACATGCAATTGACCGGACAACTGGTGCAAGGGGTGGATGTCTGGCTCAATACGCCGCGGCGGCCATGGGAGGCAAGCGGAACTAGCGGAATGAAGGTGCTTGTCAATGGTGGTATCAACCTGTCAGTGCTGGATGGATGGTGGGCGGAAGCCTACACACCGGAAGTGGGGTGGGCGTTGGGCGATGGCAAGGAGCACGGCAAGGACCCCGCGTCCGACGCTGCTGAAGCCGAGGCCCTTTACGATCTGCTGGAAAGCGAGGTGATTCCGGAATTCTATACCCGCGACCAACAGGGTATTCCAACCGCCTGGGTCACGCGTATGCGCAACAGCATGTCGCAGTTGACACCCCGTTTTTCCACCAATCGCGTGGTGCGCGAATATACGGAGCGCCACTACCTTCCGGCCGCGGCGGCTTATCGTGAACGGAGCGCCGATAAAGGCGCGCTCGGTGCGCAGGTGTCGGATTGGAGGCATATGCTGGAACAAAACTGGCCTGCCTTGCGTTTTGGCGAAATGACGATTGAGACTGATGGCGGGCAGCATGTATTTTTGGTCCACGTGTATCTCAATGATCTTGATCCGGAATCGGTGCAGGTCGAGCTGTATGCTGACGGAATTCTGGAAGATGCTCCCGTGCGCCAGGAGATGACGCGCCTGCATCAGCTGGTTGCCGCGGCTACCGGCTACGCCTATCATGCGCGCATACCCGCGGACCGCCCGGCGCAGGACTATACGGCCCGGCTCATACCCCGCCACGATGGCGCAAGCGTTCCTCTGGAGGCGCCTCAGATTCTATGGCAGCGGTGACGCAGGGTTTTAATCTGACCGATGGTCGATGCTGGCGTACAGCGCAGCGGGAATCAATCGTATAATCCCGCATCCGGCGGTTGACCGCTCGTTTTTTAGCTTAACACAATGATTTACAAAGACTGCTTGCATTACCTGATCTTTACCTTTCTGGTGAGTTCGGGTCTGCTGATGCCTGGTATAAGTTATGCCCTGGATTGTCCGGGCATTCCCGAGCAGACACAAAAGGATTTGCAAGTCGAGATCCGGGCCGCCGTGGACAGGATAGGTTCCGCCAAGGGAGCGGAACTGGAAAAACTGACTCGCAATACCACGCGCGACCTGCTCGGTAAGCTTCCCCAGGCGGACAAGGTTTATCTTGAGCAGATGATGTACGCGACCTATTGTTCGGCGTTGCGCGATGATCCGACTCTCACCGAATCGCAGAGAAGCGCCCGCATCAAAGCTTATAATCTCGAGCTGAAGAGAACCCTGCAGGGCACCCAGGGAAAAGAAAATCCTGATCAGCGCGCGGCTTCGGCCAAAGACGCCGCGCGTGCCGAACTGGCGCGGATTCCGTTGCCGTACACGCCGGATGCTTTTGTCGAAAGTGCAGGCAACGGCAACCTGGCGGCAGTAAAATGGTTCCTGGCGGCGGGGATCGACCCCAATACGAAAAATGAAGGCGGAAATACCGCCCTGATGCACGCGGCCGGTGGTGGCCATACCGAAATCGTCAATGCCTTGCTGAAAGCGAAGGCGAATGTCAACGAACGGAATCAGGGGGGCTATACGGCACTCTCCTGGGCAGCCTCGAGTGATCGCAAGGATGTCCTATCCATTTTACTGGATCATGGAGCCGATAATGATGCGATAAACAAGGCCTTTCTAAGCGCTGCCGAGGGTGGACATGTGGAAGTGCTGCGCACGCTGCTGAAGCGGGGGGCGGACAAGCGCCTCGGCAATGAGGCGCTCAGAGAGGCTGCGGGATCAACGATCACGGGCGCAAGTGAAGCGGAGTTGAATGATGTGATCCACTTCCTGCTGGAACAAGGCATGGACGTCGATGCGAAGGATGATGCAGGCTGGACGGCTCTGCTGAACGCGGCGAGGGAGGGACGTATCATGATTGTTCAGACCTTGCTGGATGCCGGCGCGGGCGTCAACACGAAATGCACGTGTACCGGCTGGCTGGGAGGAGGATGGACCGCGCTGATGATGGCCGCCCGGGAAGGAGGAGAGAGGAAGGCCATGCTGGATATGCTGCTCGCCAGGGGTGCCGACCCCGGCCTGGCCAACAACGACGGCAAGACAGCCCTGCTCATTGCATTGGAATTTAGAGGCAGTATTGATACGATTCGCACCTTGCTGGACAAAGGTGCCGATGCGAATGCCAGAGATAACAACGGATCAACTGCTGTCATGCGGGCAGCGGGAGAAAGAAGCGGTGTTGAATTCCTCCGCCCCTTGCTTGAGAAGCGGGCCGACGTTAATGCCAGAAACAACGATGGATCAACAGCGCTCATGTGGGCAGCCATGCGCGGTTATGTCGATAATATGGAGGCACTGCTTGATGCAGGAGCGGATGTCAATGTTAGAAGCATGAACGGCAGAACGGCGCTCATGCTGGCGGTGCGGGAAGGGAAAATCGAGTCAGTTCAGGCGTTGCTCCGCAGAGGTGCCAGGGTCGATGATGAGGATGCGAATGGCAAGACCACGTTGAATTATGCGGAAGAGGATCTGAAAGAGCAGGCCAGAACGGACATGATCCGAATTTTGAAGAAGGCAGGGGCAAAATGAACATAGCACATTGTAGATTTATCTCGGGCACGGTTAGCGCTACGGTGATGTTGGCCGCCGCATTCAACGTTTTTGCGCTGGATTGTCCCGCGCCGCCGGTGCAGTCGAACAAGGACTGGGAGACGTCTGTGCGGGCCGAGGTTGCAAAGATCGGACCGGTGACAGGTTCGCAGCTGGAAACGCGCGTTAAATCGGCGACCAATGACCTGATGGGGAAGCTTCCCGGTGCGGACAGGCTCTATCTTGAACAGATGATGTTTTCCGCCTACTGTTCCGCCCTGCGCGGCGACAATTCCATTTCCGAATCGGCCAAGGCGAGGCAGATTCTCGAATACCGGCGCGAGCTGAACAAGAGCCTGGCGGCTACGGCCCCGCCTGCCCAAGCGCCCAGGCCGCTTCCCTGATGAGTGACCCATTGCAATTGCCGAATTCAGGATAACTATCCCCACTAAAAACGAGGTGCAATATGTTTGACCCCCCCTACTACCACATCGGAATAGTCGTCCATAATTTCGAGGAAGCCGTTGATCATTATTCGAATGTATTAGACGTAAAATTTACTGAACCCACAGATAGCGTATTGTGTATTGAGAATCCGCAGACACAACAAACCGAAAACATCAAGGTGATCGCCGCGTATTCAAGGGCGCGGTCACCTTACCTGGAATTAATTCAGGCTAATGGTAATGGGATATTTTCGGAAAAGAATGCAGGGCAGATTCTTTACTTTGGCATTTGGGAATCGGATATGGAGGGCAGGATACAGAAATTGAAGCAACAAGGCATCGGCATAGAGGCGCTGATAAGTTCGGAGTGCGGCAAACCCGCCAATGCCATTATTACCGCGCCCGACAAGATGGGCATTCGCATGGAATACTTGAGCACGTCATTGCGGCTGGTTACCGAAGCCTGGGTGCTTACCGGCAAGTATCCGCTATCGTAGCGGATGCTGGAGCAGGAAGCCGGGATGATTAGCTGGGGGTCAATGCGTATCATCCGGGAGGCAATTCATGCGGCGCAGTGGCTTCGCTTACTGACGCCCTACACGTGCAGTACTTGCATATTTAGCATGCCGAATTCAGGTTAGCACCAGTCGCTCCAGCTTGGTGACAGTGGCGCGTTCTTCTGCGGAACCGTAAAGATCCCAATGCACTTCCGTCTTACCCTGATCGTTGCGTTGCACATTAATGAGCGCAAAATTATTGGTCTTGCAAGGTTCCATGAGCAGCTGGAACGCAACATTAGGTTCGCTATGTTCCTTATCTCTTTGCAATAGACCATGGTCATTGACAACCAGCGCAAGGGCGGAAGCCTTCGCCCAGGGCAGATCATAGGTAATGGCGCTCGATGTTAACTGATAAACGCGGGTATCCGGATATTGTTTATGAGTCATACGGAACGCCGCGCCGATATGTACATCGCCACTTAGAAGATAAAGTGATTTATCGTTAGCTTTCGCTGCGGCGAAGACGGCATCCAGAAGTACGTCGCGCTCCACCCAGTTACTATCATGTTCCCATTCGTCGCGCATATCGTCGGCCACGTTGAGAATGTCGAGATAATTGACAGCGAAACTCCTTGCATGCACAACAGGTACTGGCGAAACCACGAAAATTGACTCCGCGTTCTTGACCGTGTCAGACCCAAGCCAATCCTTGAAACGCTGCATCTGGGCCCGGCCAAGAATCCGATCGTTAGTTTTGCGGGTATAATCGCGCTGACCACGCATGTCGAGGACATAAAAGGCCGACGTGCCCCAGGTGAAAGGATAATCAAATTGATCTGGGGGTGTGGAAGGGTTGTGCGAATGTTCGTATTCGTCATAGGTAAGTTTCGCGGCTTCATACATCTGATTGAGGAGCAGGAGTTTCTCGTCATCGTCACCCCAGTCCCACCATGAATCCAGCAGGTTCTTTTTTTCCCTGGCATTGTAGGAGCCCCAGCCGTCCAGGATTTCATGGTCGTCCCACATCATATAAGTAGGGAAACGTGAGAATACATTGCGTAGCTGGCGATGGCCCCAATAACCCCGGTAAATATCGCGGTACCACGAGCGCATCACTTCGACGCGGTCTTCCGGCTTTACTTCCTGAATGAATTCCTTGCGGATTTTCTTCAGCCATTCCCATATGCTGACGTTGGAATTGCCATCCACATAGACCTGATCGCCGACGCCCAGGATAAATTCGCCATTGCGCTGTTCAAGTTCGTCACCGAACCGGTCCCACATGTGAATATTCACAAGGTCGAACGAATTCTTCTTGTATGGCATATGACAGCTGAAGAGGCCGAAAGTCATGGATTCCTGCGAGTTATTCTGTGTTTTGAAACGGTTGACTTTATTATCCGGCACGATTTCCCACGGCGTTTTTCTTCCCCCCAGGTCCGGGTTCAGGGCAAAGGCCGCGTAGTAATAGCGCTGGCCCGGTTTCAGGCCATCAATTTCCCAGACGTTCGTGATGTCGTGCTTAAATTCCAAATTCGCCTGGTCTGTGAGCACGGCATTGGCGATCACGCGCGTATCGCCGCTATGGATGTTTTTCAGAGAAAAAACCTCCTTTCCCTGCCTAACCGTCGTTTCCGGGTTCCAATCGGTGGCGACCTCATCGTTACCCAAGAGGGGTTCGGGGCAGATCACCATGCGATAGCTGTTTTCCTGATAAGCACGCAACCAAAGCTTGGTGCTGGTGGCCGTGGTGTGGCCGACTATCACCGCGTTGGTGAGCATCGGGTTGATCCAGGGGCGATCAGAGCCCCGGTCGTAGAAATGGAAAGTTTTCATGATTGATCGCCAGAGAAGTTATTCAAGGGAACTTATTGGGTACGGCATCAATTTTTTCATGCGCTGCAAGTTTAATAATAGATCAAATCAATTGCATAACCGGGGTATTTAATAGAGGCGCTGGCAGCGGAGTGCTGGCGTGAATTGAGATCTGACGGATTACGCTTTGCTGATCTGGCCTATGGCACTACGGCACTATCGAATCCGGCTAAATTTTGGGGATATGCAGTGTTTTACTGATCATCAGGGTTCCGGACAATACGAACAGTAGCGCCAAGGGATGCAGTTCCCACGGCCCAATCGTCCATACTCCCCAGTAAAGATTCTCGCCGAGCCGTTCCATCCAGGCGGCCAGCACCAGCACGGCGGTGAGAACAATGCTGGTGGGAATCGGTGTGCCCTCGAAGTAGGCAACCTTGTCGGCTCCCGCCGAGAGACTTTCCGCAGTGACATTGAATCGCGCCAGCCGGCTGACTCCGCAGCATACAAAGTAAATCAGCGCTGCCCAATCCCAGCCGCCATGCAATCCGGCGGCGAAACCGAGAGCCGCGGGGGCGATGCCAAACGAGAGGATATCCGCCAGGGAGTCGAGTTCCCGTCCCAGTGTCGAATGCTGATGCCGCCATCGCGCGATCCGTCCATCAAGCACGTCAAATACAAACGCCGCACCCATCATGCCAGCCGAACTGAAGAAGTGAGTGGTCGACTTGCTTTCAACATAGAGCATGGCGAATAACACGGCTGCCACACCGCAACCCGCATTGCTCAGCGTGAAGAAATCCGCCAGCTGGAACCCGCGTATCATGGAGAAATGCCTGGGAGGATGGGGAGAGGGGGGCATGGAGTTTTCTCTGTTATCCGCGGAGGGTTTGCATCGGTCGTTTAAAAACCACCCGGGCAATTCACAAAGTTGTCATTGTGCCTGTGCTTCGAGACTCACGGTTCTGTTTTTAGCTCTGCCGAGAAATACTTCATTGAAGATACTCGAGCGGTATAGCAGCGCGCAGTATAAGCGGTGCGGGAGAATAAAGCCGCCGTAAGACCGGCTCTTGAATCCGGCCTCCACGAGCAGGCCTTTGATAGCTACTTACATGCCCTGAATTACCTCAAGAGGATAGATCCTAGCGCAAGCCGAGGAAACTCAAGATAGCGAGGATGATAACAATAAAGCCCACCCACCAGATAATGTTGTTCATAACACCTCCTTGGAATTGGATTGGTTGATTGACATCCCATGAAACGTCATTCAATACACTTATTTCTATTAATTTTCCGCCTTCACGCATTTATATTCTGCTCGCCAACGCACATGGATGCAGCTTGTTGATTTTGCTATGTGTGAGGCGTATGTGTTTATGCTATCGATGAAAAAAACGATCGTCCGTGCGCTGACGCGCATAGCGATTCTGGAATGGGATGAGCACAAGCCTCTTGGTCTCGAGGCAGAAGCAGGCGGGCTATGCAATCCGCTGAGTCGATGGCTGTATGGATATCGATGCAACCGACCCGCACATGCCCTATGTTCAATCAACATTGCCGTATACCGCCATCAGCGGCATAATTCCTATCAGAAGCTTGCAATCACCGCCCAGACATTACTTCCGAAGGCAGTTGATAAATGAGAGGGAGTACCTATGTCATGAAGCTAATGAAAGGGCAGGTCACCGGCAGCAGCAAAACCAGAGCCTAAGCGCGTCTTTTCTAGAACCGATTTCTACTTTGAATTTCCGATTTCTCCGGCCTGGCGCTGGTATGTCTCATACGAGGTATCTGACCGCTCTGCGCATCTCTGGCGTTCGTACATATCTATAAGCTTGTTGCAGTCGTTTCGCTGCCAAGCTTGGCCTACTGTGTAAAGTTGGTGCATTGAGCAGCTTGATAGGGCAAAAATGATTAGCGCTGCAGCAGGCAACATAAAAGATCGCACGCGAGGTTTGCTTGATTGAACAGTGCGTCGCATTTTTTTTTGTAGGATCACAGTCGGGACGATAGGTATGTTGAGCCAGTGGGTTTCCTGGAATCTTGATAAATAAAGTGAAAATCCCTGGCTTACTCGCTGCCTGCGCTACTCCAGATTGCTTCCTGGCCAACGCTGACGGTTTGAGTGTTCTGGAAAATAATAGCTCAATGGCAGGTCCTGAGCCTCCGCATATCTTTCCATAAACATAATCCCGATATGTAGTTTCTTCTAAAAGATTTTCCAGTTTTTTATAGATGCCAGCAATGCAAGGGGTCGCCAGGGATAGTATAAATCGACCAATCATGCTAATTTGCCAAAGAAACGGGGGAACGATGACTAGGCAATCGCGGCAGACGCCTCTCCAAGCCGGGCAATCACTCTATAATTCACCAATACTCATTTTCCCAAGGAAGATATGAGACTCCAAGTCACCTGCATACAGTTATTGTGCGCACTATTTTATTTTAATAGTGCAAACGCACAGGCTATGCCTGACTATCAATGCAGAGTGGAGCGTATCGACACCGCATCGACCGAGCCGTCTTCTTCGCGAAAATACCAGGAAGAGGAACACGTCGGAAAACAATTCACTGTCGAGCGAAGAACAGGGTTAATGGCCGGTGTTCTCAAGAATTCGTATGCTACAAAACCGATTGTCATAGATCACGGATCAACTGAAAATTCCTTCAAGGTTATATCCACGATGCGTCGCGATGAAGGAGCCGGGCTTGGATCGAATATCTACGCACTGACAATCAATGAATTTGAGCAGTCTCCGAAGAAGTCATTTATTTTTCTGAAGAACGACTTTGTTTATTTTGGGTATTGCGAGCATTTCTAATCATTGTTAAGTATTAGATTTGCCCACAACGTTTGAAGGCGGGATTCGGTAAGAAGAAGCACGGGAGCTAACGTACCGCGTGCACAAGCGTTGTCACCACCTCAATAAGATGTTCATAGCGCTAGTCCCCTGGCAATAAAAGTACGGCCTCCATTTACCTGGGTTCATCCCTCGCTAGTAGTACTTCTTGCTACAACGGCCTTTCATTATTTGCGCGGGCGAGGCCATTGTACCTGAGTTGGGAGGTTGCGAATACCCGATCGCTGACCACGTCCAATTGAGTTCATTCCCGGTTTTATCCAACTCTGGTCTGCGGACCTGGCTTACTACTTAGCAAGTTCACGCACTCGATCTTGTGCGCCCTCTCGTCCAAATTTTAGCCGGTCAGACAGATCGTCGAAGTGAAATTATTACTGGACTGACAGGGAAATGCCAGCATGAACTCAACTCTTCTCAATACCTTCTCTCTCTGAGTCGCCGGTATAAATTCCACAAGAATGGGCATTTAGCCGGCGGAGAGCAAAATGCGCCCGCCGGATTAATCCGATCTAATCATATTGAAAGGCCACCCCCGTCATCATGATGAAGCTAATCATCGCCTATAGTAATCCGATCAAAAAAACCGCGATGTAGATACCAGCCATTGCGATATTTGCGATTTTGGCGTGTGAAGCCAACCCTATCTCTAATCCCTATAAAAGGAAAAAACCATGAAAAAATCCCTGAAAAAACCAATGCTCAGCCTTGTTGCCGCACTCGTGGCCGCCGTCGCCGCTCCGGTGCATGCCAACATCATCATCTCTGAAGTGGCGCCGTATGCCAGCGGCAATACTGTATATGCAGCGGACTGGTTCGAGCTCACCAATACCGGATCATCCGCAGTGGATATCACTGGCTGGAAAGTGGATGACAACTCCAACTCGTTTGCTTCCAGCTTGGCCTTGCGCGGAGTGAGCAGCATCGCAGCCGGTCAATCGGTCATTTTCCTCGAAAGCAATACCAGCGGCACCAATGATTCTTCAATCAATTCAGGCTTCAAGAGCGCCTGGTTTGGCACAAATATCCCCGCGGGACTGGTCATTGGCAACTATGGTGGCTCGGGTATCGGTTTGAGCACAAGTGGCGATGCGGTGAATATCTACAATAGCGGTGGAAGCCTGATCACCAACATAAGCTTCGACGCGTCCACCACCGGAAAATCTTTTGACAATACCGCGGGACTGGTGGGGAACGTTACACAATTAAGCGCGGTGGGTATCAATGGCGCATTCACCGCATTCAACGGGGCGGAAATAGGTTCGCCGGGCTTGGTCAGCGCCGTTCCGGAACCGGAAAGCTTTGCGATGATGCTGGTCGGACTCGGGCTGATCGGCGCCGTTGCCCGCAAGCGTCAACATTGATAAAAGGATGCGCTCATCATGAAACTTAGACATCTGATTGCCGCTATCATGACCGCGGCAGCCTGCGCCTCCGCGCATGCGGGGTCTTCGATCAATCTCGGCAGCTACCAGCTGACCGGCAGCCACAGTCTTGACGCATTGGGCGGCATGGGGCTCGAAGCCTCGGCCGTGACCTATGCTCGTGACCGCGGATCGCTGTTTTTCGTCGGTGACGAGGGGCAAGGCGTCGTCGAGGTCTCGCTCACAGGCGTGACGCAGGGCAAAATGGTCTTCAGCAACTGGCCATCGACCACGACCCATCATGATGCGGAAGGTCTCACCTACCTCGGCAACGGTGTGCTGGTGGTAGGCGAGGAGCGCCTGCAGGACGCCTTCCGGTTTACCTATGTGGCCAATGGCAGCGTCGCGCTGGCAAGCGCCCCATGGGCCTCGGTTTCCGACTATCCCTATAACAACACGGGACTTGAGGGCATCAGCTATGACCCGCGTGACGGCAGCTTTGTTTCCGTCAAGCAGTCCAGCCCAATGGAAGTGCGTGCCGGCACGCTGAGTTTCGCCGCCGGCGGCGGCAGCTCGACAATGGCGCCGTTGTTCAATGCTAATCTCCTGGGCCTGGCCAGCCTGTCGGACGTGCAGACGCTGTCGCCCATCGACGGTTTGGCCGGCACGGCCGCGGCCGACAATCTGCTGATCCTGAGCCTCGATTCGCGCAAGCTGGTGGAAACGGATCGCAGCGGCAACGTGCTGAGCTCCTTCGATTTGTCGGGTGTAACCACCCAGGCTATCGAGGGTGTGACGGTCGACCAATTCGGCCGTATCTATCTGGTGGCCGAGGACACGGGTACACCCAACTCCATGCTGTTCGTGCTGTCCCCAGTACCTGAACCCGAAACTTATGCCATGCTGTTGGCGGGTCTCGGCCTGGTGGGCTTCATGGGGCGACGCCGTAAGACTGCTTAAACAATACCTGATCCTGAGCCACAGAGGGTGGATGTCCCTTTGTGGCTTTTTGGTTTTTGGCGCCTGCGATTTCTTCAGTACGTGATCGCTCACCAAATCTGGTTGACGATATGCGTCATTTTGGTTAGATTCCATTATTAAGAACAAACGTTCTGTATTGTCTAAATTATGCGGGTCAGAATTTAACGGCGCAAAATTACGTTGACTTTCGTATTCGCGATGCCCACGGCTGGAGTGAACTTGAACAATTTAGTGGAGTTGGATCGGGATGTGGCTCGGGCGACGCCGGGCGATGTGAACCGCCTCATACCTGCGCTTAAGCGCCGCCACGCGCGGCGCATCACGGGCGAGCTCCTGATTCCCGCACGCGCTGCGCGCTATGCCGCGTTTCCAGCGGATCTGGATGCGCGCATTGCGGAAGGGTTGATGCAGCGCGGCATCACTCAACTCTACAGTCATCAACGCGAAGCCTGGGATCGCGTCACGCAGGGTGAGCACGTTGTCATCGTGACGCCTACGGCTTCCGGCAAGACGCTTTGCTATAACCTGCCGGTGATTCAGGCGGCGATACAAGAGCATTCGAAGGCGCTTTACCTTTTTCCCACCAAAGCCCTGGCGCAGGATCAGGTCACAGAGCTGCTGGAGCTCAATCAGGCGGGCAACCTGGGCGTGCGGGCTTATACGTTCGATGGGGATACGCCGGGGGATGCGCGTAAAGCCGTGCGGACGCATGGGGATATCGTCATCTCCAATCCCGACATGCTGCATCAGGGTATCCTGCCGCATCACACCAAGTGGGCGCAGTTCTTCGAGAACCTGAAATTCGTGGTCATCGACGAGATGCATACTTATCGCGGCATATTCGGCTCGCATGTTGCCAATGTCATTCGCCGCCTGAACCGCATCTGCGGGTTTTATGGGGTGAAGCCTGTCTATATCTTTTGCTCGGCAACGATTGCGAATCCCGGCCAGTTGGCGAGCGGATTGCTGGGCGCACCGGTGGCGGTGATAGACCAGTCGGGCGCGCCGTCGGGCGAGAAGCATTTGCTGTTCTGGAACCCGCCCATGATCAACCCGGATCTGGGGTTGCGCGCGTCCGCCCGGTCCCAGACCACCCGGATCGCCCGCAGTGCCATCAAGGCTGGGCTCAAGACCATTGTATTCGCCAATACCCGTTTGATGGTGGAGGTGCTGACCAAGTACCTGAAGGATGTGTTCGACAATGATCCACGGCAGGCACCGCGCATCGCCGCTTATCGCGGCGGCTATCTGCCCACGGAGCGTCGCGGTACTGCGACGCGGTTGCGGGGCGGGCAGCTGGATTGCGTGGTGGCGACGAATGCGCTGGAGCTGGGGGTGGATGTCGGCGGGCTGGACGTATGCCTGCTCAATGGGTTTCCGGGCACCATTGCCGGGACGTGGCAGCGGTTGGGCCGGGCAGGGCGGCGCAGCCGGCCTGCGCTGGGGGTATTGATTGCCACCAGCGATCCGCTGGATCAATACATCATCCGCAACCCAGAATTCTTTACTTCCGCCTCGCCCGAACATGGCTGCATCGACCCCGACCAGTTGCTGATCCTGATGGATCACATTCGCTGTGCGGCGTTTGAACTGCCGTTTCAGGATAACGAGCGCTTTGGCAAGGAGCCACTGGCCGAGATGCTGAGTTACCTTGAGGCGCAGGGCGTGCTGCACCATGAAGGGCAGCGGTGGCACTGGATGGCGGACAGCTACCCCGCCAATAGCGTCAGCCTGCGCTCGGTGGCGGACGGCAATTTTGTGGTGGTGGATGTGACGGATGGGAAACAGGACGTGATTGCCGAAGCCGATTATTCCACCGCGGCGTTGACGCTGTACGAAGGCGCGATCTATCTGATCCAGGCAAATCCATGGCAAGTCGAGAAGCTGGACTGGGAAGGGCGCAAGGCCTTTGTAACGAAGACGCGCGCCGACTATTACACCGACGCGATAGACTTTACCCGGCTCAAGATCCTGGACTGCTTTGAAGAGGACAAGCAATCAAATGGCCTGTGCGGACGCGGTGAAGTGCATCTGGTGCGCCGTGTCGCGGGCTACAAGAAGATACGCTACTACAGCCATGAGAATGTGGGCTACGGCAAGGTCAATCTGCCGGATCACGAGATGCACACCAGCGCGGTATGGTGGCAGGTCAGCCCTGATTCATTGGCGGCCGCCTTTCCCGCCCGTTGGCAGGCACTGGATGGTTTCCTCGGTGCGGCCTACGCGCTGCATCATGTGGCGGCGTTGTTGACGCTATCGGAACGGCATGACCTGGGCAGGGCGGTGGGCGATGGCGAGGGTATCTGGTTTGCCAGCGTCGGCCAGAATGGACGAGGTAATCCGCAAACCATTTCCGGTGAAACGGTCGAGATCGATGAACAGCAATTTGTTCCCACGGTATTCCTGTACGACAACTACGCGGGCGGTATCGGGCTTTCCACACCGTTATTCGATCTGCGTCATGAAATCGTTGCGCGCACCATCGCGCTGGTACAGGACTGCGGTTGCCAGTCCGGTTGCCCGTCGTGCGTGGGTCCGATTCTCGCCTCCGACGAGAGCCGGGGCTATGCGCCCAAGCAGGCCGTACTGACCGTTCTGGGCCTGCTTTCGCCAAACGGCCAGACCCATACGTTGGATATGGGGCATTATGACGCTGGCTGAGCGTTTGGCCTTACTCAAGAACAATGGGACTGGTAATGAGGTAGGCCCGGAATTGGGGCAGCCTCGGGTTTCATCAAATATGGCCTCCATTCCCCTGGATGTTCGCCTGAGGCGCTTATCCGGCAGTAGTGGGGGTAGCGGCGATTTCCGCACCAGGGCTAGCCGGACAAAACGCGGCGATGCCGAGGTTGCCAAACGCCTGCGTGGGGAAGTGATCGCGCCGGGATTGATCCAGATTGATCAGACCATTCCCCTTGCCAGCCGGCATGGCAAGATTGTGTTTTCAGCCCTGACTGATATCCCGCTCGCGGCACTGGGCTTGCCTCATGATGCGCCGCTGGAGGGATTGCTGTTTCTCGATACCGAGACCACCGGTCTTGCGGGTGGCACCGGCACATTGCCTTTTATGGTGTGCCTGGCGCGAATTCAGGGAGATTGCCTGCAACTCGGGCAATGGATACTGACCGGGTTTGCGGGGGAAGCAGCTTTACTGGAGGCCATCTTCGGCTGGATCGAACCTGCCGTTCACCTGGTCTCTTACAATGGCAAGAGTTTCGATGTGCCGTTACTCACTACCCGTTACCGGCTGGCACGGCAAGCCGATCCCTTTACTGATAAAGGTCATGTTGATCTGCTCCATCTCACGCGCCGCGCCTACGGGCACGGCTGGGGGGATTGCCGCCTGCAAACGGCGGAGCAACGATTACTCGGATTCATCCGCGAGAATGATTTTCCCAGTCATCTTATTCCCCAGGCGTGGGCGGACTTCGTGCGGGGTGGCCGGGTGGAACCGTTGCACGCCATCGCCGAGCACAATCAGCGCGATGTCTTGTCGCTGGCGGCATTGCTGGCGATGTTGGCCCAGGCTTACACCGAGCCTGGTCATGAAGCGGTCAATGCGCTTAAAGTCGCGCAGGTCCATGCAGGCCGGGGCGATGTCCAGTATGCCATTGACCATCTTACCGGCGCCTGGGGTGTATTGGATGAAGCGGCACTTTTATTTCTGGCTAAACTGCATCGACATCAGCGGCAGGATGCGCAGGCCATCGCTATCTGGACGTATCTCGGAGAAAACAAATGCGTTCGGGGTATCGAAGCCCTGGCCAAATATCACGAGCATGTCACGCATGAGCTGGAGGCCGCCCTGGCGCTTGCCGAGGAATTGCTGCGGCTGGAGCCGGCAATGGAAATTCACCTCAGGCGCCAAGCCCGGTTATGCCAGCGGCTGGTGAAATTCAATCCAGGGAAGAAAAAAGAAGAAAAACGAGTCGGTACGTGATGCAGTGGCTGAGTCAACAGGGCTACTCCTGATTATCCTGCGGCATCGGCGGGGCCACCTGGGGGGGTTGCCTCGGGGGGCGACTGGGGAGTGGGTTGGGGTGCTACCTGCTGCCAGCCATCGGGGCAATCCTTGACCTCCGGATAGTAGCCCTCCGGTGCCCGGCAATAATGCCAGAAACTGGTTTGTGAATCAGGAGCAGGGTGGCCGGCATTTTGTTGTTGAATGTATACGGGCGGAGCGGGCCGAGCCATTATGGACGGATACGCATAATAAGGGAATGGATAAAAAGGTTGCATAAAACCGGGTCCGCCAAACCCGCCAAAACCGAAACCGGGACCGAAACCAAGTAGTCCAAAGCCCGGTCCCAACCCTCCTCCGCCATGATGATGGTGGCCTACCCGGTGGTCATGATGGTGACCTCCCCCATCTCCATCATGGCTTTCTCCTTCACCCTGGTCATCCCCTTCATCGTCAGATCCTCCGTCATCAAATCCCCCCTCATCAGACCCCCCCTCATCAGACCCCCCATCGTCGCCTCCGCCATCAAACGTCCACGCCGGGCTCACGGGAATCAGCACCAGCAGGCATGTGAGGCATAGTAGCCGGATCTTTTTCATATGAACCCTCTTTCCGCGTTAACCATTGCACGAAGGAGACTCTTTGCCATGTCTGGATCGGGTTTATCCTTGTTTCCTAGCGTATCCCTGGCTATAGCAGCATTGGGAGCATTGATGCGGATGGTTTCGCAATGATGCCAACGGATTACCGGACCTTGCGTTCCGGTTATAGGCGGGATGCAAGTTCTGATCCAATTGAATTAACGCGCGGCTGTGTTTTTCGATGACAATTTAAGCTTGCTGACGCGCAGGGAGGGGTAAAAATGATTTAAATTGCAATTAAAAAACGGGGTTTAGGCATATCATAGGTAACAGGGCGTTCCAGGCGATCCTGACGCGCAAGGGTGATGAGCCGCCTCGAACAAGACGAGATTTTTCCTGATCAGGAAGATAAACCTGATACGGTGGGTTGTTGCGGCCAGCCATGCGCAGTATCGATTTGTGTCATTCATTTAGCTGCAATTCGTTCAACAGTCTGGAGGAAAATCGAATGAATATTTCCAAACGTTATTCACTGTTATTGAGCAGCAGTATTGCAATAGCGATATTTTCCGGTTCCATTGCAGCTCAGGGTTTCGGTCAGTTGAAAGATATCATGGGCGGCAGCGGGGCTAGCAGCGCAGCCTCCTCGCTGGGGTCGCTGGGATCACTGTCATCCATAGCGCCGGGAAGTATAGGCAATGCTGCGGGTATTCTCGATTACTGCGTCAAGAACAGTTATTTGAGCGATAGCAAAGCATCTCCGGTCAAGGATCAACTGATGGGAAAGCTTTCCAGTAGCCAGGATCAACCGGCCACGGATAATCCTGACTATGTCAATGGCGTGAAGGGAATCTTGAGCGGCAGTGATGGTCAGAGCGTGGATTTGAGTATGGCCGGCCTGAAGGGCAAGGCAGGCAAAGAGGTATGCCAAAGAATACTTGATCAGGCCAAATCCATGCTTTGATTATGCCAGATCCATGAATTCCCGGATTTCCGATCCGGACGGAGAGCACGCTGCAGATAGTGGGAATAAGTCCCCGGGGCAGGTATTGAGTATTCGCAGGCTCATGGTGCCCGACGCCGGATGCCAGAAAGCACTTCGCTCCCTCCGGTTGCCGCATTCAGGTTCGCCTGGGGCCATTTCCGCTCCTAAGGGTTTTACTTAGCGTAAAACCAGGGTTTCCCCAATGTACTCATAATATTGACTGAGGTAGGATGAAGCCACTTTGATTCTAACTGGGTTCATTACTATCATGAAAACAAAACTGGCAAAAGTTTTTGCGGCGTTATCGATAGTAGGCCTGCTGGCTTCGCTGAATCCTTCTGCATTTGCGGCTCAGTCCGATGACGCCTCCGAGACCTCCAAGATTCACGCAGCCGCCCAGAATGCTACAACGCGGAGTGACCATGAGGCGGTAGCAAAGTATTATGAAGATGCGGCTACGCAAATTCAGGCAAAAGTGGAAGAACAAAAGCAACTGCTTGAACATTATGAGGATAAAAGCTATCTCTATGGCAGGCGGGCACAAGATCTGCAATCGCATACCACGGCGTTAGTACGTCATTACGAGAAGACCGTCAAAACACACATACAGGAAGCCGCCTTGCATCGTCAAATGGCTTCTAAACTCGAGGAAAATCATGCTGTGTCCGGCACTCAAACGGCTAGTGCTGCGGATGAGCTCTAGGATGCTAGGATGTTAATCATGGGTTGATCTTTCCAGATCAGATGCCTTGCCGCTTGGGGTATCGAAAATTGAGTAAGCATGAGTAATAAGTTACCCCGCCTTGGAGCGGGGTAACTTATTTTTACGCCCGGATTTTTCCGATTCATCAACCGGCTGCCGGTAAGGCGTTATCGGATCTTGCTGAATCGTTGCGGTGGCTGTCTCGCTACCTCGATGCTCCGCGAAGGCTGGCATTTTCCATGCCAGGATTTGTCATCCGTAGCGGGCAACACCGATTTCTTTCTCAAATCTCTCTCAATGCGCTGATATGTTCGGTACCGCACAGGAAACCCTGTTTGGTGCCCTTACTATGCACGGGCAAATTCGATGATCCGCGCTTTGATCGTATTCCGAAACGCGGAAACTCAAGTTTGCCTGTGAATTTATGTAACCTGTGGACGTATTAACACTTCCATTTTTCAATCAACTCAATCCAATCTGGAGGTAATCTCATGGCGAATGGATTTAACAAAAAAACACCGAATATGCCGACTGAACCGCGTGCTTTGAAGCGGCTCGAGAGGTACATCGAACTCGGGGAATTCGATGATGGCCAGACCGCTGGAATTCCGAGCACTCCGCGCTACCTGGTGACCTACATGAACTCGCAGACCGGTAGCCGGATTCGATCCGCCACGGTGGTGTCGGTCACGAACCAGTCGGACAAGATTAATCGCGTTTTCGTGTCGTACTTTAAAGGGTTCACCGACAATACCTCACCGGTTGGCGTGGCGGTCTTCGCCATTCCACCCGATTTCACCGTCGATTTCTCTTCACGCAACCTTCCCGGTGAACTCACCGTATGCAACGCTATTTGCAATCCAGAGCTGATCTTTGACGAAGGCCGCGCGATCGTCAGCTCAATGTTCCCGGAAATCGGCGTCAGCAGTCGCATTTATTACACTTCGGGCGACAAGGACGAAAACCTGTTGTCGATCACCGATTCGAAGATTGTCCTTTTCGGAAGAGGGAACCGGGGGGATTGACCAGGAAAGTGTCGTCCCGGCAGAAAGAGCAGGTGGCGGCCGTATTTATTTTCTGATGGAGATATATTATGGATATCGAATATTTTTTAAAGAAAGCCCAGGCGAGTGCGATAAATATTGCCAGAGAAGATATCGCCCAGGTTGCTATTGGCAACATAAAATCCCTGCGTTCCCGCATTGTGTCCACTGAAGAAGAGGACACGCTGGAATTGTCTGAAGTATTGGAAAAAGGGTGTCCAATTCCCCTGGAATTGGTGTATCTCGAAACAACCGGAGACCGGCCGCGAACAGGTTTTTATGTCGTTGAATTATTGAATGCGTCGCAGAAAACTTCAAGTATCGCGTTTCGGAACATCGAAAGTGGAGAAATACTGGATTACAGGCTCATATTTAATCACGAAGGAGGCATTTCATCGGACGGTGCATCGGCATTCGATCCCGACTTTAATAATTTCGCCTATTCGAATTATGTGAATTGGTGTGGCAGGTGGAGAGGCCGCAGGCGGTTGTGGCGAGTATGTACCGGAGAGGATTGCGCGCTCGGTTATGGGATCTGCTTCCAACGCCGCTTGCCGAACTTATAGCAGCGGTCAGAAGATTGTTGAATCGGCTGTTGAATCGTTTTGGGGGCATAAGACCGGCGATTTCAATGAGTGTCTTTACGGCCTACGCCAATATCAGCGGCCGCCCATCGTTTCCATTGCCTCCAGCTGTGCCCGCAGGGCTTCCACCTCGTCCAGCAACTGCAGGGCCAGCGCCACCCCGGCGGCGTTGACACCGAGATCGCTTTGCAGGTGCGCGGCTATCCTGGCATGGCGCATATGGGTTCCCGTAAAGCGCCAGGCATGAGGCTCATCGTCTCCGATGGACGTTTCCGGGAGTTTTTCCGGCGCGATCAAGCCCTCGTCAACCAGTTCGACAATGTATTCGGTTTGCACCGCACAGACACGGCTGATTTCGGCAATAGTCAGCAGGTTTTGTTCATCCAGAAGAATTCCGCTCAATTCTTCTGGCGACTCATTGGACGAATCTCGTGGTTTATCCAGCGGCACATCGCGCGGAGAGGAGGGGGGATTGGCATTTGTCATGTTTTCACTCCCAATCTGGCTCGTGGGTTGAAAGATTTGAATTGTACGGCCATGTTGTGGTAGAAATCTTTGGCACTGTCATTGTCAGCGGGTGGCACCACGATCTGAAGCACCACAAAAAAATCACCCGGCGTCTTGCCGGGAATACCACGGCCTTTCAATCGCAATTTCCGTCCGGCGGCCGAATCGGCGGGTATCTTGAGCTCGATGGTTCCATCCGGGGTGGGTGTTTTGACTGTTGCGCCCAGGGCGGCTTCCCATGGCGCCACCGGCAGGTCGAGATACACGTCGCTTCCATCGACGCGGTAGTATGAGTGGGGCCGGAATTCGATCTCCAGATAAAGATCTCCCGCTTTGCCCTGGCCATGCCCCGGTGCACCTTGTCCCGCCAGACGAATCTGCTGTCGGGCGCGAATACCCTTGGGAATTTTTACATTGAGAGCATGTTCGCGCGTCGATACATGTCCCTGCGTATCGACCCCGGGCACCTGCAGGGTGATGGTACGGGTTGCGCCTGTATACGAGTCTTCCAGGTCGATCAGTACCTTGGCATAATGATCCTGGCCTGGACGATGGAATGTTGCCCCGGTAGTGCCATGCCTGCCGGTAGCCCCCTGGCCGCCGGCAAAGCGGGCGCCAAAACCCTGGCCGAACAGGGATTCGAAAAAATCGCTGTACTGCGACGCATCGCCGCCAGAGAATTTTTGTCCGGAAAACTCGAAACCGGTATTCCAGTCGGGTGGCGGGCGGAATTCCTGGTTCGCTTTCCAATTTGTGCCGAGTTGATCGTAAGCTGTTCGTTTTTCCGCGTCCTTCAGCACTTCATAGGCTTCCCCCAGCTCCTTGAAGCGGACTTCGGCGTCTTTCTCCTTGCTCACATCCGGATGATATTTGCGCGCGAGTTTTCTGTAGGCGCGCTTGATATCATCCTGCGATGCGTTGCGCGCAACACCCATTATCTTGTAATAGTCCTTGAATTCCATCTATTGTTCCGATCAGCGATAACGAGATACGACGAAGAAGTATAGGTAAGCATAACCTTTAATTCTCCTTTGTGACAATCGCTTCGTTGGCGATGCACTGCAGAAAATGTTAACGCTATAGGGCATTTTCCAGCGTGACGCTTGTCTTATGTGCAATTGCCGTTTTTTTTCCGGTAACGAAGGAAATGGTGCCTTGGGCGAAGGCAATCGGAACAATGCGGGACACGCGGTTGCGGAACAGGAGCGTATGTGAAAAAGATCGGATTAATGTGGCTTGTCCTCGTTATGCTTGGGCCAGTTTCCACCGGTTCAGCGTGGACGCGAGATGGAGGCGGGGGCGGAGGTGATGGGGGAGGTCATCACGGTGGTGGAGGTCACCACGGTGGGGGTCATCATGGCGGGGGGGGGCACCATCATCATGGGGGAATAGGTTTCATTGGCATAGGAGGTTTCTATCCCGGTTTTGGCTTCGGTGGATATGGATACGGTCCGGGTTATTATGGCGGTTATGGCTATGGTTATGGCGGCTATGGATTCGGAATGCCTTATTACTCTCCATATTACGGGTACCCCCCGGTAGTGGCTGTACCGCAAGCACCACCAGTGTATATTCAGCAGCAACCACCGCAGGCAGCGGTGCAACCGCCGCCGCCACAAGCACCCGCCAATTATTGGCATTATTGCAGAAACCCGGAGGGGTATTATCCCTATGTAAAAAAATGCCCCGATGGCTGGCTGCAAGTGGCTCCTCAGCCCGCCCAATAAGGAGTGGCCATGTTAAAAAACCATAGACGATTTCCGTTGCTGCTGGTGTTCTTGTTGGGGGCATGTGCGAGCATACCGAGCGGCCCCAGCGTGATGGTCCTGCCGGGGTCCGGCAAGACTTTTGATCAATTCCGGGGAGATGATTCCTACTGTAAACAGTATGCCAGTGAACAGGTAGGAGGAACGACACCGAATCAGGCAGCCGTTTCCAGCGGAGCCGGAACCGCCGCAATCGGTACAGGGGTTGGCGCGGCGGCGGGCGCCGCTTTTGGGGGAGGAACGGGTGCCGCGATTGGCGCGGGTAGCGGCCTGCTGGTGGGAGGACTGATGGGAACGGGTACCGCTCGAACTTCAGGGTATGTCATCCAGCAACGCTATGATATGGGTTATATCCAATGCATGTATGCCAAGGGTCATCGTGTCCCTGTATCAGGCCAGATCATGGACAGCTATCGCAACCAGGCGCCTGGCGCCAATCCGCCCCCGCCTCCGCCTGGCAATCCTCCGCCCCCGCCTCCGCAATGAAGCGGCTGCCAACGTGCGGGTGATGCAATTACGTTTGAATAGGTGGCCAGCTTAGACATGGCGTTTTCTCAATAAGAATCACATGGGCGCGCACCACTCCTGAAGAAAAGATTATCATCCGATCTGAACATTGCGCGCCATCGTCTGACGTTAGCCAGTACCCGGGCATGATTTGATATGCCGATGTCCCGATGGGTTACGCCACGCTTACCCATCCTACCAAAACCGGATTGAAGATAATTATGAGTCAAACCCATCTTAAACGCGGCATGACGGCGCACGATATCGGCGCTACGGCTGCCATCATCCCTGTCGCCGATAGTTCCGGTCTCGCCGATCTATGCGATCTGCAATTCGACAACAGCTTCGTGCGCGAGCTGCCGGGCGACCTGGAGACTCACAACATTCCCCGCGCGGTGCGGAATGCCTGCTATACCCGCGTTGATCCAACCCCGGTGCGTGCGCCCCGGCTGCTGGCCTGGGCAGATTCGGTGGGCGAACTACTCGGTGTTTCGCGTCCTGCTTCACCGGTGAGCCCGGCGGTCGAAGTGCTCGGCGGCAGCCGCGTCCTGCCCGGCATGCAGCCGTATGCGGCGCGTTATGGTGGACACCAGTTCGGTCATTGGGCGGGGCAGCTCGGCGATGGCCGCGCCATTACCCTGGGCGAGATACTCGGCCCGGACGGGAAGCGCCGGGAGCTGCAGCTCAAGGGTGCGGGCAAGACTCCCTACTCGCGTACCGCGGATGGCCGCGCGGTGCTGCGTTCCTCGGTGCGCGAATTTCTGTGCAGCGAAGCCATGCACGCCCTGGGGGTGCCGACTACCCGAGCGTTGAGTTTAGTGGCCACTGGCGAAACGGTAGTGCGCGACATGTTTTATGATGGCAATCCGCGCCCAGAGACGGGCGCCATCGTCTGCCGTGTGGCGCCGTCGTTTGTGCGCTTCGGCAACTTCGAAATCCTTGCGGCGCACAATGAACTGGACACGCTCCGGCGTCTGGCCGACTACGTGATACGCGAGCATTTCCCTGAACTGGGCGCGCCTTCACCGTCAACTTATGCACGCTGGTTCGAAGAAATCTGCCGCCGTACCGGGATGCTGGCCGCTCACTGGATGCGGGTGGGCTTCGTCCACGGCGTGATGAATACCGACAATATGTCGATACTGGGATTGACGATCGACTATGGTCCCTATGGGTGGCTGGAGGGTTTCGATTTTCAATGGACGCCCAACACCACGGATGCGCAGGGGCGGCGGTATTGCTTCGGCAACCAGCCGGAGATCGCGCACTGGAATCTGACCCGGCTCGCTAACGCCCTTGCCCCGCTGATCGAGGACCACGCGGCGCTTGAGTACGGCTTGTCGGTCTTCGGTGAGACTTTTCAGAATAAATGGCGTGGCATGCTGGCGGACAAACTCGGACTGGTTTCGTTGGGGCAGGACGGGGATGACACGCTGGTGAGCGGCCTGTTCGATCTGCTGCAGCAGGTTGAGACCGATATGACCTTGTTCTTTCGTGGACTGATGGCTATTCCGGTGGATACTCAGGGTGACAATCCGGCGGCTACCATGGATGACGCTACGCTGGCTGCGCCGTTGCACCGGGCGTTCTATACTGAACTGGCCCCCGCGCAGATGGCCAGGCTGGCTAGCTGGCTGCGCCGCTATATTGCGCGCGCGCGCCTGGATGCGGAGGCTACCAGTTTGCCTGAATTTGCGGATGTGCGCCTGGAGCGCATGAGACGCGCCAATCCCAAATACGTCCTGCGCAATTATCTGGCGCAGCAGGCCATCGAGGCGTTGGAGCAGGGTGATGCTTCTGTCATTACACGGCTGATGGGAGTATTGCAACACCCCTACGACGAGCAGCCTGAGCATGAAGAGCTTGCAGACCGGCGGCCCGAGTGGGCGCGTAACAAACCGGGTTGTTCGGCGTTGTCATGCAGTTCTTGAATGCTTGCTGCGTTGGTCGATGAATGAAAGGTAGGCGATAGGGCGTGAGAGAGGGAAGAGGGGATAGGGGATAGGGGATAGGGGATAGGGGATAGGGGGAGAGAGTCGAATCTGATTTCGACATCTGGCGTCAGCCCGGAGTCAGCCCGGGGCGGCTTTCCTCTCTCAACAATCGGGAGAGGAAAGCCGTTGATTCAGGTTAAAGCGTTTTGAGATATTCGAGCAGCGCTTTTTTCTCGTCCGCTGAAAGCGTGGTGCCGAATTCATGGCCGCAGCGGCTGTTTCCCGAATTCCGGTCGCTGCAATCCGTGGTCTGCAATGTATAGTCGAACTTGGTCTGATCGACAGCAAGGCCGACATTGACCAGGTCGTAAGCAGGGCCAACCTTGAATGAACTGACCCTTTCGGCTGCGGGCTTCAGCAATTCGGCAAGCGATGGCACCGATCCATTGTGCAGATAGGGAGCAGCTGCCCAGATTCCTTCAAGTACCCGGGATTCATAGGCATAGGAAGGCGTCGTGGGCGCCGGAGCATTGAACGCATCCTTGAGAGACTCGGTTTCGGGCGTAAACGGCGATTGCATGCCTTTCACCTGTGCCTGATCTTCCGCCTTCATCAATACCGGAACGTAATGCTGGAGAATGGAGCCGATTACCGATAATCCCAGAACGTTGAAGGCCGTGTCGACCGGTTTGAGAGGCTGGGCGAGAAAGGGGATTTTTGCTCCTTCAAGCACGCCGGTCTTTACGGTCCAGCCAAGAATGTCATATTCCCTGGAATCGGTGCCGACATCCAGAACCGGTGTGGCCCAGGTTTTCTGCTCGAAGAACCGGGTCTGCCCAGGACTGATTCCATGGCATTCGACGCAGCCGCCTTGATCAGTCTTGCGTGCAAAGATTGCTTTGCCCTTGGTGGCAAGCGCCTGGTCTACTTTCCACGGCCATCTGGGCGGTCCAATTTTACGAATCAGGTCCTCCAGCGCGTCGAGTCCCTGGAAATTGGCTGAATTATTATGCAGGTAGTCGATTCCAAGCAGTCGCCACGCATCTTTCTTAGGATGGAAAACACCGAAAACCCCGTAAACTTCACCCAGATTACGAGCTAGTCCCAGGATATTATTGCCATTCCCGGCAAAGCCGGGCCACTGGGTTTTGTCCTGAACCGCGGCATTCCAGAGGAATGGATAGCGCACCGGCGCGGTGGCGGGTTTGATATTTTCAGGGATCATATAAGTGGGCGGCGGACCGATGTCGAGCCCCGTGAGCCGGTTAAAAATCATCGCCACGGCGTCCAGCCGTGCCGGTCCCCAGGGCGGGGTGGGCAGTGCGCCTTTCATTAACGTGTGATAAGGCAAATACCAGCCTTGCAGCGCCTGGCCCAGCTTCGTCTTCTCGGCCGGTGTTGGCGACGGACCCAGCACAGCACGCGCAAATTCCGTAAATGCCTGCTGATTCGTCAGCACGGTGTTTACCGCCTTATCAAGATCGGCAAGGAAACTCTGAAAGTCGACAATACCCGGGCCGCCGTCGATCCGGTAGAGACTGCCATTGACTTCAATCTGGCGCGTATGGCATGCGGAGCAATTCATGCCAATCTCCTGGCCGTTACTTCCGCTGCCGACGGTAAAGCCGACCGGCAGCCCGGGTGGGTGACTCGCCTTGTTGGGCAAATAACCATAGCGGCCAAGACTATCGGCCATAAAAGGCTCGCCATTCGGCTGTTTCAACGCCGCGATCCAGCTAAGCGGCATGATCCGTGAACCCTGGTCGCGGCTGTAGAAGTCTTTTTGAGCGGAAGCCGTCCACTCCTTTCCCTGATCAATGGGTAGCGGAGCCGCCGCGAATGAAGGCGGCGGCGCGAGCATAGCGGACGTGAACGCCATGCTGCCGATCCAAAATGCAAATCCGTTTCTCACTTGTTATTCTCCTTATGAGCTAACCGGCATATTTCATGAATTGGCTCGCATCCTTGCCCGCCTTTTGATTGATATCAGAGATTTTGTCCCGGCCGAACGCATGAACTGCTGTGCCCTGCCTTGCAAAAGCTTCTACCAGTCAAAAGCCCTGCGCGATGATCGCACGAAGCCATAAAATATCCAGGCTAAATGAATAGAATCCAGCCCGGATACCTCAACTTGCCGGTATACGAGCCAGTTCCACGATGGGTGTGAATATGTCAAGCGGGTTGCGCTTGACCGTGTTACGCAAGCGGTGCTTCCATTCCCAATGCCTCCTTCATCGTTGTTAACGATGAAAGTATTAGATAGGAGAATTGAGATCGTGACTACCTGCAAGATCTTACAGGTATGAAGAGAATAAACTTTAGTTCTGCGTTCCTGCTCGTCCAAATGGTGGAGGAAATCCATCCAGCGATGGAGGATGCGGGCAACATGAATCCGGTTCCGCCAACAAGACGGTGGAAATAACAGGCGTCACTGCCCGGGAGCATCTAAACCGGTGAGCAGGTTTACTAAGACTTGCGTGGATACTTTATTCCGTGGATGGTTTTGTCCAGAAGCAAACGCGTTTTTTTGGCGGCTCGCTCTTCATGTTTAGTCAACTCTTTCTGCACCATTTCCGCGAACGCGACCAGATTTTGTCGAGGGTAGGCATCCTGCACGCCGCCGTCCTGAAAGAATTCGGCTATCCAGCGAGCATTCAGCTCGGTGTTCCCCGTTTCCTCCAGATAATCCTCTGCCGCCATCTTGACGTAGTCCGTCAGTTTGGGCATGGTGTCTCCTTATTTGAATCAAAAGACAACGATATCTGAAATCTGTTGAATTATATAGAGACAATAGCCATATGATTCCCCACAGCTGGCAGCGAACCAAGATCGTATGTACGCTGGGCCCTGCGACGGACTCCCCCGGCGTTATCGAGCAACTGATCGAGTACGGCATGGATGTTGCGCGCGTGAATGCCTCGCACGGCGATCATGCCGATCATGCGCGGCGCATTGAGCGGGTGCGTAACGCAGCGCATGCGCTCGGCCAGCCGGTGGCTATTCTCATTGATCTGCCGGGTCCGAAATTCCGCATTGGCGATCTGCCGGATGATTTTCGCAAGCTGACCGAAGGTGCGATAGTCAGGCTGGCTGCGGAAGGCGGCATCGCGGAGGAGGGCGGTGGTGCGGAAGAGTACAACACTCTTTTGCCAGTGCGAGACCCGGAACTGCTTCACGCGCTCCGTGCGGGAGAGTCGGTGTTCCTGGCCGATGGCTCAATCGAGCTGTGCGTCAAAATCACGAGCGCCGCCAACGTCCAGTGTGAAGTGATCATCGGCGGCACTGTACGCTCCGGCTCCGGGATCAACGTTCCCGAATCAATTCTGAGCGAGCTGGTGCCTACCGATGATGACCGGCGTCATCTCGCATTCGCGGTGGCGCAAGAGATTGAATGGGTCGGCGTGTCGTTTGTGCAATCGGCCGGCGATCTTGCGCGGGTGCGAGCATGCCTGCCGTCTGGACCGGGTCCGGGGGCGCAGCCGCTGCTGATGGCCAAGATAGAGAAGCGCCAGGCACTCGCGGATCTCGATGCGATTGTGGAAGCGTCCGACGGCGTGATGGTCGCGCGCGGTGATCTGGGAGTCGAGACCGATCTTGCCGAGATACCGGTGGTGCAGAAGCGTATTATCGCGGTGGCCAATGCGCACGGGCGCCCGGTGGTCACCGCCACGCAGATGCTCGAGTCGATGGTGGAGCGCGAACATCCGACACGGGCCGAAGCCACCGACGTGGCCAACGCGGTACTCGATGGAACGGACGCCGTGATGCTCTCCGCCGAGACAGCCATCGGTCAATTTCCCATCGCCGCCGTACGGTTTCTTGCCCGCGTGCTCACGGCGACGGAGAAGGGATATAGCTTGCGCATGGCACATGACCGGATGCGGGCGACGGACATGCCCAGTTCCCCGGATCAGCCGGGCAATGCCCTGAGCTTCGCCGCCTGCCAGCTTGCGGCGCGGCTCAGCGCCCGGGCCATCATCGTGCCCGCCCATACCATGGCAGCGGCGCTGGCGATTGCCCGTTTCCGCCCCCAGGCGCCGCTTATCGTCGTGGCAAGTTCCATGAGATTGTATCGGAGCCTGGCGCTGGTGCGCGGGGTTTCGCCGCTTCTTTCCGCTGCCGTATTTGGTACTGGAACCCGCACTGGAACCGGGCCGCAGGCTTGTCTGGTTCAAGCCGGAGAGTGGCTGGTCTCGCAGGGTCTGGCGGAACTCGGCGATCAGGTTGTGCTGGTCTCCGCTTCCAGTAGCGCTTGCGAAAGAGCCGACACGCTTCGGACGATCCGCCTGAGTCTGGATGGGAGTACCGGATAGGCGGTTTCCTTTACAACTACAATTCGGGCAGCGTTTCCAAATCGCTGGTGTCGCCGGTATCTTTGGCGAGCATTACCCGATTGCGCCCCGCTTCCTTTGCTTTGTACATTGCCTTATCCGCACGCTCAATCAATGTTTCCTTGCGCTCGCCTGGCCTCAACATCGCCACGCCAACACTGATGGTTACCGGGATGCTGAGTTCCTTCAAATGCAACGGAGTTTCCATCACCCCTTTGCGTATCCGCTCCGCGATGACCTTTGCCAATTCCAGATGGGTGCTCGTCATGATAATAACGAATTCTTCCCCGCCGAATCTGCCAACCATGTCGAAGTCCCGTACTGCCGCCTGAATCCGCCCCGCCACATGTTTGAGCACGAAGTCGCCCACCACGTGTCCATGGGTATCATTGATTTTCTTGAAGAAATCGAGATCGATCATCGCCACGCACAGCGGGCTGCCGCTCCGGCCATCGTGACCTCTGTGCGCCATATTGATATGGTGATCAAGGGTCTCCATCAGCGTGTTATAGCGCATCAAGCCCGTGAGTTGATCGGTCGAAGCTTCCTGATGCCAGTGGGATGTTTCCTTGCGCAGCCTGGTGAGCGCCTTTCGCAGTTCGTCAATTTGTGGAAGACGATAACCTTCGGCACTGAGGTAGACGTCCAGGGAGTTGAGTTTCAAAATGCAGTCGATGAGGGGGCGCAGGGTTGCCGTATCGTCCGCGAATTTGACCGATAGATTGTTTATCAGTGCTTGCTGCGTGAGGCTATGCTGTAGCTGCAGAATGCCCAGGGGAATTTTTGCGCGAACGAAAGCGGCGGCGATGGCCAGCCGTTCTCCAAAATATTTCGGGGTATCGAAGTCCTGGCCGTAGTCCCGTAAATGCCGGGTCCATGTTTGCGTGAAGCATTCGATACCCATACTCCGCTCGATCAACGCGAAACTTCGCTCGCGCGCAAGCGCGACGCAGCAGGAATGCACCAGCGCCTCGGCTTCTCCCTCCGCGGCTTCGCTCCGTATGCGCTCCGCCAGTTTGGCATGTTCGGCATGCAGCCCCAGTACCGACAGCGCCTCCTGGATTCGCGCGTTGTCAAATCCAAATGTGGCGCAATCGAATGTGGTTTTAGTGTCCATCAGATATGGAGCGTGGCACTCATTCATAGGTTCCCATGGAGGTCTCCAATAGAGACAGGGCGATTCTCAAGAGATGACGGCATCCTACAGGTTGCAGCGTAAAGCATAATGCACTACCCTCAGCAATTCCGGTATTGATGACATAGAATAGTAAAGAATTAGTCATAAAACAGTCATTGGGCACTATTTTTGGAGCCCACGTCATCCACCGTGAACCCATACGGAGTCTCTATGAACCTCGGCCCCCGCGTAATACTGGCATCTGTCATTGTTTCCTCCGTATTGATGGGATGCGCATCTCCCCGATCTTTTCTGGGTGCTTCGTTACCCAAGATGAAATATGAGGATGTCAAAAAGAGAGAGACACCGCTTCGTTTGCAGCTCATTGTCGAGTTTCAGCGAAATGGGGATCCCTTCCCCAAGGGAGACATTCCATTGCGGGATTATGCCGCAAAGATACTTGGCGATACGGGTGTTATTACCCCGATTGATGCGGTCTCCGCAGCTGACGATCAGGGAGAAGGCGCCATCCGGATAGTCCTGAATAATATTGCAGATAGCGGCACCGTTGCCGCGGAAGCGTCTCGCTCGGGTTTTCCGCTGTGGATGGTTGGAAAAACCATTACCGACGCTTATACCATGTCGATGGCCATCACCATAAAAGGAAAGACGATCAGGCGAACCGGCATAAAACACGCATTCCACACGGCGCTCGGCAATATGGAGATCCCCGAGGGTATTGAGGTTTTTCCTTCGAACGAAGCGTTTGGACGAATGCTTGAGCAAATGATTCTGCGGGGGCTCCAAGACATGCAAAGAAGTGGGGAATTGTCATGGTTGGGTTCGCCGGGATCGATCGTTTTTTCTTGAGTGGTTTTCCGGCGATGAAATTGTTGGGTTACGCTACGCTAACCTAATCTATCACTTCAGGGGCCATGGTGCGTGGCCGGCTTGTCACATTCAACGGAATCCGTCCCATAGTGAGCTCGCCATAAGGTGAAAGTCTCAGGATGAGAGGTCAACTACCGGGTTCAGGTCTAATCGGAATACCCGGCACCTATCCTCCTTTCTTCCCTGGAGTAATAGCGCACGTCGCCCAACGGCACGATTACCAGCCCGCCTTCGGTGACGTGATATTTTTCACGGTCACGTGCAGGATCGAAGCCGATCTTCGTACCGGGGGGGATCACATTGTGCCGGTCAACGATCACGTGACGCAGCTTCGCTCCGCGCCCGATGCGTACATAATCCATGATAACGCAGTCTTCGATCTGTGCCCCCGGCTCAACCATGACTTCCCGCCGGAGGATCGAATTGCGTATCTTTGCGTTTCTTATGATGTTCGCCGCCCCCAGTAGAACATTGTCAAGTTCGCCAGACGTCACCCAGGAGGTCGGTCCCTGATAATAGCTGGAAAAAATCGGCCACTGCGGATTGAAAAGATCGAAGCGCGGCTCCAGGCCGAGCATGTCCCGATGCGCCTCGAAATAGGTATCGAGTGTTCCCACATCGCGCCAGTAGCCTTTTTCCTCATAGGGCTTGGTATCAGGCACTACGTTGGTTGCAAAGTTGTAGGCAAACACCTGATGGGACTGGGACAGGTGCGGGAGTACATGATGGCCGAAGTCAGTTGCGCCATCCTTGTGCGCATTCTCCAGCGTCGCTCTCAGAACGTCTGCATTAAATAGATAATTGCCCATGGACGCGTATGCGTGTTGCGGATCATTCGGCATTGGCTTCGCTTGTTCGGGCTTTTCTTGAAAGCCGGTAATGCGTCCCGACTTATCGGTTTCGATAATGCCGAAGTTCGAAGCCTGTTCCAGCCGCACGGGAAGCGCGGCCACGCTGATATCCGCGTCGTTCTCGCGGTGGAAGCGCACCATCTGCTGAACATCCATGCGGTAGATATGGTCCGCGCCGAATACCGCCACCAGGTCCGGCCGGTGCAGGTCCATCAGGTTCAAGCTCTGATACACGGCATCCGACGTGCCGCCGAAGAGTGTACGTTCCGATGTCATCTGCGGCGGCACCACGGTGACGAACTGCTCGGAAAACAGAGTGGAAACCGTCCACGCCTTGCGGATATGCTCGATAAGAGATTGCGGCTTGTATTGCACCAGAAGATAAATTGAACGAATGTCGGAGTTCACCAGATTGGTAAGGACGAAATCCACGATACGGTAGCGGCTGCCGAACGGCACCGCCGGTTTACAACGATCTGCCGTCAATGGCCGCAGGCGTGAACCCTCGCCGCCCGCCATGACAAAAGCCATGACTTTTTTCCGGCCTCTTCTTTCCTGCATATCGTTGTCCACCTTTTACCTCTTGGTCAACACGCTGGTTTAGTTATAGCCCATATTACTGCGGTTTTCTGCTAGAGTGAGAAACAACAAACCCAAAAAGAAAAAATTCGCATTCCTTCATTTATCCATGCCTATCGTTCCTGTCCTTCATACGTCCCAACCGCCTGTGGGAAGCAGGGTATCGCCGCATAGCCGGTGCGTCCGGTGAAAGTCTGGCCCGGAAATCCCTATCCGCTCGGCGCTACCTACGATGGCGCGGGAACAAACTTCTCGCTGTTTTCGGAGGTTGCCGAGCGTGTCGAGCTTTGCCTGTTCGATGAACTGGATTGTGAAATCCGGACTGATCTACCTGAGAACGCGGGTCATTGCTGGCACGGCTACTTTCCTGACGTCGGGCCGGGGCAGCGCTATGGTTTTCGCATACATGGGCCATGGGCGCCCGAGCAAGGCAATCGGTGCAATCCAGCCAAGCTCCTGGTGGATCCCTACGCCAAGGGCATTGATGGCGACGTTCGCTGGGACGAAGCGGTATTCCCTTACCTGTTCGCAGAACCGGATGTGCGTAATGACAAGGACAGCGCGCCCTTCATGCCCAAGTGCGTCGTCCAGCAGCCTTTCTTCGATTGGTCGGGGGATCGCCTACTGCAACGGCCCTGGCACGAAACCATTATCTATGAACTGCATGTCAAGGGATTCACGGCACAGCATCCGGACATACCGCCGGAATTGCGAGGCACCTACGCGGGCCTCGCCCATCCCGCCGCGATCGGGCATTTGAAACAGCTCGGGGTCACGGCGGTCGAGCTGATGCCGGTGCATTATTTCGTGCAGGAGAAACACTTGATCGACCAGGGGTTACACAACTACTGGGGCTACAATTCCATTTCCTATTTCGCGCCGCACAGCGGCTATGCGGCTGATAAACGTCCGGGTGCCGCCAGCGCCGAATTCAAGCAGATGGTTAAGGCCATGCACCAGGCCGGTATGGAGGTCATCCTCGACGTGGTCTACAACCACACCGCCGAGGGCAATCATCTGGGGCCGGTGCTATGCTTCAAGGGCATCGACAATGCCTATTATTACCAATTGACGGCGAACGATCGCCGCCACTATAGGGACTACAGCGGCACCGGCAATGGCTTCAACATGCGGCAGCCTCACGTATTGCAGCTGATCATGGATTCGTTGCGTTACTGGGTGCTGGAAATGCACGTGGATGGTTTTCGCTTCGATCTGGCTTCCGCCCTGGCGCGCGAACTGCACGAAGTGCAAAAATTGTCCGCCTTCTTCGATCTCATTCAGCAGGATCCGGTCATCAGCCAGATCAAGCTGATTGCCGAACCTTGGGACCTCGGCGAGGGGGGGTACCAGGTTGGCAATTTCCCGCCGGGCTGGTCGGAGTGGAACGGCAAGTATCGCGATTGTCTGCGCGACTTCTGGCGCGGCCATGAAGAGACGCTCAGCGAGTTCGCACACCGCTTCACCGGCAGCCCGGATCTGTACGCCGGCAACTCGCGAAATCCTTTTGCCAGCATTAATTTCATCACGGCACACGACGGCTTCACGCTTCACGATCTGGTATCTTACAATGACAAACACAATCTGGCCAACGGCGAAGATAACCGCGACGGGAGTGACGACAATCGTTCCTGGAACTGCGGTGTCGAGGGTGCCACCGACGATGCCGGGGTGCTTGCTCTTCGCGCCCGGCAGCAGCGCAATTTTTTGGTCACGCTCATGTTGTCGCAAGGCGTGCCCATGCTGCTCGCCGGGGATGAATTCAGCCGTACGCAGCAGGGTAACAACAATGCCTATTGCCAGGATAACGAAATTTCCTGGATTGACTGGGTCGGCATTGACCAGGATTTATGCGAATTCACCAAGCGCCTTGTCGCTTTCCGCCATGCCCATCCGGCCTTTCGCCGCCGCCGCTGGTTCCAGGGGCGGGCCATTCATGGTGCGGACTATAGCGATATTGCCTGGTTCAGTCCCGCGGGCGAGCAGGCGAGCGAGGAGCCATGGGGTGGATGGCTCGCCAAAAGCCTGGCGATTTTCATCAATGGCGAAACCATTCCCAACCCCAATGTCCGCGGCGAACCGGTTACCGACAATAGTTTCTACCTGATCTTCAATGCCCATCACGAAACGCTGGATTTTATTCTGCCTGCGGTCCGCTGGGGCCAAGGATGGCTACATATCCTCGACACCGCCCGAGGCTGGATCGAAGATGCTACGCCGCTTCAGGCTGGCGCCAAGCTAAGCGTGGCGCCGCGGTCTATGGTGCTGTTGCAGCGCCAGGACTAAATAATTTTCATGTGGTCGGAGGTCACAACATGAAATCGCTGGGCAAAAGACCGCAGGGCGCGCGGCTTGAGCGTATGCGCACATCCCCGCTATGGGCAGGCGACCAATTCCGGAATGTACATCCGATTATTCCGAACTTGCGTGATCCGAACGCCGCGATGCCGACGCTCAGCGAGTTTCTCTGCGGCGGCGAACGGCGTGTACCACGGGGGCCGCTGCCTTCAATGAACCCGCTGGATACCTGGATCCGGCAGCCGGTCACCAGACTACGCGCCACCTGGCTCGGACATTCCACGCTTCTGATCGAGATTGATGGCATCCGTGTACTTACCGACCCGGTCTGGGGGCTACGCGCATCGCCATCGCAACTTGCCGGCCCCAAGCGGTTCCAGCCCGTTCCAGTCCCATTGCGCGCCATGCCGCCGATAGACTTGGTGATCGTTTCACACGACCACTACGACCATCTCGACTATCCGACCATCCACGAACTTGCCAAGCGCGACGTGCCATTCGTGACTTCGCTCGGCGTCGGTGCGCACCTTGAAGCCTGGGGCGTGCAACCTGAGCGCATCGTCGAACTCGACTGGTGGGAATCGCACCGCTTGCCGAACAGCGAACTAACGGTGACCGCCACACCGTCGCAGCACTTTTCCGGACGCGGGCTGCTCCATGGCCGCAACACCACATTATGGTCCTCTCTCGTGATTCGCTCACCTCGTCACACGGTGTTCTTCAGTGGCGATACGGGCCTCACGACGGAATACCAGACCATCCGCGAACGGTTTGGCCCGTTCGATCTGGTGATGCTGGAAGTGGGTGCTTTCGATCCTGCCTGGGGCGACATGCACCTGGGCCCGAAAAATGCGCTTGAGGCACTGAAACTGCTCGGCGGCGGTCCTTTCCTGCCTGTGCACTGGGGAACGTTCAACTTGGCGATGCACGCCTGGGACGAGCCCCCGGAAACCTTGCTGGAGTTGGGACCGAAAGCGGGCGTGCAACTGGTGATGCCGCGCCTCGGAGAACCGATTGAGCCAGCGCATGCGGAACGAGTTGAACCGTGGTGGCGCGATATCGACACAGTCGGGCGCCAACCAGGGCCTGACGCAAAGAGGGAGGTCACTATGCCGAAGGCAATGCCATGGCCGATCGACTAAAGGAAACGCGGCAAATTCGAGCGCTGATTGGGTGAATCCACTCTTCAGAGGTTAAACTCAATCAATGACTCGAACGTGCCATAACCGGTCATTGGGGGTTAATGTTCCCTGATTCGATAGAGTACCCAGCAGCAATCCATGCGTCGATGCCGCCAGCCAATGGCCGCACGTGGCTGTAGCCCATTTTCATAAGCCGCTTTGCGACCCGTGCGGCAGACGCTTCATTCGGGCACGAGCAATACACAACAACCTCACCATCATACGTAGTGTCGAGGGTAGGGGGGGTCAGGTCTTCGACTGACATCGCCATCGCGCCCGGAATACGGCCTTCATCCTGCGAGAGCGGGGAGCGCACATCAACGATGGTGGGAGCCGCGCCTTGCTGCAGCAACTGGTGAAGTTCATCGACCGATATACGCGCCATGTACAACGATTTCAGAAAGCGATCACGTTGCCACCATTTTCTCGCGATAAACGCGAGCAGCGCTACGCCGATCAAGACCAAACCCCACGTTCCCATATGCTCGAGCACGTTCAACAGGTCATCTATCGTCGTGCTGAATAGCGAACCTAGATAAATCGCCGATCCAGCCCAAAGCGCAGCGCCTACACCGTCGAAGAAAATAAAACTAATGCGCCTTGTCCCGAGGGCGCCCGCGAGCGCACTGGCGATCGAAGCGAAGCCAGGAATAAACTTGGCAACCAGCAAAGACGAAGCTCCCCAACGCAAATACACCGATTCAGTTTGCCTCACGCATGAGTCCGGTGACAGCGAAATACGGCAAAGTATCCCCATTACCTTTCTACCATAACGTCTTCCCGCCAGATACCACGTGAAATCGGCGATTAATGCGGCAAGTACGGCGATGAACAGTAGCAAAGGCGCCGAATAGCCGCTGCGCTCCAACAAGGCGCCGGTGATGACCAACGTGGGGTAAGCCGGCAGCGGGGCACCCAATTGCTCAATGAGCACATTGAAGAATACGACAGTCAGGCCATATTGCTCGATCAGTTGTAAGAGAGAATTCATCGTAGCCTCAAACGCGGTGCAGCCACCCTCATCCCATTGGGGCAAAACCGGATGATGGTCGAGAACCGGCCCCTGTCCCGTGCGCCCGCAATAGCGCATAGGGAAATGTATCGAAGAGTTGATCCAGCGCGAGTCCATGCGCTTCGCCGAGCGCCTGCGTGCTGAAGGTCTGGTCGGTCAAGGTGTTAGTCCAACTCTCATGCATGCGTTCCGGCGGCAATTCGAGCCAGGTGTCACCCCACACGAGTTTGCCGGCCGGGATCCGATCATGTTCCCCCATGAGTCCGCCAAGCAGACGCGGTACCACAACCAGCAAGGTTTCGTCCCCAAGATGCCGGGTGAAGGCGCATACGTGCTCCGCATGGTCGCCATGCGCTTTCAGCGGCAGGTAGCCGCCGTCGCGGAAAAGCAGTTCGCATTCGCGCCGGAATGTCAGCGCTCGCCAGGTGAGATAGAGCTTGATCCGCCCGTTCCCCGGGCTCTCAATCAGGTGTTGCGTGCACGCAGCTGCACCCTTTTCGGCGTACATCGTCTTGATCGTCTGTAGCGCTTCATTCCGCGCCGTGTAGTCCACCGTGTGCCGGTTGTCCGGGTCCACCAGGCTGAAGTCCCATACTTCGTTGCCTTGATAGATGTCCGGCACACCCGGTGAAGCAAGTTTAAGCAGCAGTTGCGACAGGCTGTTGAAAATGCCCACGCGTGCAATACGTTCCTGGAACGGCAAAAAATCACGCAAGAACAGATTGGTGGATTCGGGGGATAACAGCGCGCGTACGAAATCGCGCGTCGCTTCCTCGTATTCCGGGTTGGGATTGATCCACGAACTATGCACCTTAGCCTCGCGTCCGGCCTTGAGCATGTAGGCTTCCATGCGTTCAGAGAGCCGGGTCAACGCCGCCGCATCCGGCGGCCCGGATTGGGCCAGACTATCGGGCCACACGCCAAGCAGCGTCTGGTATAGCAGATACTCATCGTTGCGGCTCGGTGCGTACCCGGAATCCAGCTGCATCTCCAGCTTACGACGGTTACCACGGTTGAGTTTGCTCCAGCGGGAAAGCGCGCGATTCCATTCATCGGGTATTTCGGAGAGCACACTGATGCGCGCCCGTACGTCCTCCGAGCGCTTGTTATCGTGGGTTGATGTGGCCAGCATGGTGTGCGGCCAGCGGCGTGCACGTTCCTGATTCTCCCGGTGGAATGCCGCGAGCGACACGCCGAAGCGCTGCGGCTCGCCACCGACCTCGTTCAGGGACACCAGCCGGTTGTACTGGTAGAAGGTCGTGTCTTCCACCGCCTTGGCCATCACCGGGCTGGTGTACTGCTGAAACTTCATGGCAAAGGAGCACACTGCATCATGCTGCGTCTCGCTCTTTCCCTGCGCATGTAGCGCCAGCAGCACGTCATGCACAAAATCGAATATGCTGGTGTCCGCGACCTGGCTTCGCTTCTTCGCGACTCCCACCGCCCAATCCACATAACGGATGTCTTCCGCTGAAGCTTCGCAATCGGCGATATAGGTACGGTAGACCGGGAAGCTCGCCACGATCTCGGCCAGCGCGCTGCGCAGGCTGTTGAAGGTAAAGTCGCAGGTGCGGCGGCTGCCTTTCGCGATACGCATCAGTTGGGTGGCCAGCACCTGCAGTTCGCCCGCCAGTGAGGTTTCCATGATCAGGTGCTTGTTTGCCCGTATGATCTTGTCCAGATCCGGCCGTTCCCGGATGAAGCCCTGATAGAGCCGGGTAAAATGATCGGTGGCAGCGCCGTCGACAAACAGGCCGCCGCACGTTGCCGCAAAGTCATAGCCCGTGGTGCCATGGATCGGCCAAGACTCCGGAAGATACTCATGGGAGGCGAGAATCTTTTCCACGACCACATACAGCGGCTTCGGATCTGCCTCCGCCGCTGGGGTGGAAAGCGCCGCTGCCATGGCCTGCAAGCGCTCAAAGTACTCCTTCGGCGCGTACAGACCGTCCGGATGATCGATGCGCAGCCCGTTTACATCGCCGCGTGCCAGCCACTCGCGCACCCGGCGATGGGTATGCTCGAACACCCCCGGATCTTCCATGCGTAGCGCCGCCAGATCGTTGATATCGAAGAAGCGGCGATAGTTGATTTCATCCGCCGCCGTGCGCCAGAAAGCCAGACGATAGGCCTGGACCTCCAGCAGTTCGTGCAGCGGATCAAAATTCATTGTGTCCGGTGCTGTGCCGTTGAAAGCCAACACGTTTTCCTGAATGAACTGTGCAATGTCGGCGCTATTCGCAAAGAGCGAGGCCAGGTGATGCTTGTGCATTTCCTTGTCGCGGGCACGCTCCGCGACCGCCTCGGGAGACGCGCCGTCGCGCGGTGGCAAGTGGCTAAAGGCCGTGATCAGAGACTGAAACCGCAGAAGCTCTGCATGCCCATTCCCCAGTCGCGTTCGCAGGCGCTCCATGCCGTGACCCAGAATGCGCGGATATTCCCGCGGATCTATTGGGAAACAATGCTCATAGTAAAACACGCTGAACGCGCCTTGCGCGGCATCGAATACAAGCTTGAGCTCACCATTTTCCAGAATCGCGCCGTAGTGGTCGCCGAGTATCGGCAGCAATACCCGCCCCGGCAGATCCCCGGCGATGAGATACCAGTCGATATCGAAATAACCGGCAAACCTGGATGCCGGACCGTTTTCCAGTACGTCCAGCCACCAGTTGTTGTCGGCGCCCATGATGCCCATGTGATTGGGTACTACGTCCATGATCTGGCCCATCCCGTGCTGTTTCAAAGCGGCTACAAACTGTTCGAAGTCTTCGGGGCTGGCAATCTCCGGATTGAGACTATGGTGATCAGTAATGTCATAGCCGTGGCGGCTGCCGGGGCGGGCCTTGAGCAGCGGTGACAGATAACAGTGGCTGATCCCCAACTCATCCAGATACGGAATCAGCTCCGTTGCCTGCTTCAGATTGAAGTCCCGGTTCAATTGCAGCCGGTAAGTCGCCCGGGGGATCCACAATTCCACACCGTTTGCAATTTCGCTCCCGGCAGGGGCGGGCGCATGCGATACCGGCCGCTCCCGGCGCAGGGCCAGCGATAACCCTTGCAGGAAGGCGTTGCCATGCCATTCCTCCAAATTGAGCGGCAACTTGAGCCGCCAGTTAGGGTAGGCTGGTTCCACCGTGCCCGGCAGATTCGGTTGCTCACGCACGCCGAAACCATCTTCCATCTGTACCAATAGCAGTTTGGACGGTGCCCGCGCCAGACAGGCATACACAGCCGCCGCCAGCTCCGCCGTCATCTCGGGGAAACCCACCTGATGCAGGCCCCCGCTTGCTGGTAACATGCCTTCTCTTTCCAGTGCCACCAATATCTGCGCGCGGTCCGCGGCGCGCTCAACGATCTGCCGATTCCGCGCCTCATCGTCGGGAAACAGATGTCGCTCCTGACGCAGATCAATGTCCAGCCCTTGCCAGAATCCGGCCAAAGGTGCCAGATCGTGCGTCGTAACCGCTATGACAGCATTCACCGGATACTCTTGCGGTGGCTTCAGCCGGCCATCGCCGCGCCGCTCGAAATACAGCAGTCGCGTCGACATCACGTTCAGGGGCTGCAAAGCCTGGCGCACTTCATCCGGAACGGTACCCAGATCTTCGCCCACCACCAGGCAGCGATTGCGCTGGCTCTCCAAAGCGAGAATACCCAGCAGATCTTCGAATGGATAGCGCACGTAGGCGCCTTCCGTCGCAGGCAGTCCGCGCACAACCCAAAACAGGCGATACAGGCCCATTACGTGGTCCGCGCGCAGGCCCCCGGAATCGCGCATATTGGCGCGCAGCAGCTCAATGAAAGGTGCGTAGGCGGCGGCAGTCAGTTGATGGGGAATCCATGGCGGCAGCCCCCAGTCCTGACCAAGACGGTTGAAATCATCCGGCGGGGCGCCGGCACTGGCACGTACCGCATAGAGCTCGCGCCGGGCCCACGTGGCGCCGCCACCTTCCGCTACGCCGACCGCCAAATCGAACATTATGCCTACGCCGAGCCCCAGCGCCGCCGAGCAGCTGCCAATAACGCCCAGTTGTGCGGAAGCCTGCCATTGCAGGTATTCGAAGTACTCAACCCGATCCAGGCGGTTATCGCAAAATGCCTCCACCTCTGGTGCCTGCGGCTCACGGTAGGCTTCCGGCCACGCTGGCCAGCCCCACATTGCGCTGTCCTGCGCATGAAAATACTCCTGCAGCGCCTCGAACAGCGCTTGTTTGCGCAAGCTGTCGCCGTGTTCGGTCTGAAAGGCGCGAAAAGCCTGTGCCCGGCCGGTGTTGCGGGTCAAGTGATGGGTGCGGAAATGCCGGTACAGGTACCCGCAAACTTTCGTTTTTGCCTCCGCGGCACCGCGATAATCCACTTGTTCCGCGGCGCGCAGTGCGCGCAGCTGCGCCTGGAATTGGGGCGCAGCCACTAGCGTGCGCGCCTCCTCACACTCTGCAAAATCGGCGATGACCTCCACGTCCAGGTAAAGTATGTTGAACCAGGCACGATTGGACGGACTGTATGGGCTCGCATGCTCAGGCGTATTCGGGAATAAGGCATGTAGCGGATTGAGCAGCAGCGTGCTTGCTCCCGCCTCGGCGCAAAATTCCACCAGACGGCGTAAATCGCCGAAGTCTCCAATGCCGTAGTTACGCTCGGAGCGGATGCCATAGAGCTGGGCCGCGAAACCCCACACCCGTCCTTCGCCGTGAATTGCCGGTGGCTCGTAGCAGGCGGCCGGCGCGACAATAATGGGCATCTCACCGGTGAGGCCATGTCCGTCCGCCCGTTCAATAGAAAAGCGGTGATAGCCCGGTTCCACGGCGAGATCCAGCGACAGCATCCCGCGCAAGAATTCCTGGCCGCCGAAATGAGCGCACTCCACATCGTTCAGTGCGGCTGGCGTGAATTCGCCCCTGTCCTCGGCGCCGGATTCCCTGCGTAGACACCAGCGGTAGGCCCGCGTATCCTCGCTCACCGGCAGGGCGATGGCGATGCGGTGCGGCCTCGCCGCCTCGCGCACCACCTGTACCGGTGATAGCGGTCGTTCCCATTTGCTCCGCTCGAAAGCCTGCAAGGACGCGGCGGTTTCTTCCTCGGTGTTTGCCGCTATTCCCATGGCGCCGAGCAGGGCGCGTTTCGCGGCTTCGGAGATGTGATGGGCATTGCCCCAGATATCGCTGTACCACGGCAGCACACCATACCGGTCGCATAGTTTATCCAGCGTATTGCTCATGTATTTCCTTTTAGGTCGGGTACTTCACCGGAGTACGCGGCACAAACCGGATTTAGGTTCAATGCCATTATTCATGCGGGTTACGATAATTTTCGGGCCCCGGCTATGTCTCGAGCGTCCACACCACGGACCACGGATCGAGCATGCCTCGCCCCGCCTCTGTTGACGAGGCGAACACGGCCTGTCCAGCTGGAATGTCTGCGCGAATTCTCTTACCCGAGAAATTTGCCAGCAGCCGCAGCGTGGAACCATCACCCAGCTGCCACCGCACCCGCAGACCTTCTGGCGCGAATACTTCGAACTTTGCCGAACGCCCACCCATGCCGTGCAGGCGCGGTACAATGACTTCCCGCCGCAGCTTCAGCAGGTTCCGGTAATACGCCAGCCATCCCGCCTGCGCGTCCTTTAGCGAGCTCCAGTCGAGCTTCGACGCAAGAAAGGTCTGGATCTCATTCGGGTCCGGTATGGCCGCCTGCACCGCCGGATCGGCGAAGCGCGCGAACCGGGCAAATTCGCGCCGCCGGCCTTGCGTCACCGCTGCGCGCAGCTCGCCGCTGAAGTCGCAAAAGAACTGGAATGGCGATTTCGCGGCGAACTCCTCGCCCATGAACAGCATGGGGATGCCCGGCGCCAGCAGATAGACAGCCGCCGCCGCGCGCACGGCCGCCGCTGGCGCAATATGTGCAATGCGTTCCCCGAAAGCGCGGTTGCCCACCTGATCGTGACATTGCAGGAAGGACACGAAGGCTTGCGGCGGCAGACGCGCGCTCGTTTCGCCGCGCTTCGCATGGCCGCGATAGGCCGACACTTCCCCCTGGTAAGCAAATCCTTCCGCCAGGCAGCGCCCGAGGTGGCGGATCGGCTCATCAGCGTAGTCCGTGTAATATCCATCTGTCTCGCCAGTTGTGAGGACATGCAGCGCATGGTGAATGTCATCATTCCATTGGGCCACGTATTGGGTGACATGCGGGGCGGCATGCGGGGCAAGATAGGGGGTGACATAGGGGGCGGCGGAAGATCCGCGTTCGAGATAGCGTGCCGCGTTGGCGTCGTTCTCCAGAATCAGGTGCACCCGGCGTTTGCCGCCGATGCTCGCATGCACGCGCTCCGCCAGTTCGGTAAGAATGTGTGGTTTGGAGTTGTCGACGATCGCATGCACCGCATCCAGGCGCAGGCCATCAAGGTGATACTCGTGCAGCCAGTACAGTGCATTGTGGATGAAAAATTCGCGTACATCCCGGCTGCCTGGCCCGTCGAAATTGATCGCCGCGCCCCAGGGGGTATGGTGGCGCTCGGTAAAGAATTCTTTTGCATAAACGTGAAGATAATTTCCTTCCGGCCCGAAGTGGTTGTACACCACGTCCAGCAGCACCATCAGGCCTCTTGCATGCGCAGCCTGAATCAATGCTTTGAGATCATCCGGGCGGCCGTAACGGCTGTCCGGCGCGTAGGGTAGGACGCCGTCATAGCCCCAGTTGCGCGCGCCGGGGAAATCGGCCACCGGCATCAATTCAATCGCCGTCACGCCAAGCTTCGCCAGATAGTCGAGGCGTTCCATTACTCCCGTGAAGGTCCCTTCGGGTGAGAAAGTACCCACATGCAACTCATAGACCACGGCCTCTTTCCACGGGCGGCCGCGCCATGCCGCGTCTTGCCAGTCAAAATCCGCCGAGTCGATCACCTCGCTTGCGCCATGCACATCGTCCGGGTTGAAACGCGAGGCCGGGTCCGGGACACGCAGGCCGCCGTTCACCTCGAAGCGATAGCGTGTCCCTGCGCTGGCGTGCGATGTAATGAGTTCGAACCAGCCGCCACCGCACGAGTCCATCGAAAATGCCCGTTCGTCCTGCCCGGCCGTGACGCACAACGCTACCCGGTCGCAACCGGGCGCCCACAGACGGAAGCGGACACCCTGTTCCGCGATCTGTGCTCCGAAGGGCATATCATGGGATCGTGTGAGCAAGCTCGCCCCTGTCTTTACCGTTTCTCTTCATTGTTTCCCTTCACCACTAACTATCTCCGCTGGCCGAGCTGGATCAGCCGCTGCATGGCGGTGACTGCTGTTTTTGAACTTTGCGTGAGCGCGTTACTCACGCCAGCGCTAGCCTTTTCCACCATGAACAATGTGACCAGTGCATCCGCGACCCGCGTGTCGGAAGGAAACAAGGTGTGTCCCTTCATCGCTTTGCGGTAGCTCCTGAAGAAATTCCGGCTTGCCAGCACTTGCCAGTTATCCACCTGCTGCCGCAGCGCGGAGCTCGTTTCGGGCAAATCAGCCGCCACATGATCCAGCACCGCCGCCGCCGCCTCCGAAAATGAATATAGCATTCCCGTTACATCACGCAGCGGCGTGTGTTTCCAGCGGCGCTCCGCCCAGTCCCGTCCAGGTTCGCCACCATAGTTGGTAATCAGGAAATCGTTACTTGAAAGCCATACCTGGCCAAGATGGTAGTCACCATGATAGCGTGCCTTGGCGGCACCAGCCGCCTCGGGATGCATGGTTGCCGCGTGCATGATGCGCCGGTAGAGCCTGGGTCGGGCCGCCACCAGATCGTTGCCTGTCGGCTGCACCGACTCAGGCAGCCACGGCAATTCCGCTTCCAGCAGCTTGTACATCGCGCCCATCTGTATGTGCACACTGTTCACCCATGTGGCAATGTCGTCCGCTGTGATGGGCGCGCTGCCAAATGCATCGATGGCATCGATGCCATCGGGAGCACTGGCGCCGCTGGGGAGCGCGAGCGCCTGATGAAATTCCGCCGTGCGCAGGCCCAGGGTCCTGATCAGATCCATGTAAACAGCATGGCGGGCGTCCGGAGGGTGCTCCGGCCGTGCGAGACACTCGTCCAGGAAACGCTCCAGATAGTCCAGCGTATAAGTCCAGGCATTGCCCTGGTTCTCGCCGTAGCGCTCCAGGATCGCAAGCGTTGAGCGTTGTCCCTCGCCGCCGTCCGAGTACTCCACCGTGCCCGCCAGTGGGGTCATGTGGGTAAACTTCGCCGTCTCCGTGAGGAATCGCGATACTTCCAGCTCCGGGTGCACCCCTGGAAGCAACCAACGGTAGCCCTTCAGCACCAGGTGATCACCCAGGTTCACCACCAGACGCCCGCGCTCGGATACGGTACGCGTGACCGTCGCCGTATCCGCTGGATAGGTGAAGCCGGGAAAGGCAAGAGTCGCCCCGAACCGCAACTGCCCGCCGCCAAACGGCACGGTCGAGCCACATTCCATGCTCGATACCACCGCGCGGCAGAATGCATCGTCCCAGAATGCGTCGAACAGGATCCCTATGCGCGCGCGCCGCCGCACCTTGGCCAGCGTAGCATGCAGCAGCGCGCTGATATGGTTCTCGTCTTCATCCTCCCACGCCAGCGCCAGGGGAATGGCGTAGCGATGTGATTCACCATTGGTGAGCGTTAACACCGCGGTGGCCAGCAGCCAGCTGCCGGATTCCGTGGACCACTCGCTCATCTCGCCAAGCTCGAATTTCTCCGTCGCCGCTTCTTTGTCCAGGAACCATGGCTGGGAGCGGAAGTAGCGCGGAATGATCTGCCGCTCCAGTTGGTCCCGCGCGCGGCGCACCATCAGCTGGTTCACGCCCTCACGGTCTTCGGTACGACCAAAAAGGGTGTGCCATCCCAGGTCTACCAGTATCAGCACGGGCAGATCCGGGGGTACCGGGCGCTCTTCATGCCAAGCCGGCGCCTCCACATCCGTGGCCAGACGGAAGGCATAGAACCCGTGGCCGCTCAAGGTGAGCAGATACGGCAACTGGCCGATGGGGGGAAATTTGCTGCGGCCCATTAATTCCACCGGTACCCGGCCCTTGAAAGGACTCAAATCCAGTTCTACCGCCTGTGGCGCGCGTGACAGGTTGGCCACGCACAGGATGATTTCATCTTCGTATTCGCGCAGATAGGCAAGTATCTTGCGATTGCCCGGCCGCAGAAAGCTGAGCGTGCCGCGGCCGAAGGCGCGTTGCGCCTTGCGCATGGCAATCAACCGGCGCATCCAGTTGAGCAGTGAGGAAGCATTGCGCTGTTGCGACTCCACATTTACCGCGCCGAAGCCATAGACAGGATCGACAATGAGCGGTTGAAACAGACGATCAGGTTCGGCGGTGGAAAAGCCGCCATTAAGCTCTCCGCGCCACTGCATGGGCGTGCGGACACCATTGCGATCGCCAAGCAGGAAATTGTCACCCATGCCGATCTCATCGCCATAATAGAGGATCGGCGAGCCCGGCATGGTCATCAGCAGCAGGCTCATCAGCTCAATACGATGCCGGTCGTTTTCAAGCAGCGGCGCGAGCCGGCGGCAGATGCCCAGATTGAGGCGCGCGTCAGGGTTAATCGCGTAAGTCTGGTTGAGATAGTCCCGTTCGCGATCGGTGACCATTTCCAGGGTCAGTTCGTCATGATTGCGCAGGAACACCGCCCATTGGCAATTGTCCGGGATGTCCGGCGTCTGCTCCATGATTTCCACGACTGGATGCCGGTCTTCCTGCGCAATGGCCATGTACATGCGCGGCATGAGGGGAAAGTGGAAGGCCATATGGCATTCGTCGCCGTCTCCAAAATACTCGCGTACATCTTCCGGCCACTGGTTCGCCTCCGCCAGGAACATGCGGTTGGGGTAGTGTTGATCCAGTTCGGCGCGCATGCGTCTGATCACCGCGTGGGTTTCCGGCAGGTTCTCGTTGCTGGTACCCTCGCGTTCGCATAGATAGGGCATCGCGTCCAGGCGCATGCCATCCACCCCGGCGTCGAGCCAGAATCTCATCACGTGCATGATCGCCTTGAATACATGCGGATTGGCAAAATTCAGATCCGGCTGGTGCGAGAAGAAGCGATGCCAGTAATAAGCTTTTGCTTCCTCGTCCCACGTCCAGTTGGATTTCTCCGTGTCATTGAAGATGATGCGGGTTCCGCTGTATCGGGAATCGGTGTCGCTCCAGACGTAGAAGTCCCGCTTGTCTGAACCCGGCGGCGAACACCGCGCCGCCTGGAACCAGGGATGCTGATCCGAAGTGTGGTTGATGACTAGCTCGGTGATTACGCGCAAGCCGCGGAGATGCGCTTCGTCGATAAACTTGCGGAAGTCCGCCATCTCGCCAACCGCGGGATGGATGTTGTGATAGTCGGCGATGTCGTAGCCGTCATCGCGCCCCGGCGAGGGATAGAACGGCAGCAGCCAGAGCGTGTTGACGCCCAACTCTTGCAGATAGTCGAGCTTGGAGATCAGGCCCGGAAAATCTCCAATGCCATCACCATTGCTGTCAAAGAACGTCTTGACGTGCAACTCATAGATGATGGCATCCTTGTACCAAAGCGGGTCGTCTTCTTGTTCCATGGCGTGCTTTCTTTTTTGTACTGGGGATTCGGCGCATTTCGCCTTCGTACAAAGTCAATGGTAGGTTATTTACCCGCTCCGCGCCATGTTCAGGTTGACCGGAGCCCAAAAGGTGCACAATGAATAACTTGACTTACCTCATCAATGATGACGCTCCCTTATTGCGGAATATGTGCGGTAGCGTACGGAGATTCTCGATGAATGTCGCGATATTAACTTCATATTTAGCTGCATGTGCCGATATATGGGAAGAATGATCATTGTTGAGCGGCCACAGCGGCGGCATCGAAATGGCCAATGCACGTAGGCGAATGGGGCGCGGACAGACTTCAATCTAAATCCGATTGGCTTCTTCGCAGCGAGTGTATTGAGTTCAGAACGACAAAACCAGAACAAACGTGGAATCAATATGGCAACACAATCAAACAAAGGCAATGGAGTAGCAAAAGCACAATAAGGAATCAAACAAATTCCGCATTAATACGTCCAGGCCGATTTTGTCGCTTTAGCGAATAGCAGCTTACTTTACGGTTTTTCAGGACGTCCGTCGCTTCAATTATGTTATTCAATACTGATATCAGCTTGCCAAAGACTATCCATGAACTGGATGGTGCGACCATGCCACAGGCAAGCACTGGACATCCCTCTCGGGAAGAACTCAGTCTCGCCGCTTCGCAAGGCCTGTACCGCCCGTCAAATGAGCATGACGCTTGTGGTGTCGGCTTCGTCGCCCACATCAAGGGCATGAAGACTCACAGCATCGTCGAACAAGGGCTCAGAATTCTCAAGAACCTCGACCATCGTGGCGCGGTAGGCGCCGACAAACTCATGGGCGATGGCGCAGGCATCCTGATCCAGATCCCCGACGAATTCTACCGCGCCCAAATGGGATTGCAAAACGTTATGCTGCCGTCACCCGGCGAGTATGGCGTCGGCATGGTCTTTCTTCCGAAGGAACATGCCTCGCGACTTGCCTGCGTTCAGGAACTCGAACGGGCGATCAAAGCCGAGGGGCAGGTGTGCCTGGGTTGGCGGGATCTTCCGGTCGACAAAGATATGCCGATGTCACCCACCGTACGGGCCAAGGAACCCATCATGCGCCAGGTTTTTATCGGCAGCGGGCCGGATGTGATCGTGCCGGATGCATTGGAGCGCAAACTCTACGTGATCCGCAAAACGGCATCGAGCGCGATTCAGGCGCTGAAGCTTACGCACGGCCGCGAGTACTACGTGCCGAGCATGAGTTGCCGCACGGTCATCTATAAGGGCCTGCTGCTGGCAGACCAGGTAGGTATGTACTACACGGATCTGCGGGACCCGCGGGTAGCATCCGCGCTGGCACTCGTGCACCAGCGCTTTTCGACCAATACCTTTCCCCAGTGGTCGCTGGCCCACCCCTATCGCATGGTGGCGCATAACGGCGAAATCAATACCGTCAAGGGCAACTTCAACTGGATGCGCGCACGCGAGGGCGTGATGAAATCGCCCGTGCTTGGTGACGATTTGAAGAAACTTTACCCGATCAGCCTGGAAGGCAAGTCCGACACGGCGATCTTCGACAATGTGCTGGAACTGCTGACGATGAGCGGCTATCCACTTGCTCACGCCGCGATGATGATGATCCCGGAGGCCTGGGAGCAGCATGCCACCATGGATGCGCGCCGCCGTGCGTTTTACGAATACCACGCCGCCATGCTCGAGCCTTGGGATGGCCCGGCCGCGATGGTCTTTACCGATGGGCGCCAGATCGGTGCCACGCTGGACCGCAACGGCCTTCGCCCGGCGCGCTATATCGTTACTGATGACGACCTGGTCGTGATGGCCTCCGAATCGGGCGTGCTGCCGATTCCTGAAAGCAGGATCACCAAGAAGTGGCGCCTTCAGCCTGGCAAGATGTTGCTGATCGACCTTGACCAGGGCCGCATCGTCGATGACGAGGAGCTGAAGAGCCAGCTCGCCTCAGCCAGACCCTACCGCCAATGGATAGAGAGTGTGCGCGTCAAGCTAAGGGACATACCCGTCGAGCGCGGCGAGTCATCGACCCATGGCGAGCTTCTGCTCGATCGCCAGCAGGCGTTCGGCTATACGCAGGAGGACCTGAAATTCCTGCTTGGCCCGATGGTTATCGGCAGTGAGGAAGGTGTCGGTTCAATGGGCAACGACTCGCCGCTCGCAGTGCTGTCGGACAAGAACAAGCCGCTCTACAGTTACTTCAAGCAACTGTTCGCACAAGTCACCAACCCGCCGATCGACCCGATCCGCGAGGCGATTGTGATGTCGCTCGTGTCTTTCATCGGGCCCAAGCCCAACCTGCTCGATATCAATGCTATCAACCCACCGGTACGGCTGGAGGTACTCCAGCCGATTCTCGACTTCGACGACATGGCGCGGCTGCGTTATATCGAGAAACACACGGCCGGAAAGTTTAAATGCCATGAGGTGGATATCACCTACCCGCTCGAGTGGAGTGGTAAAGCCATCGAAGCCAGGCTGGCGTCGTTGTGCGCCGAGAGCGTGGATGCAATCAAGTCCGGCCACAATATCCTGATCATCAGCGACCGCAGGATGAATCGCGACCATGTTGCAATCCCCGCACTGCTCGCGCTGTCCGCGATCCACCAGCATTTGGTGCGCGAGGGCTTGCGCACTGCCGCCGGCCTGGTGGTTGAAACGGGCTCGGCGCGCGAGGTCCACCACTTCGCCGTACTGGCTGGTTACGGCGCCGAGGCGGTGCATCCGTATCTTGCGATGGAAACCCTGGCCGCCCTGCACAAGGAGCTGCCTGGCGACCTTGCCACAGAGGAGGTGATCCACCGCTACGTCAAGGCGATCGGCAAGGGTTTGTCGAAGATCATGTCCAAAATGGGTGTGTCGACCTATATGAGCTATTGCGGTGCGCAGCTTTTCGAGGCCATTGGTCTGGACAAACAGCTGGTCGACAAGTTCTTCTGTGGAACCGCAAGCCAGATCGGTGGCATAGGCGTGTTCCAGGTCGCCGAGGAAGCGATCCGCATGCACCGGCAGGCGTTCGGCGACGACCCTGTATTGGCAGACATGCTCGACGCTGGCGGGGAGTATGCATGGCGGGTGCGTGGTGAGGAGCATATGTGGACACCCGACGCGATTGCCAAGCTGCAGCACAGCACGCGCGCGAACAAGTTCGAAACCTACCAGGAATACGCGCGGATCATTAACGATCAGTCACAGCGCCACCTGACGCTGCGTGGCCTGTTCGAGTTCAAGGCCGAGCCGGGAAATGCGATTCCGCTCAGCGAGGTCGAGCCGGCTACAGAAATCGTCAAGCGGTTCGCCACCGGAGCAATGTCGCTTGGCTCGATTTCCACCGAGGCGCACACAACGCTTGCGGTGGCGATGAGCCGTATTGGCGGCAAGAGTAACACCGGCGAAGGAGGTGAAGATCCGGCTCGGTATCGTGATGAGCTCAAAGGTATTCCGATGAAAGAGGGTACTCGGCTCAGCGGCGTGATGGGCTCTGCGGTCGCAGCCGACTATGACCTGAAGGTGGATGACTCGCTGCGCAGCAGGATCAAGCAGGTAGCCTCCGGCCGTTTCGGTGTGACGACCGAGTACCTGGTCTCGGCCGACCAGATCCAGATCAAGATGGCGCAGGGTGCCAAGCCGGGTGAGGGTGGCCAACTGCCGGGCGGCAAAGTGTCCAATTACATCGGCATGCTGCGCCACTCGGTGCCCGGTGTTGGCCTGATTTCGCCGCCGCCACACCACGACATCTACTCGATCGAAGACCTGGCACAGCTTATCCATGATTTGAAGAACGTGAACCGGCGTGCCAGCATTAGTGTCAAGCTGGTCAGCGAGGTGGGTGTCGGCACCATTGCGGCAGGCGTGGCCAAGGCCAAGGCGGACCATGTGGTGATCGCCGGCCACGATGGTGGCACCGGTGCCTCGCCCTGGACGTCGATCAAGCACGCCGGCACACCCTGGGAGCTGGGGTTGGCCGAGACGCAGCAGACCCTGGTGCTGAATCGCTTGCGCTCCCGCATTCGCGTGCAGGTGGACGGTCAAATCAAGACTGGCCGCGATGTCGTTATGGGCGCTCTGCTGGGTGCCGACGAGTTCGGCTTCGCGACGGCGCCGCTCGTGGTCGAAGGCTGCATCATGATGCGCAAGTGTCACCTTAATACCTGCCCGGTAGGCGTGGCGACGCAAGACCCGTTGCTACGTGCCAAGTTCGAGGGCCGGCCCGAGCACATCGTGAATTTTTTCTTCTTCATCGCCGAAGAAGCGCGTCAAATCATGGCGCAGCTGGGTGTCCGCAAATTCGACGACCTGATCGGCCGCTCCGAATTGCTCGACACCAGTAAGGGCGTGGCTAACTGGAAGGCACGCGGTCTGGACTTCAGCCGCATCTTTCATCAGCCTGCCGCACCATCCAGCGTACCGCGCCGCCAGACCGAAGAGCAATATCACGGTCTTGCCTGCGCGCTCGATGTCCGGCTGATCGAGAAAGCCATGCCGGCACTCGAGCGCGGCGAGAAGGTGCAGCTTATCGAGGAAGTGCGCAATGTCAACCGCAGCGTCGGCGCCATGCTGTCAGGCGAACTGGTGCGACGCCATCCCGCAGGCCTGCCGGACCAGACCATATTCATGCAGATGGAGGGCACAGGCGGTCAGAGCTTCGGCGCTTTCCTCGCCAAGGGCATCACGATCCACTTGATTGGCGACGCCAACGACTACACGGGCAAGGGCTTGTCGGGCGGCCGCATTGCCATTCGCCCCGGCATCCAGTTTCGTGGCGAAGCAACCAGCAACATTATCGTCGGCAATACCGTACTTTACGGCGCAACCAGCGGCGAAGCGTTCTTTAGTGGCGTTGCCGGCGAACGCTTTGCGGTGCGGCTGTCGGGCGCGACCGCAGTAGTGGAAGGCATTGGAGATCATGGGTGCGAGTATATGACCGGCGGCACAGTGGTCGTGCTCGGACAGACAGGCCGCAACTTCGCTGCGGGCATGAGCGGCGGCATTGCTTACGTGTATGACGAAGACGGCCAGTTCGCGCCGCGCTGCAATACCTCGATGGTGTCACTGGAGCAGGTGTCGAGCGCCACCGACCAGGAGACGAACGTTAATCGCTGTCTCTGGCACAAGGGCCAGGCCGATGAGGTGCTGCTCAAGAAGCTGCTCGAAGACCACCATACGTGTACGGGCTCGCTGCGCGCACGGCATATCCTGGATCAATGGGCTGAATGCCGCAGTCGCTTCGTCAAGGTCTTCCCGAATGAGTATAAGCGCGCGCTGGGCGAACTGAATGCACCGAAGATTGCCGGATACACTGTCGTCAGCGCGAAATTGCCTGAAAAGAGAAGCAACGCTGTTTCGGCGGAATGACAGCAGTCGCAGAGTCGCATTCCTCCGGGGGGCAGACCCGGATACTGAACAGGCTTTGCGTCCCAATTTCCAATGTAGCATCACGGAGCAAACGCGCCATGGGAAAAGATACCGGCTTCATGGAGTACAAGCGGCTAGAGGAGAGCCATAGCCCTGTTGCCGAACGGGTCAAGAACTACAGGGAATTCATCATCGGCCTGAATGAGGCCGATGCCAAGATTCAGAGTGCGCGCTGCATGGATTGCGGCACGCCATTCTGCAACAGTGGTTGTCCGGTCAACAACATCATCCCGGATTTCAATGACCTGGTATACAAAGCCGACTGGAAGAACGCCTGGGCCGTGCTCGACTCCACCAACAATTTCCCCGAGTTCACTGGCCGGATCTGCCCGGCCCCTTGTGAAGCAGCATGCACGCTGAACATCAATGACGACCCGGTGGGCATCAAAAGTATCGAGCGCGCCATCATCGATCGTGCCTGGGTCGAAGGGTGGGTCGTCCCGCGTCCGGCAAAGATCAGAACCGGCAAGCGGGTGGCGGTGGTGGGTTCAGGTCCCGCCGGCATGGCGGCCGCGCAGCAACTGGCACGCGCAGGACATGACGTCACCTTGTTCGAGAAGAACGATGCGATCGGCGGCCTGCTGCGCTACGGCATCCCCGATTTCAAGATGGAGAAGTCGCACATCGACCGCCGCGTCGAGCAGATGCTGGCCGAGGGCGTGGTATTCCGCACTGGCGTGATGGTCGGTGCGCTGCCCGAAGGTAGCAAGGTTATCAATTGGGCCACGGAAGTGATTGCTCCCGCTCAGCTCAAGGCGGAATTCGATGCGGTATTGCTTACCGGTGGCGCCGAGCAGTCGCGCGACCTGCCGGTGCCTGGGCGCGAACTCGAAGGTATCCACTTTGCGATGGAGTTCCTGCCGCCACAGAACAAGGTCAATGCCGGCGACAAGGTGAGGGATCAGCTGCGCGCAGATGGCAAGCACGTGGTGATCATTGGCGGCGGCGATACCGGCAGCGACTGTGTGGGCACCTGCAACCGGCACGGCGCAAAAAGCGTGACACAGTTCGAGTTGCTGCCCATGCCGCCTGAACGCGAGGACAAACCCTTGGTATGGCCCTACTGGCCGATCAAGCTACGCACCTCGTCGAGCCACAAAGAGGGCTGCGAACGCGAGTTCGCGATCGCTACCAAGGAGTTCATCCCTGGCGAGGGCAAGAACAAGAGCATAGTCGCTGCGCTGAAGTCGGTCCGGGTTGAATGGCAGGAGGGCAGGATGGTAGAAATACCAGGCACCGAGAAAATCATGCCTGCCGATCTGGTACTGCTCGCTATGGGCTTCGTCAGCCCGGTGACGACCGTGCTTGATGCTTTTGGCGTCGCCAGGGATGCACGCGGCAATGCGCGTGCCACGACCGACGCCAGCGGTGGCTACAAGACCAATATCGACAAGGTCTTCGCGGCCGGCGACATGCGCCGCGGCCAGTCACTGGTGGTCTGGGCAATTCGTGAGGGCCGCCAGGCGGCGCGCGCGGTTGACGAGTACCTGATGGGTGAAAGCGTGTTGCCACGCTAGCAGCAAGAGGTAAACTTTTCGTATTCCATAATTGCAATTCTGATTGGAGAAAAAAATGATCGCAACCGATGTTCTTAAAATGATCCAGGACAACGAAGTCAAATTCGTTGATCTGCGTTTTACCGATACCCGCGGTAAAGAGCAGCATGTGACGGTTCCAGCCCATGCATTTGATGCGGATAAGCTTGAAGATGGCCACGCGTTCGATGGTTCTTCCATTGCCGGCTGGAAGGGGATTCAGGCTTCCGACATGCTGTTGATGCCCGATCCCGAAACCGCTCATATGGATTCATTCATGGACGAGGCCACACTGATCATCACCTGTGATGTGGTCGAACCCGCCGATGGCAAAGGTTATGATCGTGATCCGCGCTCCCTGGCAAAGCGTGGCGAAGTCTATCTCAAATCGACCGGCATCGGCGATACCGCATACTTCGGTCCCGAACCCGAATTCTTCATTTTTGATTCTGTCACCTGGCATGCGAACATGTCTGGTTGCTCCGTAGAAATTGAATCCAGGGAAGCGGCCTGGAGCTCGGTGAAAAAATACGAGGACGGTAATACCGGCCATCGTCCAGCGATAAAAGGCGGTTATTTCCCCGTTCCTCCGATCGACTCTTTGCATGATATTCGTTCCGCCATGTGTCTGGCGCTGGAAGAGATGGGCGTGGAGGTTGAAGTCCACCACCACGAAGTCGCAACTGCCGGGCAGTGCGAAATCGGCACCAAGTACAACAGCCTGGTGAAGCGTGCTGACTGGACCCAGGTATTCAAATATGTGGTACACAACGTGGCCCACTCTTACGGCAAAACAGCAACCTTCATGCCAAAACCCATTGTCGGAGACAACGGTTCCGGCATGCATGTCCATCAATCGATCTGGAAGGCCGGGCAAAATCTGTTTTCGGGAAATGGCTATGCCGGACTTTCGGAATTGGCCCTGTTTTATATCGGCGGTATTATCAAACATGCCAAGGCCTTGAACGCCATTACCAATCCAGGCACCAATTCCTATAAGCGCCTGGTTCCGGGCTTTGAAGCGCCGATCAATCTTGCCTACTCGGCTCGCAACCGTTCTGCCGCGGTGCGTATTCCCTATGTCAGCAGCCCCAAGGGAAGGCGCATCGAAGTGCGATTCCCCGATCCCACCGCCAATCCCTATTTTGCCTTCACTGCGTTAATGATGGCGGGACTGGACGGCATCCAGAACAAGACGCATCCGGGTGACCCCATGGACAAGAATCTTTATGATCTCCCTCCTGAAGAAGCGGACAAGATCCCGAAGTCCTGTGCTTCGCTCGATGAAGCGCTGGACAACCTGGACAAGGATCGAAATTTCCTCACCCGCGGCGGCGTGTTTTCGAATGATATGATCGACGCCTACATCGAACTCAAGATGGAGGAAGTCACGCGCTTTCGCATGACCACGCATCCAGTGGAATTTGATATGTACTACAGTCTATAAATTCAACTCAGATAATCCATTAGGGCGCGAGATGATAGCGAGAGAAGGGGCGCCAGGAAGGGCATATGATCCTAAACTTCCGGGAGGAGAAAACGCAGCATTGCGTCGGTGATTGCGCCTTTTCCCGCGCGGTCGAATGCAACAAACATCGGCGCGGTATTCACCTCAAGAAATTTCAATTTTCCCGTGTCGCCACACGTTTTATAGTCCGCCGCCGCGAAATCGAGGCCGATGCGATCGGTTAATCGCTTTAATTGCCGGGTCAATTGTTTCGGCGGATTCGCGATCATTGACAATTTGCAGGCGCTATCCACCCGGTAATCGATTTCTTTTGATTTAATCCCGAACGCCATGAATTCCTTGCCCACACGGAATATCCTGACGTCAGGCGAGACCAGCCGCTCCTGGATAATGGCGGGTGCCGCCGCCGCGCCTCCGCGCTGCGCGACTTTCCCTATCAAATCGTCCAGTATCTGCGTGTATTCGCCCCCACAAACCGGCTTGCCGATCCATTTCGTGAAGTCACCGCCGGTTTCTTCATTAATTCTTTCAATGTCATTCGATATCAGCGAACGCGGAACGTTCATGCCTGACTCCAACGCCATGCGTAGAATGGCGGGCTTCAGGACATTGGGTTCTCCACTTCTGTTGAAGGCACGTATATCGATCCGCGAGGCAATCCAGCCCGCAATCGCGGCGTACCAGGCATGAGCACGAAAAGCTGTTTGCTCGCGGGCGTCTGCCATATGATTGAATACGTCATAGCGTAGAAATGCCGCACCCGGCTCAAGCTGCATGCCGTCAAGCAGCAACCGGTTGGCTTGAATATCCCAATGTATCGAGGGATGCGTATTGGGTCCAAACAAGATTTTCGAGGTAGGTATCTTGCGCTTGCGTGTGATCTTGAGCAGATGCGCAATATTGGGATCATGTTCCCCGCCCGAAATAAGCAGCATCAGAATTCGCCGAACGGATTGCCCTCGCCGGGCCCTCCCTTGGTACCCTTGCCTTCCTCTCCAACGACCAGTGTCGTAAGACCTTCCTCACCCTTTAGCTTGGTAGTGGGGGCGGGTATTTCTTCACCCTTTTCCCCGGTTGACGGACTCTCTTCCCCTTTCAGGAGGGTGGACGGACCTTCCTCACCGAGAGCGAAGGTTGTCTGAGGCCCTTCTTCGCCTTTTGCCCTGGTGGTCGGACTTTCCTCACCTTTAAGCAGCGTGGTAGGTCCCTCTTCACCTATCGCGAGTGTCGTGGGCGTTGGCCCCTCTTCACCTTTTGGTTTCGTTGTCGGCAGCGGTTTGGCTTTGGTTCCCTTGGGGACCTTGGTGGCCGGATTTTCCTCACCCAGCACCAGGGTTGTAAACTGGTCCTTTTCCTTTAAGCTCTTGTCCTCTTCGCCTATCGCGAGTGTGGTCATTGGCGCTTCCTCACCCACCGCCCTGGTTGTCAGTATGTTTTCTTCACCCAGGACTAGCGTAGTGACGTTTTCTGATTTTTTTTCCTTCGCCATGATTATCTCCTTCTGAAATGGAATGACATCAACATTAATCGGCGTGACAAGTACCAGTATAGAAAAGATCTTCAGGAAATCAAGCAGGGACTTTTCTGAATCGCGTCTGATGAATGTAACCGGAAAAGTATTGCAGGACAATATGGCCCGGCTTATGGGATTCTCAAAGGCTGTGGCGGCTGGCGAAGGATGAGGCGGCCACGCGCGATATCGCCGCGCTTGGGTGTACTTACGTATAAATCATGTCATGGGTGCTTGCCGGATTGCCGGGTTACGCTACGTTAACCTGGCAATCCGATACCTCAGTCGAAGCAAATGATCCATCATCCATTGCACGAGTTGTTCCGCCGGGACACCGGCGAGGGGAACACCTCGAACATCTGATTCCTCTATTCTTTATTCGCTTCATTCTCTTTACGTAGAGACAGTCGTATTTCCGCCATGAATTCCATCGGATCCTGTTCGAATCGTTGAACCAGATTCTCGTGGGGGTTACTTCCAGGAGCATGTTTTGCACCCCAACGTATCAGTTCCATGATGGTAGGCACCAGATCCAGGCATTTTTCGGTAACAGCGTAGATTATCCTGCAGCCGTGATCGGGATCAGGTTGCCGTAGAACCATACCAGCGGCCTCCAGTTTTCTCAGTCGATCGGAAAGGATATTGGTAGCGATTTTTTCTGGGGAATTTTGAAAATCCCCGAAGTATCGCTTACGGAGAAAAATAAGATCACGAACGACAAGCAGCGTCCATTTATCGCCCAATATATCCAGGGCACAGCTGACTGGGCAGGGAGAACGGCGGATCTGGTTTGTCATAACTTTGCCCTTGCCTACAGATTAACCTGCTTTTACAATTCGAAAATTATACTTGCATTGTGCAATTAGTGTAGATCAATAAAGCAGGGTGTGATTTATTCAGCCTGAAATAGGCGGTTGTGTAACGAAAGGTAAAAAAACATTCCTTTTGCAGTCGAGGGTTTCCAGCACCGTACTTTTTAGATCGTCCTTAGGGCCACCAATTGCCCGTCAATTCTTTACCTGATCGCGATTTCATAGGCTTATAACCAAGCAGGGTAAGCAGCAGTAGTGCAATCAGCGGCACTATTGCAGCAAGAAAAATATTCGCATAATGAATCATTGCAGTCGTGCGTAGGGCATGCGCCCCAATTGCTGGAATACACACGTATCAACTTGTTCTATAAGTCAGACTTCACGTCCGAATATCCCTCCAAGAATTCGTCTGTCGATATGCTTGTCAAGATAGGCAGCACCAAAACCACCGTAGAGTTCCTTCTTCGTAACATCCAGTTCCAATTCTTTAGCCGCCAATATTTTACGGGTAGAAGAACGCTCGCACATGGCATCGTAAAACGTCTGTAATGCCGGATCGTCTCGAAACAGATGCATCTCGGGTATTTCAAACAGTTCAGAAAACATTTGGCTAAGCTCGAGCGTGTAGAACAGCTGGAAATCTGGCAAAAAAGGCTCTTTGCCAAGCAGGAACGGCTCCATTTTTGAGCCATTAACGAGTCGGGGCAGCCACATTTTACTTAGCAAGACAGAACAAAGATTATAGATATGTGCTTCTTTTTCAATTTTGAGTTTCCATGCTTTTGGAAAATATGCGCTGACAACAAACCAGTTGAAGAATGGACCTGCAATGGAGAAAGTGATGAAGTCATTCTTGGCGTCGACCTCTGCACAGAGCCTCGGATCATCAATGGGATAAAACTTTCGTGCTTCTGGATAGACTCTCGCGAGATAACGACAGATTGCGTGACTTTCCGAAATATCAACCCCGCTGACATCCCTGAGAGTGGGGATTTTCCCAAGAGGATTTCGTTTTATGTGCTCTGGCGTGAGCGTGCTCCCCTGATAGGGAGACACTCGTTCATAGCGATAAGTCAGACCCGTTTCCGAGAGGAAGTGCGCGACCTGACTCATATAAGGTGAGAGCCAGAATCCGTACAGCGTGCGCTCGACATTTGATTGATCGTACATGGAACATTCCTTCTGCATTGCAGTTTAATTTTAAGTAAATGCTTTATTAGGGGGTGTATTCTATCGCGTCACAAATAAGTACTTGCACTTTGCAAGAGGTTTAACTATAGCAGTTTGCTTGTTAATTGCAAGTGATTTTATTCAACGCTGCGAACGACGTCTTATCTTATAGTTCGTCAGGTTTCAGACGAAAGAAGTGCGGCGTCACCCAGGAGTTTGGCGTGTTTTCAAGATGTTAGGGACAGCAGGCTATGATGGAATATAGTGAGGGTCAGGTGTAGTAATCTGCATTTGAAACTGTCTCGACCAGTACTCAGCGGGATTTTGAGCCAAGAACATTCCGCCGAAGTCACGTGGTGTCAAAATGTCGTGGGATATTTAAAAGAGAAGAGGGCGATTCAGATTGCACAGAAGTTTGGAAGGCAAAAGAACTTCACTGGCAAGTATTTCTGGACTCGCGGATATTTTATCTCGACGGTTGGATTAGACGAGAATATTGTTCGAGCATACATCCGCAGCCAGGAAGAAGAGGACGAGCAGTACGACACGATGAAGCTCGTCATGGGATAAGCCGCCAAGAGTGGCCGGTACCTGAGTCCAAGCAATTGTCATCATCCATTTCAAGAGTTGCGCCGCCGGGAAACCGGCAAGGGGAACACCTCAAATACCGAAATGGAATAATCCAGAAAAAGCTCGATTTTTTTCTTGAGACCGGCGGACATGGTTATCTGTCTGGAGCGGAGATCTTCCGGATCCATGTGCTCGATGAGCAAGCCATGATCAATTGCAATCTGAATATATTTGATGGCGGTACGTTGACTGATGTTCGGCATGAGTTGATGCAGCTCGGATTTATAAAAAGTGTCTCGTGTCGTTCCGTCCAGCCGCAGCCACATCTGCGTAAAAAGATCGTAGTAGTTCAAGTCATGGAAGAGCTTGTCTCCCAGGACATCCATCCAGTATTGATCCGTGCTGTTCAGTAATTGAATAAACTCACGGCGTCTTGCATTCGCGGGTCTATCGGGTTTGCTCATTCTCATACCCCTCGGTTGCACCTTGCAGAATTCTTAATTATCCGTAGATATTATTATATCTCTTTTATACATGTAATTTTACATGTATAATTACTTCTATAGGGGCATTGCTGGATGGATCGTTGAAGTTTCCATAGCAGTACCCGGAAAAGAGGGGTGACGACAATGATTAACAGGATCGAGAAAACCTGGTTTCGCTATCAAGGCGGACTGCTGCCGAACATTTCAGCGCTGTTTTACTGCCAGTTGGCTTATTTTGGCGGCGCCGGGCTTATTTTATCGTTGAATCCGATCCTGATGGCGGCCGGCACGCTCGCCATGGCGCATGGCATGGTGATCGCTTCGTATTTGATCCATGACTGCGGGCACAATACCTTGTTCAAGTCGCCGCGTCACAATGCCGTGGTGGGGAAGGCATTAAACTGGCTTAGCGGCGGCTGTTACGGCACGTACGCGGATTTGCGTATGACACACATGCATCACCATGTGGATAATGCGGATGTGGGGACGCTCGACTACAGAGGCTATCTCGCCAGGCATCCGGCCCAACGCAAAATGGTAGAGGTATTGGAGTGGCTATATGTGCCCGCCGTGGAATTGATCATGCATAGCGTGCTTATCCTTGCTCCATTCGTCTTCAAGGAAAAGAAGGATCAACGGCTGCGTATAATGCGGGTAGCAGTGATCCGCTTCAGCCTGCTTCTGGCGCTGTTCCTCTACTCACCGATGGCCTATCTGTGCTATGTGCTGGCTTATACCATCCTGTTGACCGTGTTGCGTTTCATGGATGCATTCCAGCATAACTATGGCGTCCTGGCGTTTGCGGATAACGCGGAGCTGATCAAGCACAGGGGCGACCGGGACTATGAGGAATCCCATACATTCAGCAACCTGATTTCGATCAAGCATCCGTGGTTGAATCTGCTCACTCTCAACTTCGGGTATCACAATGCGCATCACGCCAGGCCCACCACGCCCTGGCACCTGTTGCCAACGTTGCATCAGACGCTGTATGGGAACGATACGTCGGTTGTCATTCCGTTCCGGAAGCAATTATCAAGCTTCCATAAGAACAGGGTCGCACGCGTATTCGGCGACGATAGCGAGACGCAGGGAGACCGGTTTGCACAGCGCCTGTGGGATGGTTCAGCAGTGGGTATTGGCGGAGTGTCTTTCCTGACCCCATTCTAAGAAACACTGTAAGGCCCCCGGTTGACCGGGGGCCTTACAGGGGTTAGGGGTATACAAATTGCGGTAAACTCGTGTATGCGCCATGTTGCGCTCCCTGGCGCCGTAGACTAAGCTACGATTTCCACCGCCTATATCAAACGTCTGTGTCAAACGCCTGTGATCATCCCGATTCCATGGCAGCGCGTTCCGCGGAGGACTCATTCGGAGATCTCCTGATATGAATAAAGGTGTCTGCGTGGTTGTTGGAGTGGGTCCGGGTAACGGTGCCGCGATCGCAAGCCAGTTTTCCGCCAATGGTTACCAGGTAGCCCTTTGCGCGCGTAACCAACAGAAATTGAATGACATTGCGGCGACTATCAAGGGGTCCAGGCCATTCGGGTACGATGTCCGGGACCCCGAAGCCGCACCCAAAGTTTTTGCTCAAATCCAGCAGCAACTTGGCTCGATTGACGTTCTTGTGTACAACGCGGGTGCAGGCGCTTTTGCCAATATCGACGACGCCACGCTGGCGGATTTCCAGTCTGCCTGGGAAGTTAATTGCAGGGGGCTGTTTCTCGCGGTAAAGGAGGTGCTCCCCGATATGCGCGCTGCGGGAGCCGGTCATATCATCGCCATCGGTGCGACCGCATCCATCAAGGGCGGAGCCCATTTTGTTCCCTTCGCATCCGCGAAGGCCGGTCAACGGGGGCTCGTCCAGTCTCTGGCCAGATATCTCTGGCCAGAGAATATTCACGTCAGCTATGTCATACTCGACGGGATCGTGAATCTGCCGCGAACCAGGCAGCTGATGCCTGACAAGCTGGATGAATTCTTTATGGAACCCTCCCGGATTGCGGAATCCGTCTACTTTCTCACGCAGCAGGACAAACAAGCCTGGACATTCGAACTCGACCTTCGGCCTTACGCGGAGAAATGGTAGGTAAGTATCCGATAGCGTTCATAGCCTGCCCACCACTGGTTTGGCCCCGATCCCGGATCAAACCCGAATGACGAAATTCGTAGTATTGCGCACCATAGTTAAACAGGAGAGGATCGTATGAAACTGGAATCGCTGGCATTGCACCATGGATACAAATCCGAACCGACGACGAGAGCTGCGGCGGTTCCCATTTATCAGACAACATCCTATACGTTTGACAACACGCAACATGGCGCCGATCTATTTGATCTAAAGGTGCCGGGAAATATTTATACTCGCATCATGAATCCCACCAACGCGGTGCTGGAGCAGCGCATCGCGGAGATGGAGGAGGGCGTTGGTGCGCTGGCCGTGGCCTCGGGCATGGCGGCAATCACTTATGCGATTCAATGCATCGCCAGCACCGGCGACAATATTGTGAGTACCAGTCAGCTTTATGGGGGCACTTACAATTTGTTTGCGCATACGTTCCCGCGACAAGGCATCGCGTCGCGCATGGTGTCGTACGATGACTATGAGGGTATCGAGCGGAATATCGACAGTAATACCCGGGCGGTTTTTTGCGAGTCCATCGGAAATCCCGCGGGAAATATCGTCGATATCGAAAAACTGGCGGACATTGCGCATAGGCATGAGGTGCCGCTCATCGTCGATAGTACGGTTTCCACCCCCTATCTTTGCCAGCCTTTCAAGTTTGGGGCGGATATAGTGGTGCACTCGCTGACGAAATATATTGGGGGCATGGCACGACTGTAGGAGGAATGATCGTTGATTCGGGAAAATTCGATTGGGTTCAGCACAAGGCACGCTTCCCCTTGCTGAATGAAGCCGATCCTTCGTATCACGGTGTGGTGTATACGGAAGCATTTGAAAATGCCGCCTTTATCGGCCGCTGCCGGGTCGTGCCGCTGCGTAATACCGGTGCGGCTTTGTCACCGCATAGCGCATTTTTAATACTGCAAGGCCTGGAAACGCTGGGTTTGAGGATGGAACGGCACTGTGAGAATGCCCTGAAAGTCGCGCAGTATCTGGAAGGCCACCCAAAAGTGGAACGGGTCAATTATGCGGGATTGCCTAGCAGCAAATATCATGAGCTGTGCAATAAGCTAAGCAAAGGAAAAGCCTCGGGGATACTGAGCTTCGAGATCAGGGGTGGGGCGGCCTCGGGCGGCCAGTTCATTGATGCGTTGAAGATGATCTTGCGTCTGGTTAATATTGGCGATGCAAAATCACTCGCCTGTCATCCCGCATCAACCACCCATCGGCAACTGAACCCGGATGAACTGAGGGCCTCAGGGGTGTCGGAGGGTCTTGTCAGGATATCGGTGGGCATAGAGCATATCGACGATATCATTGAGGATATCGCTCAGGCGCTTGATGTGGTTGTTTGAGTGTGCACAATGATGGGTTGCGCCTTGCTCCACCCATCCTACCGGAAACCGTATTTTTTAAGTCGGCAGGTAGTGGGTCGTACAAAAAGCGCCAGTAATTGCGCCTTCCTTGTTTTCCTTGTGATAATCGTGCCACCAGCGCGCCGATTGCCAAATGGCTTCCGGGCAGCTCGCGCGGCTTTCGAGGCCCGGGGTGAGGTCGAATCCCTCAGCGCCGGTTACGGTTTCGAGCATGGCGGCCGAGGGAATCCCCATTCCGTCCAGTAGCGGATTTCCCGTGCGCCCCGCGCCCCATACATATCCCAGCCACGCCAGCAGGAGTTGCACCGCATCAAGCACGATACGCTGTTGCTGGAATTGCTCAAGCGTATCCATGAGCTTTTTCGGTGTCACTGAAGCCGGAAGATAAAGAATAGCGATGTTGGGAAAGCTTTTGGGATCGGCATATCGGCCGAGAACTGTTTTTTGTACGCCATTGCTTGCCGGAGGAAAACCAAAGCCCTCGGCGGGCATCAGGGAGATTTCATACAAGGGTGCCGTGGCTAGGGCTTTGGCTTCGCCTTGCCCCAGCAATGCCACATGCGACCAGTGGCTGGGCGTCAGATCATTACGAAAATGCGATTGCGCAACCCTGAGACGGAAATCAACCAGGCCCGTGCCGCCCAGCAGCAATATCGCTACCCTGTCATTTCGCCAGTGAGCGCGCAACCAGTCTACGTTGGTTTTTCCGCGTGCCCTCTTGTGCTCCTTGAATTCCTTGTTGATCGACTTGGCTCTGGAAGATAACGTAGGCATCTGTTCTCCTTATGCGGGGATGAGTGAGATTTCACGCACGGCTTGCGGCCTGCGTTGGCTGAAGTCTTGGTGAATCGGATAGTAAGTCGTGCGCAAATTTATGCCGGCACCGCTGCGCGTGAACGAAAGCAATACAAAATGGTTGCCACGCTGCTCGTGACCCCGAGAGCAGACAAATCGTGAACCAAAATCGCTGAACCACAGAAATTCCGGTACCGGCCCTGGACTGGAATGGCGCGGCCACGCCTCGGTTCGGCCGGCAATCGCTCCCCGGAGGGCGAGCAGCTGATCTTTTGCCACGGTACTGACAAGCGACGTGGGAGAGGAGATAATTTCGAATATCGACTCCCGTCCGGTGCGTGCGTCCCGGGCTGCCGCGAGCCGCCCCCAGTGCACATCGCCGGTGATCATAATGACGGGGAGACCGGCCTCGGCAAGCCGCCCCAGCGCATTCGTGAGGTCACTGAAGTCGCCATAGTTCGCCAACTGGTAATCGGCGACCCTGCCTCTCAATCCCCCCACCGGCAAACCGAGCATCGATTGCCCGGTAATGAACACTCCTATCCGCCGTTGCTGTATCGTATCGGAAATCCAATGATCAAGTTGTTTTCTCGCCCTTGCCGTCAGTATCGTAGCCAGATTGGGGTCACGCTTCGATCTTCCATCCGCCATAAAGAATGACAGCGGCTCAACATTGATGACCGATGCGTCGCCCAGCTCGGCCGGGCCTCCATGATGATAGGTGTCGGGTTCGTAGGAGAATTGAAAAGCCTTATACAATGCAGCCGCAGCTGCGGTCCAGTTATCGCGTCCGGATTGTGTCCAGCTATTTTGTATAAACGGACTGGAGTGCGGAAAATTATTCCAGTATTCGTGGTCATCGGGTATGGCCGCGGTGGGCGCAACCTTGAATAATTGCGAATAACCCTCTTCTCTCTGCCAGTTTGCGCGGTAGCTGCTTTCAAACCTGCGTGCAAGCGCGGCCTTGTTATTTGGGAAATTCGCTAGCGTGGGCAAATCCAGGTAAACCTGATCGCCTAGCAGCAGCGTCAAATCAGGACGCACCGCGCCGTTCAGCTGATTCGCGAAAATACCAGCCAGCCCCGCTTTGTCTTCTCCCTGGTAAAAACATGAGGCCAGCAGGACGTTGAACGTACTCTCAAGGACACTGGGAACGCTGGAGGGAAGTGTTCTCGTGCGCAGTTCGGCGCTCGCTGTCGTGCCAGGGGCGCTTGCACTGAGGGATATTTTATAGGCGGTGCCCGATTGGAGGCCGTCGATCTCGAATACGCCAGTAAAATTATCTGCCGGCAGCGCACCGCGAAACTCCACCGGGATGGCACTTGCAAGCGGCCGAAGCGGGTGTATCCGGGCCGCGGCAACAGGATTGCCGTCAAGAAACCAGGTGAGGGAGGGCGCCTGGGAAGCAAGAATTCCAACCCATATGCGTAGACAGCTGCTGGGCGCGGCACGAGGCACGAGGGATATCTTCATGCCCAAAAACCTCGTAGTGCCGGGAAATTCATGAGGTCAAGCCTGGATCAAGGGCAGGAATTGTAATGCCATATCCATAAACCATGTGCCTCCATACGATTTTCGGTAGGATGGGATAGAGCAGATGCAACCCCATTATTGGTTAATTCCACACTTCTCCAAACTGAATCGCGTCACTGGCTTCGATGAGTGACGCTATGCTTAACCATCCCGCACAGGCCCATGGTGCCAGAACATTCACATAATTAAGCATAGCATAACAATATGCGGAAATCCTGAATAGATAGACGGTTATTTCTTCCGTTCACGTATATAAGAATCAAGAAAATCCAGTATGCGATCTTCATATTCCCTGCCTGCGTAGGCATGCATGTTGAAGTGTCCGCCTCCAGGTACTATCCACATTTCTTTTGGTTGCCGGGCGGCCTCAAACAACCGCCTGGTTTCCGCGACAGTCGTATGCCGATCATCGGTGCCGGATATCAGCAGCAAAGGCGTATCGAGGTCGCCTATGCGGGTAATGGGATTCAACGCCTCGGGCGAAATATTCAGGCGAAACGTTAGTTGCCATAGCAGGAGCGGGGAAAGCGCCGGTCCCAGCTCGCCAAGGTGGAGTCTCAACCGGTTTTCGACGGCTTCTTCAATAGTGGGGTGCAGCGATTCGAGCACCACGGCGTCAAGCCTTAACGGATGGCTCGCCAGCACGATAGCGGCCGCACCCAGCGAAACGCCAATGGCGGCAATCCTTTCAGACGGGAAATTCTCTCGCAGAAAGGCCACGGCGGCCTCCACATTCTCTGATTCAAGCGCGCCAAAGGTGATCCGTTCGCCGGGTGTCTCGCCATGCGCCTGAAGATCGATAAGAAGAACACTGTATCCCCGCGCATTCAGGAATTTGGCCCGGCTAAGCATCTCGACGCGATTGCTGCGGATCGAATGAACCAACAATATCATGCCGCCGCCGTGTGCGCCGCGTCTCAACCAGCCGTGCACGCCGGAACCGGTGTCACGGGAGCCGGCATTGAGGGGGATCTGCACGGATTCGACTGGAAAATCGGACGACACCGGGCCGGACAGGGAATCTACGGCGGTGGGCGCCGCGCCGCTCAGCAATTCGCCCACGCCAATCGCGCCAAGTATGATGGCGGCAACGCAGGCGGATACTCCGATCAGAATCCAGCGGCGCATAGGTTTTGAGGTGGGTTGATGGCAAAATAAACTCGTTATTTTGCCACGTAGTGAGTGAATGGCCGGGTTACGCTACACTAGCCCGATCTACTTCTGCTGCAGGGGGTCCGTCATACAATCCACTTCTCATCGGCCATGTTGACCACTCGTCAGTACCCTTGATGCGAGGGCGGTGCCGAGCACGCGCGCCTGTATCTTCTCGAAGGCTGTGTCGCGGCTTGTGGAGGTGTCATCGCAGAAAGGCGAGAAACCACAGTCATCCGTCGTGCCTAGCTGATCGATGGGAATATACCCGGCTGCTTCGAGAATGCGATCCCGGATTTGTTCCGGGTTTTCGATTTGCGGATTGATGGGATCGACGACGCCAATAAAAATCCGATGATCCGGTTTCATATGGGCGCGAATGATCTTCAGCACCCGTACGTAATCCCGCTCACGCGCCAGCGAGATATAAAAATTTCCCGCTTTCAATTGAAACAGACTGGGTAACAACTCGGCATAATCGACATCGGCACTGTGCGTCGAATCCCGGTCGCTACCCGGGCACGTATGTATTCCAATCCGCGTAAGTTCTGCGGAGGTAAAACGCGAGAGCGCCAGGTTATTCAGATCGATAAAACTATTGAGGAGCCTCCCCGTGGGATCAAGTTTCAGCGCGAGCCGTCCCTCGGTGAAGTCGATCTGAACCTTGTGCGCACCCTTATCAAGACAACGACGAACTTCTGTTTCATGCTCGCGAATAAGATCGTCAATGAACTCCGCGCGCGAATATCTGGGAATCTCTTCGGCCGGATACATAAGGCTCAAGGCGGAAGGTGAAATAACCGCCTGTTTGACGGGAACGCGCGTGTACCGCATGGCTTTTTCCAGAAAACGATCCGCATAGATCCGGTAACGAAATGGTCCTGATGCGAGCTGCGGCATACGACGGTGGTGGCCTGCCTCGAACGGAATGATGAAACCATCGGGAGTCGTATTTTCGAGCCCATCGACGCAATAAGTGATGAAATTGTGGTATTTCCTCTGTTCACCATCGGTAATGACTGGCGAACCCGTCGCCTCGAATCTTTGGATGGTATCCCGTATTGCGATATCGTAGAGGGACTCCAGCTTCGGATCCATGGGGTCACCGTTAGCGAACGCCTCGATTAATTCAGGCGGTCTCGGGATGCTGCCGATGGGCTCGGTGGGTATGATCGTCATCATAATTTCCGAGAATTCAAGCTTCCCCCTCTATCCGTGGCTTTCGCGTCCATTTGCTCAGACTCCCGATGGTGGCAATCAGTTCATGCGATTCAACAGGTTTGGAAAGATGCATCTGATATCCGGCAATCATCGCACGGGTCCGGTCTTCGGACCGGGCAAACGCGGTAAGGGCAATGGCGGGCGTTTTTCCGCCGTGAGCTGCGGGAAGATTCCTCACTTCGCGAATGAGCTGGTATCCATCTTTTTCCGGCATGCCGATGTCACTTATGATGACATCCGGCCTGCTGCTCTGCAGGAGCTCCAATCCCTCCGCGGCGCTGGCGGCGGTGATTACGTCGGCATCGCATTCCGTCAGCACTTCATTGATAAGCTCGCGGGAATCCGTCTCGTCGTCAATGACCAGGATTCTTATGCCGGAGAGCGTAATGTACCGGTTGCGCGGAGCCTGGGCCGCCGATGCCGCCATACGTTGATCTCTCCTGTCGCCGACGGATGCGAGCGGCAGGCTCACGATAAACGATGCGCCCAACCCCTCGCCGGCACTTTCCGCATGGACTGTTCCTCCATGAAGCGCTACCAGCTGCTTCACAATGGAAAGTCCCAGACCGAGGCCGCCGTAGTGCCGGGTAAGCGAAGAATCGGCCTGACGGAACCGGTCAAAAATGTATGCCAGGAACTCGGGCTTTACGCCTATGCCCGAATCTTTTACCGTAATCTCAAGATATGAAGCCACCCGCTCAACGATAACCTCGATATTGCCACCCTTTGGCGTAAACTTGACCGCATTGGAAAGAAGGTTCCAGATTATCTGCTGGAGCCGGTTATAATCGCCCGAGACCAGCCCGGCGGCGGGATCAATCTTTTTTATCAGATGAATATCCTTGGCCTCCGCCGCCGGGGCCAACGACTCCAACGCCGCTTCGGCTATGCTGGCAAGATTCAGCTGTTGCACATCAAGTCTTATTTTCCCGGAGATGATGCTGCTCATCTCAAGAAGGTCTTCGATAAGCTTATTTTGCATGCGCGCATTTCTTTCGATGGTCTCGAGCCCCCGTCGAACGGTTTCCTGATTCATTGTCCCTTGCGAAATGAGCTGTGCCCATCCGAGAATCGCATTAAGCGGTGTTCTGAGCTCATGAGACAGTGTGGCCAGAAACTCATCCTTCATCCGGTTGGCTCGCTCGGCTTCGTTCCTTGCGGCCCGTTCGCTCTCAAGAAGCTGTTTCTTTTCTTCATCCGCCCGCTTTATGCTGTCGATATCTGTGCTCGAACACACCCACATCGATACCTTTCCCAGTGCGTCGCACTTGGCATGAGCCCGGGTCAGATGCCAGCGGTAGCCGCCGTCCGCCTGCCGGAGGCGGATTTCCATCTGGAAAGGTTCTCCCGTGGCAAGAGAGTGGCGCCAGCGCCGGGTATTCTCATCCAGGTCATCGGGATGAATGAGTTTTGTGTTTTCCCAGCATTCCATCTGCTCAAGGGGCAGTCCAGTGTAGTCTTTCCATTGCTGGTTAAAATAATCCACAACACCGTCAGCTCGGGCGGTAAATATTTTCAGGGGCATCGATTCGGCCATGAAGTGCTGCCGCTCTCCGCTTTCCCGTAGCGCATCTTCAGCATGCCTGCGTGCAGTGATATCCCTGAAGCTCCAGACACGGCCAATACTCTGATTCTCAATATACTGAATTTTGGAAAACTGCTCGAATACTCTGCCATCGGCGAGTTCCAGTACGTCATAACTATCCGCGGGCCAGGATGTGTAAATTCCTTCTGTCTCTTCCATAAGCCATTGAGGATTTTTCGCACACTTGCAGCAAAATTTCAGCAGTTGCCTGTGGTCGCTCAAGTTCGGGATATCCCGGGGGATCTGCCACATTTGCAGATACAGTTCGTTGAAGCGAAGTACCAGGCCATCCTGGTCGGTAACCAGAATTCCATCGGCGGTGGATTCTATGGTGGCGCGCAGGATCGATAGAGAGTGATCGAGCCGTCTGGCTTTCTCCTCCAGCGATTTTTTGGCTTGTTTGAGTTCGTTCTCGGCCCGTTGACGTGCGAGGAGTATGGTATTGCAGGTTTGCAACGCAACGGAGCGCAGCAGTTTTTCTTCGTTATCGTCTATCATCTTGAATCCGGTAGTTGGACAGAGTGAAGTACGCGGTTTTTGGGGTGCAGGGCAAGACGCAACGACGCAGAATGGCCGTTCCATCCCAAGAAGTTGCGGCGCAGCCTGGGCTGCAAAGAACTGTACAGTTCACCCCGTAGCGGCCCTACCCAAAAAGCGAGAGTCAAAATAATACGAAATATTGCCATTAATCATAGACTGATCTTTTAAATAAGCGGTCAACTACCAGATTTAGGATCATCCCTATCCTTAACTATTTCTCGGAGTATAACCCTATTTACATTCCGGTCAATGAGGCATCGTAGCAAGCGTTTCTCCGCACGATCAAGGAGGGATATTACGTATAATTGTGTTAATCTGAGCAGGAAATGAGAACGGTTCACGGAAGCATTATCTCCTGTGTCATAACCATCACCAGAAACACCCTTCACCAGAAACACAGGAATGAATATTCATGAATAAGCCGGAAATCCCGGACTGGCTGCGCGGCAGCGAAATGGGGGAGATCATCCATGTTCATGACTGGACTGAATCAGGCCTGGGGCCAATCCAGACATGGCCGTGCAATCTCCAGATCGCGATCAATATCGTACTGTTGCTGCCGTCACCCGCCATGTTGTTTTTAGGGCCGAAACTCGTACAGATTTACAACGATAGTTGCCGGGATTGGATGGGTGCCGAGCATCCTGCCTGCCTGGGCCAGCCAGTCAGTGAGTTCTGGCCCGAGGTATGGAATTTCCTCGCGCCGGTCTGCGAAGGCGTGATGCAGCGACGTGAATCGTTTATTTTCGAGGATCAAGCGCTCACTGTTAAACGCAGCGGAATACTTAAAGAGGGTTTTTTCAGGCTTACCTATAGCCCCATCCCCGGCGATGTTTCCAATCATGGAGATGGCATAGGTACGAGTACGCCGGGGGGGGTGCTGGTAACGGTAAACGAGACGACCGAATTGGTCCGTGCGCGCACGCTCGAAGCGGAGCGTATCCGTCTACATGGGGCGCTGCAAGCACAACGGATTCAATTGTTCGAAGAAGTATTTCGTAACGCGCCATCATTCCTGTATGTACTCAAGGGGCCGGAGTTCGTTTTTGAGTTTGCCAATGAGGCGTTCTATCAACTTGTCGGTCACCGCGAGCTGATCGGCCGCCCAGCCTTCGAAGCGCTTCCGGAGGCGGCGCACGACGGTATCCAGCACAGCCTCATTCAGGTAATGGCCTCCGGCGAGCCATTCGTGGGATTCGAACAGCCGGTGAAAGTCATACGCACACCGGGCGGACAATCGGAAGAGCGCTTTGTCGACGTCAGCTACCTGCCTCTTTTCGACGAACATGGCGCCTGCCAGTACATTCTGGGCCATGGCATCGATGTTACCGCACACGTGCAAAAGCGCAAAAGTGCTGAAATCGCACTGCGTGAGAGCGAGGAGCGTTCTCGCCGCGCATTGGAAATCGATACAGTCGGTATCATTTTCCTGGATACGGAAGGCCAGATTACCGAAGCCAATGATGCATTTCTGACGATGAGCGGCTTCAGCCGCGAGGATGAGAGGGCGGGACGGTTGCGCTGCGATGAGATGACACCGCCGGAATGGGTTTCGGTTTCGCAGCGGGCTATCGAGGAGTTCAAGGCCACGGGACGCACCACTCCCTATGAAAAGGAATTCCTCCGCAAGGATGGCTCGCGCTGGTGGGCTTTGCTCGCCGCGAAGCAAATCAGCGAGCACGAGGGCGTTGAATATGTGATTGATATAACCAGGCGCAAGCGCATCGAGCAGAGTCTGCGCGAGAGTGAAGCAAGGTTTCGCGCCGTGGCGGAAGCATCGCCCGCGCTGACCTGGCAGGTGGATGCGCAGGGGAATAACGTTTATGTTAATCAGCGGTATGTGGAGATGATCGGAGCGAGTGAGAAAGCCCTGATGGGTACCGCCTGGCATTCAATTATTCATCCGGATGACGTCATCGGCTATGTGGCCGCGTTCGAACAGGCATTACGCGATCGCTCGCGTTTTCGGCAGCGGGTGCGGATCAAGACCGCGAAGGGTGAATGGCGCTGGCTGGAATCCTACGCGCTGCCCTGGTTTACCGCCACCGATGAGTATGCGGGTCATGTTGGCATATCGATAGACATCACGGATACTGTCAATGCGGAAACGGCCTTACGCGAAACCGACCGCCGCAAGGATGAGTTTCTGGCCACGCTGGCGCATGAACTGCGCAATCCGCTTGCGCCAATTTCCAACGCACTGGCGCTCATCGCGCGGCCGGATGGTATTACGGCGCTTCCCCGCCTGCTGCCGGTCATAAACCGGCAAGTCAATTATATGATCCGACTGGTAGATGATCTGCTGGAAATATCACGCATCACCAGTGGAAAAATCGAGCTGCGGCCAACACCAACCGCTTTGGCTGTTGTACTGCGCAACGCGGTGGAAGCGAGCATGCCGCTGATTAACGAAAAGGAGCATAAACTGAGCGTATTTATTCCTGAAGCGCCTTTAATTGTTCTCGCTGACATCGTACGCCTGGAGCAGGTATTTACCAATCTGCTCAACAACGCGGTCCGTTACACCAAAACGGGTGGGCAGATCTGGCTGACTGCCCGCCAGGAAGGCAATAGCGCAGTGGTATCCGTGCGCGATAACGGTATCGGTATTCTGGCCGGCATGCTGCCGCGGCTGTTCGATATGTTTGCGCAGGAGCGCCGCAACGGTATCGGTGCACAGGAAGGCCTGGGTATCGGACTCAACCTGGTTTATCGCCTTCTGCAAATGCACGGCGGCACCATTGAGGCCATAAGCGAAGGGAAGGATCGAGGCAGCGAATTCATTGTACGTCTGCCTTTGTCGGAGGTATCCGCTCGCGGAAAAAGTGCCGAGCCGGAGAAAGCGGGTCTTCCGCCGAAGGGCCTGCGCGTACTGGTGGTCGATGATAATCATGACGCGGCCGAAGTTCTTTCCATGCTGCTTGAGTCAATAGGCGTTAACGTCCGGGTTGTCAATAGCGGCCTGGCGGCGCTGGCGGCGCTCCCTGATTACCAGCCAAATGTGATCCTGATGGACATCGGTATGCCGGGAATGAATGGTTACGAGGTGGCGCGCCGTATTCGCGAGCAACCGCAATATGACGATATCAAGATGATCGCCCTGACTGGCTGGGGCCAGGAAGAAGATCGCCGTCAGTCTGAGGAGGCCGGCTTCGATCATCATCTGACGAAGCCGGTGGATTTCAAGCTCCTGAAGGAGTTGATTGCTTCACTATAGGGGCAGTGTAGGGTAGAGCCTGGATATTTCACCGGATCAGGTTAGAAAATCCCGAGCGACGGGAGGAAGACTCCACGATCGGATCATCCTTATCCCTGCAGCAGGGTTACAAGCCCGGTTGACGCAGGCAAGATACAGCGTTGCTTCTCAACCTCCTTCGCTACATATCATCCTGTCCCCTTTCCACTTAGGGGAGCCCATATGAGGGCGTAAACAGGCTGCTTCCCCCCGCCTTGACTTGAAAATATTCTTTACTATGCTGAATCAAGCAAGTCACGCTCAGGCTGGTTTGAATTTTTCCTTGTTACAGATAGATACTTGAGGCTGACGTAAAAAGGAATAAGGAGAGTTCACCAGAGGCTATCTCTGCGATCATTGACTTGGTGTATATATCTTTTGAGAAATCGAAAATCAAACAGCGAGGTTAGTAAAGCGTTATTGAAGCTTTAACTACCAGCTGCTGTCCGCGCTCCGTCAGGAGAGATGCAGAGTACGTCAGCGCGCTGTCAGCTTGCTACGCTTAATCATACAAGCCACAACTTCTCACGACTTGTAGATATTTTTTAATACATATATTGACTATTCAGGAGACTACCATGAAGAAAGCGCTTCTATTAATCGCTCTTCCGATCACGATGGCATACGCTGCCTCCAGCTTCGCCGGAAAGGAGGAGAAGATCCAATGGTCTCAGGTTCCTGCCGCTGTTCAGAAGACAATAACCAAACACGCGGGTGGGGGAAAAATTGAGGAGATCGAGAAGGAAACGGAGACAAAAGATGGAAAATCGGTGACAGTTTACGAAGCGAAGGTAAAGAGGCGCGATGGCAAGGAATTGGAGATTGAGGTTGGCGAAAATGGCAAACTTATCAAGATTGATGATTAAAACGGGAGAATTCTCTGAAAAATAAAGCGGATCAATCATCCGGGCAGTCAGCGAATCAATTAGTGGATGAAGGTGGGATCGTCGCCGACGAGACGCATGGCAACAGGGCTGAAGAGTAAATAGAAGATCGTGCTACCAAAATACAGGAGACGCGTGAAGAAGCAAAGGCCATAATCGGGTCCGCGCCGCATAAAGATATTACGAACGAACATCCAGGAGAGAGACCCGCGCCGCTTGACCGGTGTCAGGGGACTGTATAAGTCCGATTTTCTGGGCAGCGCAGGGTACCCGGGGATTTCACTTTCGAGGCATGCATGTTCAAAGGAAATGTGCTGCAAGAGCCCCACTGGCGCGACCTTGTATTATCAACCTAGCCCTACGTTCGATCAGCTTGTGCCGGACATTTCGCGGCAACTCTCGGCACATTCGCGGCAGGCTGCAACGCAGTCATCCATGCCGCCAACTTCTTCACAGCTGTCGGCACAGGCTTCGCAGATGCCCACGCAAACTGCACAGACCTGATTACTGAAATCCGAGCCACTCAGCATGAAATTGGCTGAGGTTTGGCAAAACCCGGCGCAGTTTATCATCAGACGGAAATGCCCGGGCTCGACGTGTTTGCCGCCTGTTTCGAGGCAATGGTTCATGGCTGTTTCCAGGCAGGTCTGGTGGCAATGCGTGCACGCCTCGATACATGATTGCATATCGTATTCAGTATTCATGGGGTCTCCTTATTGATTGATTGGCGATTTCACTCTCTGGCTTCGCTAGAAGCCAGGCAGCAAAGCGGTCCGCCCCAGTGGAAAATATACTTCCCTCTCATGTCCAGGTCTGTGCGGAAACCAGCATAAGAAGTTACCACGGCTGAATCCAGCCCAAGAGAATCCATCAGGTGACTTCATCGTCTACGCAAGCACTGGCGATCAGGTTGCGAAAATCTTGCCGCTTGCCCGGCGTCCATAGTCCAAGCTATGGATTTCTCCCAACTGGCAAAGTTGTCTAGGGTCTGTTAACACTTATTTCGCACCCCGCGACGGCGTCCAGCACGAGGCATGAGCCGCGCGGCGGAGCAGGCCTCCGTAAGCGGCGAATAACGAAGGGCTGGATGAAATCCGTCCCGTCCCTTCGGGTTGCGCACAAAAAACGCGTGTGCGAAATAAGTGTTAACAGGCCCTAGCAACCCGCCTCACCATCATTCCACATTCCAATGGATTATCCGCGTTTAAGCCGGGCAGCATTAATCGAATTGACAATCATTATCATTATCGTTTAGTATCGCTGATAGCATGGCTTGGGCAATAAATTCACGGGTCATCATTGAAGATCTGTGTCTCACGGCAGAATGATCCGCAACCCAGTTCTTGGCCGTGCGCCAGACTTTAACCATTGATAAACCGGTGGATGTGCGTCTCAGATCACTCGAATATGCAAAATTCCAAAGACGAGCATAAACCTTCGGTCAGTCTGCTGTTAGCAGCCTTGTCATGGCTTACCGCCAAACGGCGGTGCCCTCCTGATCCTGCCACGCGGTCGGCAATCGCCCATCACCTTCATCTGCTTGTCCTGCATCCCGCATCCGATAGTCTTGATATCCAGGCGGCGTTATATATGGCTGGTAGAGCGGGTATCGATGCCAACGGACTGATGACACGCTTTTCCGGCATTCCGGCAAGTCTTCATTGAATGATGAAATTTCTGCGGAAATTCGTTCACCGATGGCGATGGCCTATTTAAAAGTCTCATCGTTAATGTTCTGAAAACCGGCAACCGATCACTCATTTTTAGTTTAACTTTATGATCTACAAATGTTTTTTACCCTCGCCTGATCCTCAATTTGATGGGGTTGCTATCTCGAGCGGATTGATTGCCGTGGCGGTATAACCATGGTGGACGCGGCGGATTATGCTTCGTATCCGGGAAAAGACTTATGCTGATGAGTCCCGATGAAAGTAAGGAGCTGGAAAAATGAGCAGTACGCATATCGGATCAACCCTCAATGATTTCCTGGAAGAGGAAGGCGTTCTTGAGGAAGTCCAAACCAGAGCCATCAAAGCAGTCATCGTCTGGCAACTCGTGGAGGCAATGAAGGCGCAGTCGCTTACGAAAAGCCAGATGGCCACGTTATTAAAAACCAGCCGCTCGCAGGTGGATCGCCTTCTCAATCCGGCCAGCGATGTAACGCTATCAAGCCTGCAACGCGCCGCCACCCTGGTAGGGCGCAAAATACAGATCGAACTGGTGTAACTGCAGTTTAATTCCAGATAGCCAAAGACGTGTTGCCAATTGCCTGTAGTGATCGACCTGAACAGATAGATCACCTTGCCATAGGCAAAAAATATGACGTTCCCTTAGTCCCGAGCGCGGCATGGAGAAAATCTGAAATCCATGCTGACACGAGAGGAAGGGGTGTCATTGAAGACGCTACCATGACACAGATTGGGACCGTCGAAGATCAGTGCCTGGCCATATTCAAGTTCGACTGGTGAGAAGTCGCTCAGGCCCTCTTCGCTTTCAATCCAGATACTGTTGGAGCCTCGGACCTGTGTCAACGGTATCCAGACGTTGAGATGACCGGGATTGACACCGTAATCCCTATCCCGGTGAAAGGCGCTACTCCCCTTTCCGCTGAAATGAAAACGGAAAGACGGCGGAATCTGGTATGAATTGACGCCGCCGTAAAACGGTGCGATGACCGATTGAATGAAATCCATATAAATTGACTTGCAATGGCCAAAGCCGCTGGTCAATTCGTCACGGCAAGTATTGATTTGCGCGGCCACATCCTCATAAGCTTTCAAATCGGCTCGCTCATGAATATTCTCGAGTGGTTCAAAACCCAGCACAGACGAAGCCCATGCGCGAAAATCATATTTTTCGGTATCGTATTTGATAATGGCTAAATTCATGGCAAGTATTTGAACTGGAAAGCATAAGACCCTGTCTGGCCTAAAACCAGGCAGGGCCATGACCCGGTTATTTCTTCTTGGGTTCTTCCTCTTCCTCCAAGCCTATTACCACTACTTCAACCTCAAACACCCCGGACTATCACAGCCGCCATTAAGCCGATCAGCAAGCCAAGTGAGTGAGCCAGCTAAACAAACGATAGCATCGGTACGCTTTCCACCCATTGTGCCGGCTTAGGGATTGAGCGACCAAGCCATTGGACAATAAAATGTATTTCTTGAATAGCTGTAAGAAATTACAGGTATTGTTGATCCGCTTCCTGAGTGGACCAAGTAGGGATGGGATCCGCTCTTTGCTCATACCTTTTTGTAAACAGTGATCCTTCCGGCAAATATGCCGCATATTCGGATGGAGGCTTGACAAGATCCTTCCAAAAGTTTATTTTACTATCAGGTTAATTAACTGTCTGGTTTAATATTTATGCCACCTGATCAACTCAGTAATACCTTTGCCGCACTTGCCGATCCTACCCGGCGGGCGATCCTGGCTCGCCTCGCCATCGGTGAGGCCTCCGTCAAGGAGTTGGCCGCACCTTTCGCAATGAGTCTGCCCGCTGTTTCCAAGCACCTCAAAGTACTGGAACGTGCCCGGTTGATCGTTCGTGGCCGCTCGGCACAGTGGCGACCGTGCCGATTGGAGGCAAAGCCGCTCGCGGAAGCGACAGATTGGCTCGAGCACTACCGGCTCTTCTGGGAGCAGAGTTTTCATCGCCTCGACGATTACTTACTTGAGTTGCAAAATGAACCTAAATCCAGTGATTGACCGCTCATTTGTCAGTCTAGAATTGTGCCACTTGATTTTCATTTTTTGAGCCGCGCACCCGTTCAACCACCGGATTTAGGATAAAGGAGAAGAAATATGAGTGAAAAAAATGAGCCGGCCACGGAATCGGCGGAACGAATACTCGTCATCACTCGCATCTTCGATGCACCGCGCAGCCTGATCTTCAAGGCCTGGACTCAGCCTGAGCATCTCGCACGCTGGTGCTGTCCACGCGGTTTCACCACGCCTTTCCACCAGTCAGACATTCGGTCGGGAGGTGCCTGGCGGGTCTGCATGCGTTCTCCAGAGGGCAAAGATTATTGGGTTCGAGGTTTCTATCGGGAGATTGTGGAACCGGAGCAGCTTGTCTTTACTCATACCTGGGAGGATGAGGAAGGCAAACCCGGTCATGAAACGCTGGTGACGGTAAGTCTCACCGAGCACGACGGCAAGACAACACAAGTCTTCCGTCAAGCAATCTTCAAATCGGTCGAAGATCGTGATTCGCATGAGGGAGGCTGGAACGAGTCCTTTGATAATCTTGCCGATTATCTGGTACAGGTGTCGACACACGGAAAATGAAGTGAGAAGCGGCTGAACTCAGTTATCTTTGCAAGACGGTGAAAATCAGCCTCGATGAGCCATGACAGGGCTCTACCCGGACAATTCATAAAAAAACCGTTCAGCTTGTCGATTTCGTGGGTCCTCGTTCGACATAGAGATAGAGCCTGGTTTATCCCGCCGAGTTCGTCCGGGAAGCCTGGCTCCCAACCCGAAACCAAATGGAGGTGCAACAATGCGATTCATGGTAATGATCAGAGCTGACAAGAGCACAGAAGCAGGCGTCATGCCGAGCGAGAAGCTACTCACGGATATGGGGAAGTACAACGAGGAACTGGTGAAGGCCGGTGTGATGCTCGCGGGCGAAGGGCTTCAGCCGAGCTCGAAGGGTGCCCGTGTCAAGTTTTCCGGAGACAAACGTACGGTAATTGACGGGCCTTTCACCGAGACGAAAGAACTGATCGCCGGTTACTGGCTGTTCCAGGTGAAATCGAAGGAGGAGGCGATCGAGTGGGTCAAGCGCTGTCCCAATCCTCTTGAAGGGGAGTCCGAGATCGAGATTCGCCAGGTATTCGAGGCGGAGGACTTCGGTGACGAATTCACGCCCGAGCTCAGGCAGTCGGAGGAGCGCATGCGTGCGCAGATAGCCGGCAGGCAGTAGTCGCATCACGGCTGAATGGACGTTCCTTAAGTTTACTTACAACCTTGAAGGAGACATCATGCAAGTTCAAACCTATCTATTCTTTGATGGCCGCTGCGAAGAAGCACTGGAGTTTTATCGCGGCGCACTCGGTGCCGAGGTGACGATGCTCATGCGCTTCAAGGACGCGCCTCCTGAACCCGCTGAATCCAGTGAAGCCGGAAAATCCGGTGAATCCTGTATGCCTCCTGCTGGTTCCGAAAATAAGGTAATGCATGCGAGCTTCCGCATCGGTGATACCACGGTGATGGCTTCCGACGGTCACTGCCAGGGACGGCCGAGCTTCCAGGGCTTCTCATTGTCGCTCATCGTCTCCAGCGAGGCTGAGGCCGACCGGCTATTCGCTGCGCTGGCCGAGGGCGGGCAGGTGCAGATGCCGTTGGCTAAAACTTTCTATTCGCCACGCTTCGGTATGGTAGCCGACCGCTTTGGCGTGTCATGGATGATTTATATGGAGCCGTGAGGGTTGCAACCACCGGATGCAGGTTCAACACTGTTCAAGTGACCTAAGTGCGTATCCGGCGGGTTACCTCTTGTTGGTTTACGCTGCGCTAACCCAACCTACGTTCTGACCGGGGCCGTATGCGCTGAATTGCGCGCACACCGCCCGGTGACGGAGCTGAGAAGAACGAGGCCCGCGACAAATAGCGCCCAGGTTTCGGGTTCGGGAATCGGCGCAACTTCAAGCTTGCCAAAGAGACCTTCGGTTTCATCGCGCGGCCCCGCCGCGAAATAAAGCGCGTCAGCTCTGCCGAGGCTTGCGCCATTGCCGAATTGCAGTCCCCACAGCCCGTCGATTGATATGATGTTGCCCTGTGCATCGCGTAGATAATCGATCGCCGTATGGGTGGCGGGGTCGAATGCCACGATGCTGCCATCGCCGAAATTGCCCACCAGCAGATCGCCGCTGTAGATGCCGAAGCCATCCGGTGCGAATGCGACGCCCCAGGGGGCGTTCAGCAGCCCACGATCATCCCAGGTATGCAACAGGGTACCCGACGTGTCGAACTGTGCAAGCCGCCCAAGGCCCGCCCCGCTTACCTCCTCGCCGCCCAGAATTTGTCCCGGCTGGGCGGGATTTTCCTGTGTTTTGGCATAAGGTACAAAGAGACTTGTGCCGTCGGGACCGGTCAGTGCCTGGATGTTGAAGGGCGCATAGCTACCCGGCTGGGTGGGTGCCGATGCCGAGAAGGGATTTGTAAATGCGCCGGGCGCACTAGTCTCGGCGAATGCGCTGTTAAAGCTCTGGATTCCGGCATGAGGTCCGAAATTCGCTACATGGATGCGGTCATCACCGGGACCCATCGCGATGCCGAAATAATGGGCACCTGCCGATGACCGGTCGACGACGAGCTTGGCGAACGCCGGACGATCGAAGCTTCTGTCGGGATTCTTGCGTTCCGTCCACGCGGAAATGGTGCCGGTATCCGTTACGAAAATGAACTTGGCCGGTTCGGTGATGGATCCCTGCGTAATGGTGAATTGCGCGCCAGGGTTGAATACTACACCTGTCGGTGTTCCGGGAGAGACAACGTTCCCCGTTGTGGGGCCGGGAACCGTCACCAGCCGGAGATCGTCCGCGAACAGGGGAACTCCTCCTACATCTCCAACGAACTGGTTTGTCGTTCCGCCACCGTTGCTTTCTACCCAGAAATGCCCGCCCAGACCGGCGGGGCGGGTCGCAATTCCCCAGGCATTGATAAGACTCGGATCGACGATGCTTGCGCCGTAGGCATCTGTACTCGCAACCAGATTGGTCTGCTTGTATCCGGCAGCGTGAACCGGTATCGCGATTAAAAGGAAAACACCCAACAACCAGGCACTGCTTTCGTGTTTACGGGTCATGTTCATTTTCTCTCCTTTATGGGTGTGACGCAGCATGAACGATGGGGCAAAATAATGCTGTTGCCGGTTTGTAACCCGATTGATAAATCCATCGCAAATCCAGGCGCGAATAATGTTTGCTGAATCGGCTGGCTTGCCCGGGAACGGGCTGGCGGGCGGTTGGCGAGTTGCGGGCCTCCCTAATGATGGCGCGCCCTCATTAGGCGAGATAGAGAGTCATTCTCGTTGAGAATGAGAATGGTAATTATATTTGAGTCTCAATGAAAGGAAAATTTTTTCTTCGATGACTTCTCCGGCTCGGCTTTTGTTATGCGCGCTTCCGCACAGAAGCGAGACTTGGCCTGGGTATATAACGAAACTGAGAAAACACAAAAAGGGCGACATTGTAAAAAATAGTATCCCCAACGGGCAATATTCGATCAGGAGGTGAAAATTGATTAACAATGATCGTAGTGATTTGCCACCGCCCGATTCATCCCGGTTTCCACCGGAGCTAGTCTTCGGAATGGATTTGCTGTTGAAGCGCTCATCTCGTACTGAAGATTTCGAGGCTGAAAACCGCGCGCTCGTAATCTTGGCTGATGAGCTTTCGAACCGGCCCCGCAATCTTTTGCAGAAACTGGCGGAGATCGCCCTTGAGCTGTGCCATGCCGGATCCGCCGGCATCAGTATCCTCGAATCCGATAGCAAAGCTTTCCGGTGGCATGCCTGTGCCGGGTCGTTCGCGAGCAATGCGGGAGCCCGGATACCTTATGCCGAAAGCCCGTGCGGCATTGTGCTGGAGCAAAATTCGCCAATTCTGTTTCTGGAACCGGGCAGCTATTTCGCCCCGCTGAAGAACATGGAGCCACGGATAGTGGAGGCTTTGATCCTGCCGTTCCATGATGGGAACAGGCCCGTGGGCACCGTTTGGGTAATCCAGCACTCAATCGAGCGCAAATTCGACAGGGAAGATGTCCGTCTGATGACCAGCCTGTCGCGCTTTGCCTCCGCGGCTTACCACATTATGTGCTCCATTAATAAGAGCATGGATGCGCGTGACTTGCTTGAAAAGCGAGTGGATGAGCGCACCACGGCGTTGTCACATGTCAATAAAACATTGCGGAATCAGATCCAGGAACGGGGACAGATCGAGGAGGCGCTGCGAAATGCCCAAAACCAGCTTGAAGCCGAGATTGCTTCTCTTAATTGTCTGCACGAACTCAGTTCGCGTCTGGTTGATACCTCCGATTTGCCGACTGCACTAAGAGAAATATTGGGAGCGGCCGTTGTCTTGCTTCGCGCCGATATGGGCGTTGTTCAGTTGTATGATCCGGTAAACAAACTATTGACCATTGCTGCTCACCACGGCTTTGAACAGGATTTTCTCGATCAATTCAGAACCGTCGATGCGGATGGGGACGCTGCTTGCTCCCGCGCGCTGGCCAGCCGGCAACGGTGGATGATCGAGGATGTCCGGGCAGACGAACGCTATGCGGGTTACCGCGCAGCCGCCGATAAGGCGGGTTACAGGGCTGTCCAGTCCACACCCTTGTTCAGCCGCGATGGTCAACCGCTGGGCATGCTCACCACGCATTTCCGTTTGCCCCATATCCCAGCCGAACACGAACTGAGCATGCTCGATCTCTATGCGCGGCAGGCCTCTGATTTTATCGAGCGCCTGCGCATAACCGAGAAACTGCAGGAGGCGGATCGGCGGAAAGACGAGTTTATTGCCACACTTTCACATGAGTTGCGCAATCCTCTGGCGGCGATCGACAGCTCAGCCATGTTAATGGAATCACCTGATCTGGGCAGCAGGGAGCGCGAAAAAGCCATACGGATCGTACAGCGTCAGTGCAGGGCCATGAAGGTTCTCCTGGATGATCTTCTGGATATTTCGCGCTTGTCGCTGGGACGAATGACGCTTCATAAGCAGTGCGTGACGCTGGCTTCGATCATAGACGCCGCTGTGGAAGTCATGCGGCCCCATATCGATACGGCCCATCACATATTATCGGTAACGACCCCCCCTTCATCGGTAGTGGTTTATGGCGACCCGATGCGGCTTAACCAGATTTTCACCAATCTGTTGGCCAATGCGGCGAAATATACCGACCCCGGAGGCAGGATCGCCCTGGATGTCAACACAACTGCCGAAGGCGTAGTGGTAAGCGTTACGGACAACGGTATCGGTATTGACCCATCGTTTACCGAGGAAATATTCGGTATGTTTTCACAGAGAAAATCCACAAGTGATCGAACCGCCGCTGGACTGGGCATTGGACTTGCCTTGGTGCGCGCCATTGCCGCGCTGCATGGTGGCTGGGCGCGTGCCGAGAGCAGGGGGCTTGGGCAGGGCAGTACTTTTCGCGTCGGGTTGCCGCTGGCAAAGCCGACGGAGATCGCCGCGCAGATATCTCCTTCAGGGGTGATGCAGTCCGCTCCGGATTCTGGAGCTCATGCATTCAAGGCAAAATACCGGATTCTTGTTGCAGACGACAATATGTCGGCGGCTACTGCAATCTCGATGTTGCTGCAGCGCGGCGGGCATGAAACAACTGCCGTTCACGATGGCCGTGCGGCGCTGGAGGCGGCGGCACGATTTCTGCCCGATATCGTATTGCTGGATATTGGCATGCCTTATCTCAATGGCTATGAAGTAGCGCGCCAAATTCGATCGGCGCCCTGGGGTGCGAATATGCGTCTGTTTGCGGCTACAGGATGGGGTCAGGAAAAGGATAAGAAGCTGGCAAAAGAAGCCGGCTTCGATGTTCACATGACAAAGCCCATCGATTTCAAACAATTGCTGTCGCTGATAGAAGAGCACGGCAGGAAGGAGTAATATTTCCCATGCACCCGGGAGGTGCACGGTAGATCATTTATGTAAATACCGCTGTATGATCTTCGATAGGATGGGAGAGCGATGCTCCATCCATCCTACCAAAAACTACCGGTTCGAGTCTGGTCTGTGAATGAGCCTAAAAGTTGGCGACAACCGTCAAACGATAAATGCGCGGTGCACCCGGCAGGATATTGTTGTTGTTGTGAGCGGACGCAACATATTCGATATCGGCGAGATTTTCGATATTTGCCTGGACGCGCAAGGTCTTGTTGAGTCGTACGAACATCGCCGAATCCAGTCGCGTGAAGCCCGGCAATAGTACGGTATTGTCAAGCGCGGCGTACATGCTGCTGCGATAAACCACCCCAAGCCCCAAACCCAGCCAGGGCGCGAAATCATAGCGATTCCACATCGAGAAGGTATGTTTGGGGACTTGCGCCACGACCGCTCCCGCTTGCGCGCCAGTGATTGCGCGCGTGATCTCGGCATCCGTGTAGGCGTAGCCCCCCATGACGCTCCATTGCGGGGTGATGCGGCCCATCAAACCAATTTCAGCCCCTCTGGCACGCTGACCGTCGACCAGCATGGTTTGGGCGGGCTCATTGGGAACGGGCGCGATGACATTGTTGCGCTCCAGTTGATACAACGCCGTGGTAAGAGCCAGATCTGGACGGATATCCCACTTTGCGCCCAGCTCCAGATTCATGAACTGTTCCGGTTTAAGCGCCGCATTGCTCAGTGTCAGCGAGGTAAGCTGGTCACCGGCGCGCGGTACATAGGCCAGGCTATAGTTGCCATAAATCGACATCGTTTCGATTGGCTTGTAAATCAGGCCCGCTCTGGGCGAAACCAATCCATCATTGGTATGGAATAGCTGTCCCGTGTTGTTGTTGCGGAATTTTGTATCGAAATTATCGTAGCGTATGCCCAGGACCGCTTTAAGCTGGGGGTGCAATGTGATCTGATCCTGCAGATACACACCCACCACCTCAACAACGCCATGATTATTGGCGGTAGCGGTGCCACCACTGGCACCGCCGGTGGGGTCGGGCCTGAATGTGAGAGGAGTCAGGCTGATCGGGTTAAAAAAAGGTACGGTTGAAGTTCTGCCGGGGTTGGTAAAATTGTTATTGAAATAACCGTTGTTGCGGAAATTATCCGTAACCTGGCGGCCATATTCCACGCCGGTCATGATTTCATGCTTCACCGGACCGGTATTCAGGGTATAGAGAAAATCCGTCTGATTGAAAATATTATCGCGCTGGGTCGCATCGTTATAGGCCTGAACATTTACCGTTCCCAAGGCACTTTGAGCCGTTGCCGGCCCATTGGGAAATACATTCTGATAAAACTTATCGTAACTGGCATAACGTGTGCGATTACGGACAGTGAGCCCATTGTCGAACGCATGCTCGACCAGCGAGTTCAATGCCCAGACGTTAACACTGTTGGGGCTGCGGTTCGGATCGCCGAAGAATGTCGAGCGGTGGGTATCGGCTGGGCGGCCTGAATCCACGACGCCGGATACGGTTCCAAAAGACGGGATACCCCGATCACCTACGCGGTTGTCGGTAAAATATTCCCCGCCCACAACAATTTTGGTTTGCGCGCTGGGCTTTATGGTAAAGGTGGGATTGACCCCGCCACGCTCCAGGTCCACGCCATTACGGAAGCTGTTCGAGTGCTCGTACATGGCATTGAGGCGAAACGCGGCCACCTCGTTAATGGCCCGGCCGATGTCGACCGTCACCCTTTTCTGGCTGAAAGACCCATACTGTGCCGAAATTTCAGTAATCGGCGTCCAGCCGGCTTCCTTGGTTACGCGATTGATCACGCCGCCCGCGCCGCCACGGCCGAACATCATGCCATTGGAACCCTTCAGGACCTCAACCCGGTCGATGTTGTAGAGATCGCGAAAATACTGAACGTCATCGCGCAGCCCATCCACATAGAAATCGCCTGTGGAATTATTGCCGCGAAAAATTACCGCATCGCGATTGCCTTCCCCTTGCGAGATGCCGACGCCCGGCACATAACGCACCACGTCGCCCATGCTCAGCATGTTTTGATCTTTAATCAGATCCCGCGTCACCACAGTAATCGATTGCGGGACATCGCGCAGGGGAGTATCTGTCCTGGTAGCACTGTAACTTTTCGTGGCCATATAGCCATCCGTGGGGCCTGTTATGGGATGCGCAGTGACATTGACCGGAGGCAATATCATGGGTTGATTAGCTGCCGTGGTAGATTTTCTGATGGCATACCCGCCGGCTTGCGCCACTGCTTCAAGACCGCTTCCGGACAGCAGGCGGTTCAGCCCGGCTTGCTCGGTAAAGCTGCCTTTCAGTTCGCGTGCCGCCATTCCTTGTACGTCTGCGGTGTTGAACGTGACGTTGATGCCCGCCTGTTTCGCAAACTGATCAAGCGCTGTTTCCAGCGAGCCCGAAGAGATATCGTATGCGTGAACGGCGGTCCCGGCGGGAGCCGCGGCGCTGGCGGGGGGCTCGGCTGAAACGTTATGCGGGAGGCCCATGGCAATGCCCACGCCAAAGCAGATTAACCCGCTATTCAGCGCCTTTGTAAATGAACCATAATAGCGTTTTTGCCTGATTTTCGCGGTTTGTTTGAGCTGGATAGCGGCCAAACCGCGTGCCGGTTTCAGATGATTGTTACTTCTACGTGACACGATATTTTCCTGTTGGCATGCTGATTTAATCGAGTTCTTGAGTTTTAAAAAATATTATTATATTTATAATTAATTAATTACGTGCATCGGTAGCGTCGGAGCGTACCGGGCCTTCTCGCTGCCGAATAACACTGACAACGTTAATGTCACTAATAATACGTACCGTTCTCATTATATCTTGATTATATAAGAATTACACATAAAACGGCGATTATAATAAAGTGTGGATAGACAAATTCTGCCGTTTTGTAATAGTCTAGCCAAAACTCATTAATGGGCTTATCAAGTCTCCTGCTGCGGTTGGCAGGCAAGTCGTACAGGTTTATGTTTCAATATGAACTTTCCGGGAGGTGGAGCATGAAGATGACAAAACCGGGAGGCGCAACATCCGGTTTGATGCTGGCGATAGCGACCGTTATTGTTATTACGGCAAATAGTGCTTGGGCAGCGCCGCAGGACGTTCCCTCTCGCGGCTTCGTCTGGAAAGATGGGGCCGAAGTCTACGCCAAGATCTGCGGGTATTGCCACGAATCCAACGTCGGGCCTGTCATTCGAGGCCGCGATCTTCCCGCGGCGTACATCCGTACCATCGTGCGAAATGGAAACCGGGCGATGCCGTCCTTCCGCCCTTCGGAAATCGACGATGAGTCGCTGGCAAAACTGGCTGAGTATATTTCGAAAAACTAATCAACCGGCGGAGGAGGCCTGATCCATGGACATTAATCGGCGCAATCTCATGAAAGGCGTATTGACGGGGGGCGCGCTGCTGGCGCTGGGCATTCCTCCGGGGACATTCGCCAGCGCGCCCGCCGGGAGGGCCGGAAGATTCGGCTTGCTGCTGGGAAACACGCCCCTGGATGCCGAATTTGCCGCCGGCATCCGCACGGCCTATGCCGCCAATGCCCGATATATGGCTACGGAGAGCGGGGCGACAACTGGGGCAGGGGTGGCGGGGCTTGACGCACCGCAGGTGGTAAAGCTGACAGGCGGGCTGCTCAATGACTATGAGAGAGCGGCCGGATTGCTGGAAAAGTCCCGTGATACGCGGTGGATTGCCGTGATGGACGATGGCAGCGCGGCGATTTTCATGGAACTGGCGCGCAATGCCGGTGCCAGGCTGATCTTGCTGGGTTCACACGCGTCTTCCGGTGATGACGCCTTCATGCACGGTATTTCCCCCGGTATTCCCGAGCTTCGCCACGTATGGGCCGCCGCATCGCCGATGCACAGCGCGGGAGGTATTCTTGCCTCCCGGCTCATCGAGAATCAGGGCAGTTTTTCCATCGTAGAGAATTTTCTTTCCGCAGAGCATTCTTCCACGCAGATGCGGGCGGATAGCATAGCGGCAAGCGGGCCTAACCCCGGTTCTTTTACCTATCGGCCAGGCTTCCTGGCTTACCGGCTCGATGGACCGGATGCCATCCATCTCCATTGTTCCGGCCTTTCGCCTTCGGACGGATGCGAATCGCTTGGCTGGAACACAGCGGGAGGATGGACACCTGTTTCCCGGCAGGTATCCACCCACGAAGCAGGCGCAAGGAGGGGGGCTGGGCAACCTCAATCTGCTGGCTGGGTGGAATCGGTGGGTTATGCCGTCATGGCTGCGGCGCTAGGCACGAGTGCGCTTCAGGAATCCTGCTCCAGCCGCGCGTTCGTGCACCGGCCAAGTAAGGATAAAGCGAATGGGCACAGTGGACCAACCGGCCCGGGGGAGCGGTTCACCTCATTCGTAATCGACATTTAGCGTAGCACCAAGGAGAACAAACAATGGCCGGTAAATATATTGCACTGCCCAAGGGGGTATCCGAACAAACCTTTGATGCCGCCATCAAGGCATTTCGCGGTGTTCTTGGCGAGGCATCCGTTCTCACCAGCGCGGAACAGCTTGCACCTTACATCAAAACCATGATGCCGGTGCCGGACTCCGAACATGCCCCTTCCGCGGCGCTCATGGCCACAACGGTGGAGCAGATCCAGAAGATTGTGGGTATCTGCAACCAGTACAAAGTACCTGTCTGGCCTATCTCAACCGGCAAAAATCTGGGCTACGGCTCCGCGGCGCCGGCTGAACGCGGCCAGGTCGTACTCGACCTCAAGCGCATGAACCGCATTCTCGAAGTCGACAAAGACCTGGCCTACGCCCTGGTCGAGCCCGGGGTCACCTATAAACAGCTCTACGACCATATCGCCGAACACAAGCTGGGCTTATGGCTATCCATGCCGGCTCCCTCGGCGATTGCAGGGCCGGTCGGCAATACGCTGGACCGGGGGGTAGGCTATACGCCCTATGGCGAGCATTTCATGTTTGCCTGCGGCATGGAAGTGGTGCTGGCGAATGGCGAAGTGCTGCGCACCGGCATGGGATCGATGCCGAACTCCAACACCTGGCAGGTATTCAAGTGGGGCTACGGTCCTTATCTGGATGGAATCTTCACCCAGTCCAACTATGGCATTGTCACCAAATTCGGCTTCTGGCTCATGCCCGCTCCACCCGCTTTCAAGCCGTTTGTTATCCAGTACGAGCATGAAGAGGACATTGTGGAGATCGTGGAAATCATCCGGCCGCTGCGCATCAACGGCGTGATACCCAACGCCGTCGTCATCGCCCATGCGTTATACGAAGCGCCGGTGAAGGCGCGGCGCAGCGACTATGTGACCGGGCCCGGATCGATTACGGACGAGGCGGTGCGCAAGATCACCAAGGACCACAAACTGGGAATCTGGAACGTGTATGCGGCGCTTTACGGCACACAGGAACAGATCGACGTGAACTGGAAGATCGTGACGCAGGCATTCAGCAAATCCGGCAAGGCAAAGATCCTGACCGAGAAAGAGGCGGCTGAGGACCCCGCATTTGTTTACCGCGCCAAGCTCATGCGCGGGGATATGACGCTGACGGAATTTTCCCTCTACAACTGGCGCGGCGGCGGCGGCTCGATGTGGTTCGCGCCGGTTTCCCAGGCGCGCGGCAGCGAGACGCTCAAGCAGATGTCCCTGACCAAGCAGATTCTCGGCAAGTACGGACTGGATTATTCCGGCGAATTCATTGTCGGCATGCGTGACATGCATCATGTCGTCGATGTCTTGTACGATAAGACCAACCCGGAACAGGTGAAGGCGGCCTACCAGTGCTTCGACGAGCTGGTGACGACGTTTTCAGCGCAGGGATACGGAATCTACCGGGTCAATACTGCGTTCATGGACAAGGTGGCTGATACCTACGGCCCGGTGCAGCGCAACGTCAACAAGATTCTTAAAAAGGCGTTGGACCCCAACGGAATCCTCGCTCCGGGGAAATCGGGCATTCGGCTGTAGAAATTTAGCCGCTGGAGGTTTAGAGGGGGCGCACGCCTATCGCGTTTTCCTTTACTCGGGGTGACGCCGGACTGTTGCCAGTGAGTACCGCTATTGGGTACCACGGCTCATGACCGCGCCGCGCCAGAGATCATTTTTCAGGAAGTAATCAAATAATGAATATCGGAGGCCAGGGATGAGAGAAATCAAGGCGGCAACGATACGCCGGAAGGGCGGTCCTTTCCAGATCGAGACGCTCAGTCTGGATGAGCCGCGCCCTGACGAGGTGCTGGTACGGGTGGTTGCAGCCGGCATGTGCCACACGGACATGGTGGCACGCGACCAGCTCTATGACGTGCCTCTGCCCATCGTACTCGGACACGAAGGCTCAGGCGTGGTGGAGCAGGTCGGCGGCGGCGTGAAGAAAGTGACGGTAGGCGATCACGTCGTGCTGACCTATATGTGGTGCGGCCACTGCAAACCCTGCTTGCGCGGCGATCTGACCTATTGCGAAAACTTCTATGCGCTTAATTTCGGCGGCACCCGTGAAGACGGCAGCACGGCTACCCGAGATGCGGGCGGGCCGATCCACGACCATTTCTTCGGACAGTCATCGTTTGGCACTTTTGCGCTGATCCACGAGCGCAACGTCATCAAGGTGCCAAAGGATGCTCCGCTGGAACTGCTCGGCCCGCTTGGCTGCGGTATTCAAACCGGCGCGGGAGCCGTGATGAACGCGCTTAAAGTCAATCCAGGCAGCAGTTTCGCGGCGTTCGGCGGCGGCGCGGTGGGATTGAGCGCCGTGATGGCCGCACGCGTGGCGGGTGCCGCTATCATTATCGCGGTGGATGTGGTGCCGTCTCGCCTGGCGCTGGCCATGGAACTTGGGGCGACCCATACCGTAAATAGCCGCGAGACCGATCCGGTTGAAGCCGTGCGGGAAATAACTGGCGGCGGCGCCGATTTTACGCTCGAATCGAGCGGCCGCCCGGCGGTACTGCGCCAGGCCATCGATGCGCTCGCCATACGTGGCACCTGCGGCATCGTGGGGGCGCCAGCCCTGGGGACCGAGGCGAGTTTCGATGTGAATGGCGTAATGACGACAGGCAAGCGTATTATCGGGATCATCGAGGGCGACGGTAAGCCGGATCTCTTTATCCCCGCTCTGGTCGCGCTTTATACGCAGGGACGTTTTCCGTTCGACAAACTGGTGAAATTCTATACGCTGGAGCAGATCAATCAGGCGGCTGAAGACAGCGAGAAGGGAGGCACGATCAAACCGATTATCCGGCTGGAATCCCAGGTGGAGCCCTGAGCACAGTCCGGCTTCACCGGGAATTACCATTGGGTGGTGATCTTATTCCCTTAGCCTTTTCCATATGAGGGCTCGGTTGAATGATGGCGCTGTATTGAAGAAAGATGGAGGTTTTCTATGGAACATAGCAGCAACAAAAAATCCTTACTGCATTACTTGGGGTTATGGGAAAGCGGTCAATAATCTTCTATCACAGGTGCCAAACGCCCTAGTTTCCTTCTCGAAACTCATATTCAGCTTGAATATTTATAAGAATTATTTCGAGAAAAGACCTCTGTACAATTGAACTGAAGATTCTGATTCTTCAGATACGTATTCCTCTTCTACCGACTTTCTGATGATCTCCACCAGACGTCTTGCCCCGGGACCGGCAAAGTCCGGATTGGCCAGAACCAAGTAGAGCGGTACCTCGCGCGTTCCACCTTCCCGCAACGGCAGTGGTCGGAGCATCCCTGTCCGCAATTCTTCGCGAATATGCTCCTCCGGCAGCCAGGCAAAGCCATATCCCATGCAGACTGCCTGAATCGACGTGGCGACCTGACCCACCGTCCAGCGCTGATCCACCTCGACGGTTACCGCACGTTGATCGCGCTTGGCACCCGAATCCCGTACTACCAGATGGCGATAGGCGCGCAGGTCCCGATAGGTCAATTCCCGGCCATGATGATGCAAGGGATGATCGGCATGAGCCACCGCGAGCAATCGTATCCGCATCAAGAGATCGCCAAGAAATCCGGGTGGCAGCTGCGGCAGAATCGCCAGATCCGCCTCCCCATTGAGTAGCGCATCCGAAGTGCCGCCAATCACGGATTCGATCAGCTCGACCCGCGTACGGGGGCTTTCCTGACCAAAACGCTCCAGACAAGCCAATAGCAGGCGAGAGGGAAAGAGGATTTCAGCGGCGATGTGTATGACCGCTTCCCAGCCGGCCGACAGCGTGTGGGCCGCCCGCTCCAGATCATTTGCCTCATCCACCAGCGCCAGCGCACGCCGGTAGAGCATCTGTCCGGTCGGCGTGAGGATCGCCTTGCGCCCTTGAATCTCGAACGCCTTCACCCCAAGCAGGGATTCTATTTTTTGCACCGCATAGGTAACGGCGGATTGACTTTTGAACAGCGTTTCCGCTGCTTGGGCGTATCCGCCAGCGTCCACGACCGCGATCAATGATCGCCATTGCTCCAGGGTGATATGAGGCGCCATCATAACCTATCTAATAAATAGATGATCTATACCAGATTATTGTACTTTTTTATCTGATAGATAAGAAGTTAAATATCATTACTTTCATTGATGGAGAGAAATTCCATGAGAACCCTGCAACTCAATTCAAGCATCTTTCCTTCCGGTGACCAATCCAGTCAGCTCGCCGATCAGTTTGTCGCCACGTGGCGCGCGAGCGAGCCGGACGCGCATTTGGTCGTCCGAGACCTTGCATATATCTACCACTGACTGATTCGGAACGCGCCGGGACTGGTGACAGGTACCGACCGGCATGACGTATTGGTGGTGGATCAGAAGTAACGGGTGCGAAGGTTACATATTGAAGGGGATGCAATCTTGCTCCCTATAACTGAACCAAGAGAGGTGAAATTCCATGCTTAATCAATCCCGCTTTGATGATATAGGTAAGCTGATCGTACGCATGATGGTCGGCGTCCTGATGCTGCTTCATGGTGTACACAAGATACTGAATCCCGGATCTCTCGACTCAATCCGCAACATGCTCGCATCCATCAGCTTGCCGTCGTTGCTGGCCTATGGCGTTTATTTTGGCGAGGTAGTGGGCGCCCTGATGGTTATCCTTGGAATCTATTCACGGATTGGGGGTTTGCTCATTGCCGGCAACATGCTATTTGCGCTAGCATTGGCTCACCGGGCGCAGATATTCACGCTTACAAATATGGGTGGCTGGGCATTGGAGTTGCAGGGGTTTTTCCTTTTGTCAGGGCTAGCAATCATATTTCTGGGCAGCGGCCGATTCGCCTTGAAACCGGACTAACCGGGCGCTGGCTGGAATACGTCCCATCAGGAACATCGATCTCGAATGCCTTCAGTCTGCATACGTGCATACGTATTAAGGCACTGCAATCACCCCCAACTTAGGAGAGTCGTTATGATGAAGCTGGAAATATCGGAAATGGGCGCAGCAAAATATTCCTGCAAGGCTGGGTGGACCGGTGTCTTGCGGGTGACAAGCGCGCTGCCTGGGAGGATCTGAAAATGACCGATGCCGCCCTTCAAGATCGTGCTGCCGGCGCCATCATGGGCGCCTTTATCGGAGACGCCCTGGGCGTTGGACCTCACTGGTATTATGACCTGGATGAGCTTCACCGCGACTATGGTGACTGGATCACAACATATACGGATCCCAAGCCCGGCCGTTACCATGAAGGCCTGAAAGCAGGCCAGTTGTCGCAGGCAGGCATTATTCTCAGGCTTATGCTCCGCTCGCTCGTCGATCAAGGTGGTTATGACGAAGCGGATTTCTGCAGGCGGATGGACGAAGAGCTCTTTCCCTTGCTTGACGGCACTCCAGCGAACGGACCCGGCGGATACACCAGCCAATCCATCCGCAACGCCTGGCGCAAGCGCGTCCAGGAGAAACTGCCCTGGGGACAAACAGGCGGCAATGCCGATACAACCGAAGCCATCGAACGCACGCTCGCCCTGGCGGTTCGCTACGCGATGCAGCCCCACGAGCTGGCCACCGTTATTTCGAATAATGCCCGCCTTACCCAAGTCGACGATGTTGTGCTATCGATGACAGTCGCTTACGGAGCCGTGCTCGGCCTTCTGGTCCAGGGACAAAAGCTCGACAAGAACCTCTCCGGTACCATGATGCAATTGGTGAAATCGGGTCAACTGCCTTTTCACGCAGTGACGCACTCGGATCTGCAACCGCCCCGCCCCGGCGATCCGGATCCTCCTCGCGCGGGAAGGTTTGCGTCACCTGACGCATTGCTGACGCCATCGTATGTTTCCACCGCCGCGACAGATCCCGCCATCGCAATAGAACCCGCGTGGAAGGTGTCCCTCGTATACGGCATGCCTTGCGCCATCTATCACCAGCTTCCCGCAGCCTACTACCTGGCTGCCCGCTTCCCTCAAGACTTTGAATCGGCTGTGCTGCACGCCCTGAATGGCGGAGGGCAAAACCAGGCGCGCACCATTTTGACCGGAGCGTTAGCCGGAGCCCAAACCGGGCTGGCTGGCATTCCCCAGCGCTTCCTCGACGGCCTGGAAGAAGGCCAAACGCTCAGGAAGCTTGCAATGGAATTGGCGACGAGAGTCGGCGTCTAGCCCGGCCGCCGGACGGCAAGTCAGATCGTATTCGGACAATAAGGAGGATGATATGGTGCAGAAAATTGCGATTATAGGAAGTGGAAATGTTGGCGGCGCACTTAACCGGGGCCTGGCCCGGGCCGGCTATGAGGTTCGTAACAGCCGCAAGGAAACGGTAAAGGAAACCGCAAACTGGGGCGAGGCCGTGATGATCGCGGTTCCCTACACTGCAATCGACACCGTGCTGCATGAGCTGGCAGATGCAATTGACGGGAAAGTGGTTGTGGATGTGACCAATGCATTGACTCAAGACATGCGACTGGCACTGGGTTTTTCAACCAGCGGCGCTGAAGCGCTCCAAAGGAAAGCCCCGAAGGCACGCGTCGTCAAAGCCTTCAATACCGTCTTTGCACAACATATGGATACAGGCAGCGTGTTGGGGCAGCAGCTCACTCTGTTTGCCGCAAGCGATGACCAGCAAGCCCGTAGCATGGCGCTGGATTTTGGCAGGGCAATCGGATTCGATGCGGTCGATGCAGGTCCCCTTGCCAACGCTCGTCAGCTTGAGGCGTTAGGATATTTTCATATCCAGCTTGGATACGTTCTGGGCAACGGCACCAACGCCGGATTCAAATTTATTCATTAGGCGGATGAGCGGGCAACGCCTGCTCCCTTCATTTTTTTCGGCTCATGGCGTTACAACAGGGATTTTGTTTGATTCTCCGATTTCATTTTTTACCAAACAACAGCGGGAGCAACGATGGCAAACGAATCTAGCGCGGCAACAAATGGAAGCGGCCCCCCATACTCGGGTTTCAATGGGCAATATATTAGCGGCACATGGCGTCCCGGCAAGCAAGGGGGAATATCCCAGGTGGAGTCCTGAGCACAGTCCGGCTCCGCCGGTATTACCATTGGGCGGTGATCTATTCAAATTCTTAATGTAGAATCTCGGATTATATTAGTAACATTTTATTTATGAATAAATTATATATATTATGGTTGATTCTAAAAAGAGAGTCTCAATATGAAGTCTGATAGACCAATGCATGGTCGCCGCACTATTCTGAAAGCATCAGCAGCATTGCTCGCTGCGGGCATACTGCCACTGGCTGGTTCCGCTTTTACGCAAATGGCTCTGAACCGGACGCAGACCAGATCCTTGGGCCTTTTTATCCCATTATGAGCAAGCCCAATCGCACCGGAGACCTGACGCGCGTACCCGGCGGGTCGGGGCGCGCCAAGGGACAGCTTCTCATCGTCAAGGGCCGCGTGATCGACCCCGCTGGTAAGCCCGTCGCGGGAGCGGATGTCGAAATCTGGCAAGCCAACGCGGTGGGGCGCTATGCCCACCCCGACGATACGAACCCGGCACCGCTCGATCCCAATTTCGACGGTTTCGGCGCGGTGACCACTGGCACCGATGGCCGTTACCAGTTCAAGACCATAAAACCGCCCCCCTATCCCGTCACCCCCACCAGAAGGAGGCCGGCACACATTCATTTCGATGTCAGGGGCCGCCATGATGAATTGATAACATAAATGTATTTCGAGGGAGATCCCTACCACAAGACGGACCCATTCCTTCAGAGTGCGTCCAATCCGGAAGCGTTGATCGTAAAACTGAGCCCGCCAGCACCGGAGGAGCCCGATTTCATGGTGGCAGAATTCAATATGGTATTCCGGGGTTAATCAAAGCGAAAAAATGACTGGGTGAAAACAATTTAGCGGGTTAAACCAATCACCCTGTAGCGGACTCACCCAAAAGGTGGGTCTCAAATGATGCATAAAATCTTTATGAATCATAGAACTAAACTCATAAATGAGCGGTCAACTGCCGGATTCAGGTTTAATAAGGAAAATCATGACTCTTAAACTTCATACCATCATCTGCAGCACGCGGCCGGGCCGTGTCGGACCTCCCGTCGCCAACTGGTTTCACGAACTCGCAGTGCTGGATGGCAAGTTTGACGCCGTGCTGGTCGACCTCGCCGAATTCAATCTTCCGGTATACGATGAACCGGAACATCCCATCCGCCAGAACTACCACCACGCGCATACCAAGAAATGGGCCGCCAGCGTCAATGCCGCCGATGCCTATGTGTTCGTGACGCCGGAATACAACTTCGGACCGCCACCTTCGCTTTTGAATGCACTGAATTACGTCTACAAGGAATGGAACTACAAGCCGGCCGGGATTGTCAGTTATGGTGGAGTCTCGGGCGGCATGCGTTCCGCACTGATAGAAAAACTCACTTTGACCACGTTGAAAATGATGCCGATGGTGGAGGCTGTCACGGTGCAGAATGTTTCCAGCCACCTCGATGACAACGAAAATTTTCTGCCGGGCGAGCATCACAAGAATTCAGGTGCGACGTTGCTGAATGAGTTGTACAAATGGGCGCAGGCGCTGAAAACCATGAGGGAATGAGTCGTCCGATCCGCGAATCCTTTCATTGTGGTTAATTTCTGAATGCCCCGGACTGGTGCCTTGCTTTCGTTGTCGCGCGAACATCATACCTCGCTGGTCATGGCGCGTACCGCACGGCGCGCGGCTAATGAAAACGAGAACGACGCGATGGCCCGTGCGGTCGCGATGACCGCGGCAATGGCCTCCATCGAGGCTCATTGGCATACACTGATGGCCGCGCATTTCGAGAAGGAGGAACGGCTGATACGAATCGCGCAGGATACACTCGATCCCCAGGCGGTAACGCGTGTGCTCGCTGAACATGCCGAACTGCGTATACTTGCCGCTGGTCCGTGCGCGCTTGAACCTGCTGCGCGCCTGCGGCGCTTCGCTGACCTTATCAGCGCACACGTGCGCTATGAGGAACGCACGCTTTTTCCACAATTGCAGTCCCATCCCTGTATTACCGATGTTGTTACCGATGCCGATCCTTAAGCGGCGTTTCCGATCAACTTCAACTTATTCAACCAACTCAGCAAGGAGATCCGCATGAATTTTCCCGATTTCTATGAACAGGCGCCGGTGGTGCTTACCCACGATCCATTTGCCGCTACGCTGGGCGCCTCCCGTGATGGCGTGCTCGAATATCACTATGAGGATGCGGTACGTCTGGCTGGCCATTCCTGCCCCACCGTCGCCGGTGCGTTTCTGATGGGACGTGCGGCGCTGGCGGCGCTTTATCCGGACGAACCTGCCGAGCGTGGTGCCATTGCCGTGCATATGCCCGCACCGGAAAAGGAAGGTACCACCGGTGTCGTCGCGCAAGTGCTGACTTTGCTCACCGGCGCGGCCGCCGATAACGGCTTTCATGGTATCCAGGGACGTTTTAAACGCAGAGGATTGCTCAGTTTCGCCGATCACCGCGAAGGTGATGCGATTACCTTCAAGCGCCTCGATACCGGCACCAGCGTGGCGGTGAGCCTGGATGTTTCGCTGGTACCGAGCGATCCGGCTCAGGGGGGGCGTTTAGCCGCCATCCTGCAGGACAACGCTGACGATTCCCAGCGTGCCGCCTTCGCCGAAGCATGGCAGGAGCGCGTGCGGCGCATGCTGCTGGAGTTTGCCGACGACCCGCGGGTAATACGGCTTACGCCCGTGCAGTAATCGTATTTCTTTCTGTTTCAAGCTGCTACAGATTGACGAGGTGCTCACCTCGTCAACATGATAGGGACCCATTAGCTGAGGAGCTCAAAAGCCTTTGCTGATTCTCTCTTATCAGGCCGTTTTTTTAACCCCGTAGCGGGCCTCTCCCAGAAGATGAAAGTCAAATAATACGAAATATTGTTATTAATCATAACACTGATCTATTAAATGAGGGGTCAACTACCGGATTTAGGTTTAGCGGTTCCATGTTTTGCTTCTTTTGTCGTGTTGCGCCGTTTTTTTTTAGTTTTTATTGGCGGCATAACTTCTCCCCATTTTTTTATTCGCTTGCCAATTTTTTTTATTTTGAGTTATGTGGGGGAGATGGTGTTTGGTTCCTCCACAATGTAAAGAAACTACCCGAAGAATTTTCGGGTTTTGTTCTTAAAATATACTCATCTGTACTACTCTCCCATTCCAGCTCCCCGATTGCTTCCAGCGATTTTTTTGGTGTTCCGGATTTAATATGCTAATAACATCCCGTTTGTCATAAGGCAGAGCTCTAGAATTTTTCCGCTGAGAAGTATTTATCAGAAGCAGATTTCAGGCCTGTCACTCATCCTATCAAAAGAATTTTCTGACTGTGTGCTACCGCACAGAAGAAGCCTGGCCGGATTTCTAATATTCGTTCCTGTTTTTTAATTATAGCGAGTGGTGTACATGTCGCCCGTAGATGAAATAAGGGATTTTGGCTAACGGAGAATCGGTGATGACGAACTATCATGTTTATGGCATTACTATGAATTCAAAGGGAAAGCCGTGAGTGCCGCCAATTTGCATCCTCAACTGCATCATATGAGCGCCGCCACTCCTGATGCTCAACCGCACCATATAGCTCCCAGCCATGTTCATTCAGGGGGGCATCAGCATAATCATCAACATACTGCGGAATGCCCGGCTTGTGTAGCGGGTCGCAACGATCATCCGCTTCCGAAAGAAGTCAGCGAAATGATGGCGAGTCGCGAGCACCGCATGCACCACTGGCTTTGGCACGAAGTTCGGAACAACTGGCACCGGTACCCGCGCGATATCCAACAGAAGATCGATGACTTGGGCTGGAGACCGCCCCGGCCGGTAATGGATGAAAGCGGTAATCCGAATCTCGAAAACGATTCCGGCGAGGATTTTCTTTATATGCACCGGCAAATGATCGCGGACGTCAATGCTATCCTGAAGCAGGTTGGTGATCCAAATTATCCGCGAGTGCAGGGTTGGCTGGAGGCACCTCCACCCGATGACCCAAGTTACCCCGTGCCGCCCGCCTGGTTTGACCCGACAAGCGGACAAGCTCAGTTCGCGAATATCGACCGGATTAAATCCAATGTCTTTTACGAGAAACGCTTTCGCTTCTGGCAAAAAACGTTCATTGATCCCGTATTCCTGCGTAGCGTGACCCTTGGCAAACTCGGCGTAATAATGGAGATGACAATCCATAACGCGATGCATATGAGGTGGGCGGCTTCATCCGGTTCTGTTCGCCCCGATCCACTGCAATCCACGGGAGAAATCGATCCCCTGAAAGGCGAAGTGATCGGCATGGAATGGGATGACCCCCGGTACAATTTTCTGGGAGATACCTACTCCAGCCACGTTAACCCGATATTCTGGAAGCTGCATGGCTGGATCGATGACCGGGTTGAGGGCTGGAAGCTCGCCAATGGTGTGTTTGGAAATAACTTCTGGAAGGGGACATGGACAGGGAAGATGCCCGGCCACGAGGAGATGGCCGCTCCCCATGCATTGCACGGAATTGCAGGGCATGAGGTTTCTCCCATGGCCGAATCGCAGCAGGTCGCCAATCTAATTGCCCAGACTGGTGTTTTTCAGCGTAATCCATTCATGCCACAGTTTTCTATGGAGTCTTGGTAGATGGAGTGGCGCTTCACGCTTATTTTTGCAACGCATGAAGGAGGCTTGCGGAATTGACAATGAGGAAAATTTTTTAAACATCAATTTATCATAAATGAAGGAGATTCTTATGAACGGTTACCCACAGATGGAAGGCAATCCCCAGGCGGCACGCGGCTACGGCGGTTACCCGGCCCTGGAGGCACAGCGCGGTTATGGTGGCTACCCCGCCCTGGAGGCGCAACGTGGCTACGGTGGTTACCCAGCCCTGGAGGCGCAACGCGGCTACGGTGGTTACCCAGCCCTGGAGGCACAGCGCGGCTATGGCGGTTACCCCGCCCTGGAGGCACAGCGTGGCTATGGCGGTTACCCAGCCCTGGAGGCGACACGCGGCTACGGCGGTTACCCGGCCCTGGAGGCGCAACGCGGCTACGGTGGTTACCCGGCCCTGGAGGCGCAACGCGGCTACGGTGGTTACCCAGCCCTGGAGGCACAGCGCGGCTATGGCGGTTACCCAGCCCTGGAGGCGACACGCGGCTACGGTGGTTACCCGGCCCTGGAGGCACAGCGCGGTTATGGTGGCTACCCCGCCCTGGAGGCACAGCGCGGCTATGGCGGCTATCCAGCCCTGGAAGCCCAGCATGGTTGCTGGTAATCAGGATTGGTATCCTTTACACGCTCTCTACACATTTTCTGAGAGCGCTTGTTAAATCAGGGGAAGATACGGTGAACCCACCCATTCCGAAGCAGCTTGTCGATACGATGGCGGTCCGCGCACGCCGAATGCATAACTACCTTTGGCATGAGGTGCGCGATAACTGGGTAAATTATCCAAAGGATCTGCAGGAGGAGCTGCGCACGGCTGGGTGGGAGCCGCCCCGGCCAGCCCGGGATGAAAGTGGAGAACCGTTCGTAAACAATGACTCTGGCGAGGACTACCTGTATATGCACCGTCAGGCTATCCGATACGCGAACAAGATACTGACGCAGGCCGGCGATCCAGATTACCCGCGTATAGAAGGCTGGCTGGAGATACCGTCTCCTGGTGATGCAGACTTTCCTGTTCCAGCACCGTGGTTTGATCCCGGAGAGTTCCCGGTAGTCACCCAATTCATGACGCGATCCAAGACAGATCTTACCTTCGAGAAGTACCTCAAGCCGTGGGAGAGCCTGTTTACAGACCCCGGTTTTTTGAAGGATATAAGTCTGGGCACGCTGGGCTCGCTTATCCACTCTACGGTACATGACACCGTAAAGCGGAGATGGTCAGCTGTACCCGGTGGTAGGCGTCCCGATCCCGGTCCCGAGGTCGAGACAATTCCAGTCGAGTGGGATGACCCGATGTACGACTATCTCCCCGACTTTTATTCGATGCAGATAAATCCCGTGTACTGGAAATTCTACGGTTGGGTCGACGACCGGGTTGAGAACTGGAAAGTGGTTCATGGTGTTTTCGGGAACGATTTCTGGAAGGGCAGATGGATGGGGAAGATGCCAAACGCAGGGGAAGGAGCGCCTGCCGGTCTCCACGAGAGACTAGAGGATCCAGCGGTTGCCGACACGCACGCCGCAGAGACTGAAAAACTGCTTCTGACCATCGGACGAGGCATTGCATCCGGAGGCACACCCGCGTAGGGCTCATTGATCTTAATTGAGATTCATTCGAGCGGCAGCCGATTCATCATTGATTAGAATGGCCTGTGAAAAAACCATTTTTGCGGACCAATACTGGAGGCACAGCTATGGCAGAGATTGATCCTAAACTAAAACAGGCTAAGGCAGCCGTGGAAAAAAGCCTATTGAATCGTCCGGGTGTCACTGGAGTAGACATAGGTTATAAGGAAATCGGAGGCCGGCCCACGAGTACGTTGGCGATTCGTGTGCTTGTCGAGAAGAAGCGGGATGTTGCGCCCGCAGACGCTATTCCCCAAGCCATTGAGGGATTTCCCACCGACGTGATCGAACGCAGGTTCGTATTGCATCCTCTGGCCGTGAATGCTCTTGATCTTGTGCTGGAGGCAGATATGAAGGAGTATCCTGTTTTAAAGGGTGGGATTAGCATCGGCCCGTGCCGCCTGGTGGATAGAATGACCTGGGGTGGGACGCTGGGAGCCATAGTCTCGGATAATGCGACCGGGAAGCCCATGATCCTGAGCAACTTCCATGTCTTGTGCATCGACAAGTCGTGGTCCGTCGGCGACTCTATTGCGCAACCCTCCCGAATTGATGGCGCCACATGCCCCCAGTCGGAAGTGGCGGTGTTGAAGCGGGGAGTATTCGGCGACCAGGTTGATTGTGCCGTGGCGGAGGTTCTGGCCCGCGAGACGGATGGAGAGATCATCGATATCGGGAGAATATCAGGTACCAATAAGGCAACCATCGGTGAGACCGTGCGGAAGCGCGGACGGACCACGGGGCTTACATACGGCATTGTTGATACGGACGAACTCAGCGTAAATCTCGACTTTGGGCATGGTATTGGCCAGATCCAGCTAACCAATCAAATCGGGATTAAGCCCGACCCAACCCGGAATGTGAAGTTCGGCGACAACGGCGATTCTGGCTCTGTAATACTCAATGAGGCCAATGAGGCCGTCGCTCTCTACTTTGCCGGTGATCCGCAAGACCCTTACGGCTTGGCTAATCCTATAGCCGCTGTCCTTGCTGCCCTTGATGTGAGCATGGGCACGCAAGCAGGTCAGCCCACCCAATCGACCCAACCGACCCAACCGGGTCAGCCCAGTCAACCGGGTCAGCCCAGTCAACCGGGTCAGCCCAGTCAACCAGGTCAGCCCAGTCAACCGAATCAGCCGAATCAGCCGAATCAGCCGAGTCAGCCGAATCAGCCGAGTCAGCCCAGTCAACCGGGTCAACCAGGGCAGCCCAGTCAACCGGATCAACCAGGGCAGCCCAGTCAACCGGATCAACCAGAGCAGCCATGTCATCCGTACGAGGAACCGGAGTTGATCCCCTATCCACCTATGCCCCCGTTTCCGCCACCGCCACCGTTTCTGATTCCCTATCCGCCACTGCCGGCATCACCGGGGATGCGCTAGCGCCATGGGCCACTACTTTTGCCATAGTTATTGCGCTCATTGGGATATCAGGCGCTTAGAGCATACTCGCAGGGTACAACTCCTTCGGTCTCACCAGCGGGAAAAACGCCAGTGAGCTTTACAACCAAAATCAAGAGGTTCGAACCATGACCATGCAAAACTGTATTTTGCCTCCACATTCAATCCTGGGAAGCTGGACGTACAGAAGTTTTATCAACGAGCCCGACGTTTCGAAGGACTTCAATGCGCTTGAGTTCGGCAGGGGAGAACTCATCATCGAAGAATTTGCTCCAGAAGTGTTTGCGGGGCGCCTGTCCTTCGGCGATACTTATCAATTCCGGTTATCGGGCTGGACGACCTTCGTTTTGCCTTGCACGGTAAGATTCCGGGGGATCGGCGATACCAAGGATTCTTATGGGCAGGTTTATGACTATGTGGGTTTCTTTACTCCGATGTGGTCCAATGGAATCAATCAGCGTCCTACCATAACAGGTTCCGTGGTACGCACGGTTCCCCACAGCAATGGCCGGGCCAAGGCGGGTGATGTCACTTCCTGGATTGCCGTGAAACGGGATTGAGAATCAGGTCGCCAACCCCACGCGGGTGGTGAAACTGTTGTTGAAGATCTGCCGCACTGCCGCATTTTCCAGCAGGGTTCCGCGACTGGCGATCCACTGATCGACGGCGGCATTACCATAGCGGTTGCGCACGCGATCAGGGGTAAGGAAGTCATTGTATTTACCCCAGTGCAGCGTAAAGGGGATGCCTGCCGCGTCCAGTTCGTTCCAGATCCGGTTGTAGAACGCGCGGGTTTCCGGCGTATTGACCGCATCCAGTTCCATGATCGCGGTGGTGTCAAAGCGGGTGAATCCAAGCAACGCCTTGGTGCCCTTGACGAAACGGTGCGAGAGGATGACCGGCAAAACAGCGTTTGAATCCTTATAGGCATTGAAGGCAATTTCCATTGCCTCGACTGCGCGCGCCACCGGCATGCCGACGCCGCAGGCAAGGGTCTTGCCCAGCGTTTTTTCGCCACGGAAGAGGTCGCGAATGAGCGCCTGCTTAAAGTAAGGCGCGAACTGCTGGTTCACCTGACTGTTCAGCAATGGCAGGGCCAATTTATTGAGCGGGCTGGGTATCATGCCCACCACCGCTCCCATGATATCCAATCCCGATGCGCCCAAACCGGGCTCACCCTCGTTCCATTCCGGCGGATTGTAGTTGTCCGGGTCGTAAATTCCCTCATACATGATGAGAACGATGGCCTCGTCAGGGGGCGTGCCTTCGTTGGGGTTGAAGAAGATCTCGAAATGATAGGGTTTGTCCCTGGGGGCGGCATCGGCTTCCGCCGGCAGGGGAATGTGTGTCGGATCGCAAGCAGCGATCGCCGCTTTGAGTGTGGCATCGTAAGGGTGCCGGAAGCGCACGGCATTGAGGAGGAACAACTCGCGCGTCTCGATCATGATACCGTGTATGATTCCGAATGAGCCAAAGCTAACCAGCGCGGCATTGAACAACGTATCGTCCTGGATGAAATCGGCACCGATGCTTTCGGCAAAGGCGGATTGCATGACAGGGAAGGATTTCCGTTCCAGGTAAACGTGCTTGTCCGGCCCGGTGATGAGGTGCAAGCCGACAACCATCTCCTGCATGGCGCCAAACTTATAGGCGCCGCCATGCGTTCCCGTTGACAGGGCACCGGCAATGGTCTGGCCATTGTTGGAGCCGCAGCCCTTGATCGACAAACCAGCGGCAAAGAGATAGTCGTTCAATGCGGCAACCGAGTTGCCGCACTCGACGAAGCGCAATTTCGCTGCATCGCCCTTATAAGCGGGATTCGTCAGGTCCTTGGGCACTTCGAACGCCAGCCGCAGGGCTGTGGTATCGATCAGGCGGCCATCCGTGACAGCGACCGTGCTCAACGACCAGAGACTGCCATGCGCCCGTAGTGACGCCCCATCCTGAAGACAGGCCTGGATGATATCCTGCAATTCCCTGGTCGCATCGTTGTAGGTTTCGAAGGGTGGCTTGCCGCCCCGGTCTATGTTAAAAGCGTATTCTCCCTCGAGCGTTTGTTCATAAGATTGATGCCGTCCCGTTTCGAGCGTCTGCGGCCTGAAGAAACTGCGTCCGTGTCCATTGGGCATGATTTATTTCTCCTATTCTTTCTTTGCTTTCAATGATCTGCTTCAAGAAGGAAAGCTGCCGTGATTTCGATCGCTTCGACGGCGATGGCAACACCCCGGGCCTCGTTGGAGGAGCCTTGCAACGGTAATAAACCTCTGTTGGCATCCATAAACCCAGGGTAACAACACCTGCCAGGTCATGCGCCAATGAGCGGTAGACAATAACGTCATTGATGCCCTGGCCCTCGCATTCCGCCGAGAGAACCTGCGGATCAAGCACCAGTCCCCAGAAGTAGGCGTGCATGGTCTTCTTCAGATACCCCTCGGTATGGCCCTTGGGCTTGATGGGATCGGAATCCGGTATGGTGATCTGAAAACTGGCGCAGCCAGACAAGGCCAGAAATCCGGCCATGCAGGCAGCAAGACAGGTGGAGCGAAAACTACTGCGGCTACTTGTCGTCGTTGCGGCATTCATTATGGTCTTCCCCCAGAAATTACTTTGTACTGACTTCTCCCTTGTCTCCCATTCCGGTTCAATTGGATTCCAGATGATCAAGAATAAGCGGATATACATCATCAACCGCGTTTTTACCAAAGATACAGTCGATATGCCCATAGTTCGGAATGACATGGCGTTTGTAGAGCTTCTTGCCTCCGTCAGGATCGTTCGCTTCACGCAGTGCGTTATAGGTTAATTCCGTACTTTTTGGCAGGAACGTCTCATTCTCGGCGCCATGGATGAACGTGATGGGAAGTGCGAGTCGATCGAAATGCCCCAGGTAAACTTCGTCGCCATTTGCATTGACCAGATGACCGGCGCGGGCGATACGTGCGAGGTGATCGAATGAACTCATGTTGGCGATGCCGAACATCTCATGCAATGCGTCGAATGTTGCCCTATTCAACTGGTCATGCTCATACAGCACGCCATACATGAACATGATCCGCCTATCCACCGGGCTGCGGGAACGCTCCTCGAACTCCACCGGATATAGTTTCAGTACCGCATTGAATAGCTTGTCCTGCCAGTCGGCATTACTATCCACGTATGCGTTGAGCGACTTTATACCCAGGTTGTCCAGAAGATCCGGTAGATAGAGGCCCGTTTTCAACTTGTTTATGCCGGTGACGACAGTGTGGGCGGCAATTTGCGATGCGACTACCGAGCGCACACCCTGCAAGCCCGCAAGCATTGCCATGAAGAATGTGGTCGAACCGAAGCAATGGACCACCATTTGCACGCTCGGCGCGCCGCTGAGTTGCCGTACCTTCGCAACAGCGGCGGGATAGTCATGCAAAGCGATATCATCCCCTGTGAACTGGGTCTTGGCTGAAACCAGATCGATACTCGCCCGAAAATCCAGTAGCCATACGTCATACCCGTGACTAAAAAGGAATTCCAGGAGATTGGTCTCGATGGTATCGATGCTGAAAATCAGGCTGCTCACACCCAGCCCGTGTGCGAGGATCACAGGGCCTTTATCGCCGCCACGATAGCGCGTGAGCTTCAGCGTCACGCCATCGTCAGTATTGAAAAAGTGGACCTCAGGCTCATTCACACGCAACGGACGCTTTTTGCGCGGCGGGGCGCCGGGATCGAATACGCTATCGCGCGCAGCAATGCCGCCATATGTATCGGCCAGGACCCCCACAAAATATTTGGCAAACTTTGCCAATGCCTTGAAACGCGCTTTTGTGTCAGGTGCATTCAACACGCGTATTGTGGCGATTTGCCTGGCAAAATCCGCTGGCAGAATGTGCAGGATGCCCTTCCCCAGCACCGGTGCGGTATCCTCCGCGCCATCATATACCGTGATGTAAAGCGTCGTGGTGTCGGGCCAAATATCCAGCTCTTTCTCATCGTGAACCTGCTTGAAGCCAAGAAAAAGAAAGGTTTTTCCAGACTCCGTTGTCATGTTCATGCGATAGCTCATCTTGTGCGCATTGACCTGATCCGGGTCTATGGTCAGTAACGAAAACTGCCCATTCGTGACCGTAAGCGGTTGCTCCGACAGCACGGGGGCCGTCACGGTGCCAACCATGCGGGCCGGATGGCGGTCGTCCGTCACCAGCAAGTCGATGTCATCCGCCGTGACCGTGAGCGTGAACTCGAATGGCGTGTTGTTCTTGCGTCCTTGTTCCTCGGCACGCAGGTAGTCATTCTTCTCCTCCACCGAGAAGAAACCGCGCATGGTTTCAGTAAATTGCACGCCGACGGCGGGTGCCGGGCCAGCCGCCGGTGGTATGGACGGTAGCCTGTAATCAATTTGCCAGCCGTAATCTTTTGCAATCAGCGCAGCGCAGCGCTCGGCCACCGCTGAAATGGTCAATAACGGATTGACTCCGAGCGGCAGCGGGATCACCGATCCATCCGAGACATATAATCCTTTATGGATGGCTGTACCGTGTGTGTCCGCGAACACCAGCCCACGCTCATTCACAACGCCTTCAGCCGCGTCGTCGGCCAATACGCAGCCGCCAAGCGGATGCACGGTGATTAAATCGTGGCCGAACAGCTTGCTCCAGATAGGGTTTGGCACCAACGTCCCGCCATTTGCCTGAGTGCACTCGTCAAGATTATCGTTGATCTTCTTCAGGCCGGGCTGTTTTCCTGCCCCGGGCCACACCACACGCACGCGATCATCCTCCAGTTCCAGCCGCCCCGCACTGTCGTCATGCGCCATCACGAGATAGGTCTGGGTATTGCAGGTCGCGCCATGATAGGCGCCCAGTATGAGACTTCTACTCTTTCTCGCTTCCTCGCGGATTTTGTCGGCGATGCCGGTGTCGGTGTCCCTACCGAGCGCTTTCGCAGCTGTAGAAAGTGCAGCCGGGATCAATGATGCCAATGCGCCGGGAATGGCGCCTTCTTCGATCACCATGCCCTCCTGTAGCAGGGATTGCTCACGCAGATCAATGATGCCGGTGATGCATGGTCCCACCGGATCGCGGCCTTCCGGCTTCAGGGGGCCGTAGCCGATCCCATTGATATCCGTGTCGCCGTTGTAGCCAAAAGCCATCACGTCCCCATTGGCCGTAAAGCGATCACCCAGCCGATTGGAAACCTTCAGACCCTTTTCGCGCGAACGCAGCAGAATTTCATTGGAGCCCAGCGTCCCGGCGGAAATTACTACCACATCCGCGCTGACTATCAGCGTCGGAGCGTCAAATTTTTCACGGCCGTCGCCGATCGAGTCGAAATGGACGATCCATTTATCGCCGGCGCGCTTCACCCATCGTACGGCACATTCACAGAAAATGTCCGTACCAAAATTGCGCGCATCGGGTAGATAATTCATCAGAATCGTATTCTTTGCGCTGTAGTTGCAACCCGAGACACAGTCGCCGCAGAGCTTGCAAGGATGTTGTTCAACACCCACGTGATTTATTCCGTCGATGTCGAAATTCACATTGATGGGAGGACGGTAAAATTTAGCGTTGGGCGTATTCTGAAGAAACGAATTCGCGGATTTTTCGAGCGCGTCCAGCTTGGCGAGCGGCGGGAAATCCGCAGGGTAGGGCACCGGCTTCAGCATCTCGCGCGCAAGATCGAAACCCTTCTCTAACAGCTCATCGGCATCCGTGCGAAGCGCCAGCGGCCAGGCGGTATCCTGCATGACACGAGGCTCCGGCGGCAACGATACATTGGCGTTAACGAGCGAGGTTCCCCCGAGACCGCAGCCCATGAAAACGTTCATGTCGCTGTTGATACGAAAATCATACAGGCCCGTCACGTTACCTATATGCTTGCCGGGCAAATCCATCTGAACTTCAGCAGCAGCCTCAACGGGTGTATCGGGATATTCACCCGGCTGAAACTCCTTGCCACGTTCCAGCAGACAAACATGCTTTCCAGCACGTGCAAGACGGGAGGCCGTTATCGCACCGCCGTAGCCGGAACCAACGACGACAACATCGTAATGGGGTTTCAAATTCTCAAGCGGAATGGAGAGGCGTGTCATGAAGGCACCTGTACAGTGGCATCGTCGAGAGCACGACAATGTTGTGGGATGAAGCTTGCGGCGGACAAGACCAAAAGGCTACTTGTGCTGTGGGGGGCAACACATGTGAAGCAGGCATTTTTTATTATTCCGGAAATTGTCATCGTCATGAAAACCATTCCCGCACTCCTTGATGAGTCAATTATTTTTTATTAGGGCACACTTCGAATCGATGGTGTAGCGGTAGTCGTAGTTGTGTAGCCTTTTGGCGGCTGGATCTCGCCATTTACCGTATAGACAGGACAAGGCTGCTGATGACCGGGGGCAGAGGGAGACCTTGTTGTCGTAATCTTGACGATACGCTGTGCCGTTGCACCCGTCGCTGCCCCGGTGGCTGTCCCCTTGTTCAGGTCTGGAGGATCGCACACCACATAACCATTGTATCGATGGAGGGGGGTGCCACCAGGCATGTAACTGCCGGGAAACTGGGTTCCGTACGGAGTGTTGATCCCGGACATACTATTGGCTGGTACCGGCAATAGTATTAACGGAGTGCCGGGCGGAGCGCCGCGGGTGGGGCCGCCAGGGACACGATTGTCAGTATAGGGATTGTGATTCGGGAGGGTTCCCGGGGAGATGAATGGACTGTTCTGAACCATGCCCTGGTGCATCTCCGCCGGAAATGCGCCCATATTCGCGTCCATGCCGCTTGCTTCCTGCGCCGCTGTGTAGCCTGGATAGCTCGAATAGACCACACCGAGTACGGTCACGAGATATTTCGCAAAATGTTTGATCACAGGATTGCTCAAGTATTAAAAATACTCAGGAATTTCAAAACCATGAGATAACTTCAAATAATTATAGCTTAGCCTGCTCACATACAGCTATTTATAGCATTGATGAGGGAAAAATCAATTTTTGAACAGAATGGGATTAATACCGTAAATCTTGGCAACAAATAGCTTGACAAATGCCGGTAACGCTATATAATACGTACCTATATTGTGGATTTCTGTGTCCAAACACAATATTTAAAGCTCGCTTCAGGCGAGTTTTTTATTTTCCGCTTATTCACTTATCCGCCCGTTCAAAACGGGCTTTTTGTTGCCTGCCCCGTGTGGGCGTTTATGTAGTACCCAAACCCGCTTATGCGGGTATTTTTTTGCCTTGTATCCAGAAACCGCTTCGTGCGGTTTTCCTTATCTGCCCCGCCATGCGCGGGTTTTTTATTTCTGCCCCAGAGCGGGGTTCTTTTCATAGGTAACGTAAATGATTAGTCCAGCGATTACAGCAATAGTGATTGCCGTCCTTGCCGCGCTTGCCTTCGGTGGCGGGTTCGCATTTAGTGACTGGCGAGCGGCAGCACAGATACAGCGGCTTAATACCAACAATGCAATGTTATCGGCGGCAAATGATAGATGCGCTACTGATATTCAGTCCGTACGCATGGCGCTGGAGGCACTGACAGTAGCCACCGCTAAAAGAGAAAAAGATGCGATCAAGGCGATGCGCGGAGCCGCAATCGCTGCGGCAACACACACCGGCAACGCAAAAAAAATACGCTCTCTTCGGCCAGTTCCGGCAGCGACACCTGGCAAACAATGCGAGATGATAAATACGGAACAAATACAGTATGTGCAAAGCCGCCAACGCCATGACTTATCACATTAGCCTCGTGGCGCTGCCATTATTTGCATTAATGGTGAGTGGTTGCGCAGGCAAACCTGTCATTCAGACACAGGTGGTCGAAAAGCCGGTTGCCGTTTTATGCCAGGTTGAAACACCGGCAGAGTGCAAATCAGCTTACGCGGTTGATCGCATATCCGCAAAGGACGACTCCTTGACTATTAATCGTGCGCTGCGTGCCGAAATAGAAGAACGCTGGGCATGCGAGATTAAATTGCTTGCGGCGGTAAAGGGGTGCAACAGTCTGCCGCTAAAAGAATCAGATCATGAATGAGCATAGACTCCAGAAAAAAGCGAAGCAACCGGTAAATGCTGCCCCAAACAGCAAAAGAGGGGCTCCGACCATAAAAACCCGTGAACTGGTGGACGCAATCTGTACCGGTATTTCGCTGGGAAAATCGGCACGGGCGATGTGTGTGGAGACTGGTATCAGTCAACGGGTCTTATGGAACTGGCTGGCGAGCGATGCGGTGCTCATGCAGCAATACCTGCGTGCGAAGGAGCTTTGCGTGGATGCCTATGCCGAAGAAATCATAGAAATTTCGGATGACGGATCAAAAGATACCTATACCGATGAGAAGGGAAAAGAAGTGATGAACCGCGAGGTTATCGCACGCTCCCAGCTCCGCATCGACGCACGCAAGTGGTATGCGGCGAGGCTCGCGCCCAAGAAATACGGTGACAAATTGCTGAATACGCGAGAAGACGGCGATACGGGCAAGCCGATCGTGCACAAGGTCGAAGTAGCCTTTGTCGCAATGCTTGCTGCCGGCAAGTAGCCAGGTATTGGGTCTCATGATTCCTGACTATTCGATAGCGGCATGACCGCGCACAAGGCGGAATTTCCTGAAAAACTCCGGTTTCTGTTCGAAGCGGCAAGGTACAAGATTTTATATGGCGGCCGTGGCGGCGCAAAGTCATGGAGTGTTGCCAGAGCATTGCTGATACAAGCCGCCGCCGCACCGCTGCGCATACTCTGCGCACGTGAGTTTCAGAATTCAATCATCGAGTCGGTGCATCACTTGTTGCAGTCCCAGATTGTTGAAATCGGCCTGGAATCATTTTACGAGGTGCAGAACAACATCATTCTGGGTAGAAACGGCTCCGAATTCTTGTTTGCCGGGTTGCGTAACAACATCACCCGGATAAAGTCGTTCGAGGGCATTGACCGGGTCTGGGTGGAAGAAGCTCAGGCGGTAAGCAAGCCAAGCTGGGACACGCTTGTTCCCACTGTCCGCAAGCAAGGTTCGGAAATCTGGGTGACCTACAACCCGGAGCTGGAGACCGACGAAACGCATCAGCGGTTTGTTATCAATCCGCCGGCGGGAGCAGTTGTTGTAAAGATCAACTGGAATGACAATCCGTGGTTTCCGGATACGTTGCTGCGCGAGAAGGACGACTTGAAAATCAGGGATCCCGACGCGTACCTGAATGTCTGGGAGGGTCATTGCCGTGTGACGCTGGACGGCGCGATTTACGCCAGGGAGTTGAGGCTGGCCCAGGAAGAAGGCCGTATCAGGCATGTACCTTACGACGCCGCAAAACCGGTGCATACCTTCTTCGATCTGGGCTGGGCGGACAACACCAGCATATGGTTTGCGCAAACTGTCGGCGGCGAACTCAGATTAATCGATTATTACAGCAACAATCAGATGCCAATACAACACTACATCAATGTGCTGCAGGATAGGGGATATTTATATGGCATGGATTGGCTGCCGCATGATGCCAGGGCCAAAACACTGGCCACGGGTCGAAGCGTGGAGGAAATCATGATCGCGGCCGGGCGCAAGGTGAGGATAGTGCCGAATCTCTCGATTTCCGATGGCATCAACGCTGCCAGAACGATATTCAACCGTTGTTATTTCGATGAAGCGAAGTGTGCGGAAGGACTGCAGAGCCTGCGGCATTACCGGTTCGATGTCGATCCGGCCACAAGGCAGCTCAGTGGCAGGCCGCTGCACGATCACCATAGCCATGCCGCGGACGCATTCCGCTACTTTGCCGTGTCCACCGAAGACGACAAGCCGGCCGGTAGTGTGCGCGGCATCAGCATGAAAGGCTGGCGCGCATGATCCTGGATACTGGCAGGGTGGATACGGCGGAGATAGCGGCGGACATATCGGTCGAGGCATACAGCGGGATCTGCCGGGATATTCGCAATCAGCCGAAGTGGCGTCTGGATTCGGATACGGATTGCGATTATTACGACGGCGCGCAGACCAGCGTCGAGGTAATCCGGCGCCTGAAAGAGGCGGGTATTCCACCGCAGGATTCGAATCTGATCAAGCCGACCATCAATGCCGTGCTGGGGATCGAGGCGCGCAGCCGCACGGATTACAAGATCACGTCCGACGATGAGCAGCAGGCCGAGATTGCCGAGGGGTTCTCTGCGAAAATCAAGGAGGTCGAAGCGGAATCCAGGGCGGACAGGGCAATGTCTGACGCTTATTCCAGCATGATCCGGGCAGGCGTCGGATGGGTTGAGGTCTCACGCGAATTCGATCCGCTCAGGTATCCGTACCGGGTGCGGGAGATTCATCGCAACGAAATCTGGTGGGATTGGACGTCGAAGGAGCCGGATCTGTCGGATGCGCGCTATTTAAGGCGCGACAAGTGGGTTGACCGTGCGCAGGTGGCGAGGACGTTTCCAGAACAGCAGGCGCTTATCGGCAATAGCTGGAACGGCTGGAATAATCTGGATATATACGACGGCGCCGATACGGGCATGGCCAGAGCATACGAAATCGAGCAGGCATGGGGCCAGACGTGGGGGCATAGCCAGGAGGATTACCTCAACCGCAACTCGGGCATGGTACGTTTATCCGAGCTGTGGTACCGGCATTTCGAGGATGCCTACGTTCTGGTATTGCCCGACGGCAAGGCGATTGAATACCGCGAAGATAATCCATACCATGAGGCAGCGCTCAGCGCTGGCCTGGTGCACGTTCAGAGATCCGTGCTGCCGAGAATGCGCGTGGCAATCTGGCTGGGACCGCACAAATTAATGGATGTACCCAGCCCGCTGCCGCATCGTGATTTTCCCTATGTCCCGTTCTGGTGCTTCCGCAAGGACCGCAGCCGGGTACCGTATGGATTGATTCGCGATATGCGGGGACCGCAGGATCAGATCCTCGATCTGGATATTTTGCTGTACGAAGTCCTGAATTCGGTAAAAGTCGAAGTGGATAACGATGCGCTCGATTTGAGCCAGAATACCTATCAGGAGGTTGCGCACAACATCAGCAGCCTGCGCTCGATGACCGTTCTGAATGCCCAGCGCAGGAATGCAGGCGGATTCAAGGTGACGCGCGAGCATGCGTTGGCCGCGCAGGTGTTTCAACTGGTGGAAGAGCGCAAGCACAGGATTGAAGCGGTGAGCGGCGTGTACCGGGCAATGCTTGGTGCATCGACGCAGGCCGCGAGCGGTGTTGCTATCAACAATCTGGTGGAGCAGGGCTCCACCGTGCTGGCGGAACCCAACGATAATTTCCGCTATGCCCGGCGGCTGGTGGGACAACAGCTTCTGGCATTCATCAAGTATGACTTGCTGGGCAGGCAGACGGCCATAGCGGTGAAGCGGGGCAACAAACAGAAGACGGTTTATTTCAACCGCGAAGTCATGACCCATTCCGGCCCTGTGATCGAGAACGATATCGAGACCGCCCAGGTCAGGATCGTGCTGGAAGACATACCGGCTACGCCGAGTTTCAGGGCACAGCAGCTGCAAGCTTTCACCCAGATCGTGCAGGCGGCACCGCCTGCATACCAGGCCGTGCTGTATCCGGCCATTCTGGAACTATCCGATGTGCCGAACCGGCATGAACTGGCTGATCAGTTGCGCAGGGCGGGTGGTATAGGAGAGGATCAGCAGGCACTCGTCATGCGCCAACCATTCCAGGCTGCCACGCAGCAATAGCTCCAAGTGATGACTCAGGCGGTAAAGAGTCATCCGAATGCCGATCTAAAATATGAATAACATTATATTAAACATGAAGATATTTAATAATATTAAATGATTATCTTATGATCATGAAGAAAAGAGATTTTCATGCGGCGCTACTGGATACCGATATAAAGGACTCTGTGGCGGAAGAGATTATCAATTGATACGGATTCCGCGGGCCTGCTCAAGATAGCAAGCCGGAGAATCAAACGCGCCCATCCTATATCCACCCGCTCCCCAGCCGCTTTCGAGCGGCTTTTTCGTTCCCGGACTGCCAGACTCAGTTATCCGGATTTCCGGATAACTCAAGCGCGCTTACGGCAATACCGAAGTTTTATCAACCCGCTCATACCCGGGCGGCCCGCTCACTGGGTTAAGCAGTAGGAGAAAACGGCGATGGAAGTAGATCAGCTTACGGATGAACAAATTGCAAATCTGACGCCGGAACAGATCGAGATGCTGGAGAGCGACCCGGACCGTCTCTCAGAAATTCTGGGCAATCAGAAGGAGGAGGAAAAAACCAGGGCAAAAGACGAGCCCGGACAGGAGGAGAAGCGGAACGCGCTCAATGACTCGACCAGTGGTGTGCCGTCCGCCGTGGGGGAGGATATGCCGGTCGTTCTGAACAAGAGCGGCAAAGGCGTGATCCCTTATGAGAAGCACAAGGAACTGCGGGTGGAGAACTCGGCGCTACGCGAACAGTTACAGGCCGCACGGCTGGAAAGCAACAAAGCGGCTGAAAAACTGGAGGCGCTTCTGCAGCAAAAGGAAAACGCAACAGGTGCCGGCATCACCTTGGCCGATAAAGCCATCGACGTGCACCTGGAGCGTATCAAGGAAGACATGCCCGAGCTGTACCAGGTGGTTAGCGCTGTTCTTGAAGGAAGCCGCAGGCAAGGCGAAAAGCTTGAAAAAACACTTGCGGAACTGAAACGCGAAAAGGAGGAATCCGATCGTACGAGACAACTGCGCATTGAAGAGCAGGTAGCCGAGGCCAAGGACAATAACTCTGATCTGGTGTACTGGGAAAGCAACGATCCGCAAGCGTGGGATGAAGCCATCAAACAGGATGAGATTCTGAGAACGAGCGGCAAGTGGGCTGCAAAGCCTTATTCCGAAAGATTTGAGGAAGTTGTCCGGCGTGTCAGGGCGATTATGCCAGAAGCTTCATTACCAAAGAAACAAACCGATCCCGAGCAAACAAAAGCCGAAGCAAAAGCAAAGCTTGAGCGCGCGCCGGCCAGGAAACCCACAACCCTATCGGATATTCAAGGAGGCGTAAACCCCGCTTCCGAGCGTGAGCAACTCGAGAACCTGAGTCCGCATGAACTGGCCAGGCAATTGATGAAGATGCCCTCGCAACAGGCGGCAGCCTTGAGATCCGAACTTGACTAAGGATATATGAAATGGCTGAAACCAATGTAGCAAGCGGCAGCTCGATTGCGGTGAAACATTATAGCGCCGCACTTTTTGCCAATACCCTGAAGGGCGCATCGGCGATGGAGAATCTGGCTGGGCCGGTGGAACCATCCGCCGCGATGGAGAAGATCGCCGGGCAGACGCAACCGGGCATGCCGATCGTCAGGATTGACAATCTGATGAAAAATGCCGGTGATATCGTTACGCTCGATCTGGTCGATACCGTCAGCGGAGAACCGTTGATGGGAGATATCAATCGCGAAGGCAAGGGCGACACGCTGTCATTTTCTTCGATGGAAATCAAGATCGATCTGGCGAGCAAGGTGATCGATGCGGGCGGCAGCATGTCGCAGCAACGCACCAAGCATAACCTGCGTGAGATCGCGCTGGCGCAGCTATCCGGTTATTTCCCGCGCTTCGATACGCAGGAATCGCTGGTGCATCTGGCGGGCTCGCGCGGGTCGCAGATCGGCACGGATTGGACGATACCGCTCCAGAGCAGCGCCAATTTCGCTTCGGTTATGGTAAACCCGGTCAAGGCACCGACCTATAACCGGCATTTCGTCGTGAACGGCGCCAACCTTACCGCCGGTGGGCAGCAATTGGGGTCCATCGTTTCCACCGATCAATTCAAATTGATGCATCTGGATAATCTGCGCAAGCGGTTGGACGACATGGACCAGCCCTTGCAGTCAGTGAAGCTTGCCGGCGACCGGGCGGCACAGACGTCGAAAATGTGGGTATTTCTCGCCACGCCGAACCAGTATTCGATATTGCTGGCCGAAGGCTCTCTGCGGGCATTCCAGCAGAACGCCGTGAATCGCGCCGCCTATCTGGATACCCGCCATCCGTTGTTTGCCGGTGAGGCCGGCATGTGGAACGGTATTCTGGTAATAAAAAACGAGCGGGCCATTCGTTTTCTGCCCGGCGAAAACACGAAAGTCGTCACCGCCGCCAATGCGGCGACCGCAGCCGAAACCGACCAGGCCATCAATGCCTCGCTGAGCGCCGGTTATGCCGTCGAGCGCGGCCTTTTGCTGGGTGCGCAAGCACTTGGGGTGGCTTACGGCAAAACAGGGGTCAGCGGCATGCAGTTCGGCTGGAAGGAACACTGGTACAACTTTGAGAGCAATCTGGAGGTCATGGGTGAGCGGGTATGCGGCAAGGGCAAAGTACGCCTGTCGATCAATGACGGTACCGGCACGAAGGTACCGACCGACTTCGGCGTAATTGCGGTCGATTCCGTCGTTTCTCTTTAATTCCGCAGCTTTTTAATCCAGGACAGATAAACGGAGTCTTTTCAACGCTCCTCTGCCTTCACGTCCATTCATTCTCAAGGAGTTTTTTACCATGGCTACTTTCAATGCACCGGATTTGTACAGCAAATCGCGTCACATGGGGGGATATGGCAATACGACCGTCGTTTATGGCTCGGTGACACCGACCGCTGGCGCCGTGGGTGACATCTATCGTTCCGTCATCATTCCAGCCGGCACGGATGTGACTGACGTTGACATCGTCAATGATGATCTCGATTCGAATGTTTCCCCAACTATCGCCTGCAAGGTAGGCTATGCGCCGCTCAATGCGGCGGATGGGCCTGCAGCCGTCGATGACTATTTTGCCGCGGCAGGAAAAACCTTTCTCAATACAGCCGGGCGTACTTCATTGGCATTTCAGCCAATCAAGTTCGAGAAACCGGTATTTCTGACCATCACGCTTTCGGCGGCAGCGGCAACATTCGCAGCGGGCAAGGTAACCGCGATCGTCAAGGGCGATGCGGCAGGAATCAAGTAAGTCAGATCATCGCAAACAATACCAGGTGGCGTCTATGCAAAAGCAGAAAAGAGGCTGCCTGGTACGTCTGAGGAGGCGAAATGCCACTGGTAAGGTATATCGGAACGGTTCGTAAGGTGGATTCCATACCCGGATCGCTGATGAGCTGGGAACCGGGCCAAACGCGGAATATGACCCTTGGAGACGCGGAAAGACTGCTGGCATATCCGGACTCCTGGGTAGAGGCGGCCTCTGACGTATGGCTAACCACGGATTCATTCGGCGACATCGGTGGATTGGTGGGAAACGCCGGCGATACCTACCCGATAATCTCGCGCTCGATCGAAGTATTGTCCAGTACGGCGGTTGCGGCACCATGCACTTCAGCCGGTATCAATGAGGTACTCGCATCATTTCCCATTCCAGCCGGAACGCTGGGGGTTAACAGTATCCTGCAGATTGAACCGCTATGGACATTCACCAGCAGCGCGAACAACAAGTTTTTGAGAATTGCCATAGGTGGGACCGTGCTGTTTAACGTGACGCGCACAACCGCCATGGCGGAGGCCCCGTTGTGGGTAATGATAAACCGGAATTCCCTGAATTCGCAGATTCTTCCGTACTCTGCAAATTCTGGTTATTTCTCTGCCGGAGCAGGTTTTCCAGCAGTTGCAACAATCGATTTCTCCGTGACCAACACTGTCGAACTCATCGGGCAGAGGGCGAGTAGCGGGGATAGTTTGGTGTTGGAGTACTACCGGGCTCTGCATTTCCTGGGAGACTGAGCAGGTTAGCCGTCTGTATGCAATTCAGTTAAGGGCGGCAGCTTATTATTCGTTGTTAAATTTTTTTATAGGAATAAAAATTATGGCCACATATTACGTAGATCCGACTGCTCCATGCAATGGCACGGGCAGTTTCGGCCTACCCTTCAATACTTGGACCAGCGCTTGGACCGCGGCTGGCGCTGGTAGCAGCGATGTACTTTTACAAAAACAGGGCACGACTTTCACCGGCACCGTCGGATGCAGTAAAAATGGCGCAAACGCCGACGCTCCAATTGTTGTTGGCGTTTATAACGCCATTACCGGAGAACGTGTCGTGGGGGTAAGAGGGGCAGCGAAGATCAATGGCAATGGCGGTAGCATCGGCATCAGCCTGCAAAATTGCTACAACATACTGATAGATGGCTTCGAGATTTACAATTGTCAGAACTATGGGATTTACGAAGGACATCCCACGGGAACCCTGGATCAAAAGGCCGACTATGTGACCGCTATCCAGTTTAGGAATTTATATGTGCATCATATATTTGCATATGATCTGGCCGCAATCTGGATCCAGGGTTCAGGCGTTAAATACAACAATATTCTGATCGAGGATTGTGCCGGTGATGGCATATGCCATGCCGGCAGCGCTATCGGCGAAGACATCACTATCCGGAGGATCAACGACACCGCGGGAGGTCTGGGTGATTGCATATCGCATCAATATTGCAGATCCAATTCCGTATGGCGCAGATGTTCGCTTGATCATTCCAATAATACCCAGAAGCAGCCCATGGTGCTCGGAACGGGCGTTCTGATTACTGCGAGTGACATTGTTGTTGAAGACTGCGAATTTATTGGCAGTGCGGAAGGGGCTGGGCTGGTATCGGTAAATTTTGTAACCGGGGTTACGATCCGCAGGAATAAATTCACCGGGAACAAGGGGGTCTATGTTCTGGGAGTCACCAGCTCTGCCGATATCGACAGCAATATCATTATCGGACAGGGTGGAAATACCATTGGCATTGGTTGCACATTGGGTGCAACGGTCAATGCACGGCATAACACTATTATCGGCCATCAAAGGGGTATAGAGCTTACCGGGACTAACAACATGGCGAAAAATAACATCGTCTACTCTACCGGTCCTTCGCCGATTATCGCGTATACCAAAGCGAATAATTATACCAATGTCGAGGGCGACCCCGCGCTCAATCTGTTCTACCGCCCGCAAACGCCCGCAGTGAAAGGGGCCGGTGTTTATCTTGGAGGAAAGGACTATTACGGTAGTGAGTTTAGCAATCCCCCCAATATCGGAGCGGTGGATGAGCTATCGTTTGCCACGAAGTAATTGAACCCGCAATGGGGATAATCGGCTCCTCCCAGGAAATCCAACCATGACTGTCATATGATTTTTACGGGGAGTTCTTGCAAGATTTTGCTGGAACTCCTCCGTTTGCTCGATTTCTCGGGAAATCGGGTCAAGAAATCAAGGTCACTGGCGGTGTATTTCCTCAATTACAGAACCATACTGAATAATGGCTACATACTGTGTAGATCCCACAGCATCAACGAATGGTACGGGCAGCCTTGCCTCTCCGTTCAATACCTGGAGCAGCGCGTGGGCCGCTGCAGGCGCAGGCAGCAGCGATGTTCTTTTGCAAAAACAGGGTACTATTTTTACCGGAACCATCGGATGCAGCAGGAATGGCGCAAGCGCTACGGCGCCGATAATAATGGGCGTTTACCGTGCCCAGACAGGTGAGCGCATCACCGGCATTCAGGGTGCGGCAAGGGTCAATGGCAATGGGAATACCATAGGCATTAACATGCAGGATCGCTATAACGTTCTGATGGATGGCTTCGAGGTTTACAACTGCCAGAATTATGGAATTTATGAGGGGCACTCCACCGGAACCGTCGATCAGAAAGTGGATTTTGTAACTGCTGTCCAGTTAAAGAATCTGTATATTCATCATATTTATGCGTATGACCTGGCTGCAATCTGGATTCAAGGGTCAGGCGTGAGATATAACAATATTCTGATTGAGGATTGCGCTGGCGATGGGATATGCCATGCCGGCAGTGTAACAGGCGAAGATATCGTAGTCAGAAGAATCAATAATACCAGTGGAGGTCTGGGCGATTGCATCGCGCATCATTATTGCAGGTCTAATTCCCGCTGGCGCAGATGCCTGCTCGATCATTCGAATAATACCCAGAAGCAGCCCATGGTGCTCGGAACAGGTGTTCTGATTTCTGCGAGCGATATTGTTGTTGAAGATTGCGAATTGATCGGCAATGCGGAAGGGGCGGGAGCGTTATCGGTGAATTTTGTGACTGGCGTCAAGATCCGCAGGAATAAGCTCATCGGGGATAAAGGCATCTATATCCTGGGTGCTACAAGTACCGCGGATATCGACAGCAATATTGTGATGGGACAGGGTGGCAATACGATAGGGATAGGCTGCACATCGGGTGCGACGGTTAATGCAAGGCAGAATACGATCATGGCGCATCAGAGAGCCATAGAGCTTCTCGGTACCAAAAATGTGGCAATGAACAATCTTATACAGTCCACTGGTTCCACCCCTGTCCTCGCGTATGCCAAAGCAACAAATTACACCCATCTTGACGGCAATGCGAAAGTCGACGCGCATTATCGACCGCAGACCGTAACCGTCAAAAGGACGGGAACTTATGTGGGAGGAAAGGATTTTTACGGAAAGCAGTTTTATAATCCGCCCAACATTGGCGCGGTGGATGATTTGTCGGTCACCAGGAAGTATCTGGCAATCACACAACGCTGAAAAGCGACTTTAATAGCAAACAGCAGTAATGAGGCGATCTTTGGATCGCTTTTTTTATGGAGCCTGATATGCCTCAAGTGAAATACGTAGGCGCCTGCGTTAAAAAAGACAGCATCAATAACGTTGGTTTGCACTGGGAACCGGGACAAGTCAGAAACGTAACCGCCGAGGTCGCCGAAAGGCTTTTAGCGTTTTCCGATACCTGGGCGCGGGAAAAGGAAGAAGCACCATGCGCGCTTAAAGTAGACGAGCCAATCGGGCTGGCGCCGGAGGAGAAATCGGTTGAAGAGCCGCTGCCGGTGGTTGATTTCCATGCCATGGACAAAAAAGCCATGGTCGAGTACGCCGCGCGTAATTACAACGAACGATTGGACAAACGCCAGAATGAAGGCGTTATCCGGCACAAGCTCATCGACCTGTTTGCCAGGCACCATCAGGTTGAATGGGGTGAATGATGGCCTTTACCTATCAGTCCGCCGTCGATCTCGCGCGAATTCCGCTCAACGATGCGGGTAAGGACCGGTATCCGGATGCCGCTTTATTATCGTTTGCCAATCACGGAATGCTGCAAATCTTCATGCGGCGCCCGGATCTGTTCGCAGGTCGATTTGACAACCCGCCCCACGGCGAACACTTGCTCACCGATGTATTCCCGCTCTCCGGCGAGTACGTGCAAATCCTGGCGGATTATGTCACGGCAAGAGCTGAGATGACTGACGATGAATACATTAACGCCGGGCGCGCGGCCATGTTCATGCAGCTCTTTGCCTCAGGGGCGGCATTATGAAGCCATGGAGTGATTTTTATGACCTGGTCATGCCGGGTCTGCCGGGCTGCCCGTTCGTGATGGTTGATAACGCCCTGCGTCAATCTGCCATGGTGTTTTGCGAACAATCGCTGGCCTGGCGGTTTAACCATCCCGATATCCCGGTAATAGCCGGAACAGCGGAGTACGCCTTCCTTCCACCGGCGGGCGCCGCCGTGCATTGCGTTACCCATGCGGTACTGAATGGAGAGGAAATCGAGACCCATGCGGGAGAATCCGGCATAACCATCCAGAACTGGCGCAATCAGTCAGGTACGCCACTCTATGTTCTGGGCGGTGCAACGGTGGCCATACTGGTGCCGATCCCCGATACGGCCGGAATCCTGACTATGGTGGTAGCACTAAAACCATCCGCAAGCAGCACGGGAATCGACGATGCGTTATTCAATGAATTCCGGGAATCCATTATTCATGGCGCCTTGGCGCAGCTTATGCTTTCGCCTGAAAAGCCCTATACCAATGCGCAACTCGCCACCCACCACCAGCGGCAATTCGGCATCAGCACGGCGGCGGCGGGCATGCGCGTGGCCAGAAGCTACACGCGTGCTCCGCTGCGAACCACGATCATGGCCAGAAGATAAGTAAAACGGGGGATGGGAATGGGACTCAAGTTTTCAAATTTCGGCAAGGCGAAAGTCGGTTCCGCCCCAGATGGAACGGCAGGCTTGAATTTCACGGTGGAGGCGGGTAAAGGTATTTTCTTTCCGGTACTCGGTGCGGGTGATTATTTCTATGGAACCTTCAAGGATGCTTCCGGTAACCGGGAAATCGTGAAAATCGACATCCGCAGCATGGACAGCTTCACCATCGCCGCAGGCGGACGCGGACTGGACGGCACCACGGCCAGAACCTGGGCGGCAGGCGATTATTTTGTGGCGGGTATCACCCGCGCGGCGCTGGAAGAGTCATTATCCAATACCAACCTCATCGCCCTGGGCGGGCTTGCGTCATCCGCCGATACCCTGCCGTACTTCCCCGGTGAGGGCGCCGCCGCGCTGACCAGCCTGAGCGAGTTTGCCAGAACCTTGCTGGATGATACGGATGCGGTGGCGGCGCGTACGACGCTGGGGGCCGCTGCGGCTACGCTGATTCCATCCGGCACTGTCATGGCATTTTTTCAGGCTGCGGCACCCGTCGGCTGGACGCAGGTAACCACGCACCACAACAAGGCAATGCGGATCGTCGGCGGGACCGGGGGCGGATCGGGCGGATCGGTGGCGTTTACCAGCGCTTTCGCCTTGCAGGCGGTTACCGGTTCGAATAGCGCAACGACACTGACGGCGGCCCAAATACCCTGGCATACGCATGGACTGTCTGTGTATAACACTGCTGGCGCAGGGGCGAACCCTAGTGGGGGTAGCGGGGGATCCATACAAGGAACCCCATCGACAGATGGAGGCACCGGTGGCGGTGGTTCCCATAATCATGCATTCACGGGTACCGCCATTAACCTCGCTGTGCAATATATCGACATGATCCTGGCGAGCAAGAATTAATGGAGACCCGGATTGCCGATTGTCCGCTCGGGGCAAAGTGCGAGGAGATCAAGATCGAGGCGGGAAAACCCATGCTTTACCGCTGCCCCTGGTATGTGCAGGTACGCGGGGTCGATATGAATACCGGCGAGGAAACCGGCAACTGGGGCTGCGCCATTGCCTGGATGCCCGCGTTGATGATCAATACAGCCAACGAATCACGCAAGGGGGTGGCGGCCACCGAGTCATTCCGCAATGAAATGGTGAAGCGGAGCGCGCAGTCGCAACAGGTGCAGGAGGCATTATTCGTGGCAACACAACAAAAGCTATTGCAAGGGGAGGGCAAGGCATGCGAATAACGATCATTCGGGACGATGGCGTGGTCGGGGTGGATGGGTTGTTCCGGCAGGTCGATCTGTCCGCATTACCGCCGGAAATTCGTGCGATACAGTGGAATGGCATGAGCGGGCATATCGAGTACGACACTGCGGCAAACGCCCCTCTGGAGGCCATTACAGCTTTCCAGTGGATAGTTGATCGCTGGGCAGCAGCATCGCAGCCGTCTGTGCTGTCCACTACCCACGGTGGCAGAGATTAAAGACGCTTTTTAAACGATGTTCAACAAGGCCGCATATGCGGCCTTTTTTATTGGAGGTTCATGATGACCCAGTTCCAGCGCAAGCGTATCAAGGAAGAAATCGAGAAGCAAAATGCGGCGGTTGATGCAGGCGCGGACAGATTTCTCGACAAGCTGCGGGCTTCGAAGTGGACGGGCGCGATCCTGCTCGCCGTCGCTGCGGTAATGGTGATCGTAGTCTTGTGGAACCTGTTCTGACATGGCAAGCCAGGATCCTGACAGCGATCACAAACCCGAGCGGCGGCGCGGCCCATCCACTTCCACGCTATCCTTCGGCGGGATTATCGCAATAGCCAGTCTGCTTGCATCCGGTGTGGCGACTTACAACGCGGTGCAGAATGATATCGCCAGCTTGAAACGCGGAGAGCTGTATCAGGAGAGAACCAATGAGCGTTTGAGCGACGAGATCAAATCCGTAAGAGTCGAGCAGCGGGAAACGATGAAGGAGTTTAACGAAAAGCTCGATAGAATCATCGAGCAGTGGCCTCGCGGGAGAAAACAATGAGGTACCTCGTCGCTGTCCTGTTTCTGGCGTCCTGCACCATATTCACGCCTGCACCCATAGATGATCATGCTGTTGAACAGTCCACCCCCCCGGTGGCAAATCCCGTGAAAACTCTCGAGGCAAATCCCGAAGCATCGGAAAGCCGGGCCGAGGGGCGCAAGCTGAAACCCAGGCCGGTGGCGCCATCCACATCCGACGTCTCGCCCTGCGCGAATCTCGATGCCGGCGATTTGAAGGCGACCATAAAAGCGAAACTTGACTGCCTCCAGGAGAATGCCAAATGATTAATCCGTCTCCCACGCAGGTTCGCTCCACGATTGCGGTCATGGTGCTGGCGGCGTCGACCCTCGTCGGAATCGCCTTGCATGAAGACTACAAGGACGAGGCCTATATCCCCGCACCCGGCGATGTGCCCACTATCGGCTTTGGAACGACCGCCGGTGTCAGGATGGGTGACAGGACCACGCCCACTCGTTCGCTGGTGCGGTTACTCGACGAAGTCGAGGGCGTCTACGCGGCCGGGGTGAAAAAGTGCGTGACCGCGCCGCTGTATCAGCATGAGTATGAGGCGTATGTGTCGCTCGCCTATAACATCGGCGTCGGCACATTCTGCAAGAAGGCAAAGCCGGGGAAGCCGCCCAATCTGATTGATCTGATCAACGCCGGGAAATATGCGGAAGCCTGCAAGCGCATCGAGGCGTTCAAATACGGACCAGGCAGGAAAGTATTGCCGGGCCTGGTAAAAAGACGAGCAGAGGAACGAGCCATATGCGAGGGGAAAAAATCGCTCCAATCATTGGGTGGCATGAATCCCGAATCCAGTGGCTGACCGCTCATTTGAGCGGATTGCACCCCACCGTGTCCAGTTGCCGGATCTAGGATAATGACCGCATTCAGAATCGCCGGGTTTTCCGGGCTTGTGCCGAGGCTGGCAAAGCAGTTGCTTGCGCCGAATCAGGCGCAGGTTGCGACGAACTGCAACCTGACATCCGGCGACTTGCGTCCAAGGAATGGCTCGCTGCATGTATTTTCGCCCGTCATCGGCAATGACATAAAATCCATGTTTCGCATGGAGAAGGATGGTAACGAAAAATGGCTGGCATGGGATAAGGACGTGGACGTGGCGCGTTCCCCTGTTGCCGGCAATACCGCCAGACGGTTCTATTACACCGGCGACGGCGAGCCTCGTGCATCGGATTACGACATGGCGACCGTGGGTGCCGGGCCTTATCCGTCCGGTTGCTATGTGCTGGGGGTGACGCCCCCGGTTACCGCGGCGGCCGTGACGCCCTTTGGCGGTGCGGGGGTCAGTGTTACTCGCTCCTACGTATATACTTTCGTCACGCAATGGGGAGAAGAGTCTGCGCCATCTCCCCCTTCGATTGTCATAACCGGAAAGGTTGACGCTACCTGGGCGCTGACCGCCATGGACGCCGCGCCGCCGAATTCCGGTGCGGTATCAGCCGCGGTGAAGGATACGCCGTCGGCCGGATATGCCCAGGTGACGCTTGATTCGGTTTTTGGATTGCGCGCTGGCGAAACCGTCACGTTTGCGACTGTGACCGGCATGACGGACCTCAACGCCACATTCATCCTCGTGAGCGTGGACCCCGCAACACGCAAGGTGGCCGTATCGCTTTCGACCACTCAAACTTTTATTGCAGGCGGCACCTGGGCACGCATGGCGCCACACAATACCACCGGGATGAACAAGCGGATTTACCGCACGCTGACGACCCCGGCGGGTACCGAGTACCACTACATTGCCACCATCACTGCCATAACCTCGACATACAGCGATACGACCTCCGATACCAATGCCGCACTGGGAGAAGTGCTTCCCTCCGCGTCATGGGCCATGCCGCCAGCCGGCATGAAGGGCATTGTCATTCTGGCAAACGGGATTGCAGCCGGCTTCACCGGAAACGAAGTGCATTTTTCGGAACCGTTCAAGCCTTACGCATGGCCGGCCACCTATCGTCAAACCTACGATCAGGACATCGTTGCAATAGGGATCACCGCCACGACCCTGGTAGGCATGACCCGGGGCAACCCTTTCACCATTACCGGCGTTGAGCCTGTGACCATGGGCGGCGGTATGGAAAAACTGGGCGTGGCGTGGCCGTGCATGGCGAAGCGCGGCATGGCGAGTTTCGCATTCGGCGTAGGATACCCGGCGCCGCAAGGGCTGGTGATCGCCGGAATGAATACGGACATCGTCACCAAAGACTTGTTCACGCAGAAAGAGTGGGCTGAGCTTAATCCCGAATCGTTCATTGCCGCATCCGCCGATAACCGGTATTACGCCGGCTACACTGTTGATGACAGCTCGCTCATGTTCGTGATCGATAAGGCCGAGAACGCGTCATTCGTCAAGGTGAACCAGAAAATAACCGCCATATGGGCAGATCCATGGACCGGCAAACTCTACGTGGCGGCGGATAAAAAGATATACCAATGGGAAGGAGATGCGGGCACCAAGCTTGCCTATGAATGGAAGAGCAAGAGGTTTATCAGCCAGCCGCCACTGAACTACGGCGCGGCCAAGGTCGATGCGGATTTCGAGATGTCGGAGGAGGAATCCGGTTCTGCCAGCGCATCATATGCCGCCGCGATTGCCGCAAACCAGGCGCTTGTTGCTGCGGGCATAATGAATGACGGAATTGCCGATCCTTACCTGGGCGAATACGAGATTGACGGTGATGAAATGCAGGCGATTCCGCCCCTCTCCATTGACTCGCTGCAATTCCAGTTGTGGGCGGATGGCGTGCTGAAGTTTACCCGACAGGTCAAGAGCTGCCGTGCTTTCCGGCTCCCGGGCGGCTACAAGTCCGATAACGTGGAGATTGCATTATCCGGCAACGTGAAAGTGACGGGAGTGGTGCTCGCTGAGACCATGGATGGGCTGAAGCAGGCTTGACCGAAATTTCCGCGAAAACATGCGTATTGATAAATTCGCTATTCCTTTTCGTTGTTGAAGCAAGCCTGCTGCCGGGCACAAGAAACAAACTCAACTGAATGCTTAACCAAACCGCTCGTTCGAGCGGTTTTTTATTGGGGGACTCAAATGACTAAATGGGCACATTCCGATGTTCTTGACGGCGGGTTGAACGCGATCAGGAACAATGCTACGCGCATGATCCTGATCAAGGCCTATACGGCGGGAGACAGTTACGCCACGGTCGTCGCAAATGCCGTTTGTACGGTCACGATGGCGTCCGGCGACTATACGTTGTCAGGCTCGGCCAATAACCCGCGCGTCTGCACGACGGGCGCGAAGAGCAGCACGGCATCCGCAAACTCGGGCGCAACACCGGATCTGCACATTGCCTTCACCGATAACGTGAGCAAGGTGCTCTGGGTGACGGATGAAACCAGCGATCAGGTGGTGACCAGCGGCAACACGGTCAACTTTCCGGCGCTCACTTACACCAGCAATCAACCGACATGACCATGCCGGCCATATCTAGCCGGATCAACTCTGCACAGGGTGATGGTCGCATACGGGTTCGTGAGCGCCATCCCGGCCACCTTGGGTTCGCGCATGAGCACGAGCATCTTGCCGCTATCGGGCTGGATACGGATGGGATGCCTGTCGCTTGCCCTGCGATGACAGGTGTCGCATGACAGACCGTTACGTCAGGTCCGCCGATGGCAGCGATGGGGATAGCGGCGCAACGTGGCCTTTAGCTAAAGCGACACTCGCCGGGGTTGTGGCTATCGATACTGCTGGAGACAGAATATTTCTGTCTCAGGCTCATGCCGAAGCTGCGGCCACCGCGCAGACAATCACGCTTGCGGGAACAATCTCCAATCCGGTACAGGTGTTGTGTGGCAATGATGCGGCAGAACCTCCTACCTCGCTGGCCGCTACCGCAACAGTATCCACAACGGGCGCAAGTGACATAAATATCAGTGGACATGCCCGTTTTTACGGAATTACATTCGCAGCGGGAGACGGCAATAATGCTGCTATTTTTCGTATTGGCAATGGGGACAGGGATCGACAAATTTATGAGGCTTGCAGCTTCCGGCTCGGCGGATCAAACAGTGGTAACCGTATATATGCCGTGAATGCCTCCGGATCGATCATTTCCTCTGTGAAGTGGAAAGATTGTACTGTTAAGTTTGCACACACAAGTCAGGCAATATCAGTAAACGGCGGTTTCTTTGAATGGGACGGTGGAAGCATTGTCGCCGGGGGCACAGATGTGACTTCGCTCTTTACAAGCGCAACTGCGAGCGCTGCTGTGGCGGTCATCAGAAATGTTGATCTGTCAGGCCTTGCCGCAGCGGCGAACCTGTGCCTGATCGCGAATGGCTTGGATATAACTTTTATTAACTGCAAGCTGCCAGCTTCACCGTCTCCGTGGTCCGGCCTGCTCGCGACAGGCACCCGACTGGCGACATTCCGTGCAGCGATGTACAACTGCGACTCAGCCGATACGAATTACCGGATATGGATCTCAGACTTTGCCGGGGATTTGATTCAGGAAACGACGATAGTCAGATCTGGCGGCGCAAGCGATGGCACGACCCCGCTGTCGTGGAAGTTGACGAGTACGGCAAATTGTAATTTTTTATCGGGCCGGTTTTGCACGCCGGCGATTGTGCGCTGGAACGATACTGTGGGGAGCCCGCTAACCGCAACGGTTGAGATCGTCCATGACAGCACGACCGCGCTGAATGACGATGAAGTGTGGCTGGAGGTCCAGCAATTGGGAACCTCGGGATTTCCGCTCGGTTCAACAATAAGCGATTCAAAATCAGATGTTTTGGCCTCAGCGGCGGCGCAGTCGTCAAGCGCGGTCACATGGACAACATCTGGCTTGTCAAACCCGAACAAACAGAAACTATCGGTGACGTTCACCCCGCAGGAAAAGGGCTTTATCCAGGTGCGGGTCTACATGGGGAAAGCCAGCTACACGATATATGTCGATCCGCTGGTAACGGTCGCATAGATGACCCAACGGCAGATACCGGGCGGGCCTTTCGTTAACGAAACCGGTACGCGGCAAGCACAGATACCCGGTGGCGCATTCGTTAATGAAACGGTGTCCACCGGACACAGCCTATCCGGTGCGAACTCCACGCAAGCTAACACCAGCGGCACGGCAGGGATTATTCAGGCGCATGCTTTTGCCGAAGCGAGTGCGATCCAGGCAAATGCCGGCAGCACCGGCGCTATCACACTGAGCGCAGTCAATGATCTCGTTGCCGCCAACGCCGCTCAGGCCGATGTCAGCAGCGTGGCAGCCATAGATCAGCCCCATGTGCTGGCTGTTTCTGCATCGATGCAGGTCAATCCATCAATCGCTGTCGCTGTTACGCAAGTCCATGTACTGGCAGGGGCGGCATCCACGCAGGCCAATCCGGGCGAGGCGAGCGCAATGAGCCTCAGCAGCGGGAATCTGGCGGCCGCGCCCTCGATGCAGGTGAATCCTGGCGGGACTGGCGTAATCGCCCAAATCGGGACGGTTTTAGAACCCGGTCTCATGACCGGCATGGACAGAATCATCCGTGTCAAGAAGCCGGGCATACCCGCCGGAACGCCGGAATGGCTCAAGACCCTTCTGGAAATCGTCATCGGACGACGGGGTAACGCGATCGGGGTTCCTGAATTTCAGGCATTAACCTTCTCGGCATCCCCGACCAAAGCGGAATGCGAGGCGCTTTACGCTTACACCAATGAAATACGCACAGCGGTTGAAAATATTCTTGCGAGACTGGACAGCTGATGACCAATCATCAATTGCTTGCACTCCTGAAGGTTAACATGGGCCTTCCTCTCACGCCCGAGCTGGCGGCCGATATCTGTCTCGCCGCAGACCGCCTGGCCACGCTGATACCAGCAGAAAATATTCAACGGATCGAGCCGGAACAGCACGGGGACCTTGCCTTTTCCGTTGAACGCATTGAAGGCATTACCGATGAAATCGAACCTCTGCACCGGGCGCATTGGGATGAAACGGAAGAACATCGGCACGAGCTGCCCTTCAACCCGGATTACGAGACATTCATCCGCTACGAGCGTGCCGGGCGCTACGTGCTTTTCACGCTGAGAAGCGAAACGCGATTACTGGGTAACTGCGCCCTGTACCTGGATAAAAGCGCACATACGCAAACGCTTATCGCCACGGAAGATACGCTTTATCTGTTGCCGGAGGCACGCAAGGGCAGGGTTGCAAACTGTTTTGTGACATATGTCGAGAATGCAATGCGGTTGCTGGGAGTTAGCGAAATCAATATTTCCGTGAAGACGGTGAACAGGGCGGAAAGATTCTTCCGGCTTCTGGGCTACCGTCATGTGGAAAATGGTTTAACCAAAATACTGGCGGTCGAAAATGTGTAGCGCAAAACCGCCGAAACCCGATCCGCTTATCGGCCAGGCCGCCATGTCCAACGCGAAACTCGCCAGGGAAATGGCCGGCGTTGCGCGCGATCAGCTGGCCTGGGAGAAAAATCGCGCCCCGCTGGTAGCGTGCTGGTCGAGGATGCCAGCGAATTCGATTTACCCGGCAAGGAAAAAAGGGCCGGAGAAGTGGTGGCGGATGTCTCGCGTGGTTCTCGTGGCGCGCTGGAGTCGAACCAGCGGGCACTAGAGCGGTCGGGCGTCAACCCGAACTCGGGCAGATTTCAGGCATTGACGCAGGATATCAACCTGGCCTGGCTGGATACCGACGGCGCAATGAACAGGGCACGGCGCGATACGGAATCTCTGCTGGGGGTCAGCGAAATCAATATTTCAGTGAAGACAGTGGACAAGGCTGGAAGATTCTTCCGGCTTCCGGGTACTGTCATGTCGAGAATGGTTTAACCAAAATACTGGAGGTCGAAAATGTGTAGCGCAAAACCGCCGAAACCTGATCCGCTTATCGGCCAGGCCGCCATGTCCAACGCGGAACTCGCCAGGGAAATGGCCGGGGTCGCGCGCGATCAGCTGGCCTGGGAGAAAAATCGCGCTGCAAAGCAGGACCCGTTGATGGAAAAAATCGTCGACCAGCAGATTGCCCTGGGCGATGCCAATGCCGGCCGTGCGGAATCGCAGTGGCAAATCTATCGCGATCTTTTCGCCCCGCTGGAAGCGCGCATGGTCGGGGATGCGAGCGAATTCGACTCCCCCGGCCGCCAGGAAAGAATGGCGGGAGAAGCGGCGGCGGATGTCTCGCGCGGCTATCAGGGAGCGCTGGAGTCGAACCAGCGGGCGTTGGGGCGATTGGGTGTCAACCCGAACTCGGGCAGATTCCAGGCATTGACGCAGGATATCAACCTCGGACTGGCCAGGGATACCGCCGGCGCAATGAACAAGGCTCGGCGCGATACGGAACTGCAGGGGATGGCAATGCGCGAAGGGGCGGCGAAATTCGGGCGCAACATGCCGAACACGGGGCTTGCCGCCGATGCCGCAGCGCTTAATGCCGCCAACTCCGCCACGGGCAATATCGCGACGGGCGCGGAACTGCACAACGCGGGGATGAATGCCGCGCAAAACTGGTTTGGCGGTGCAACCAGCGCAAATGCGTCCGCCGGCAATCTGGGGCTGGGGCAATACCAGGGGCAACTCGATGCGTGGCGGCAAGCGAACCAGAATTCAGCGTTGGGGGCTGCGGGGCTCGGGAGCCTGCTTGGCCAGCTCGGCTCGGCCGCTATCACGAAGAAGCTGTGAAAAAGCGGTGTAATGCGGACTACCATTCGTACACGCCACAGATCGACACTGCATACTGGCGGATCCATGGAAAAGCCGGCTCATGGACTAAGGGGCTGATGCCCGCTTTGTCATGCATGTTACACATTCCAGCCCGTTAATGGCCCTTTTTCAGCCCCACTCCTTTCCATTAAGATGAGAACACCGGAAATATCATTGACAGCCGTTAGATGTACATATACTGTACATGTACAGGATAAGCTTATTAATGACTAAAGGAGTTTTCATGGCAGCAGCGATTGAAAGAATTGTGGTGCAAGCCACACCCCAGGAAAAAGAAATGATCATGCTTAAGGCCAAGAAGCTGGGGCTTCCTGTCGCGGAATTGATGCGTCGCGGTGCCACGGCGTATGAATCCGCCGCGGCGGATGAAGAATTAGGCATCCTTGCCGATAAGGCCAAGGCCGCCGCGGACCGGGCATCCGAGTCGATCGACGAGGTACTGGCGTTCGTGGAAGCCAGCAATAAGCGGATAGCCGCAATGGAAGCTGAGGCGTCCGGAAATATGGGCAAGGCTATCTGATGGGCGTGACGGATCGCGTATGGGGTGCCCTGACCTCGATGATAAAGCTGGAGGACAGGGTCGTTCGCCAAAGCGAGGTGATCAAAACCCAGCAGGACAAGATTGAAAATCTGACAGAGCGCGTGATCAAACTCGAAACAACGCTGGAACTGCTCATGCGGGCAAGCGAATTCAAGCGGCTCAAGTAATTTGCGATGGAGCTCCAGCCTGAAACAATGGGGCAGCGGCTATGAACGGAGGAACGCATGTTTAACTTTGGTGCATTTGCGGGTGGGCTGGACCGATTGGAGCGCCAGCACTGAAATAGTGCGATAGCGAATAAAGGGAACCATGAACGGAGGAATACATGTTTAACTTTGGTGCATTTGCGGGCGGGCTGGCGCAAGGCGCACGTAGCGGCCAGAATATGGCGCTCAGGCAGAAACAGGCGGCGCGGATAGCGAGAGCCGATGAGCGCGAAGCGGAAATTCACGAGGCAAGAATGGATAAGGCTGCTTATCATAAGGACACGCGCGACCGGCTAAAAGCGGCCAATGATGAAATAGCCGCGGGTTGGGAGGAAGCGATACAGCAGCAGCCATCCGGCATACTTAAACCGGGTCTGCCAAGCTCCGGCCCGGATGCGCTTCTCGAGGTAAACCCTATTTCCCGGCAATCCACCGGGGGATATTCAGTGAGCGGGCTTCAATCGGAGATTCCCGTGGCCCCGGCGGATCATGGTGCGGGCCTGATGAGCCTGCACAAGGAATCCGCTGGTCAAAAGCACCGTCCCGGTGCACCGACGTCGGCCGACGACATGATCGCCAGGCGCATGCTGACCGGCAATCTCCTGGATGACCCGGATGAACTGACGCGAATGGCAGGCATCTACAAAAAACATGGCCTCTTGGCGGAAATGGCGCCATGGATGAACAAAGTCTGGGAAGCAAAGAAAAAGCGCATTCCCGATGCCTTGAGCTTGCTGTTAAGCGGCGATGCAAAGGGCGCCAGGGCAATTCTGAAGAAAGGGGGCATAAATCTCGCGGATGATCCGATATCAGCGAATCCGGATGATCCGCAAAGCAGCTGGAAATTCAAATTCGAGGATGGCGCTGAACAGGACGTAAACTTGAAGGAATTGGCGATCCGGTTTTTTCCTTCGTCCATACTTTCCCGATAGATCAGGCGCTTACCAAGCCCAGCGCCAACAAGCAAACTATTGATCCGGCCAGCAAACAGTATAAACGTTATGGGGGCGGAAAACGGTATCCAGTTTGGGGATCCCCTCGTTCTCCGTGCAAAAAGTGGCGGTACGCAAAGCGAGTAACGACGCGGGGTAATTTAGTATAATACTAACTAAATAAACGGGGCATTACTGTCTATTCTGTAATACGAGTTTCGAGCGTGAATGCTTGGTTGAGTTCAGCTATGGCGGTAGTTATCGCGACATTTAGTGGTGGCTTGAGGTGACCGCATCAACTGTCTATTAATGTAGTATTTCTGTCTGCTTCTTAGTCGCTTGGAAAGCTACACCAATAGGTGATCGGTTTTCGTTGTTAGCGTGGTTATCGCTTTAGCATCCATGCGGTTTTCAGGCGATAAAACAGCGAACAGAAACCTTTTTAGACTCAATGCATTGTACAAACTCGTCTAGACTAAGAGAGGTTTTCCAGTCGTCAGTTATTGCACGGAAAACGAGGAGACCCCTACTCACGCAAGTATTTCGGCAAGGATGAGTGTGTCGTCGCCTACTCTCTGCTGGCCAATCATGTGGCGTTGCAAACTGAAATGTTGAGCCCAGACTCATGGCTCCTAAATTATCATGAAGTCTGTATACTCCAAAGTTGTAACTCCCGTCAGAGTCGCAATCTGAATAGCTGCCCCCAAGCCGCTTCCATCAGCATCATAATAGAGCTTGCCACCGCGAGTGTTAAGAATAAGGTAGTCATTACCATCACCAGCAATTGCAATGGTACCAGTACCCACTACTAGGTTTTCAGCGGTGATTCCTCCAGACAGGGCAGTAAAGATACTTACATCAAAGACCAGTTTATCTCCATCAGAAGAGTGGAAATCAGTGATTTTATCAATTCCGCCTTGAGCAATATTGTCAAAAATAAACTGATCACCACCCCATCCACCTGTAAGTTTGTCTGCCCCCGTACCACCAATTAGGATGTCATTACCGCCCCCTGCGATGATGGTGTCATTTCCATTTCCACCATTAAGGGTATCATTTCCAAAACCTGTACTAATCTTGTCAGCACCATCCCCAGCGGAGACGGTGTTATTGCCAGTCCCTGCATTGATATTGTCATTCCCAGCCCCAGTCGTGATGGTGTCATCTCCAAGACCGGCCGTCACTTTATTGTTACCACCGCCAGCAGAGATAGTGTTGTTGCCATCTCCCGCCACAATTTTGTCATTGCCAAGGCCCGTGGTCACCACATCGTTTCCATTGCCCAAAACAATATTGGCGTTGCCGATATCGTCAACGATCAGATTATCTCCTGACATGTCAATAATCTTGTCATTACCCTCACCTCCATTAATCGAGTCATTACCGTCCCCGCCATCAATCTGATCATTACCATTGCCACCTGTAAGTAGATCGCTCCCTGCATATCCATAAAGCTTATCGTTTCCCTCATCCCCATATAGCTCATCATCAAGACTACCACCATATAGTTTGTCGTTGCCGCCATAGCCATGCCATGCGCGCGCCGCATCTGGAACATTGAATGTCTCGCTACCAGCCAGAAGAATCTGCAAATTTAACAGTTCATCTACAGTATTTACTGAATCAGCCACAGCAAAATAAGTTGAAGCTGAGAAGTTACCTTGAACTCGAATAGACGCGCCAGCAGTATCAGAAAACATAATTGATTTGATGGTTCCTGTCAGGCCGGAGCTGCCTATGGATACATTTCCAGTATAGGTAAGGCTCCAATCTCCATATGTAATGGTTTCCTGGGTGAATTTGCCAATCAAATTGAAATTGCTGTCGAAGCTGAATTGTCCCTTCAAATAGAGCCCTTCATTCGTTCCGTTATCTAAACTGATGGTTAACTCGTTAAATTTTCCATTGAGTTCTATACCACCGTATGGGTTCTCTCTGAAACTACCATTTCCAGAACCCATCCAATATGAATTGTCAGCCCCATTATCAAACGCTAAGAATTTTACCGAGCCACTTGTGCCGTAAAAATTGGTCCCTTCTGCAGATAAATTACCGTTTGCGCTTGGTGAATATCCCTGAATTTGGGTATTACTTGAATAGCCAATAATCATGGATCCATAATAAGCATCTAGATAGGTATAAGAAAAAGTCTGCTCAAAAAAAGACGCCGTATTGTATGCAACATCGTCAAAAACACCAACTTGAGCATTTAACAAACTAGAGCTATCACCTGTGGTCGTAACTATTGTCATGACAAGTTCCTAATCGGTAGTCCAACATATCGGCATAGACATGGCTAAACATGGCTAAAAGCAAGTTCAAAGAAGCATTACACCAATTAGGATTAATGCTTTTAACTTTTTCATTTTATATTTCAGAGTGCGACATCCAACAACGCTGCCGCTTGTGGGATCAAATCATACAAGTATTGAATGTATTGCCTATTGGACTAAGGTACACCGGAGGATCAGTATGGTTATTCAGTTTGGACTTCCCCCGGAACGGTAGACACTCCGTGACCTCATAACGAAGCGCGTTCAAACGCTTCGGGACTCATGCCGCCTAGATGACTGTGTCGGCGGCTCCTATTGTAGAAGACCTCGATGTAATCGAAAATATCGGCGCGAGCGAGATCTCGTGTTTTGTAGATGCGCTTGAAAATGGCGAGGGCATTTCAGGATGGGCTACGGCTTTTAAGAACATTGTTCCTCTTCTCAAAATACATGGCCTTGTCAGCATGCTTGAGAAGTTGATGCGCTTCGTCCCCATGATCAGGGTAAAGTGCTATTCCGATGCTCGGCAGTATGCACAGGCTGCAGCTCTCTATTTTTATGGGTTGGCTGATAGCACTGCGGATTTTTTGGCCACATTCGAGGAATCTCTCGCCGGATCGATGGAATTCGGAATTGGGATCGCGGGCTAGGAAGCCGGTCTGGTTTCCGGCAACAGCGCATTCAAGTCGCTGAATAACTGCTCAAAGCGGGTAAGCGTCATTTTTAAATCCGCTCCAAACAGTTTCTTGACGATGTCGGATTGATGTTCCGTGAAATAGACGGCGGGCACGTAACGATCGAATTCCGGAACCGTATTCGGGGCCGTTTCTGGCTGTGTCCGGAAACGCTCTGTTGTGTGAGTTACAATGCGTGATCCGGCGGGCAGGGCGGCGACGGCCTGTTTTCCCTTGAGACCGAAACTTGCGCCCACGATCTCCGCATAAAGCCCTGCGCCGAGCATGTCTTCAACATCCGCCTCGCGTTGACCGGCATACGCGCCCGCCGTGAAAATATGGCCATCACGCAGAATTTTCCAGCGGCGCAGGTCTTCGACCTTTTCATGGTCTGAAGCCAAGTCCGTCAGTATTGCCACCTGCAATCGATTACCCCCGAAAAGACTCATGAAAGCGCTAATTTTCTCGATACCACCGGCCGGGCAAATGGTCCAGCGCGGGTCGAGCGGAGTGCGCTTATGCGAGCGCAACACTTCCGACATGGCTCTCAAATAAAGCAGATCGGATGGCCTGGTCACGAGCAGCGTATGCTCACTGGCGGAAAGAGCTTGGGTAATCTCGTAGGCCAGCGCATGCTGCAAGGGGAAGAGCGTGTCCGGATCCGTACTTAGCACATCGCCGCCCACTTTGGTGCCTCGAACCTCAGGCGCTTCATCCTGATGATAAATTACCACGTCCTCCACGGTGCGTACGGAAGGAAGATCATCGGCCGGCACCATGAACGGCGAATGTGTCGTGTAAATGACTTGATGGTCAGGCGCCAGACGCTCCCTGAAGTATCGCAGCAGGTCGGCCTGCGCCTTACCATGCAAACTCAGCCCCGGCTCATCCAACAGTAGAATTATCTTCTTCTGGTTCCGCTTTTTCACCTGTGAGAACAGCGCAAGAAACGAGAAAAACCACACGAAACCCGTGCTGCGATCGTCGAACGGAACCGTCACGTCATGAAGCTTGTTTAAAATACGTGTCCGAAAAATGCGACCGCTGTTGAAGGGAGCCGGGTCGCCGGGCAGCGCATGGTCGAGCCGGAAAATCACCTTGAGAAATTTATTCTGGCTCCAATAACGGAACATTTCAGCCGAAATCTTGTTGGAGGCGCCTTCGAAGCGCGAAACCAGGCTCTCGAAATCCTGGATCGAGGCAACTTGCTCGACCGTTGTGGAGGCCATGTCGCAAAGCGCGATGAACACCTGGTCGGAGGATTCAAGCGTGTTGCTCGATTCCCTCTCCCGAATCTGCTCAAGGCTCACTTGACCTTGCATCCGCTGATATTGGGAGAACAGCATGAATTTCGGCAAATCCAGCAGCTGCACAATGCCCTGTGAAACCGAGCCTTCGGGAAAATCCCGCCCGATTCGATGAAGGCAATGTGTCCGCCCTGGTGATGTTTCATGAAGCGATTCCGTTTGCGCCTTCAGTTCCGCTACCGTGCGGACCGTACCGATCTGCGCCTTCTCATCATCATGAAAGCCGCTGGTATCGATAAGATATTGAACGATCGCGGCTTCATCGAAGCTCACCGTCCAGCGGGTCCGGTTGCTGTAATCCTTCTGCACCACCACCTTGTCGCTCGCCAGCGCCCCGGCTCCAAACACATCGGTAATCGCCTGTTTTTCCGCTGGATCGATGGCCCACCATGTCGTGACCACGACCGCGTCTTCACCTTCGTGGCGTTCTTCATAATCCGATAGATGGCGGCGCGGGTAGTCTTTCTGCCGGTCAAACTTTGCATCGTCGAAGATTGGATTGAGCCGGTGGAGGGCCGTCAGCAGAGTAGTCTTGCCTGATTCATTCTTCCCAACGAAGCAAGTAAGATGTTCATCAAGACTGAACTCATCAGAATCGTCAATGCTTCGGAAATTCTGAATTCGTGCACGCACCAGTTTCATGTAAGCTCCTCCACGTAAATGCCATTGTAGACATATACATGACGTTAGTCAGTAATGGATTTGTGACATTGAGGAGTTTACGTTCTTCATTCGGAGAGAAATCGTGTCGCATATGCTTTCTGCCACGCGACCCCAATGGCGGTGATGACAAGAAGCAGATAAAGATTTTGCCTGAATATTACAAGCACATCCGTTAATCCGAAAAGAATGATGAAACACGTAAAGGCTGCCCCTGGAATGCCTAACTGGTATGCTTTCAGCGTTCGAAACCAGCTCCATAAGAAGAAAGCATACGCCAGCATGCCAAGTGCGCCCATCTGCATTCCGATCTCGATCCAGTCGTTGTGGTAGTGGTAGGTTTTGAGAAAATTCGGTAGATCCTTGTAGAGCCCGCCCTTGTAGGTCTCGACAGTCTTATCAAAGTAGGGAGCCGCCATTCCCGTGCCATGACCCCATACCGGCTGTTCCCCGATTCCATGCAGGCCGACGTCCCAGATGGCAAAGCGGTATCCGAGGCTAGTGTCATATTTCCCCTGCTTGGATAATTCAATATCGCTCCTGGCTTGAATGAGCCTTTGCTGGAAGCTGTCGCTGCTGTACGCAAAAAATACTATCGCAACGAGTAACGCTGCCGTAGCAACGAGGAGTTTTCTGATTTCTTTTCTATGCAGCAGAAAAAGCAAAAGTACCGATGAAACAAGAGTGGCGATAAGCAATGCATGTCCATTCTGGTTAAACTGCATAAACAGCAGAAAAACCGCTAGTATCCATAACCAAGTTCTTGCTTTTTTACCGTTGCTGGTGCCTGCCAGATAAAGCGTCAATATGACTCCGATCCCGAGCATTGTGGAAAAGTCCAGGTAAGTTATTCCAAGAGGGGGAATACCCTGTGCGCCTATAACTATCCACTGGTATATGCCTATGAGGAGCACACCAGAATAACCGATAAGCGCGCCGCTAATCGCCCAAGACACCCGTGTTTTACTTAGAAGGGATAAGTAGGGAATAAAGATCAAATATGCAAAGTATCTATTCCATACCTTCAACCCAAGTTTAGAATCGTCACTCCAAAGTATTCCCAGTGCCACCACAATACATAAGATAAGCATTGCCAATACAAAAGGTTCTTTAATTGTCTCCCTGATTCTGCCCAGGCCGCCGTCCAGGAGCCAGGCCAGAACCAGAAGATAATAGGCATACAAGCTCAGCCCTCTGCTCCATAAGGCGATACCAAAAAAAAATAGTGCGGATATTGCCAGCACATCGCGCCAATCGAAAGTACTTGGCGTATGCCTGGGTGAGGCGACGGGGTTTTGGCGAATCCAGTCTTCCGGACTGCGGGTTTCTGATTCAGAACTCATGTTTGCTTGAGATTCCCGTTGTCATTCGGATTTTCAGCGGCACGCAAGCCTGGATCTCAAGGGAGATGCCGACGATGCAGATACCATACAGGGATGCCATATAATAATACGCATTGCGTAATATAGCCGTCTGTATGCTGCCGTACAGTGTTTACCGAAATGAGCTGCTACCCGGCGACTGCTTTAGCTTCGTTCCGGATATCAGCACAAGCCTGCCATGCGTCAGGTGAGTGGATTGCGTTTCAGGTTAAATAGCCAAAATCGAGAACATCAACGTTTTCTCCAGAACTCCCGTATCCGCGCTGGGCAGGGTCATTCAGGAATGATCAATGGACTAGAATGACCACCGGCAGATGATAGGGGGGTGATAAACTACGATAGAGATTATCCTCCCTGCCGCTTCTATTGCGCCCGCTTTCCCAAGCGGAGTTATTTCATATTTTAAGGAAATATACCATGCTTAAGATGCTGCTTATCCGTGTGTCCCTTGTTTTAACAGGGTTATTCCACACGCTCCCCGCAGCCGCGCATTATATCTGGATAGAACGGGATGAGATGAATCATGCGCGCCTTTATTTCGGTGAATACCAGGATCAGGAAAAAGAAGTCACCGGTGGCAGGCTGGATGAGATAAAAGGACCGCAGGCATGGCTGCTTGATGCGAACGGCAAGCGGCAGGAGCTGAAAGTGATGCGGAAGGGGAATCACTTTGATTTGGGGATGACCTCGAACCGCACATCCCCATTGATCGCCGAGGAACTCGGTTACGAAGTCAAGGATTGGACCAAGCACGGTATTGGCATTGTAAAGCCGATGTTTTATACCCGCTTCAGTCCACTGCTGCGGCGCTCAACGCCCAAACCGGAGCTCGTGCTCGACATTCTGCCGGAGAGTGGATCGCCTAACGCGTTCATCGTTTATTTACGGAACGCACCGCTCGCAAAAGCCAAGCTCATGGTCTACGCTCCAAATTTCTGGATGCAGGAGCGCCACACCGACGAAAATGGCAGGGTCAGCATCACCACGCCGTGGTCTGGCCAGTATGTTCTGGAGGTTATTCACCTGGAAACGCAGCCAGGGGAATTTAAAGGGCAAAAATTTGAAGCATTTCGCCACCGCGCCACGCTGAACTTCAATATCCCGCAAACACCCCATGACAAATAGAAAATCGTGACCAGCCGGGCATCGACGGTATCGATGATGTGTATTAATTTGGATTTAATCAGGCAGACAATGTCAGATTCGCATTAACGCTAAAGCCCAAGAGCAGACGGTGGTATCGTCTAATGTCTGCTTATTGGGGAAGCAATGAAGTGCTGCAACTCAAGTGTCAGTTTTGACAACTAGGTAAATGGTCCCAGCCGGATTTTCCCCGATTAGATCCAGCCCTGTTCTTTGAACTTTACCTTTAAGATATTGGCGATTTCCGTGGCCATATCCTCGGCCCTGCCTTCGATTTTGCTGCTCCCAGTGGTCTCCCCGTACATTTTCATGCCAGTGCCAATGATGAGACCGGCTGGATTGCCTGTCGCAGCGAGGGCAGCAACCCCCATCGCTCCTCCCGGTGCTTTACCTCCAGTGGAATCTACACGGCCGGAACCCAGTTTTTGGAGTCCACTGTCCGTCATCAGATAGACCTCCGCCATTGCTTTTAACTCGGAAGCACCCGACCCCAAGCCGATTGAGACACGTTTGACAGTGCTGCCTTCTTCGATTGAAATGAGATAACCTCTGATCACAAGGTCGCCAACTTGCGGCGAAGTTTTGGTCGAAGCCTGCTGCGCTGGCAGTCCCATGGCGCGAATTTTCGTAACCAGGCCTGCTGCGATCTGGGCGCCCAGTCGACGTCCGGTAGCGGTCTGGCTCGCCGTTTGCGACGTACTATGTTCAAGATTTTGGCCGGCTAGAGGGGACTCGGCTGGCACATCGGCAGGGGTGGCTGCAAAGTTATATACGATGATGTGATCGGGCCGAGCTATCTTTCCACCCCGGTATTCCTGTCGTTCCTTGACGGTGCTTGACGCACACCCAGCAATGGCGACTATAGCAAACAAACAAACCATGACGTGGCTTAACGGGTTCATAGAAATCTCCGGTGAAGGGAATAGCTCAATAATGACAGTTTATAACTTATCTCATTTTATTTATAGCAGATATATTCTTGATAGCAACAAGTTCCAGTAACTCGAATCTGACAACCAGTGTCAGATCAAATCTCGACTACTACAGATGATAGAGGATCTGGAGTTTGTGTTGGCTCGCCGCTGAGGCCCTTGGCATCCCCGCATTTTCTGAAAATCCTCTGTCACGGTCGGCCTCACTCCTGCACAGCGGACGCACTCGGCTGATTTAGGGCCTGTTAACACTTATTTCGCACCCGCGACGGCGACAGATTTCATCCAGTACGAGGCATGAGCCGCGCGGCGGAGCAGGCCTCCGTAAGCGGCGAATAACGAAGGGCTGGATGAAATCCATCCCGTCTCTTCGGGTTGACACAAAAAACGCGGGTGCGAAATAAGTGTTAACAGGCCCTAGTAGTCCTCTCAGAATACGGGCTAACACCATACCGCATTGCCCCGTCCTGCTAGTACTTGAGTCCAATTGTCAATATCCGCCATGCTCGTAAGATGACCCATGGATAACCTGCCGAGGGCAGGTTCCAAACCCGAGGAGGAATCATGCGTAAAACGATTGGATGGGCAGCCTCATGGGCACTCTATTATCTGAGCGGCTATGTGGATCTCGCGAGGGCACGTTTCGGTGCATGGTGGCTTTCTTCCACATATTTCAGGCTGCTGAACGCGTCTGATGAAGCACAAACCTGGGGCGGCGGTGGCGGTACCTGGGTTCATGGCACGCCTGGCGAGAACGCATACTGGCCTTATTTGGATCCCACCTATGATAAGAACAAGCGATTGAGAAATAATTATAAAAAAACATATAGAGCAGCAAGAAAAGTTTGGGGACGTGCGAGAGGCCTGCGTAAATTTTTCTTGTAGTGACAGACAGCGCGCAGGTTTTTGGGGAGCACGCAGAATTCGGAAAAAATCGTACGATAAGCTTCAGTGAGCACCCGTAGCGGCCAAACTTCCAGGGGCTCATTATCTCCGATTCAGCGTACAGTATAGGATAGTGCGATTCACCTTCAGCAACTCAGCAATGCCAAAAACAGTTTCCCGCCCTTTTCTGACCATCTTGGCAACATATAGACTTGGTCGGCCTCTTGTTTTTTGCACCATAAAAAATTAACATCCGGGTACTAAATCGGGGATTTCGCAGCCTCCCCATTCAAGACGCTTGCGTCCAAGGCCTGCTCCAATCTTAGGGGATTACCCCGCAGAGGAGAATCCATGGACGTCGTAAGTAACCATAGCAAGACCTCACAAATCCCGAAGTCCCCTACGCCCATCACGCTCGCACAAGCTGCCCTGTACTGGTTAAAGCTTGGATTCATCAGCTTTGGCGGCCCAGCTGGGCAAATCGCAATCATGCATCACGATTTGGTGGAAGAGAAACGCTGGATTTCGGAAAAGCGTTTCTTGCATGCATTGAATTACTGCATGATCCTGCCTGGGCCTGAAGCTCAGCAGCTCGCTACCTACATTGGCTGGCTATTGCATCGTACTTGGGGCGGAATCATAGCAGGCGGATTGTTTGTCCTGCCTTCATTTTTTATTCTGGTAGGGCTTGCATGGGTATATATGGCTTACGGCTCACTCCCAGCAGTGGCGGGCATGCTCTACGGCTTTAAGCCGGCGGTGGTTGCTATTGTCCTGTTCGCTGCTTATCGTATTGGCTCGCGGGTATTACGAAATCCCGTAACCTGGAGCATTGCTGCCGCCGCATTTTTTATGATTTTTGTTTTTAAACTACCGTTCCCCACTATCGTATTTGCGGCTGGTTTGATTGGCTTTGTGGGGGGAAACATCTTTCCTCAATACTTCAAGCCAGGCGGGGGACATGGCAGTGCTCAAAAAGAATTCGGTCCCGCTCTCATTGATGATGATACCCCCACGCCCGCCCATGCCTTGTTTAGTTGGGTAAAACTGGCTCGTATCACAGCTGTGGGGGTGGTTCTTTGGGTGGCTATGATAAGTGCGCTGACGTTCCGTTATGGATGGGACGGTACTTTCCCGCAGATCGGCTGGTTCTTCACCAAGGCGGCATTACTCACCTTCGGCGGAGCCTACGCAGTTCTGCCTTATGTTTATCAAGGTGCGGTGGAAAATTACCAATGGTTATCGCCGATCCAGATGATTGATGGGCTTGCTCTGGGCGAGACCACTCCTGGTCCTCTCATCATGGTGGTCACTTTTGTGGGTTTTGTCGGCGGTTGGACCAAAGAAGTTTTTGGCCCTGATGCCCTCTTTGCATCAGCCTTTGTTGCCTCTGCAATCGCCACCTTTTTTACTTTTCTACCCAGTTTTATTTTTATTTTGCTAGGAGGTCCCTTTATCGAAACCACACACGGCAATCTGAAGCTGACAGCACCCCTCACAGCCATTACTGCCGCAGTGGTAGGAGTGATCGTTAACCTTGCCCTGTTCTTCGCCTATCATGTATTCTGGCCTTCGGGCTTGGATCAGCCTGTGGACTGGCTTCCTGTTCTGATTACTGCTATAGCCCTGATTGCCTTATTTCGTTTTAAAGTGGGAGTCATACCCATTATCCTGAGTTGCGGCATCCTGGGCATGGCATCGAACCTATTTCATTGAGCATCTGGAAAACGCTAAGCCAGAAATTCCCGGAGAATGCAGGGATGCTATTGACGGAAATTAACTTGAAAATCCAAGACGGTTTTGACAGTTCTGGCTAAATCTTCTGCGCTGCCCTTGCCCCAATAATGTATAAACAAATAATGGGGCCGGTCATGTGTCATATGCTGGTGGATTGCAACAATGTTGATATCACCCGCCCGGAGGATTTTTAGAACAGGCTGCAGCTCGTCCTCGAGTACTGCGAAATCACCATCGACCACGGCCTGGGTATCAGAGCCAGCAAATGCCACCCAGGTATTTACTCCCATTTCCTTACCGACCTTTACGCCATGTACGGTAGCGTCACGGCCTATCGTGACCTTGAACATGCTGTTATTCGAATCTCCTTTCATGCCAAGAATTGTTTCTAGCGGCCCCGCTGTAATCTTACTTTCCTGGACAATCGTTTTGGGAAACTCTGTCGCAGGGGCGGGTCTTGCTGTCCTGATTTCAGTCACTTTGTCATAAATTTTCCTGATGCCGGTGGCGAGTTGCGACGCAGTGCCTATACCGCCGATGTGCATGAAATACACTTTCGGTTGGTCAAAGAAAAAGTGGTTGTGCAAGGCCGTGATTTCCAGGCCGGCATCGAGTGCAGCACTTATGGCCGGGTTTACTTCATCCTCGAACAGTACCGTGTCGCCCATCATCAAGACTTGCCCATTTTGGGCAGGTGTAAACCCGGCCCAGGAAGTCAATCCCATGAAGGGCACCATCGTCCACTTATCGATTTGGATTTTGACATCGGTACGCGGCTTGGAGACCTTGAAGACATTTTCTTCTTGAGATAACTTACCTTTGAGGCCTGTGATCTGTTCAATCTTGACAGCATCCACGCCCGGTGTGTCAGCTGCATGAGCGCTTGCCAAACCAAAGATCAGCGCAGTAGCCAGTATCGAATGTTGTAGGAAAAGAGAGTGCGACATGCGGTACCTCCTTAGAGAGGGAAAATATCAGGCTATTCGCAGGTGGACAGTTGTGCGTTTCTGCCCAGCGATGGTGCCGTCATTCATTACAAGACGTCATACATTATCCTGCTGTACTTGAACATTTCTAGCGCCAAGAAGCAGCAAAGCACCTATGGCAACTAGCGAGAGCGTCGCAGGCGCAGGGACGGCAGCAATAGGGCCAAGGGTGTCATAATAAGTGATATCCACGAACTGGATCTGGCTGCCGAAGCTCTCGATGGGCCCATCAAGCCAGATATCTGTCTGCGCAAGCGCGGCATTGGTCGCGGCATCAATATCGTATCGGACGACGGCGTTGGCAAGTGGTCGCTGGAACACGGTCTCCCCCAGTCGTGGCGCCACCCTCGTGTTGTTTACAAGGATCTGGGTTCCCGCCGGAGGAGCACCTCCCGCATTGGCCACACCTGCGGGGTTAAAAACGAAGTTGAACATGTAGTTATCCAGGAGGGTGGCCCTGCGATCACCGCGGCTCTGCTGATCAACGCCGGTTTCCAGGTAGAACAGGCCCTTCGCATCGTCTAGTGCCAACGCACGATGGGACTCGAGCGCTGGAAGTCCCTGAACCATGACTGCTTCCAGATTAGCGATGACATCGAATCCTGTTGCAATGCGGCCCGCGCTGGCGACCACCCGGGTCGGTGCCTGAGCGTACCCACCGGTTACGAAGGGGCCATCCAGAAAAAATCCTTCTTTGCCGGCCAACGCGGGCAAGCCACTGAACGGGTTGTTATCCTGATCGACGAGGTGAAGCGATAGATCATCCCCGCGGTTGTCATTGAAATTCCCTGGGATGCCATCGACCGTGCCAAGGTCAAACATTCCATTGTTGCCCCTGGTGCTCGCGGTGGCGCGATCTAGCTCTGGCGTCGAGCGGTCTGCAAGATTTGGATGGTCGAGCCCGAAGGCATGTCCCAATTCGTGCAGCAGGATCGATTCGAGATCATAGTTCTGCCCTCCCAACACTTTCACAGGGGTTCCGGCGGGAAAGCCATCAGGATTCGCAACAATTGTTCGCAGTCACCGGGTTTCGATTGCTCCAAGTAGTAACCGCGTTGGCGAGCGCTGGCCGGTCGGCCATAGGGACGACGAATCTCGGTGTCGTGTTGAACGTGATATTGAGCGTACGTTGAGCGAAGGCCCCAGGAACAGGTGGCGGCGTCAGGGTCGCGTTCGTCCAGTGGACCGGGACTGGTATGAACCTCGGTCCAATCCTCGCCCCGAAATCCGGATTCACCATTCGCTGGTCGCTGATAAAAGCGAATCCATACGCGTTGGGCATGGGCAGGAGCGCATTCGCCATAGCTAACAGAGTTACCGCCGATGCCAAGAACCTCGTCAAGGAACAGGACCAGCATGTTAAACGGGACAAGATGACGGTAAATCTATCACTGCCAAACATGGTTGCTCTCTTCTTCACACCTAACAGTTAATCAAAAGACCCATGGATCCGAATATTCATTAACATAGCTCAAGTTTCGATCGTTTGCTGTCGGCGTCTTTCAGTCGAATTGCCTCAATAAAAAAGCAAGCCCGAAGAAGCGGTCGAGTCAGTGCATGTACCAATACCTGCGCACGGACGACTGACTATTATGCCGCGTCGCTCAATACTCTCCGCCACGGAACGCACCAACCTGCACCAACCGAGACGGGGTTCAGGGCTGTTCCAGGGCTGTGCCCACACGCGGGTCGAATTGTGACTTAAGAGATTTAGTATAAATGACACGTGGGATTACCCCACGAACGGGAGATTTTAGGTTACTTCACCACGCAAATTTGCGCTTACGAACACCACACGGTTGCGTCCCTCTTTTTTAGCTTGGTAAAGTGCACCATCAGCGCGCCGAATGAGTTCATCGAAAAGTAAAGTTTCCTTGTCAGCCATTGCCACCCCCAGGCTTATCGAGGTTGGTATCAAGCCAAATTTAGTCGTTATCGGTTGATCGGCAATACCTGATCGCACCCTCTCTGCTATCGTCAACGCATCAGTCGCATCACATTCGGGCAACACAATTAGTAATTCTTCTCCGCCATAACGGCCAAAGGAATCATAAGGCCTGAGCATCTCCGTCACCCGCCGCGCCACCTCGCATAGCACCATGTCACCCGCCTGATGGAGTTGCACTTTGGGAATGTCCCAGGCAGGCACCCAACCGGGACGCGGGGTATGATTCTAAGCATCTTGACGGTGATTTTGAGTGTGTAGTTTTGGGATCTGTTGCATGGCTGACTACTCCCGCTGATTTAATAGTCTTGATATTTTCAAGTATATTTTTCATCTTATATCAGAAAAATTGTATAAGGCGTGGACAGCAACGGAACCAAAAACCAATATATTCTGGACGTGAAGTACGATTGACTCTACTCTATTGTGATGGAAATGGCGGCTGTGGCATGACTATTGGGTCTACCCTCGATTTGGAGGAAAGTTGCTGCAAAGCGTCAGGTGGGTCCCTATTTCACCGCTTGTCCGGTCATAGAATAATTATTAGCCTTCAGAGTCGTTTAATCTGTACTTGTCCCACTCGCATTTTCGTCTCGATTCTTCAAGTCGGATATGCTGCTGAATATCCATTTAGATGGTTTTCCGAGCCTGCTGCGTGCCGGGTGAAACATCTGTTTATGCGAAAATGATCAACCGAAGGAGATGACGTGAAATTCAATTCAATTATATTATTACCGAATATTGTTAAAGTATTTTCGATTTTATTTATGGCGAGTCTGCTATGGATGGGATGGATAACCGGTGCGCCCGACGTGCGGGCCGGCGTAACGTCAACCGGGATAACCCTTACACCCGTCACGTCGCAGGTGCTTCCGGATGATCCCAAAACTACTCTGACAACAGTTGTAGTGAACCTCGCACCCGAGGCTAAAACCGGCAGCCATCGCCATGGAGGCATGGTGTTTGTCTATGTGCTCGAGGGTACGGTTCGTTCGCAGCTTAACAGCAACGAAATAATCGAATTTCATCCCGGACAAAGTTGGAGCGAACCACCCGGAACGGTGCACTCGTTCATGGAGAATCCCAGTCGGACTGTACCAGCGCGCCTTCTAGCCACGCTTATCACCCCGACGGGCGAGCAACTGACCACCTACGACTAGAAACGTGCCGGCTTAAGAAACCGAAGTGAAAAATGGCTGGGTAGTATAGATTTGGAGAGTTCTCAACGGCCATCCCTGACCCATAACCGTGCGGCCGTAATTGCTGAGAAGATTCCAGATCATGGGCCATGACAGGCGAAATGCATCACAGAAGGCGGCTGGCGGGGAATGTGACAGCAGCAATAACAAATAATTCTTGAGCAGCAATCTGACTAAACCAGGCATGCCGCTTAGTAACTTTGAGCAGCGACAGACATCCCGCCTGCAACATATAAACATGCGCATGGCTTAGGTCAGTATTTAGAGTATGAAGACTATTAATACGCACATGCCATCAACTCAATTCTAATCTCCTGCCCAATCAAGGGCTTCTTCTAAAGGAAATCCTTAGTAAAAAACCAGGGTTTCCCCAATATACTCAGACTATTGACTAAGGTAGGATGCAATCGTCTTAATCCTAATGGGGTTTGCAATCATGAAAACAAAATTTGGAAATGTATTTGCAGCGTTGTCCATGATTGGTCTCCTGGTTTCGGCAAGCTCTTCGGTCGTTGCAGACCAGCCAATCGATACTCCGGAAATTCGCGCTGCCGCTCGACATGCTGTCACTCGCGGCGACCATGAATCTATTGCAATATACTATGAGAATACCGCTGCGCTGATGCAGGCAAAGTTAAAGGAGCAAAAAAAGTTGCTGGAGCAATACGAGAACAAGAGCTATCTTTACGGCCGGCAAGCTCAAGACCTTCAGTCGCACACTTCGATGTTGATTCGCGATTACGAAAAAGGTGTGGGAGACAGCATACAAACTGCAACCCTGCATCGGCAAATAGCTGCCAAGCTCAATCGAAATCACACAACCAGTGCGCAACTGGTTAACTCTGGAGCCGGATTGTAAAAATCAGGCAGAATGTCCTGCTGCTTTTCTCAATCCTGAGAAAGATTTTCCCGAAATAAAATCAATTGCCCGGTGCCTTTATGCACCGGGCAATTTGCACGCCTGTAAGAAACATGCCGCATTCAACATAGACGGAAAGGGATTGTCAGCCCTTTCCTGCCGGGCATACGCTTTTTTTCCTTATTTAACCTCAAGTCCAGATGAATTTCCCACCAGGATTAAATAGGAAACCAGCAGCCAAGGCCAGATCCAAATCACAAGGCGCTCATGGGTTGTCTAAGTATTGATCTATCCCTGCGCATCTCGAATTACGCTAGTTTAGAAGAGTTATCCACAGACTTGTCCAGTGAAAATGTGGATACCCTTCCAAAATAGAATTAGAACGTAATAACTGGCCGGATCACCCCTTTGATGTGAGAAAGAGCTACCGGCCCGAAATACCGGCTATCAAAAGATGTGGCACCCCTATCCGACATGAGGAGCAATTCCGTTTTGCTCAGGGAGGTGCCCAGGGGATAACGGGGCATCGTTCTAGGAAATAACTGCATATCGGCCCCGGCAAACTGAGGCGTGCACCGTCGAAATTTTGAGAGTGAAGCACACGGCTCAACAAACGCCTTGATTACCAGCCCGGCGCGCGAGCGCCGGTTTCCAGGAGTGGCGTTCCTCCCGGTAATCAGTTGGAAAAACTGAAGGGGAGCGAAAACCTGAGAGGTCAGACATTTTTTTGCAGCCGGTTTCCTTCAAGTCGAGAGGCCACCGAGGCATTCCGGAATACCCCTGTTTTGCCAGCAATGTGCTCCATGGAAGACCCGCTCAGAGATTGACTGATCACCAATTCAGTCAAATCATCGCGTGCGGGGGCCTGAAACGCTCGCTGTCAGCGAAAGGGAATGACCGTTCGCTCAATACTTACCTTCGTTGTCAGAAGCCTGGCTTCGACAGTGCGCGCAAGTTCATCTATCAGCCCCGCCGACGCGCCATGGCCATCCTTCCGCGCAATACCCGCGATCGACTGAAGGTCCGAATGTAAACGTACGGGGTCGATCTGCCACCCCAGAGCGGTAACGAGCGCTCTCAAGGCATCGGTATACGCTTCAAGAACCTGGGCATCAGCACGCGTCAAGGTTGTCATGGTTGCCTCCATAAATGTAAATGAGAATCAATCCTATCTTAACCACGATGGACTGTAAAGGCCTGGATTCAAATATTGAAGGGGAAATTGGCAGATTTCATCCTGACGGTACTGCGACAATATTTCGGATATGCGGCGCAGGTTGATTGATGACCGGCAGTGTCGCTATCATTGCGCATGATTAAGTAAAAGTCGGAAGTTAATGAATGCAATTGACCGCTCGTTTTTCAGTGTAGCGCTATGATCTACGTATATGTTCCGCGTCATTTGGATTTTGCCTTTCCGGTGGATCAGCATAATAGGGCGGACTGCATGTTCTTTCGGCGTATGGCCACGTTGTTGGCAATGCCTTGCCTCATCTCCCGGAAAAATGCTTACTTCACCCCATTCAACTACCTGATTCAGGTTTGAAGACTCCCATACCAGATGGTTGCCGGGTAGTGAGCCTGGTTACTTTGGCGTTTGCATCCGGCTTCTCCTCAGCCCAGTCTCCCTCACAGCAAAGTCCTCAGGCTGTGGCGGCTTCATCCTCGAACACCACGCCCACGCTCAACCCGGTTGTCGTCACGGGTACCCGCGTTGACCAGTCGAGTTTTCTACTGCCCATGTCCATTGACGTGGTGGAGGCGCCTGTCATCCGGGATGGGCGGCCTCTTGTCAATCTTTCGGAGGCATTGACCCGTATTCCCGGCCTGGTAATTCTGAATAGGCAGAACTACGCACAGGATCTGCAAATATCCAGCCGCGGCTTCGGCGCACGCTCCACTTTCGGAATTCGTGGCATACGGATGATCGTCGATGATATTCCCGCCACCATGCCGGACGGCCAGGGCCAGGCGGCTACCATCAACCTGGGGTCGGTCCAGCGCATCGAAGTATTGAGAGGACCTTTTTCCGCCATCTATGGCAATGCCCCCGGGGGCGTGATACAGGCGTTCACCGAGGATGGTCCGCCGGGCACAGTGTTATCCGCTATGTTGCTGGGGGGCAGCTATGGCACGACCCGCGGAGAGCTCAAGCTTGGCGGTACACTCGGCGGAACGGGGACAACCGGGACAGGCCCGTTCAATTATGTGGTGGACATTTCCCGTTTCGAGACGCATGGCTATCGCGATCACAGCGCAGCCACCCGTTACCAGGCAAACGCAAAGCTAACCTACCGGTTCGCTCATGATGCCACGCTTACACTGGTGACCAACGAATTGCACCAGGGCGACACGCAGGACCCGCTCGGTTTGACACGAGCCCAAATGAGCGCTGATCCACGCCAGGCGGATGCAAGCGCTACCACTTTCAATACGCGCAAGAGTATCGACAATACGCAGGGCGGCGTGGTTTATGAACACAAGCTATCTCCCTCGAATACAATCAAACTGATCGGCTATGCGGGAACGCGGGAGATTTTGCAATTTCTCGCCATTCCACGCGGCGCGCAGATTCCGGCTACCAATTCCGGAGGCGTGGTCGATCTGGATCGCCAATTTGGCGGGCTGGGTTTGCGATGGACGCATCGCACCAGCGGCCCACGGCCGTTAACGCTGACGGCGGGAATCGACTACGATAGCTCTAAGGAAAGGCGAAAAGGTTTCGAAAACTTCATCGGTGCAACATTGGGCGTGCGCGGCGATCTGCGCCGCAACGAGAACAACACGGTCACCAGTTTCGGCCAGTATGTGCAGGCCGAGTGGCAATTCGTGCCATCCTGGATTCTCTCTGCCGGGGTACGCCATACGGAGGTGAAATTCAAATCCGAGGATTTCTACACCCGTACGGGCAACCCCGATGACAGCGGCGGCATCACTTTCCAGAATGTGAATCCGGTGCTGGGGCTGTTGTACAAGGCGACATCCAGCCTCAACCTGTATGTCAGCACCGGCAGCGGTTTCGAAACGCCCACCTTCGCTGAACTCGCCTATCGGCCCGACGGCGCCAGCGGCCTTAATTTTGCGCTGCGGCCAAGCCGGAGTCTTAACGTGGAAGCGGGACTCAAGTGGCTGCCTGCGAACAACACGCGTATCAATCTTGCGCTTTTCCAGGCTTTCGTTACCGGTGAAATCCTGCCTGCCACGAATTCCGGCGGCCGGGCCACCTTCCAGAACGCGGCCGATACGACACGGCGCGGCGTGGAACTCTCGCTTGATTCACGTTTCGGGCCGGATCTTTCCGCATTTCTATCCTACACCTATCTCGATGCAATTTTCCAGGACGCCTATACTTATCGCCCGACCGCGGCGCCGCGCACGGTAACCGTGGCTGAAGGCAATTTTCTGCCCGGCGTGCCACGCAACACGGCTTATGCGGAGTTAACCTGGCGGCGCGGCCAACCGGGTTTTTCAGCGGCGGTAGAGGCGATCTACCGGGATAAAATCTTTGTCAATGATACCAATACCGAAGCCGCGAAGCAGTACGCGATGGCAAATATTCGCGTCGCCTATTCGCATCAGTTCCGCGGTTGGAAGTTCACCGAATTCGTTCGCATGGATAATATCGCCGATACAAAATATAGTGGATCGGTGATCGTCAATGAAGGCAACGGCCGCTTTTATGAGCCCGCGCCGGGGCGCAACTATATGGTGGGGGTAAGCGCGACTTATACCTTCTAAGATAGTGCGCGATCATTGATAGAACTATTAGGGGTCACCTCAAGAAACGGAAATTTACGCACGCTAAGCTTTTGGTAACGCCGATTTGACTGGCCGCAAAGGACGGAACCCACCTCGTGCGGCCCGCCTGTTGGCGTGCCAAACGTAGTCGCCAGTCAGATTGATGTGCTCCCAGCCTAGAGGCGGGACGTGCGGTAATAGCGTTTCGTCGATGGTTTCGTGCTGGCGTGGAGTATCGTTGCACAAATGGCCGTTTGCGCAATTGCACCAAGACTCGCAACATGTGGAACTGAATGCGCGGTTGGGTAATCAAAACAGACGAATCGAAGGAACGTCATGATGCTTAAGCTCTACGGTTTTTCCAAGGTCAACGCTTACGCACGCGGGCACACCCGCGACCTGCGCGTGCTGTGGGCGCTCGAAGAGATGCAACTGCCTTTCGAGTTGGTCGGCATGGACCACCCCGCACACGACCTGACCACAGACGCCTATCGCCGGCTGAGCCCTTTCGAACAGATTCCGGCGATCGATGATGACGGGTTGGTGCTGTCCGAATCCGCCGCCATCGTCGTCTACCTGGCGAAGAAGTCCGGCCGCTTGATTCCCGGCGACCACGCGGGCGAAGCGCAGGTAATACGCTGGTGTTTTACCGCGATGAACTCGGTGGAACCACCGCTGCTTAGTCTGATGGTGCACGACTGGACAGCCGATGGGAGTTGCAGCAAGCCCCGCGATTTCCTGGTCGGCTGGGTCAATCGGGTGTTGACGAACCTTGAGCGCTGGTTCGCCGACCGCGACTTCGTCGCGACAAAAGATTTCACGGTCGCCGATATCCTGATGGCGCACGTGCTGCTCTCGGGCATCAAGGACGAGGGATTGATCGTGCCATATCCGCGAGTCGCGTCGTATCGAGATCGGTGCCTGGCCCGACCCGCGTGGAAGCGCACCGTCGCCGCGTACGATGCACGGGTCGAGGCGGGATAGATCGTCAAAGCCGGCCACAGCGCGGATAAAGTTCCTTCCGCCTCAAAGCCCCTACTTGCTGTGCTGCATCCTCAGCGTGCGTAAATTTCCATTTCTTGAAGCGACCCCTGTTAGTATGGAGTATCGCTAAGCAATACTCCTAGACGGGATGGCTGCGGGCGGCGACGCTCAGGTGGTGCAAGCTACATTTTCCTGGCTTCAATTCCGCCAGTCCGGCAGGCTGCTAGGACATCGCCTCCAGCCCGGCGCCACACTGCCAGCACAATTGAAAATTATGCGGATTCTCTTCGCCACATGCGCGGCAAAATACCACACGCGTTTCGATGGGAGCTTTTTCAAAAGCGCTTACGATTGCCTGTCCCCGAACAAAATCGCTGTCGTTGACAACCCATACCTCGGGATAAGCATGGGTAAATGGGATGTCTCCCATACCACCCTGCGCATGTTCATTGAATAACCTCGCCGCTATGTACGCATGCCCGAGAAGATCAAGCATGATATGAGCTTCCATCAGATTCGCGGCGGAACAAAGTTTCTTCATTTACCGTAGATGCGCGAATAAATTTATTTGAACCCGGATAGCTCTCCGAGCTACGCGAGTGCTAATGGGCTGTTTTGCAGCCATTTCTGCCGCTTGCCCGGCACTCATAGACCAAACGATGAATTCTCCCAATCGGTAAACCGTCTCGCCATCACTCGGGAGCGACGTGCGCCGTACCGAAAGGCTTGAGTTTAGCCTATTTCAGAGCGGGAAGTGAATTCACCACCATTAACATGATCCCCGGGCTATGAGCATATAAGTAAACCCATCAACGCGCTCTCTTGTTCATTCCTCGTTATGGGGTCTTGGGAGCAATGGAACAGTGTACCGACTCAATGATTTCCCATAGGAGGTATGCCATGGCCGGAAGCGGTGCTGCTTATTCCCGGTATCGGGTTTGCCCATCTTACTCAACCCATGTTGCGACTTCGTGCTTGCTCCGTCCGTTGTCTTCCCTCATTTCGGCTTCCTTCTTGCTCCGGGCGGTATCCGAATCTGCCAGTTCATTTGCCAGGAATGATGTCTGTTGGCATGCGCGGGGCAAGGGCGCTACCCGGCTGAATGCGGCGTCAATATGAGGCATCAGGATTGCCATTGTGCCCAGGGCGGAACAGTCGAGTTCCTCGTGCGAGCTGAAAATTACGTAAAGGCGGTCATGGCGCCCGCGCCTATCGCGGATGCCGTGCAACAGGGATGAGCGCATGCTTTGCAGGATGCCTCCAAAGGCGTATTGCGCGCCACTGCTTTCATACAGGGTATCGGAGCAGTCCCGAAATGCGCAAGGCATCCCACCCATGTCGACCCAGCGCTGATAGAGGCCGCGTAGCAGCGGCGATAGGTGCTCAGGTTCCAGATGTGCGGTCCTGACGCCGGGCAGGGCGGAAACAATGTCGTAGTGAATGACATTCGCGCCAAAATTGCCCCAGGCGGCCAGCATGATTTCATGGGGCAGGTATTGCTGGACTTCTCCCTGCAACCATCTCAGCAGGTCAAGGTGCTGCCGCACCGCTATCGCTTCCAGAATGATGCGCGAATATCGCTGGAGATGGTCAATGGAAAATGGAATCATCTTGCCGCTAACCCGAGCCGTATAAATGTTACGCCTACCCCCCATGTCGTCTTGGAGCGACGACCTCGCATTATTTTGATCTTCCGAAGAAGGATTTTTAATGGCCATCGTTTTTCGTCTGCCTTTTAGTTCGTAGTTCATTAGATTATTATTGTCGCTATCGGGCCATTGGCCCGTTCCCTTTTAGGGCGGAACGGGCTGAAACGCTGTTATATCGGGTTAATCGTCTTGCTTCGGCGACGCGCAATGAAACCCATTACCCCTAAACCGGCCAGCAGCATGGCATAAGTTTCTGGCTCTGGAACTGGTGACAGGAAATCGACACCGCCGTTAGCCTTATTGATCGTTATATGATCGCTGGCTATGAAAATGCCCTGGCTGGTATTGTTAAAGTTCTGGAACTGCACTGTGTAAAATGGGACAGGCGCTGTAAACAAGGCGCTCCCTTGAGGGTCAAGAAGTGTAAAATTTGTTGTCGAGTTAAAACCAGTTCCGCCTAGACCATTAATATTCGCAACCCCCTCGATCAAGTCTACAGTGGCAATCTTGAAGCTGTCTGCACCATGGACGACTGATGCGGCTGCGCCGCCGTTGGTCGCGGCAATGAAGGCAGTGGGTGACGCAATTGAAGGATCAGCCCACAAATCAGCATGTAGCCCGGTGACGATGTAGCTGCTATTGGGTTTGGCATAGGCACCACCATCCAGCGCGATCGTATAACTGTATTCGGCCCACAGTTGCCAATTATTATTTAAACCGCTAACAGACCCAAGTACATTATTGGAATTCTCATCGACGAAGGACGAGAAATTGACCCATCCTGCCCCGCTAGCGGTCGTGCCGACGGGAAAAGGTCCAGTGGTATCCAGTTTCACGAGCGTTGACGAGTTGCCAGTGATGAGATCTGCCTGGAAGGGACCAGGGTGAGGTCCGCCGACTGCTCCAAAAGCGGCATTCGGATCGACGGTGAAAGTTGTGGTTGCGAAAGCCTGCGAGCTGATCCCAAAAGCAAGAACCGCCACTATTCCTGCCATCTGTAAATCTTTATAAATAAATGACTCGTTCATAACATATTTCTCCAGGTTAATTACACAATAAACCGCTCAGATAAAATCTTCTTTTCTTCCATTCCATAGATTGACTTACGTAGATGCCACGCAGCTATATCCAGCCATCATCAAATGGAACAATATGGGAAAAGAAGTCGGCCCCCGGACACGCTATCAGCAATACATGCCGGACGTCATGTCTACGAAAGATGGGGCTCGTTTGTTTGCCGCATGGAAATTGGCAGCAGTCCCTAATTTCAATTACTTGAAGTAACCGAACTGCCATGGCATCCTAGAGGGAGATTCTTATAAATGAAAACAACATATTTTAATGATGAGATGAGATGATTTCATAACTGGACGCCGCGGAACATGAAAGGAGGAGGGTAGTGAAAATGCTGACCAGGGATTGCGTAATTATTGCCTGGATATCCAGGAAAACTAAATGCGGAGGAGAGAAAATGACGCACAAGAATGGTGTGTCGGACGACATAGGGGACAGGGTTCGGTAAAGTCTGGTATGTCGTTGGGATGGGAGGCGCTTCGTGTGGCTTACATACGCAAAATACTCCTTAGCTATAAGAAAACCCTTGTTACGACTTATTCACTTGTGTCATACCATGGTGATTATGAGGATGCGGACCTCTTGCCCCAGTAGTCGGCGGGCAGTCTATCCTGCGCGTTTTGGCCTGGAAACCATAATTACAGCCCGCGCTAGGAAGAGGGGACACCAATTCTCTTGAAATAATCAGGAAAACCGCCAATCATATTTTGACTTAGTTTGAATACTGGAATTTTCGCTTACAACATTGCAACAGCTAATTTAATCGCATTTTCGCCCCATGCGGAGAGGTGTTTATCTGCAAAAGATTTAATTTATTCCGGGTATTCCCAAGCCAGCAACAATGATAAGAATGAAAGTTCCCCAAAACAAAAGAGTGTCGTTCATATCGGTCTCCTTGGCATTCGGTTGATACATCATCCTTTTCTCTGAAAATCCTTCTGTGCGATTCGCATAGGAGTTACATATGCCACATTGAGTGGGGAACTACGTATCCGACTTCTCGTGCGGAAGGTCTTTCACTGCCATTAACCATTATCATAAGCAAAAAATTGCCTGACGGTGGAACATACCAGATGGAACGCGGAGAGGCCTATTATCAAACCGACAATGCCAAATATTAGGAAAACGGCAATTGGTAAGGAATATAGCAGTGTCTTTCTGGATACTGAAGAGCGGTTCATTAAATGACTCTGGCTTAACAATTCGATCAAGTCCATGCTAGAAAAAAATGTCGGTGAGTAACGGACAGCACCGCTCCCGAGTATTTTCCTGTAAACCTTAATCTTTATTCTCTCTATTGTTATCGAGGAAGCTGCTCAGATGAATCATTAGTCCCACCTCGATTTCCTCATCATCTTCGAAGCATCCGGATTCGTAGAACTCACTTAACTCCTGAAGAGCGCTGGCAGAACGGACTTTATCTGGGGTTTCTCCGGCTAGGGGAGGAATAGGTGCAATGGAACCTACGTTTCTATTAGTCTCCATAATCAATTCCTTTTTTTACCAATATGTCGCCAATGAGTAGGCATGCTTCAACTATAGGTGTGTCTATAGGCCACGCGCAAGTGAGATTAATGTATAACTAGCGTCGATTAATTTATAACGACTGTCAGCGTGATGGGGTGACGAGCACTGAGCGGGTAAAAGCGCTGGAACGCGAGGTGAAAGAATTGCGCAAAGCCAACGAGATATTGAAACTGGCTAGTGCGTTTTTCGCCCAGGCGGAGCTCGACCGGTGATTCAAGTCTTGAGAGCGTTCATAGATGCGCGTCGGGATGTCTGCGGGGTCGAACCGATTTGCAGGGTGTTGCAGATTGGCTACCGGCGCTATGCTGCGCAACTAGGGGAGCACTCAGAATTCGGATTGTAAAGTACGTTAGTAGAGCGTAAGGTAAATAATTACAGCAACTTATAGAACTTGTTTGATACGGATTCTAGTTTTTTTTCAATTAGCTACCTTGATGCCAGTGGGCCATGGACAGCAATAAAAAACCCGCCTAAGCGGGGTGATCCGGGGAAGTCCTGACAGTTTGCGCTGGCCTCCTAGTCATTCGGGTCACTTCAACCCTCAGGAAGCCAGCCCCATCAATGCGGCTAACAGTCCGATCAGGACCAGTTCAAGCAAGTTATCATGCTTGGGGTTTTCATCCTTGCTATTTTCCGGTTTCATTTTTGCAGTTTCCATCTTGCCCCTCCATATTGATCAATAGCAAAGCTTGCGCTTGCTCTGTGATTGTTAAATAGTTGTGAACTATTTGTGAAGTATATGTGAAGAAAACAACTTTGTAAAGGAGACTAACCCCGTCGCATATGCGCTTTATAGCTATCTATGTATCAGTAATAATATAAATTACCTACTAATCGCCCGTAAATTAATGAATGCAACCTGAACGTGCGTAAATATTCTATCTCGGTCGCTCGGGGCAAACTGCATTCGCTTCGAAGCCCTGCCGGAAATCCTTAAGCCGGTTCACTGTTCCATTGCTCCCCCAGACCCGTTGTAGCCGGTTTCATCTCCGTATCACGTTGATGGATCTTATAGCGGACTTGACACTCCTTAGGTGATGCACTAGCATCAGGTGCATCACCTAAGGAGTGTTTGTCATGCCCACATCGAAGCCGCGCATTACCATCACACTTACCGATCATCAGCACGCGCTCCTGCGCAGGATTAGCGATGCGGGCGGTCAAAGCATGAGTGGAATCGTCTCGGAATTCATGGTGGTCGCGGAGCCAGCGCTGGAGCGCATGGCCACTGCTTTCCAGCAACTCAAGCACGACAGGGAGTCGGATCACCAGCGCATAATCGAAATGTTTTCCGAATTGCAATCCAGCCGTGAAAATAGTATGCCCTCATTTTCTTCGAAGCCATTGGCCCCTTTGGTACCTTCGAGTCAGGTGGATTTAACCCTGGGCAGCGGGATGGATGCAATACAGTTCCGGGCAAGCGTGGATACGATACGGCCAGGCACTCCGCACCAGTACGCTTCCCCGGATGCGCACGGCGGAATTGAAACCGGTTATGAAGAACAGAAAAAGACCCGCTCTCGCCGAACTTCCGAATCAGCCATATCCCCAAAAAATTCTCTTAAAGGTAGAAAAAAGAATGGTGGAATTTAAGGAATTTTTGAACGAATTCCCATCCTTACGAAGAAGGACTGCGAGGGCAGCTTTACGAAATGAGGTAATGGTTATCCCGTTTCTAAATAGGCTGCCGTATGAATTGCGGTCCAATATGTCCCTTGCATGGAGACAATGATTCATGTCATCCAGTCATCGCGAACCACCCACACCTTCACACGATCAAGAAACGGAACGAGTTTCTTCGCCAGCCGATCCATCAGCATCAGCAGCATTTCAGGTTAAATATATTGCCCGCGATGTCCAGGCCGGGATCATAACCGGGGCCATGGCGATTCCCCTGACTGTGGGCATTGCCTTGATGTCTGAATATCCCATCAAGGTCGCTTTGGCAACCGTTGCGTTCGCCTGTTTTATCGGCTGGATCAATGCTTTCATCAGGCCGGGCAACTATATTGGCGCACCTGGCGTCGCGGCGGGCCTGGCGCCGGTTCTGGCGATGGGAGTTCATAGTTTTGGCATGGAAAATATGGCATTTGTCATTTTCCTGACTGCATTTATGCAAAGCCTGATATGGAAATTCGATTGGCAGAAATATATTCTGCTGGCGGTGCCCAGCTACCTTGTCGAAGGACTGTTGGCGGGGGTTGGCTTGAAGATCGCCCTCAAGTTTTTGACATTTACCTATGAACTGCCTATTGATCAGGAATCAACCGATACATTCTGGAATGGCGCGCGTATCCAGATAGCGCTTATATCGCTGGCTGGTTTCGCCATGTTTGTCTACCTGTTTTCGAAATTCAAGGACACGAAACCAGCGATCCCTTATTTCCTGTTGATCGGGGCAAGTATAGTACTCGCACAATTCGTGCCCATGTCCATGTTGCACGTGGATGATGTGGAGCTTCGTCTCGATCTGCCGATACCACACTTCGACAGTGCATTGACTTGGATGTACGTTATAGGTTTTGCGGCCATGCTGGCGGTGATCGACGTGATAGAGCAGGTCATGAGCAACGCCGCCATCGAAAAAATAGATCCGCTAAAACGCAAATGCAACACCAATAACAGCTTGTTGGCTATCTGGATAGCCAATATGGGTTCCAGCTTCTTCGGCGGCATGACCAATCTGGACGGTCTGGCAAAAAGCACCACCAATAAACTGGCTGGCGCCATGACCAAATTCTCCGTTCTTGTCATAGGCATCGTGGTCGCATTCTTTGTCATGAACTCACAGTATCTTGAGTTTCTTCCCAAATTTTCGCTGGCGGCCATCATGATCTTCTCCGGCTGGAAAATGATCATGGGACTGTGGCACGTAGCGAGTCACGGCCAATACGCCATGATTCTTGCCACCCTTTGCGGGTTGCTGGTCTATAAAGTGGGCATTTTCGAAGGCTTGCTTATCGCCATGACGGTACATGGTCTTATTAATTATATTGTTCTCAATCAGGCCGACAAGATGCCCAGCAAAACTATTATTAAAAAATACCTGCAAAAATTTTCCTCGGGTGGAGGAGGAGGGCTAGATTAACCCGAAGATACTGGATCGCAGGCTGACGGGACAAATTGGATTTTAGCTCCATTTGGCCAAATGTCATGATTCATGCTGCCATACAATAATGTATGGCCCGGTTGCTGCAGGAGCAACACACATACTGCTTTGCTCAAATGGATTACGTTTGACAGAATTCAAATGGAACAGGCTTACGATGTCGCTATCATTGGTGCGGGTCCTGCGGGTTGTGCGGCTGCGCGCACTTTGTCCAGCGCTGGGTTATCGGTTGGCCTATTTGATAAGGCCATATTTCCCCGCGACAAAACCTGTGGAGATGCCTTAATTCCCGATGCATTTCACGCACTGAGCAAACTCGGGCTGACCCAGCGCGTAGCTGGGATATCCTATGCCGTTGACGGCATGCGCCTGATTAGCTCCGATGGCAGTGACGTTCTGGTTCGTGCGCACGGTGCATGCATACAGCGTCAAAAGCTGGATGAATTGTTGTTGAATGGCGCCATCGAAACCGGCGCCATGTTTTCACCCGGACATGATTTCATCCGCGTGTTGGACGAGAATGGAAAATATTACCGGATCGAATTCAATACAGGCCTTGGAGTTGTCTCTACTCGTGCATCATGGGTATTACTGGCAACAGGTGCTCATCCGGCACCGATCGAGCGTGCGGGTTTATTATTGAGTGCTGAATGCAGGAGTTTCGCCGTTCGCCAGTATGTGCGTAACGAGCGGCTGGCAAAAGATTTCAATGAACTGGTATTTGTTTTCGACACCACCGTCAAAGGCGGCTATGGCTGGATTTTCCCAGGCCCGGATGCGATATTCAATATCGGAATAGGATTCTTCGGGTCTGCGCACAAACACAATAATCTCCGCCACAACTATGAAAATTTTATTGCCAAGCTGCCTCTCTTGCAAGAGCTGATGCGTGATGGCGAGATCGTTAGCCCCCTCAAAGGCGCGCCACTTCGCACGGGTTTATCCGGCACGCGTTTTGCCAAGGGCGGTTTGCTTGGCATTGGGGAATGCATTGGCGCGACATTTCCCCTTACTGGCGAAGGTATCGGGAAAGCGATGGAAACGGGTATTCTTGCCGCGGAAGCCATTATCGCGAAATGCCAGTTGGGCCGTGCCGCAGTGGCACAAACCTACACACGGAGCGTGGACGCCCTTCAGCCCAAGTTTGAAATCTACCGTAAAGCCGAATTCTTATTTAAATGGCCGTACTTGACCAATAAATTGGTGAAGCATACGCGCAATAACGAAACGACTCGCGGCAAGGTGGAAGGGTTGTTTAATGAAACGGCCGATCCAGCTTTTTTATTAACATTACCCGGATGGGCGAAAATTCTATTCCGCTAAGCTGCGGTAAGCAGCCGTTAGCTGCACTGAGTTCCATGTAAATCAGCTCCCAAACGGGGCCTCTAAATCCTGAAAGCATACCTTGAAACCGGAATATGGGCAGGCCGCTTTAACCCGTTTCATTAAATGTGCCGCCGAACAGGTAAGCCGGGACTGGGTGAGGTTATTGGTCGGCCGGTTCTTTTGTATTACCCGATATTCACATGGCCAGCGGAGTATTGAATACTTTCTCCGCGTGCATGAGAGAGTGTAAATGCGATAGTCAGCGGCCCCGCCCGGCCAATCAACATCAGTACGATGATAATGCATTGTCCGGGGGTGGATAAATCGGCGGTTATTCCTCTCGATAATCCTACCGTGGCGGCGCCTGATACCGCTTCAAACGCCAAGTCAAGAAAATTCCCGTTTTCGGTTATGGTCAACAAGAATATACCAATATTGACGCAAAGCAGGGAGATAACGATGATTGCCAGTGATTTACGGATGGTATCGAGTTGAATGCTGCGGCCAAATATGGTGGGGCGTTCCTGCTGGCGCAAGAACGCCCATGTTGCCAGCAACGCCACAATGAAGGTACCGAGCTTTATCCCGCCAGCCGTCGAGCCGCTGCCGCCGCCAATGAACATCAGCCCCATGATGAAAAATGCGGTGGAAGGGAATAGCGCTCCCGTATCCAGCGTATTAAAGCCGGCGCTACGCGGAGTAACAGCCTGGAACCAGGCGGCCCAGAGTTTCGCGCTCCAGTCGGGCAGCGCGGCTAGCGTAGCGGGATTGCCGTATTCAAGCGCCAGAATTACAATCATGGCGACCACATTTATAATCAGCGTGCCTACCAGCATTAATTTGGTATGCAAAGCAAATTGCCTGAAGCGTCTTTTTTCTATGATATCAGCGATAACAACGAATCCAATGCCGCCGGAAATAAACAGCAGAGAAATAACAATATTCACCAGCGGATTACCTGCATAAGTCGTCAGACTATCCGCCGCTAACGCAAATCCGGCACTGTTAAATGCCGAGAGGGTATGAAAGAAACTGTAAAACAGTCCCTTGCCCCAGCCCATTTCCGGTACCCACTGCAAGGCCAGCAAAAGTGTCCCGAGCAGTTCCATGATCGCAGTAAACCCGATCGCCCATAGCAATACGCGCCATACATCACCTTGGCCGGTGTGACTGAATGTCTCGCGCAAAGCCGCACGCTGTTTCACGCCCAGTTGACCTCGTGTCAGATGAATGACGATAATGCCAAATGTCATTAACCCCAGGCCGCCGCATTGCATCAGAAACAGCAATATCCAGTGCCCGAACAATGTAAAGTGCGTGCCGATGTCCACCACGGCAAGCCCAGTAACCGTCGAAGCGGACACGGCCGTGAATAGCGCCTGCAGCCATGATGTCGGCTGATGGCTGGCACCCGGCAGTTTCAACAGCAAGGTACCGAGAATGGCTAGCCCGGCATAGGATAAGATCAGGGCTTGCGGTGGCGTGAGGCTGAGGAACCGCTTCTTTGCCAGCTGAAACCATTGCGAAAGCGACGATGGCCGCATTACAGATACTTGGTGATTTTACGCAGATTGCCGAGAGTGCCGAGTAACAGGATTTTATCGTTGAGCTTGAATTCATATCGAGGTGGGGGCGGCACCATTACCTCATCCAGGTGCTTGACCAGCAAACACTGAAGATCATTCTCCGGCAAATGCAATGCATCCATGTTCTGCCCCGCAAGCCGCTCCGAAGCGCGCACCTCGACAGTAAACTGGTCGTGTCCGAGACTGATGTAGTCCATGACCTCAGGGTAGACCATGCCGCGGGCAAGCCGCAAGCCCATCTCATGCTCAGGGTGCACTATATGATCGGTACCCAGCTTCTCGAGGATTCGATGGTGGTTGGGATTAAGTGCTTTTGCCCACACTTTGGGTTTCGGCATGGCCTTTACAATCAAGGTGGCGAGAATATTGGCTTCAATGTCTTCGCCGATGGCGATTACGACGCCATCGCAGTCATGCACGCCGAGGTCACGCAATACCTTCTCATCGCGCGCGTCAGCTATCACGGCCTGGGTGATTCTATCGGCGATTTCACTGACGAGACCGGGATTGAGATCGATGCCGATAACCTCATTGCCCAAGCGTGAAAGTTCGAGGGCTATCGTTGAGCCAAAGACACCAAGTCCAATAACGGCATAGGTATGCTTCATAAATAGAATTGCAGGGGATGATTAAGGGAATTAGAGAATGAAATACGTACGCGCGGCATGTCTTTTGATATTTATAATGCGATCTTAAGTCCCGCTCGGCAGATTCGGCGGAATGCAAGCCGGGCTCCGTCTAACCGGCAGGGTACAATGATGCCATATAGAATTCTGCTAGAGTTTGCACGCATACGGATCAGGATGCAACTTGGCGGGGCGCGCATTCTCGCTCCTATTCCAGCTCTATTCCAGCCGTCCGGCTGCTGACCGCAGATTATCCTGTATCCGGCAGTTGGACGGAGCGGAGTATGCGGCTTAGAGTGCAGGGCAAAACGCAACGCCTCCATGCGCCTTAAAAGCCGTGCAATCCACCCTATAGCAGGCTCACCCAAAAGGTGAGGGCGCAAATAGTAAAGAATATTATTATTAATCATATTATTAATCCAATAAATAAGCAGTCAACTACCCGATTTTGGATCACTACGACGCTGAACCCATAAGCACGACGGAGGTTAACATTAAAAAAATTCTTGTCGCAACCGATCTTTCCGGTGATTCCTTCCGCGCCGCGACACGGGCCGCCATGTTATGTGCTGAACTGAAGTGCGAAACAGTCGACCTATTGACAGTGAAGGAAGCCAGGTTGCCCGACGCGCTTGGGCTTGTACTAAAAAGTACACCGGCAGTAGCGGAGTCCATGCTGGTAGAGCGTACCCTGGGCGAGTTGCGGCTTATCGCCGGCCAATTGCATGACGATTACGGAATTCCCTGTACTACTACCGTCAAATTCGGGCAGCCCGAGGAAGAAATCATTGACCGGGCAGATGAATTGCCTGCGGATTTAGCGGTGATAGGTATGCATGGAGGCAATTTTTTTACTAATTTATTTATCGGCAACACTGCTGATAAATTGGCGCGTATGACTAAAACTCCTTTGCTGGTGGTAAAAAACCAGGCCAAGCGCGCCTATCGCCTGGTATTGGTTCCAGTCGACTTCTCGGAAAATTCGAGGCGCGCCGCGTGGATGGCACTGAAGATCGCGCCTGATGCTCATATAATTTTTTTGCATGTATTTGACGTGGTGGTCGAAGAGCAAATGCGATACATCAATGTTCCCACCGATACGATCAACCAATATGATATCGAGGCGCATGAAAATGCCCGATGGGATTTGAATCAATTCATAATCGATCTGCAGATCGAAAACCGTCCGCACTCTCGCACGGTGATTTTCGGTAATCCCGGGCATGTTGTCTGTGACTATGCCAGGACGATGGAGCCGGATCTGATCGTGCTGGGAAAACATGGGCAATCGCGTTTCGAGGAATTTTTGCTTGGCAGCGTCACGCGGCATGCGATTGATCAGACTTCTTGCGATATCCTGGTTGTCACCGCTCGATCAGCATAAAGTACTAAACCTAAATCCGGCAACAGTTGGCCGCTCTATGCAGGAAGAGGGCGATGACGAGCCGGAGTAGAAATTAAAGCCAATTTAACCTTTTCGAGGGATTGGGCAATAATAGCCACTCTTGGAGAACGGCTATGTTTCACCAATGGTCGAACGGTCGGCTCGATAAGGCCATCAATCGCCTTGAAGGTAATTGATTTCCAGCGCTATGAACTGCGTAAGCTGATTCCAGGTGAAATTATTGTCGGCTACCAGCACAAGGGTACGTTTGCCATTGAAACGCGGACCCAGGGTAATGCCTTCGATGTTACCGACCGCCAGCGCCGAGCCATCCGTGTTTTTCAGATCCGACAAATCCAGCAGCAGGGTTTTTCTTACAGATTGGATGCTTCTGCCCGCAATGGATTCCATCCCTGTAATATTGGTAGCGTTGCGCGCGTCGGCATAATAAAGCCGGACGGTGTAGCCCGTTGCCGTATTGCCAGGCGTGGCCGCACCGCGCGTGAAGGAACGCTCGATAGTAATGAACTGGCGGTCTCCAATGGCGATAAAGTCGGTCAGCCCGTTGGTGGCAAAGCCGATGAAAGACGCGGGAGCGAAGACAACCGGTCCGACATCGTAAATATATTCGGCACCAGGCTTTCCGCTGGCGATGTCGAATGCAAGAATGCGCGCACGCGAACCCGTGAAAATATTGGAAGGCGGGGAATCCTGGATCAAGCCGTTTTCGGTGGCAGTATATAAAGTATCGCCATCAACCGATAGCGCCAGGCTTTCGAATGCCAGATTGTTGTAAATGCCTTTGTCGCCCGGAAATAATCCCATATTGGAACCACTCGGATAGTAACGAGCGGGTACTTCAAAATCGCGGCTGTGGCTGCCATCTGGATTCATTTCACGCACCGTAGGGTTCTGAAAATCAAGAATGCCGCGGTGCCCCTCATTGCTCCAATAAATCTTATTGCGCGCGATATCGAAACGCAGGCCTTCCGGATCCACCGAGCTGCGTTCGAACGCGCCACCACCGGGCCGCTGAATTGTGGTTACGGCGTGAAATATCACGCCAGCCATGCCAGGCGTGTTGGAACGCTGAAACCGGGCAAGATCGAGAGACAGCTCGTAGAAACGCGCGGGATGGGTTCTGCTCCGGTCATCGCTGATAGCCAGGTAACGATCGGTGAAGGGGTTATAATCCAGCGACGACAAACCGCCGACGCTGGTATCGAGGAAACTTGTCTTGTTGGGTACGATTTGCTGGCCTATATAGCTCAAACTGAAATCAGCGGCATGGCCAGTCCCCTGAATACAAGCGGTACAGCTTGCGGCGAAAACCGCAGCGACAGCGATCCTGAATCCGGCGGCCAGGTGCTTATTTTTTAGTTTAAGACGATGATCCACAAGGAGTTTTTGCGCCATTCGACCTTTGCTGCCACGAAACGGATTGATGATTATTTTCATGAGCGGGACTTTATCAGAAGTCATCGGGCGCTACCGTGAAGTTCCTTAAGCGTGGGAAATATACGCTGAGCACATGACTATTACCTATTCCGGTGCTTACTTTCGAGTCGCCCACTCTCTCAAGTTTGGGATTTCTCATCCTCCAAGGCGGCATCGTGCCACTGCTGGCAAAAGCATGGATTCCTGGGGATCATAAGCAGGTTTACCCACATTGGAATTCCGGCTATATTGCGGCGTAGCGGATAACCATCAGCTTTCACGGCCTGCCGTTCGCATGATTCTTACAAGAAAATGACGTATGATTAGCATCTCTCATATACGAATGATAAGCGGTGGTTTCCGGTTGACCGTAGTCACAGTCGCCGCTGTACTACTGACGGCAGGCATCTCTGGATGCGCCAGTTTCAAGGAAGTCAGGACGTTTGCTTCACTTTCCGCGAATGCCGCCGGTTATGAGACGCTCACCAGAGACTATATCGGTGCGCTTGATAGACGCAAGCAGTATCAGCCGCAAAAATTCCACGGCGATCTGGAGACGATGAAGATTCACCGGGAGGCACAGCGCGCCAGCCTGGATTTACTCCAGCAAACCGTGACAGACTATATGCAGGGTCTAGGCAGTCTTGCCGCAGGCGATATCAGAACCTTCGACAGATCGCTTGACGATCTCAGCTCCAGCCTCAATGAGGCAACATTGTTGGACCGTAACGAGAAAGAAGCTATCGGCGCACTCTCGACTCTGCTCGCACGTACTGTTACGACACTATACCGGCAGCATGAAATGAAACGACTTATCCATGATGGCAATCAACCCCTTCAGGACGTGATAGCGGCTACCCGCAAGATTGTGAAGAGCGGCATCGTGGCTGATTTACAGACGGAATCTGCGTTGGCCGGGCGATACTATGATAACTTTATGCTGGCGCCGGATAATCCCGTGGAGCCTGTCGCAATGGCGCTCGCAAAAGAAGCTAGGGTGGAAGCATTGGACCGCGTGGACAATCGCATCCGGGGTGCGCAGCGCTACGATGCGGTGCTGGAGAAAATCGCGGGAGGCCATCAATATCTTTACGATCACCGGAACAGGATCGGTCAGGATGATTTTGGCCGGCAGTTCAAGCCAGCCATCGACGAACTTCGGATCGCCTACCGGAACTTGCTTGACGTTTCACGATAAAAAGAAGGACAGGGCATGGAAAAACTTACGCCGGATGATGCTTTTGAGCTGGGCAACCTGTTTCGCGATGCCGCAATTGCACTCGGAAACTGGCGCATCGAAAATCGGGCCAGTCTGACTCCAAGCCAATGGACCGAGCTCGATGACCGCGAAATCACACTTTTGAACGCCGCGTCCAGCATATATACTAACGCGATAGGGCTAGCACTGGCCGAGAGCCGGACACCGCTTGCTCGCCTGCAGTCCAGCGTAAAAAAAGCAAAGTCGGCGATGCGGCGTATTGCAATCTTTAAACAAGCGCTTGATCTCGCGTCCGCACTCATTCTCTTCGCCGGCGCGGTGACATCCGGCAACGTCGCGGGAATTCCCGCCGCAGTCGTCGCGCTGGAAGATGCCGCCGCGGCTATTGTCGAATCCTCCGATTCGGAATCATGACAATCTGAAACTGGCAGACTCATGACTCTCGCAATGACGTTCCGGTTTTTCGCTGGTTCGCCGGTAGACCTTTATTATTGATTTCAGTGTCGCAATGCCACAATTTCCCATCTACTCATGAATAAGAGACGTATCGTAGTCGCCATCATGCTGGCCGTCGCCGTTGTAACGCTGGCGAGTTGGTCTTTCTTCCGCCAGGAGAGCGATACGAATACGCTGGAACTGTTCGGCAATGTCGACATCCGCCAGGTTTCACTGGCTTTCAATGGCAGTGAACGGGTCGCTGAAATGCGCGTGCAGGAAGGCGATCGGGTCGAGGCAGGACAAGTGCTGGCTACGCTCGATACACGTACCCTGGCGCTGCAGATCGCCCAGGCCCAAGCGGGGATCGAGGTACAGGAGCAGGTCTTGTTGCGGCTGAAGAATGGTACTCGCCCCGAAGAGGTGGATCAGGCCAAAGCTGACGTTGCTTCCGCCCAGGCCGAGGCGGATCTTGCCGGGCAACAGCTCAAACGGCTGCAGAATGTGGAAAAAACGGCTGGTGAGGCGATCAGCCAGCAGGATCTGGACCATGCGCGTTCGCGCCGCCAAGTTTTCAAGGCACTGCTGAAAAATCGCAAAAAGGCACTGAAGCTGGCGGTGATCGGTCCACGCAAGGAAGACATCGCCCAGGCTGAGGCACAACTGAATGTTTCCAAAGCTGAGCTGGCTTTACTCAAACATCAGCTCAGCCTCGCCGAGCTTAAGGCGCCCATCAATGCCATTGTACGCTCACGCCTGCTGGAGCCTGGCGATATGGCCTCACCGCAACGGCCGGTCTATGCGCTCGCGATCACCGACCCGAAATGGGTGCGCGCGTATGTCACGGAAGTGGATCTGGGGCGGATCAAACCAGGTATGAGCGCGCGCGTGACTACTGACAGCCATCCGGATCAGTCGATTCGGGGTCACGTAGGCTACATTTCTTCGGTAGCCGAATTCACTCCAAAAATGGTGCAGACTGAAGAGCTGCGTACCAGCCTGGTGTATGAAGTTCGTGTCTTTGTTGAAGATGCGGAAGACCGCTTGCGCCTGGGTATGCCCGCCACCGTTCATATATTCCTGGAAAATCATCGTGATGTGGCCGGAGCAGCACAGTGACGCGCCCATACACGACGGCGGTAACCGCGTGCGGACTCCACAAGCGTTTTCTGATCAAGGAATCCGACCAGACGGTTCACGCTGTCACCGACGTCTCGCTGGACGTACAGGCGGGCTCGCTTACGGCGCTGGTGGGTCCCGATGGCGCGGGTAAAACCACCTTGCTGCGAATGATGGCTGGATTGATGAAAGCCGATGAAGGGCAGCTTCATGTATTGGGTATCGATGTCGCGGCCGACCCGCAGGTGGTTCAGGATCGCATCAGTTATATGCCGCAGCGCTTTGGTCTGTATGAAGATCTCAGCGTGCAGGAAAATCTCGATCTCTACGCCGATCTGCATGGCGTGCCGCAAGCAATGCGCCTGAAACGCTACGCACGGCTTCTGGAAATGACCAATCTGACGCGCTTTACCGCACGCCTTGCGGGCAAGCTCTCCGGGGGGATGAAGCAGAAACTGGGTCTGGCCTGCACATTAGTGCGTTTGCCGGAATTACTGCTGCTGGATGAGCCGACGGTGGGTGTTGATCCGCTATCGCGTCGGGAGTTGTGGGAAATCGTTCAGCAAATGATAGATGATGAACAATTAACCGTCCTGGTCAGTACCGCCTACCTCGATGAAGCCGAGCGCTGCGCCAAGGTATTCGTGCTGCATGAAGGCAAACTCGTGGCCCAGGGAACTCCGGCTGAAATCCGCCATCATGCCAGCAATCTGTGTTTTGTCGCCACGCCGCCACAAGACCAGCCGCCGCGTTTCCTGCAGACGCGCCTGCTGGACAATACCGAGAACGTCATCGACGCGGTTCCGCAGGGGGGGGCCGTACGTTTCATTCGCCGCCCGGGAAGCGATCAGCGGCATCTTGATGCCATGCTTGACGGAGCTCCGGTTACGGCGGTAGAAGAACGCCTGGAAGACGGGTTTATGACGCTGCTAAGCAAACAATACGTTGCTGATCCACTGGATGCCACTACGCGGGAAACCGTCGTGCATCCGAAAATAGTTGAAGGTGAAAGGCGGGGGAAAGGTGAAGATTATGCCGGTGACGTGATTATCGAGGTGCGCGATCTGGTGCGCAAGTTTGGTGATTTTACCGCGGTGGACCATATCTCGTTTTCGGTCCGGCGCGGAGAAATCTTCGGCCTGCTGGGACCAAATGGTGCGGGCAAGACGACGACTTTTCGCATGCTTTGCGGTCTCTTGCCGGCCAGTGGCGGTTTCCTTCAGGTGGCTGGTGTTAATCTGCACCATGCGCGTGCAATCGCACGCCGCAAGATTGGCTACGTATCGCAGAAATTTGCTCTCTATGGCGATCTCACCGTGATGGAAAACCTGGAGTTCTTCGGCAGTGCCTATGGCTTGAACGGTGAGCGCTTGCGCGAGCGCATCGGTATTGTCACGCGGCAATTCGGCCTGAAGGATAAAGAGAAGTCACCGAGCAAGCAATTGCCCGGCGGCTACAAGCAGCGCCTCGCGATGGCGGTAGGGCTGCTGCACGAACCCGACATCCTGTTTCTTGACGAACCTACCAGTGGAACCGATCCGCAGAGGCGCCGCGAATTCTGGCGACGTATCGCCGCGCTATCGGAAGTAGGCACAACGATTGTCATTACGACCCATTTCATGGAAGAAGCCGAGTATTGCGACCGTATCGTTATACAGGATGCCGGGAAGCTGCTGGCGCTCGGAACGCCGCGTGAAGTACGGACGCAAGCCGGTGGAAAAGACAGCCGGTTGAATATGGAGGAAGCGTTTATCAGCATCGTCGAGCAAGGCCGGCGGAGAGACAGCGAAACGGCTGCGAGGGAAATCGTGCCATGAACGCAAGGGCAGGGACAAACCAGCCGAAAAAGAAAGATGATGATGGATAAGGGTTTCTGGCTGCGCCTGATCTCATTGACTCGCAAGGAAATCCGCCAACTGCTGCGCGACAGAAGCAATCTTGCCATTGGTATTGGTCTGCCGATGGTATTGATACTGATTTTCGGCTACGGCCTCTCGCTCGATGTCAAGAATGCGCCGATAGCGATTGTGCTGGAAGATCCTTCGCCCTTGGCAGCCGATGTGATCGCAGGTCTCGAGCTTTCCGCCTATATCTCTCCTGTAACGGTCACCTCCATGCGCGAAGCCGAGCGCCTGATGCTGGCACGCGAGGTGGATGGCATCGTGCGCATACCCAATGATTTTTCCCGCCGCCTCACAGCAGGCGATGCGCAGGTACAACTCCTGGTGCATGGCTCCGAGGCCAGCCGCGCCCTGATTATCCGCAGCTATATCATCGGTGCCGTGGGTCAGTGGATGCAGCGTCAGGCAGACCGTGGAACAGCGACAGGCACTTCCCGCCCAGGTACGGTTACGGTGATTGAACGCATGTGGTTCAACGCCGCCAATACCAGTACCTGGTATCTCGTGCCAGGATTGATCGTGCTGATCATGACCCTGGTGGGTGCCTTCCTCACCGCGATGGTCATGGCGCGGGAGTGGGAGCGCGGTACCCTTGAAGCACTGTTCGTTTCGCCGGTGCGGCCCGGCGAGATCCTGCTGGCGAAAATCATACCGTACTTCCTGGTCGGCCTCGTGGGCCTCGGGCTGTGTCTGCTCGCCGCGCACTTTCTGTTCGAGGTGCCAATGTACGGCTCGCTGGTGATGCTGCTGATCAGCTCAATGCTCTACCTGTTGGTGGCGCTGGGTCTCGGCCTGGTAATTTCTTCGGTGACCAAAAACCAGTTCCTCGCAAGCCAGATCGCGCTGCTGGCAAGTTTCATGCCGGCGCTGATGCTCTCGGGTTTCCTGTTCGACTTGCGCAACGTGCCGCCGCTCATTCAGCTTGTCAGTCAGATATTGCCGGCCACCTATTTCATGGAGCTGATCAGGACGCTGTTTCTGGCAGGCAACGTGTGGCCTCTGATTTTCAAGAACTGCGCGATTCTTTCTGGTTACGCCGTTCTCCTGCTGGGGTTAGCGCGGTTTGTTACCCGGAAAACGCTGGACTGATGCCATGTTCGATTTTCTGCACCGCATCGCCAGCCTGTGCCGCAAGGAGTTGCTTGCCATTTTCAAGGATCCCGCCAATCGGGTCATCCTGGTCGTTCCATCGCTGATTGAGAGTTTTCTATTTGGTTACGCCGCAACCTATGACCTGGTCGACGTGCCTTACGCCCTGCTTGACCAGGATCGCGGGGCCATCTCGGCCGAGCTGGTTGCGCGCCTGGATGGTACGGGTATATTTCACCGCGTCGCGAATCTGCAAACGCCGGCTGATATCGCCCGAGTAATCGACTCGCAGCAAGCGTTGATCGTGATCCAGATCGGACCGCGGTTTGAGCAGCAGCTCAATGCGGGTGAATCCGCGCCGATACAACTGATACTCGATGCGCGCAACTCCAACACGGCAGGTTCCGCTGCCGCCTACCTCGGATTGATCATTGAGTCATACAACACTACATTGCGCAGCGGTGCCGGGCCGCCGCTCACCGTCGAGTCGCGGGCCTGGTACAACCCCAATCTGGAGACACGGTGGAACCTGTTGCCAGGCTTGATCGCGTCTCTCAGCATGATCCAGATGATGATGCTGTCCGCATTGTCGGTCGCCCGCGAACGTGAAAACGGCACGTTTGACCAGTTGCTGGTGACACCGTACTCGCCCATCGAGATCATGATCGGCAAGGCTATCCCGACCATCATGATCGGCATGGTGCAATCCACCATCGTGCTGTCGGTGTCGCTGTTCTGGTTCAAAATACCGATGGCCGGTTCGCTACTGGCACTCTATACCGGGCTGGGGCTGTTCGCCATTGCGAGCGTCGGTATCGGGCTGGCGATCTCGGCGGTTTCGGCAAACATGCAGCAGGCCATGCTCTATACATTCGTACTGGTCATGCCGCTGATTTTGCTCTCCGGGCTGGCTACGCCGGTGCGCAATATGCCTGAAATCCTCCAGATCGCCACCCTCGCCAATCCGCTGCGCTTTGCTATCGATCTGGTGCAACGCATTTATCTGGAAGGAGTCGGCCTGCTCACCGTTATCCATGACCTGATTCCCCTTCTAATCATTTCGGCTATTACGCTACCCCTGGCCGCCTGGCTGTTTCGCAATCGTCTTTTGTGAATAGTGAATGGGCATTCTCGTAATCATGTCATGTTCCTCAATCATGATGGGGCCCCGGGGCATGCGCGCAATTCCAGCACGACCGGCCCCCCCACAGCTTAATCGAGGGGGTCATCGAGGGCTGGCGATGCCGGTACGCAACATGCCCGAAAATTCTCAATTTTGCCATATTGCCGGCCCACTGCTATAAAGAGGCTATAGTCATAGTGATGGAGTGTGAATGGACATCATTGGAAATATTGAAAATCAGCTGATCAAACTCCAGGACATATCCTGCTTTCTGGAAGAAGGGAATTTCGACGACAATCTTTTACAGCTCGCGGAGAAGACCGCTAAAATCCTTGGTGCCAGCAATTGTTCCATCATGCTTTTAAATGATGGCGAATCCCAGAATCCGCGCATGAGAGTTTGCGCCGGCTATGGTCCGCTACCGGCAGCTGCGTATAAGGAATCCGTACGCAAGGGGGAGGGCATTGCGGGACATGTTGTCGCCACCGGAAAATCGTTATTTATCGAGGATATCAATAAATCGGAGTTTGCCAATCGGGCGCGGCGCACCAATGATCCCCATAAAAGTCTGCTTTGCTCGCCAATACGAATCAACACTTCCATAGCAGGCGTGGTCAATGTCACGGGTTGCGATAACGAAGCATCCTTCAAACCGGGTGACCTGAATCTGCTTGATGTCATTGCCCTGTTCATCGGCAAGTCGATTCAGACGATACAACTTCAGAGCATACTGAATTCACGTTTCGCCCAGTTGGCACTGATACAGGAAACCCAAAAAAACATGAGCAATTCACTGGGAAGTGCTTTGCATAATCCGGATCAGATTGCAAAAATCATGGCAAAGTCCTTCTATAAGGAAATGATCCGCCTGGGTTTCGGCTCGGGCCAGGTCATCAATGTTGCGTCGGATATCATTGCTCAGTTGAACACCAATTTGCAGCGGCACAGCAAACGCATGAAGCGGGGACAAAAAGAGCCCCCCGATGAAACCCTATAATAATTTCAGGAATCCCTGTTTAGAGATTCCTAGGAAATCGCCACAAACCGCGCCTCTGACGGCACGCCCTGATTATCGACCACGAACAGCATATAGGACCCCGGTGGCGCGATATTGCCATGAGCTGGCGCCTGGGTTTCCAGGGTGCTGACGGTACGGGAGCCAATCGGCAGCTTGATATATCGCTGTCCGGCATCGGTGTGGTGCGTCACCGAAATCGGCGCGATCAACACCACTGCATTGATATTCGCGGCTTGTGGCGTTTCAATCACAAAAGCGCTCGCATAGGTGACAGCGGGCGGTGCATTCGATATCACCGGGCGTGCACCCAGGCTAAGATAGCCGGGCGAGTATAGCTCCACCGAATGCTGGTCGGGATCCGCCGTGCCTGGCGCAACGCCGCCCGCTGTCACGACCCTTCCATCCGCCAACAGAATGCATACCGAGTGATACTGGCGCGGAAAGTTTAACGGAGCGCCCAATGTCCATGTATTCGTAGCCGGATCGTAGGTTTCCGTTTCCAGCACGGGGGTAGGTGACCATTTCTGGCCATTGCTGTGACCGCCTATGATGAGTATCCTGCCGGTGGGCAACACCACCGCATTGACGTTTGTTCGGCCGAAATTCATATCGGCGATACGCGCCCATGCCGAGCCTGCGATACCGCCGCTGAATTCGATTACCTCGGCGGTAGCGTTATTACGCGCCGTGGCGGGGCCGGATACACCGCCGCCAAAGACATACAGGCTCGTGTGTTCCGGGTTCACGGTCGTATCAATCATGAGGAGGCTCATGCCTTCCTGACGGTCATAAAACTGCTGCTGCCCATAGTCGATCCAATTGCCATTATTCGGCCCCGTCATGGTCAGATAAGCAGTCTGGGTCCCCGTTGCACCTGCCCACCCGGCACGGGTATAGAAAATTTCCCCCGAGGGGAGGAGATGCATGCCGGGATACAGTTCATCGAATGAACGGTTTGCTCCGGCCACCGGCGTCCACGCCCCCCCGTCGAACACTTCGACTTCCGCCGCGATGGGGTGCCCCCCGGAAAACGCGAGTACGCGTCCATCGCTCAAACTCAGTGCTGTCGGATACCAACGCGCGTGCGCCATGCTGACGGTTGGGCCAAACGTGCCATTGTCAGGGGTTACCGCATCAGGGGTAAAAATGAAGCAGCGATTATTGGTGTGCCCCGCCCCATTTGTGTCGCCGCCGATGACAAGCAAGCGGCCGTCAGGCAGGAAGGTATGTCCACAGCAGAAAAAATCCTCCGGCAACGTAATGACGCCGGGCATGACCTGTTTGGTTGCGGGGTCCCAGATACGGGCCTCGAGCGGATAATTCCTTTCCGCTGCGCCGGAAAATAGCAAGACATGCCCCGTATTCAACAGCGCTCCATGCACCACAAAAATCGGTGACGGTTCCAGCAATTCCCAACTGTCTTCGCCGTCCCCGCCGCAAGGATGGTGCTCTACCTCGGGGCATTCATGCACGCGCACGGTTGGCAGTTGGTAACAAATCCTGTCGAGCTCTTTATCGCTCAGCTCGACTTCCTGCGTAGCGCGAAGCACCGCGGCCATACCTTCCATCATGTGCATTTCCACATGACAGTGGATCAGGAAATCGCCCTGCAAGCGGTATTTCTTGCGCTTTTCCCCGCATTGATCCGGATAGGCATCTTTCGATGGGTGTTCCTGCTCACCCGCAGATGTTGAGGAGGAAGAGTGGAGGGAGTGTTCATGGGCATGTCCGTGTCCATGCTCGTGCTCATGTTCGTGGTCAGGCCCGGCTTCCGGCCGGGAGGGACGGCGTACCTCGCGTCCATGGTGAGGTGCATCATGCCCGCCTTCATCCTCAGGCAGGGTGGGATGAGGACCCTCGTGCCCCTCATGCCCCTCGTGAGGCTTGCATTCACACTCAAGCGGCAACGGGAGAAGAATAACCGGCGGCACCACGGTATCGGCGACAAACGATTCGGCGGGCCCGAGGGAGCGCGTATCGACCCATTCATTGCCCCACCGCCAGCGCTGCCCGTGCAGGTGGAAATTGTGCCATACCATGCTCAAATCCAGGTTGAAGACATACCAGCGCACGCGGGTGCCATATTCCGCCACGATAGTCGGCGTATTCCCCACGAAAGTGCGCCCGTTGATGGCGAACGACTCCAGACCGGCGCCGCTACGCTCGGTTACGGTATGGGGTTGATTCCCGGCATGGTTCCATGTGACGGTCGCACCCACTCCCACCGTGATATCGTCGAGTTCGAAGCGTGCCGGCGTATCCAGGATATTGATGGTTGCAGTGAGGGGACCCGCCATCGTGACGCGCACACGCCCCTGCATCGGATGAAAACGGCAGTAGTATTCGAAAGTGCCTTCCTCATTGAAGGTAAAGTCAAATTGGTCGCCCGCATTGAGCGAATCGCTGTCGAACAGCGCCGCGCCGACATTCGCCGTCAGGCGATGAAAAAAGATAGGCACTTCAAGGTCCGTTTTATCGCAGTGGGGGTCGCGAACCACAATGCCGCCAAAGAGCCCGCGTTTCACGACTTCCTCGATATGCATGTGATGGTCGTGGAAAGGCCATGCACCGATGGTGTCCTCCTTGACATCGAAGACGTAACACCATTGCTCTCCTGGACAAATTGCATCGCTGCGATTCGGCCCATCGTATTCCTGCACGCCAAACGGCCATGAACCATCCGAATCGATGCCATAGTGCAGCCCATGCACATGAAAGCTATGAGACTCGGTATCGCCGTTCAGTACATGGACATAAAGCCGTTCATCCGGCTGCGTATAAATAACCGTACCCGGAATACGCCGCTCGACGCGCGGCTCGTTGATATCCGCGGCAATGAGAGGCGTGTTTTTCATTACAGTGTAGGCGGCATCGAGATACTCGCGGTAGACCAGGGCGTTCAGCGAGCGCCGGTCAACTTCCGATTGCGGAATGGTCGCGTCCGCATGTTCCATGTTTCTCATGCAGTCAAGCCGGTGTTTATGATGCTCGGCATCATCCGGTGCGACTGGGCTGTAATTCGGTATCCCTTCGATTTTCAGGTAGATATGTCTGACTTGCATAATCCCCCCTCCTATTTATCGTAAGCATCAAGATTAAAAGTAGTAAAGATTGGGATAAATACAAGAAAAAAAACATCAATCCAGACATTTCGCGGAAGGCTGGCCTGTACCAAATCCACCAAATGGCTGAAGATCTAGTGGTATAAAAATCCTTTTTGTATCAGATCATTAAACTGAAAAACAAGCGACTAGCGGGAATATCCCAAATGATTTCTTGTCTTTTCTGACCGCTGAACTATAAATCAGGGGAGAGGGAAAATAGTCATCGTAAATTCTGGAGGATTTGCCATGAAAACAATTCGTGAAGTAACGGAAGTCAGGCTTGCGGTTCTGGAAAGCTTTCCCCCCAAGCTGCGAATTACCGCCACGGGCAATGTGCCAACCGGGGGCTGGTCCAACCCTCAGCTAAACCCCGTCGTCAATATTCAGGCGCCGCCGGATGGGATTTATGATTTTGATTTCGTCGCTGATCCTCCGGAAGGCCCCGCAACGCAAGTCATTTCTTCCATCCAGGCGGTTTATGTATGGGACAGCTTTCCGGCGGATGTCAAGGGAGTGCGGGTAAACGCCGCACAAAATTCAATCACAGCATGGCTCGACGATCGCGACCAGCAACCCAACCGCTATACCTTCAGCGACTGTGAGGGCGTCAAACGCGTTATCTTTTTCCCCAGAGCACTGGGTCCCCTGGGAATAAGCGAATCAAAGTCGGATGCTCAGCTCGAATACAATGGTTCGGAGGGTCAATTTGTATTCCGGGGGGACGACATCAGCCAGGAGCAAACCATTCTGGGATTACTAATCTCAGTAACGCTTCAACCTAATGCCGATGCGGGTGGCCTGGATTTCGCCCTGATTCTGCCGCCAGTTCAACTGGGAGGCCATGGACGGCAGGAGTTCGAAACCATGGGTATCAAGATCCACAGCCGGGGACGCGTAATAAGACCGGCAGGTGCGGAACTGACCTATGAAGTCATAAAATTAAGTGGCATTGCCGAGGATATCCCCATACTTTGAACCCATTAAAGAAGTAGGTCGATTAGCGCAGCATAATAGGCCCATTGGGAGCGAAGCTACAATTTGGCGACATATAGGAAGGCGAGTCATCATTATGTTGGCTATCGTACAGAATGTTGCTGCGGGATTCGGAATACTGAATTTATCGGTATTTTTCTCCTCACCGGCCCTCGCAAGAACAATCAAGGGGCCCGATCGAAAGGAAGGAACCTGATCCTTGAATACGCCGGCAGCACAATCGGCTGAGATTTGGCCTCTGGTAGCTTACTTCCTTCTCGTTATCGCGCTGATAGCCGGTGTCCTGATACTCTCGCATCTTACGGGTGAACGCCACAGGGCGGGTGCGGCGAACGAACCCTTCGAATCCGGCATCGTCACGGTCGGTCTAGCGCGATTACGTCTGTCCGCCAAATTTTATCTGATCGCAATGTTCTTTGTGATCTTCGATGTGGAGGCCGTGTTCCTTTTTGCGTGGGCTGTCGCTTTTCGCGAGCTGGGCTGGGCCGGTTATATCGAGGTGGCTATCTTCATCGGCGTTCTGGTCGCTGCACTCGCTTATTTATGGCGGCTGGGCACCCTGGATTGGGGCTCCAGCGGACATCGCTCCCATAGACAAAAAGGGGGTAAACGATGCGATGGTCCCTGACCAAGGCAACTGAGCCGACCGGGCAAGCTGAGCCAACCGAGCCAGCACGACAGCCTTCAATCACCCGCAGCGACCATGGTTTTGAAGAAGATGGACGCCGCAGCGTACTTCTGGCCCGGCTGCAGGACCTCGTCGCGTGGGGCCGCAAGAATTCCGTCTGGCCATACAACTTCGGTCTCTCGTGCTGCTACGTTGAAATGGCTACCAGTTTCACTAGCAAATATGACGTTGCCCGATTCGGGGCCGAGGTGCTTCGCGCCTCACCCCGCCAAGCCGATTTGATTGTGATTTCCGGCACCGTATTCATCAAGATGGCGCCAGTGATCCAGCGGCTTTATGAGCAGATGCTGGAACCGCGCTGGGTCATCTCGATGGGTTCCTGCGCCAATTCTGGCGGCATGTATGATATTTATAGCGTAGTCCAGGGGGTGGATGCATTCATTCCGGTGGATATTTATGTTCCGGGTTGTCCGCCTCGCCCGGATGCATTCCTGCAAGGGCTGAATCTGTTGCAGGATGCGATTGGCAAGGAACGGCGCCCGTTGAGCTGGGTCATCGGTCCACAAGGGATCGAACGGTCGAACCGGCTATCGCAGCGTGATCTCAACAGAGGGGAACGAATGCGCCAGACCGTACTGCGCAGTCCCGACGAGGTCTGAACCTTGAGCCAAACTTCATCCGTCGTTGCCCTTGAGCCGAACGCCCCGGACATTCTTCACGAATTGCGGAATCGCTTCGGCGCCGCAATCGGTGCGCAGCAGGTGACTCACGATGGTATGCCCACGCAGTGGATCGAAAGGAATCGGGTCTCCGATATCTTGCGTTACCTGAAACTGGAGACGGAACGGCCCTACCGCATGCTGTATGACCTCACTGCCATTGACGAGCGCACGCGTGTCCACCGGGAAGGCCAGCCAACAGGCAATTTCACCGTGATCTACCACCTGTTGTCCTTTGCCCGAAACGAGGATATCCGCCTGAAGGTGGCGCTTCCTGCGGATGATCTGGTAATGCCGACCATTACCGATATCTGGCCTTCGGCGAACTGGTACGAGCGCGAGGCTTGGGATATGTTCGGCGTAGTTTTCGATAACCATCCTCACTTGCGCCGTATCCTGCTGCCGCCCACCTGGCGAGGGCACCCCTTGCATAAGGATCATCCGGCACGCGCTACCGAGATGGAACCTTTCCGCCTGCCGCAGGATAAGGAGGACGCCGAGCAGGAGGCACTGCGTTTCCATCCGGAAGAGTGGGGAATGCGGCGGGCGCATGATGGCACAGATTTCATGTTTCTCAACCTGGGTCCCAATCACCCTAGCGTGCACGGCGTCTTTCGCATCGTGCTACAGCTGGATGGCGAAGAAATCGTCGACGCGGTGCCAGAAATAGGTTTTCATCACCGCGGCGCGGAAAAAATGGGTGAGCGCCAATCCTGGCATACCTATATTCCCTATACCGACCGTGTCGACTACCTGGGAGGGGTAATGAACAACCTTCCCTATGTGCTGGCGGTGGAGAAGCTGGCCGGCATCGAGGTGCCCGATCGGGTGAAGGTGACACGCGTGATGATGGCTGAATTTTTTCGCATTGCCAGCCACCTGGTGTTCTACGGCACCTACGCGCAGGATCTGGGTGCCCTCTCGCCGGTATTTTTCATGTTCACCGATCGCGAGCGGGTGTTCGATATCGTGGAGGCCATCTGCGGCGGACGCATGCACCCGAGCTGGTTTCGCATCGGTGGCGTGGCACAGGATCTGCCACAGGGATGGGATAAGCTGGTGCGGGACTTCCTGGACTATATGCCGTCGAGGCTTGATGAGTATGACAAGATCGCCCTGGGGAACCGCATCCTGAAAGCCCGAACACGCGGCGTCGGCAGCTACTCGGCGGATGAGGCCATTGAATGGGGAGTAACCGGCCCCGGCTTGCGCGCATGCGGCTTCGAGTGGGATTTCCGCAAGATGCGGCCTTACTCGGGCTATGAAAACTTCGAGTTCGACATACCGACCGGCCAGCGCGGTGACTGCTACGACCGCTGTGCCGTTCGCGCTGAAGAGATTCGCCAGAGCCTGCGCATTATCGAGCAGTGCCTGGAGAACATGCCGGCTGGCGCGCATAAAGCGGACCATCCGCTGACCACGCCGCCCCTCAGGAAGCATACCTTGCACGATATTGAGACGCTCATCGATCATTTCCTGGGAGTGAGCTGGGGGCCAGTCATTCCTCCCGGGGAAGCATTTGTGGGCATCGAAGCGACCAAGGGGAACAATGGCTATTACCTGATCAGCGACGGCAATACCATGGCCTACCGCGTGCGGATTCGCACGCCCTCCTTTCCACATTTGCAGATGATCCCTTTGATCAGCCGCGGGCTGATGATTTCCGATTTGATCGCCATTCTGGGCAGCATCGATTTTGTCATGGCCGATGTGGACCGCTAACTTGGACGCTGAGGGGAACAATGCTGAGTGAACAGGAGAGGAGGGAAATAGAGGCGCACGCGCGGCACTACCCGAATAATCGCGCGGTATGCATCGAGGCGCTCAAGGTCGTACAGCAGCATCGTGGCTGGGTATCGGATGACGGCATTGCGGACGTGGCAGAGGCGTTGCAGATAACGCCGGCTGAACTGGAGGGCGTCGCCACTTTTTACAACATGATTTTCCGCAAGCCAGTGGGCAAGCACGTCATTCTGCTATGTGACAGCGTCAGTTGCTGGGTCATGGGTTACGAACGCATGCACCAGCATCTGACGAATCGGCTGGGCATCGGGCTGGGCCAGACCACTGCCGATGGCCGCTTTACCCTGCTGCCGAATGTGTGCCTCGGCGCTTGCGATCATGCGCCTGTCATGATGGTGGATGATGCGCATTACCAGGATCTGGATCCGGCCAGGATCGATGAAATCCTGGCCAGTTATCAGCAGGAAGAAAAACAGGAAGAAAAAGAACCAACTGATGGAAACACCGCTGACCCGTAACATCTCGCCGGGAAAAAAACCGCCGGATCTCACGCAGTATGAGAAGGCGGGTGGCTACGTGGCGCTGCGCAAGGCGTTGCGCATGGCGCCAGGCGAAGTCATGGCGGTAGTAAAGGAGTCGAACCTGCGCGGGCGCGGCGGAGCGGGTTTTCCTACCGCACAGAAATGGAGTTTCGTGCCGATGGGAGAGGACGCACCGCATCCCAAGTATCTCATCTGCAACGCAGACGAGATGGAACCCGGTACATTCAAGGACCGCCTGTTGCTTGAAGGCGATCCACACCAGTTGATAGAAGGCATGATCGTAAGTGCGTATGCGGTCCAAGCCGATGTAGGCTACATTTTCCTGCGCTGGGCTTACAAGCTGGCGGCGGAGCGGCTGGAGCAGGCAATTGCCGAAGCATACCGCTACGGCTATCTGGGCAGGAATATCCTCGGCTCGGAATACGGCCTCGAACTGCACCTGCATGTCAGCGCCGGGCGCTACATATGCGGGGAAGAGACCGCGCTGCTCAATGCGCTCGAAGGCAAGCGCGCCAATCCGCGAGCCAAGCCTCCCTATCCACAGATAAGCGGTTTGTGGGGCAAGCCTACCGTCGTCAACAACGTCGAAACGCTGTGCAACGTGCCGCATATTGTGCACCACGGCGCCGCATGGTTCAAAAACCTGAGCCGTAGCGACGACGGCGGCACCAAACTGTATGGCGTAAGCGGAAGAGTGAAGAAACCGGGGCTGTGGGAATTGCCAATGGGCACCCCGATCCGCGAAATTCTGGAAGAGCATGCTGGCGGCATGCGTGACGGATACCAGTTTCGTGGCCTCCTGCCGGGCGGCGCATCGACCGATTTTCTGATCGCCGACCACCTTGATGCAGCAATGGATTTCGATTCGATGGCGGCGGCGGGCAGCCGCCTCGGCACCGGCACCATGATCGTCCTCGATGACAAGACCTGCCCCGTGGGCATGCTGCGCAATCTCGAACACTTCTTCGCCCAGGAATCGTGCGGGTGGTGCACGCCTTGCTGGTCGGGACTTTCCTGGGTCGAACAGATCCTGCAAGATCTGGAAGAGGGGCATGGTCAGCCCTCCGATCTGGAACGGCTGCAATCTCACGCGCGCCTGCTGGGCCCGGGACATACCTTTTGCGCGTTGGCGCCCGGCGCCGCCGAACCGCTTCAAAGCGGCCTCAAGTATTTCGCGGACGATTTCGATCGGCATATCCGTGAGAAACGCTGCCCCTGGAGATGAAGGTGACGACTATCCATATCGACAATCGGCCCTATCCGGTCAGAGATGGCGAAAACCTGTTGCAGCAGTGTCTTTCGCTGGGGCTTAACCTTCCGTATTTCTGCTGGCACCCCGCATTGGGCTCAGTGGGCGCATGCCGTCAATGCGCGATCAAGCAGTTCAAGAATGAAGAGGACAAGCGCGGCAAAATCGTCATGGCCTGCATGACGCCAGTCACGGACGGAACCCGCATCTCGATTGATGACCCCGAGGCGCGGGAGTTTCGCGCCAGCGTGATCGAATGGCTGATGATCAACCATCCGCACGATTGTCCGGTGTGCGACGAGGGCGGCGAATGCCATCTGCAGGACATGACGGTGATGACCGGGCATACTTATCGCCGTTATCGCAGCCGGAAGCGTACGTTTCACAACCAGAACCTGGGCCCTCTCGTCAACCACGAGATGAACCGCTGCATCCAGTGCTACCGCTGCACGCGGTTCTACCGCGACTACGCCGGCGGGCGCGATCTGGACGCGCTGGTGCTGCGCAATCAGGTCTACTTCGGCCGCCATCAGGACGGCACCCTCGAAAGCGAGTTCAGCGGCAACCTGGTGGAGGTTTGTCCAACCGGTGTTTTCACCGACAAAACGCTGAAGCAGCATTACACCCGTAAGTGGGACCTCCAAACGGCGCCATCGGTGTGCGTACACTGCGCACTAGGCTGCAACACGATTCCCGGCGAGCGTTATGGCACATTGCGGCGCATCCACAATCGTTTCAATGGTGCGGTCAACGGCTATTTTCTATGCGACCGCGGGCGCTATGGGTACGAGTTCGTCAATAGCAAGCGCAGAATCGGGCAACCCGTCCTGCGAAAAGACAGGAACGTACCGTTGCAATCTGCCACCAAACGCGAGGTGCTTCAGCACCTGGCTACGCTGTTGTCCAATGGGGGCAAACCAATCGGCATCGGGTCTCCGCGCGCTTCGATCGAAGCCAACTTTGCGCTGCGCACCCTGGTTGGACCCGAACGGTTTTATGCTGGCGTATCCGAACGAGATGGCCGTCTGCTCACCTCCATGCTGGATATTTTGAGGCAGGGACCCGCCCGTTCGCCATCGTTGCACGATGTGGAGCTCGCCGACGCTGTTCTGGTGCTGGGTGAGGATGTAACCAATACCGCGCCGCTGCTCACGCTCGCGCTGCGCCAATCAGTGCGGCGCCAGCCGCAGAAGATAGCCGAGAAGATGCACATCCCGCACTGGAACGACCACGCCGTGCGTGAGGCGGTGCAGCAGGAACGAGGACCGCTATTTGTCGCTACCATCACCAGCACCAGGCTCGATGACGTCGCCACGCAAACCTTTCGCGGTACGCCCGATGACCTGGCCCGTCTCGGTTTCGCAGTGGCGCATGCGCTCGATTCCAGTGCTCCGCCGGTCCCGAACTTGCCAGATGCGATGTACAAGCTTGCCTATGCCGTCTCAGAGGCACTAAAAAACGCGGAGCGTCCCCTCGTTATCTCCGGCATGGGCTGCGGCGATACGGCCGTCATTGAGGCGGCAGCCAACGTAGCGTGGGCGCTGTGCAATAGCGGACATCCGGCGGAGCTTTGCTTTGCGGTTACCGAATGCAACAGCCTGGGCGCGGCGATGATAGGCGGCGCCAGCTTCGAATCGGCATTCGAGACGGTGCGTGGTACCACTGAAACTTCCGCCGACACAGTTATTATCCTTGAAAACGATCTTTATCGGCGCGCCGACGCTGCGGCGGTCGACCGGTTTCTTAACGCCGCCCAACATGTGGTGGTCATCGACCACACCGACCATGAAACCAGCACGAGGGCCGATGTGGTACTGCCGGCAGGTACTTTCGCCGAGGCGGACGGCACATTGGTGAACAACGAAGGCCGGGCACAGCGCTTCTTTCAGATATTCGCCCCCCAGGGTGACATCCAGGAAAGCTGGCGCTGGGCGCAAGACATTATGGCCATGACCGGGCGTGACAAGGATGATCCCTGGCTGAACCTGGATCATGTCACCACCGCTTGTGGCAGAGAAATCCCCGGGCTGCAACCCATTTTAAGCGCCGCACCGGCGTCGGGTTTTCGCATCGACGGCCAGAAAATCCCGCGCGAGCCACACCGCTACAGCGGGCGCACGGCCATGCTGGCCGACATCAGCGTGCATGAGCCAGAGCCACCCGATGATCCGGACGCGCCGTTCTCGTTTTCGATGGAAGGATATTTGGGCCATCCTCCTTCCGCACTCATTCCCCGTTTCTGGGCACCGGGCTGGAACTCGGTGCAGTCAGTCAACAAGTTTCAGGATGAGGTGGGCAGCTCGCTTACCGGTGGTGACCCCGGTGTGCGTCTGATCGAGCCGGCGCCAAGCGGCAGAATAGCCTACTTCAGCAACATACCCATGGCATTCAACCGGCGCGCTGACGAATGGCTGGTCGTGCCGCTGTATCATATCTTCGGTACGGAGGAGTTGAGCGCACTCGCGCCCGGCATCGCCGAGCTTGCTGCAAGGCCCTATCTGGCACTCAACCCCGAGGATGCGGCAGAACTCGGCCTGGCCGCGGGAAATAGCGCGCAATTGCAATTGAACAGGAAAGGCCGAGCGGATTATAGGCTGCCAGTGCAGTTGAAGGCCGAGTTGCAACGCGGCGTCGCCGGGTTGCCCGCCGGTCTGCCAGGCCTGACCGGGATCACGCTGCCGGGATGGGGCAGGGTGACAAAGATGGAGGAGGGTGTAAAGATAGGGGAGGGAGCTGTGCCATGAGCGAACTGGCGCGAAACTGGTCAAACGTGATCGTGATTCTGATCGTCGTATTCAGTTTCGCGGCGCTGCTGTCGTGGATCGAGCGCCGCCTGCTCGGCGTCTGGCAGGACCGTTACGGTCCCAACCGGGTTGGGCCATTCGGTATGCTGCAGATCGTTGCCGATGCGATCAAGCTCCTCACCAAGGAAGACTGGATACCGCCGTTCGCCGACAAGGTGGTGTTCGTGCTGGCACCGGCGGTAATCGCCGTTACCGCGCTGCTCGCGTTTGCCGTCGTGCCCATCGCGCCTGGTATCGGCGTAGTGGATTTGAACATCGGGTTGTTGTTCTTTCTCGCCATGTCTTCGCTGGGAGTTTACGGCATTGCTCTGGGAGGATGGGCATCGAATGACAAGTACTCGCTTTTAGGCGGCTTCCGGGCGGCAGCCCAGATGTTGAGCTACGAGGTCTTCATGGGGCTATCGTTGATGGGCGTCGTCATGCTGGCCGGTTCGTTCAATCTGCGTGACATCGTGCATGCGCAGGAAGACCTGTGGTTCTGCATTCCACAAATCCTCGGTCTCATAACCTTTACCGTGGCCGGGATCGCCGAGGCGCGCCGATTGCCTTTCGATTTGCCTGAAGCGGAAAATGAACTGGTGGCTGGCTTCCACACCGAATATTCCAGTATGAAGTTCGGACTGTTCTTCATCGGCGAGTACGTCGGCATCATCCTTATCTCGGCGATGATGGTGACATTGTTCTTCGGCGGCTGGCTAGGGCCGCTATTGCCGCCGCTGATGTGGTTTCTGCTCAAGATCTCCATCGTCATCGGTTTTTTCATTCTTTTGCGGGCATCATTGCCACGGCCTCGCTACGACCAGTTGATGGCTTATGGCTGGAAGGTGATGTTGCCGCTGACGCTTATCAATTTACTGATCACGGGAGCCATCGTACTGGCATGGGAATCCCGATGATTACGTGCGGCTCGAGGAGAAAAATGACATGTGGAATTCTCTGAAAACAATGTGGATCATCTTTTCGCACATGTTCCGGCGCCGGGTGACGATTCAGTATCCGGACGAGAAACCCTATATCCCGCCACGCTGGCGCGGACGTATTATCCTGAGCCGCGATCCAGATGGAGAGGAACGCTGCGTGGCATGTTATCTCTGCGCGGCCGCCTGCCCGGTGGATTGCATCGCTCTCCAGGCCACGGAAGACGAGCATGGACGGCGTTACCCCGAGTTCTTCCGGATCAATTTTTCGCGTTGCATTTTCTGCGGGTATTGCGAGGAGGCATGTCCTACCGACGCGATCCAGCTCACCCCGGATTTCGAGATGGGTGAATACGACCGGAAGAATCTGGTGTACGAAAAAGAGGATCTGTTGATCGATGGTCCCGGCAAGTACCCCGGCTATAACTTCTATCGCGTGGCGGGGCTTGCCATAGGTGGCAAGGGGGGCAAGAACAAGGGCGACGCCGAAAACGAAACACCACCCGTGGATCTGCATCGCCTGTTGCCCTGAATTCCGAAACAGAGTCTCAAGTACAGGAGGCGCCATGGAAGTCACATTTTATCTATCCGGGGCCATCGCCATCGCGGCCACGCTGATGGTTATCACAGGCTTGAGCGCAGTGCATGCGCTGCTCTACCTGATCGTCTCGCTGCTTGCCGTGGCAATAGTGTTCTACGCGCTGGGTGCGCCCTTTGTGGCGGCACTGGAAGTCATCATCTACGCGGGTGCGATCATGGTGCTGTTCGTATTCGTGATGATGATGCTTAACCTCGGCAAAGCTGCTGCGGCAAAAGAGCGAGACTGGCTGAACCCCGGTATGTGGGTGGGGCCCGCCATTCTGGCGGCGCTGCTGCTGGCCGAGCTATTTTATATTTTCGCGCAAGGCGGCACTCTCTCCGGCGCTGCCGCGGTGGGTTCCAAAGAGGTCGGCATCGCTCTCTTCGGACCGTATCTTCTCGGCGTTGAACTGGCTTCATTGCTGCTGCTGGCGGGGCTGGTAGGGGCTTGCCATCTGGGTCGACAGGAGGATGGGCACGGCCATGAGAACGGCTGAAGCCATTGCCGCAATCCCCATGCATCACGGGTTGATGCTAGCGGCCATACTGTTTGCGCTGGGAATGATAGGCATCCTGGTCAGGCGCAACCTGATTTTCATCCTGATGTCGATCGAAATCATGATCAACGCGGCCGGGCTTGCCTTCGTGGTTGCCGGTTCACATTGGGAGCAGGCCGACGGCCAGGTGATGTTCATATTCATCCTTGCCGTGGCGGCCGCGGAAGTCTCTGTCGGCCTCGCATTGCTGCTCCTGTTGCACCGCCGCTTCCAGACACTGGATGCTGACGCGGTGAGCAAAATGCGGGGATAATATGCTGCCCTTGCTGTGGCTCATTCCTGCGCTGCCCCTGGCCGGTTTCCTGGTACTGGCGCTAGGGGGAAGCCATCTGGGACGGCGCAGTATTGCGGTAATCGGGACGGGCTCCGTGGCCCTCTCGGCACTCATCGCCATTCTGATCGGGATCAACTTCATCGCTGCAAGACCGCCGGGGCTCGCCTTTCAGCAGGAAGCATGGGTCTGGATTGCCATAGCCGGTTTTTCGCCGAGGATCGGCTTTTATCTCGATGCGTTATCACTGGTAATGGTCCTGGTCGTGACCATCATCAGTTTCCTGATTCACCTCTATTCCACGGAATTCATGATTAGCGATGAGGGCTACGCGCGCTTTTTCGCCTACATGAATCTCTTTGTCGGCTCGATGTGTATCCTGGTTCTTGCCGACAATCTGCTGTTTCTTTACCTTGGCTGGGAAGGGGTGGGACTTTGCAGTTACCTGCTCATCGGATTCTGGTATCGGGATCCCGTCAACGGGCGCGCCGCGCGCAAAGCGTTTATCGTGACCCGGATCGGCGATACCGCTATGGCGATCGGCTTTTTTCTGCTGTTCATTCATCTGGGAACCCTTGATATCCAGCCGTTGATGCAGCGCGTGACGCAGCAGTGGCCGGAGGGATCGGAGCTCGCTATTCTCGCTGCAGTGCTTCTGCTTGCTGGTGCGGTGGGCAAATCTGCCCAGCTCCCGCTACAGACCTGGCTGCCTGACGCAATGGCTGGCCCCACGCCGGTAAGCGCGCTGATCCATGCTGCAACGATGGTAACGGCAGGCGTCTATCTGATCGCCCGCACGCATGTGCTCTTTTCGCTTGCCCCACCCGTACAACTGGCAGTAGCAGTAATAGGCGCCCTTACCCTGCTGCTGGCAGGGTTCAGTGCACTTGCCCAAAAAGACATCAAGCGCGTGCTCGCGTATTCGACCATCAGCCAGATCGGCTATATGTTCCTCGCGCTAGGAGTGGGCGCCTGGTCGGCAGCCATCTTTCACCTGATGACTCACGCCTTCTTCAAGGCTCTGCTGTTCCTGAGCGCAGGTGTGGTCATTATGAGCTTGCATGAGGAACATGATATTTTCCGGATGGGTGGGCTGAGAAAAAAACTTCCCGTTGCATTCTGGACTTTTCTGATTGGCAGCGCATCGCTCGCGGCGCTGCCGCTCGTTACTGCGGGCTTCTACAGCAAGGACCTGATTCTTTGGCAGGCCTGGTCGTCAGCAGGAGGGAATGCATGGTTATGGGCCGCGGGATGGGGAGGTGCAATATTGACCGGCCTCTACATCTTTCGCGTGGTGTTTCTCGTCTTTTTTGGCGAAGCAAGGACTGCGATGCCTCCCGAAACCAGACGGCCAGGGCTGCGCATAACCATACCGCTTATAGTTCTTGCCGCACTCTCTCTAGTCGGCGGATGGATTGAAACTCCACCTTTTCTCGGCAATTTAACGCTGTTTTCCAGCTTTGTTCAGCATGCCTTGCCGCCGGCTCAGGTCGTTCATGACGGTAAAAATGATGAAACCATCCTGGAGCTGCTCGCAATTGCTGCCTCTCTTGGCAGCATCGCATTGGCGTACCTGTTGTTTTTGAGATATCCCGCCTTTCTCCATGAACTGATGCTGATCCCGGCATTGGCAGGAATCCGGAAGTTCTGGCATTTTGGCTGGGGTTTCGACCGGTTTTATGAGTTCCTGTTCGTCCGGCCCTATCTCTGGCTTGCGTACGCCGATCGGCACGACGTGATCGACAATATCTACAGAATGGCGATTTCGTGCATGCTCAGGTGGCTCCAGAAGGTCAATCGGCACGACGTGATCGACAATATCTACAGCGGCCTGGCCGAGTTTTGTCTGTTTCTTTATCGCGCCTTGAGTGCAACGCAAAGCGGACAGGTACGCCGCTACGCGGCGGCGATTGCCGCCGGATCGATCGGTATTATATTCATCGGGATATTCGCGTGATTCTCTCCGCATTAATTTTCATCCTGGTGACCGGCGGTTTGCTGTCATGGATGGCGAATTGGTGGCATCCGGGCTCTGCGAAGTGGGTTGCGCTGGCTACGGTGGGCATCGAGCTCGTATTGACGATATGGCTTTGGCTGCAGTCTGCCAGCGCTATGGCTCTTCCCGCTCACGGAGGGTGGCTTGCCGAGATCAGGGCGGAGTGGATTCCGCGTTTCGGAGTGAGCTTTCATCTGGCCATGGATGGAATAAGCCTCATCCTGGTCGTGCTGACCGCTTTCCTGGGGGTGGTGTCGGTGGCATGCTCATGGACCGAAATCCGGAAACGCGAGGGGTTCTTTTATTTCAACCTGCTATGGACCCTGGCAGGGGCGGTCGGCGTATTCCTTGCGCTGGACCTGTTCCTGTTTTTCTTCTTCTGGGAGTTGATGCTGGTGCCAATGTATTTCCTGATTGCGATCTGGGGCCATGAGAAGCGGTTGTATGCATCGATCAAGTTCTTCATTTTTGCCGAGGGGAGCGGTCTGTTCATGCTGGTGGCAATTCTTGCGCTGGTATTCGTCCACTACCGCAGCACCGGAGTCCTGACATTCGATTATTTCGAGCTGTTGAATACGGCCATGTCTCCCTCCACCGAGCTGTGGATCATGCTCGGCTTTTTCATTGCGTTCGCAGTCAAGGTGCCCATCTTGCCATTTCACACCTGGTTGCCGGACGCACATACCGAGGCGCCGACAGCAGGAAGCGTGATTCTTGCGGGAGTGCTGCTGAAAACCGGGGCCTATGGGTTATTGCGCTTCGTTGTTCCATTGTTTCCCGAGGCGGCGGCGTATTTTGCCCCGGTGGCAATGGCGTTGGGAGCAACCGGCGTTGTCTATGGCGCTTTCCTGGCGTTCGCCCAGACGGATTTCAAGCGCCTCGTGGCCTATACCAGCGTGAGTCACCTGGGCTTTGTGGTGCTCGGAATATTCGCCTGGAATCCCTGGTCGCTTGGGGGGGCCGCGATGCAAATGATCGCGCACGGCGTCAGTACGGGTGCACTGTTTGTAATCGCAGGCATTTTGCAGGAGCGGACCCACACCCGCGATATGCGCCGCTTTGAAGGCCTGTGGAGCGTTATGCCGCGCCTGGCGGCAATGGGATTGTTTTTTGCTATTGCCGTGCTTGGGCTGCCGGGAATGGGTAATTTCGTCGGGGAATTCCTAATACTGATGGGATTATACCGCGCCAGCAGCGTGCTGGCGTCCGTCGCGGCCGTGGCATTTGTCGCCAGTGTCGTGTATGCGCTTGCGCTGGTGCAGAAAACTTTTCATGGCGAGAATACGCATGATTGGCGGATACCCGATCTTTCCGTCCGGGAAATGACAACCCTTGGTGCAATGGCCGCCGTCACGGTCTGGCTTGGCCTGTATCCGCAACCCGTCCTCGACGCGGCAGCACCCGCCATCAATGGCCTGCGAGACATCGCGGCCAGTCAATACCAAACGGACGCAGAATGATTCTGATACGTTCCGACCTTATGGCCTTGTTGCCACTGATCATTGTTGCGGCGAATGCGGTGTTAGTGATGCTGGTCGCCGCATTCTACCGCCGCCCCCAGCCGGTGATAGCGTTGACGTTGCTCGGGCTGATCCTCTCGTTCGCGGCGTTGCCCCTAGCTGCGGACTTCGAGCCGCGCCAGATCACGCCACTGCTGATCGTGGACAGCTACGCATTGTTTTACATGGGACTCGTCCTCGCCGCGACCTTTGTTGTCACAGTGCTGTGCTACCGCTACTTCGGCGGTCGTGAAAGTCGCCATGAGGCCCTTTACATCCTGCTGCTGCTGGCCGCGCTGGGCGGGGTGGTACTGGTGGCGAGTAGCCATTTTGCCTCTTTCCTGCTCGGGCTCGAACTGCTCAGTATTTCGCTTTTTGCACTGATAGCCTATCCACGAAACACCGAGCGTCCGCTGGAAGCCGCCATCAAATATCTGGTCCTGGCCGGATTTTCTTCCGCATTTCTGCTGTTCGGCATGGCATTGATCTACGCGCAGCTGGGAACGATGCAGTTCGCGCAGATCGGCGCCATGCTTGCCGCCCCCGAGCAGCGGCTCGACGCTTATGGACTCGCCGGAATTGCGCTGATAGTGGCCGGCGTTGGGTTCAAACTGGCGCTGGTGCCATTCCATATGTGGACCCCGGACGTGTATGAAGGCGCGCCCGCGCCGGTGACCGCGTTCATTGCCACGGTTTCTAAAGGTGCCATGCTTGCCATGCTGCTACGCTACTTCACCGCGGCGGAAGCGCATCAATCGCAATCGATCACGCTGGCGCTGAGTCTGATCGCGGCCACTACGATATTGGCAGGAAACCTGCTCGCATTGCGGCAGGAGAACATCAAGCGAATTCTTGCCTATTCGTCGATCGCGCAGTTCGGCTACTTGTTGGTTGGATTTCTGGCATTCGGTGCGATGGCGGTAGAGGCAGTGGCTTATTACCTTGCAGCATATTTTGTTACCATGCTGGGCGCTTTTGGCGTTGTTACGGTACTGTCCGAGGGTGCTCCGGAACGGGATAGCGATACACTTGCCGATTATTCCGGTTTGTTCTGGCGCAGACCGTGGCTGGCAGGGGTGTTTACGGCCATGCTGCTGTCACTCGCAGGCATTCCGCTGACGATGGGTTTCATTGGCAAATTCTACGTGCTCGCAGCCGCAGTCGGTGCATCTTTGTGGCTGCTTGCCATCGTCGTGGCGGTTGGTAGCGCGATCGGACTGTATTATTACCTGCGGATTATTGCTGCGATGTACGCACATGACCCGAAGACAGCCCCTGGACAACAGGCAACGCGTGCGGTATCGGCTTCCCTGGCGGAAAGTGTAACCCTGGCTGCGCTAACATTGCTGCTGATATGGCTGGGCGTTTATCCGGCCCTCCTCATTCATATGATTGAAACAACGGTCGTGTAGCTGGCTTGGCTACCGGCATTTCCGCCGTTGGTCGCTTCCCTTTAAGAGCCGGCACAAAGGGTTCGTAAAGGGTTTAGAAAAGGAGGTTTAAAATGCGTGAGCCGGAAAAACCATCTGATCCGGACATGGTCCCCTGTAAAGTATGCTTGAAGGAGATCCCGATATCCGAGGCAATGAACGAAGAAGCGGTCGACTACGTGCTGCATTTTTGTGGGCTGGAGTGCTATGCAAAATGGGAGAAACAGGAAAAAACATCGGAATGAGGGTTTGACGCCGGAATTAAATCCGGTTGCACGCCCTCATAATGGTTCACTGCTCGCCATCTTGGGCGAAACCTTGATTTTATGGAGGAGGAAACCTCACACCGGGCGGTAACAGGCGATACGATGATTACGACGCAATATCCGATCTGGGGGACATTGAACTCAGATTAAGGTATGTTCCACATTGATATTTATCATTAAGTAATAATGTTAAATATATGATTTTATGTAATAATAACTCTAATCATTCAGGCTTGATACGGAATTGAAGCATCCGGAAGCGGGCAAAGCAAGGTTCTGAATCCGAGGATCAACCATGGCCCAAAAGGCATTAATCCAATAAGAAAACATCATGATTATGGCACCCGGTAAAAGAATCATCCTGGTTTATGCCAGCCGGGATGAGGACTGGCGGCATCGGCTGGAGGATCGCCTCGTTGTCCGTACGAACGACAGGGAACGCTTTCCGGCAGGGCTGAGCGTCGAAGCATGGAGCGACGAATATCTCGCTGAATCGGCCCGCGCGCCTGATACGCTCCGTGACGAAGTCGAGAATGTGGCCATAATGCTCTTTCTTGTTTCGGATGATCTGCTCGGTTCCCCTTGCGTGCGCGACGAGTCCATCGCGAGCGTGTTGCAAAGCATCTTGCTGGAAGAGCAATCGGAATCTCACGTGTTCCGCGTGCTTGTGCGGCTCCCAACGCTTTTCCTCGGCTGGCTCGCGTTGCCGCCCAAGATTGCCATGACGGGAGATAAGGCCCTCGCTGATTTTCCCCCGAGCCTAAGCGATGCGGAGCTTGACCAAGTAGCGGATACGGTTGCCACACTTGCTGGTACCCCTGCGAAGGTGGAAACGGCGCCCAACGGGAACTTGAATAGTTCAAACATTGACGGCCGCAATGAGGCCGCCGCAACAGACCCGGCAACAGGCCCGGCGACAGGGCAGGCATCCGCGCAGACACCCGAGCAATCGAATCGGCCATTGACGAAGGGAGCGTCCAGGAAATCCCGTCAGCAGCCGGAATCACCAGTTCCACCCGATACCGGGACCGTACCATTGATACGGCTCTCCGAGTTCAAGACCGCGAGCTCGATTCCATTTTTGATGAATCGGGCAGCCGAGATGGCGTCGGGCGTAACGCCGCCGCTTGCCGTGACCACCAGTTTCATGCTGCTTGCGATCGCCGAAGCCACCGACACGGGAGGCCCATGGGTCGCACATTTCCTGCGCGAGCTGATCGACAGGCACACAGAAGAGTATGAGGCAATACGGGACCGCTATTTCAAGAAACGTGGATCACGGGGCCTGCAGGCGCGATCGGAAAGGGCGGTTCGCAGTCTTCCCGTCGAGATGACGGGCTACCTGTTCGCGGCGCTGGAACGGGCGCGCGACATTGCACAGCGCACGGCGCACGATCCGGAAATCCATGCACGTCATCTCCTCGCAGCCCTATTGCACAGTGATACAACAAAAGAGCGCTCAGGCGCGCTCAACCGCCTCGCCGAAATGGAGCTCGACCCCGTATTCGTGCGTGAGGCGCTATGCGAGTGGTTGCGGGGCCATGGGGACGACGATGATGCCTGGGAGGCGCTGCTTATCGGCACACCGTTGGCGGTACGCCGTTTCAGCGGCTTCATCGCCGATCGCGTGGGTGGCGATGATCTGCTGGATATCCAGAATGATGTGCGCGCACTCGCCGCGCTGATTGCCGCACGAACCGTCGTGCCGCCGCTCTCCATCGGCCTGTTCGGCGAGTGGGGCTCCGGCAAGACGTTCTTCATGCGCCAGTTGCGAGCGGCTATCGACAGCCTGGCGATGGAAGCGCGCATGGCGAACCGGATGCAGCGCGACTTGCCCATTTATAAAAATATCGTACAGATCGAGTTCAACGCCTGGCACTATGTCGAAGGCAATCTCTGGGCGAGCCTCGTCGAGCACATCCTCGACAACCTGTATGCGAAGAAAGACCCAAGAATCAGCCGGGCGTTGCAGGAGGAACTGATCAAAAAGCTTGCCGAGGAGAAGGCGCTCTCGCAGGCAACAAGCAACGCCGCCGACAGTGCGAAAGCAGCGGCGACCGCCGCGAAGGTGACTCTCGACGCCGCGCAGAAGAGTCTCAACGAAAAAACGGAAGAACTGGCCAAACTGAACGCTGAACACGTACGGAAAGATTTTGTGCTGAGCGGTGCCCACCAGCCGGTCGTCAATGCACTGGAACAACTCAATCTCGGAGCAGTCGGCCGAAGCGCCGTGGAGCTCGAAGGCGCGCTGCGGCAGATCCATGGCGTGCTCGGCCGCGGACAGCGATTTCTCGCCCCGCTCATGCACGCCAAGGATCGGAATCGGCGGTTCAACTGGCTACTCTTTAGCCTTCTCGGGGCGCCGGTCATGGCAATCATTGTGCACTTCATATTACAGATGCTGGGATCGAGCGTTACCGACATCTACGCCTACGCCACCGGTTTGGCGACGTTGATCGCGTCAGGCGTTCCCTGGCTCAAGCAACAGGCCCAGTGGATGTCGCAGCGGCTCGATGAAGCGGAGACCGCGCAGAAGAAGTTTGACGAGGAGATGGCGAAGGAGACTGCCACGCATGTGCAGAAGGTAACGCAAGCCGAGCAAAGGCTGCGCGAGCTGACAGCGGCTCTCGATTCTGCGTTGCAGAGGCATGCGGAGGCAAAGGCGCGCGAGGCCGCCGCCGATGCCGAGCTCAAGGCTGCGACAGCCGGCCGCCTGCTTGCCAATTTCATCACCGACCGCGCCGCAAGCAGCGACTATCGCAAGCACCTCGGCGTGCTGGCACTGGTGCGCGACGATTTCGAGAAACTTTCCGGGCTGATCGAAGAGGAAAACTGGTCGCTGTCGCCTGAAGACCCGTCCGAGCCACCCCGCACCGATGGCCCAAAACGGTATGCAAGCCTGGCTGAAGAGGAAAAGGACAAGGACAAGCGCATCAATCGCATTGTGCTTTATATCGACGATCTCGACCGCTGTCCGCCAAACAAGGTGGTGGAGGTATTGCAAGCGGTGCATCTGCTACTGGCATTCCCGCTCTTTGTTGTCGTCGTCGGGGTGGATGCGCGCTGGATCAAGCGCTCATTACAGACGCGCTATCGCGAATTGCTTCATGTCGACAACAGGCCGGTAAACGACGAGAGTGACACGGGGCTGCTCGTCGGCTCGGCGACGCCCAACGATTACCTCGAGAAGATTTTCCAGATTCCATTCTGGCTGAGGCCCATGGATGCCGCCGCTAGTGACCGCATGGTGCGCGGGCTGCTGCGAACGAGCGTGAAGCATCCCGATCAAGACTCGAAAGAGGGGGAGCAAGAAAAAGCGGCTGGCAAGATAATAACGCCCGTAGCGGGCGCTGACATGTCTTCAGGGATTCCGATCACGCCGCAGCAGCCAATATCCGGGGCAAGCGCACCGGCGGCGCATACAGCGCAGCAGCAGGTTGCTTCGGCAGGCTCCGCATCCGCCGGGAGCAATGTTGGCACCACCACGACTCCCATTGCTCAACAACCCGCCTACCCGACGTTCGAGAGCCTTGAAATCATTCCTGCCGAACTTGATTTCATGACAAAGCTTGCGCCAATACTCGGCCGCTCGCCGCGCGCCCTCAAGCGGTTTGTTAACGTGTATCGGTTGATCAAGGCGGGGCTCGGGCCGCACGAGGAACGCTCTTTCCCGCGGCCGGGCAACCCCTTGGGTCATTACCAGGCCGTGCTGCTTCTTCTCGCAGTCGATACCGGCACGCCCATGCTGGCGCGCAATTTCTTTGCAGCGGTGGAGCGCGGGGCGATGGCCGCAGCCGTAAATGAAGTTCCACATGATATCGGCTGGCTCATAAAGGAGATGGATCAGGATTGGCTTGAGGATGCGGCCGGCTGGCAACGCCTACGCGAATGGCTGGAGACGCACGATGAGGAGATACCTGCCGATACCAGGCTTGCGGTACTCGCGCCTTGGACGAAGCGTGTGGCGCGATTTTCGTTCGAAGTCGGCCGGTCGTGATGCGCAGGTGGTAGGCTTTTTTGCTGGATTTAGGCCTGTTAGCGTTTTTCCTGGTCTATACCTTCGTATTTAACTTTATGTTCGACCGCTGGTTTGGTCTGCCTGCATCGGCAGCACCATAAATGAACTAGGCTGATAACAGCTCGATCTCTATTACATGAATGTTGGGAATGACAGTAAAAAAGGCTGTTATTAAGGAGTCACCGGATTTACCGATTGCGGTATGCCTGAGGCCCAGCATATTCGTCATGCTCCACTTGTCCGAAAACCGATAATCGTTCAAATAAAGCAGTTCGGCCCCAAGCGTCCTTTGTCGCACGTCAGGCTGCGGGGTTGCGGATACCTGTTTATTTTTGACCGCCGCAACCCGATCCCTCTGCTATTCTTATAATGAGATTTTCTTAATATCTCCTATTTGCGCATCGCCGCATCGAAAAAGCATGGATAGCCCTTCCTGCGACATATTCGACAAGCGATATGAGGCGAAAGATACGTGCCAATAGGGCGATCAATTCTATGAAGGGGAAAATCCTTATGCGTTATTCAACCATCATTATCACGGCCGCGCTGCTGGCTTATTTTCCGCAGGTGTTTGCACAGGAAACAACCGTTGAAGCTTCCATTGATACTCCCGTCTCGGCCCCATCCCCTGACGCAGCAAGGGGCCAGGCTCAACCGGAAAGCCAGAAAGGCGAACTTTTTATCGTCGGAAAAAACGAGGGCAAGAACAAGGAAGATTTCGTTTTTAAAATGGGCGAAAGAGTCCATATCAAAGCAACCGGCGATGTTGCCAGAAGATTGAAAATCGAGCTGGAAAAGACCGGCGCTTCAAGAACATTTTTCCTGTTGTTTGACGGGATCAGGATGGCCAATCTGCCTTCCGCCATATCCCAGTTCGATAACGGAAATACGCTACGCTTCAGTTTCTATCTTGAACGCAATCCTGCGCTTAAAGAATCCCGCGAGGCATGGGACATGGTGTTCAAAAGCAAGGATGAGTATGTAATGCCAATCGAGGTGGGCATAGGGATAGGTAACGAATTGCCATTAGTGGTGCAATCCACCTACCCGTTTTTTGTCTATCTCGCACCGGCATCAGAAATACTCGCCACTGTCAGTGGTTCCTTGCTGCTTTTATTTGTTGCCTATTATTTGATCGTCAATAAGACAAACATGCTGAAGGACAAAGATACCGGCTATTACAGCCTGGGCAAAAGCCAGATGGCCTTCTGGGGATTGATGGTCGCACTGGCATTTGTCGGCATCTGGATATTGACCGGTACTATGGAATATATTCCCCAACAAGTACTTATCCTCCTGGGCATCAGTGGCGCCACCGGGCTGAGTGCAGTCTTGATCGGAAACAGCAAGAAATCCGGGGCCGAGGACGAAGTCACGAAGCTTCGGCAGGAAGAACAGAATCTTAAAACGTTGAAAGAAAAAAATCCGGACGGCTTTTCTTCGGATAATGAAAGCCAGTTGACGGTCCTCTCGCAAAAAATCAAGGAACTATCCCATCAACTGGGTAACCAGGCGCAGCGCAGGCAATCCAGGGGATTCTGGCAGGAAATTTGCGATGACGGCAACGGCGTGAGTTTTCACCGTCTTCAAGTTGTCATATGGACACTTATCCTCGGCATGGTATTCGTCGGTTCTGTGGCGGATGGCATGTCTATCCCGGAATTTCCCGAGACTTTGCTTATCTTAATGGGAATCAGCAACCTGACTTATCTGGGATTCAAAATTCCCGAGAAATAAATAGATTTTGGCGAATAATATCTCAATTCCAAATCAATACAATGACCTGACAGGAATCAGGTGTTGGAGGATGCTATGTTAGGTAACGCACTGAACGGCTCGAGGATAAAGAGTATTTCTATAAAAAGGGAATCAAAAAAACTTATTAACCACAAATAAAGCGGCCTGATCATTGGCATTGACCAATGCAAGGTTTCCGGCAATCTGCCATCAAGGGCTCAAGGGGTGACGCGCGCTATGCTTCCTACGGAGTTGGTCAGGCTCTCGGCATTGATGGAACGCACCAGCGGTATTTCTGACATCAGGATTGGACTCATCGATGGCCCTGTCCTTACCCGGCACGCTGATCTGGCAAGCGAGAATCTCCGGGAAATTCCCGGAAACAATGGGGCAGCCTGCACACAGGCCAATAGCGCAGCATGCCTGCATGGAACCTTTATAGCCGGGATCTTATCTGCGAAACGGAATTCCCCTGCGCCCGCCATTTGTCCCGGCTGTACCCTCCTCATACGTCCCATTTTTACCGAAAAAACCGCCGGGCGCGAACACATGCCCAGCTCGACGCCTCAGGAACTGGCAGCGGCAATCCTTGAATGCATTGGGGCAGGCGCACGCATCATTAACCTGAGCCTCGCCCTGGCCCAGCCTTCCACCAAGGGGGAGCATGCGCTGGAAGAGGCACTCAATCTCGCCCTCAGACGCGGCATACTGATCGTTGCGGCAGCGGGCAACCAAGGCACGCTCGGAAGTTCCGCCATTACCCGCCACCCATGGGTCATTCCGGTCGTGGCTTGTGATTTGCGTGGCCGGCCTATAAACGAATCGAATCTGGGCAGTTCGATAGGCACGCGAGGGTTGAGCGCGCCGGGCGACAACATTACCAGTCTGAACGCTGACGGCCAATCACTCACGTTGGGTGGTACGAGCGTTGCGGTGCCTTTTGTCACCGGGACCATTGCACTGCTATGGTCGGAATTTCCCGCCGCAACAGGCGCACAAATCAAACTCGCTATCACGCAAGCCTCCATAACAGGGTCACGGCGAGCCTCGGTCGTTCCTCCATTACTGGACGCAGACACCGCCTGGCAAACCCTGCTGACGCTCAATGCAAGAAGGCAAATAGCATGACCAAGGCAAGCAAAGTGGAAAAAGCGGATGATGCGAACAGCGCGCCTGATAAAAATGGGCAGCAACCCCATCGGGTACATCTACCTGGATTTATCACAGATGATGAGATCGGGCTTGGCGATGTGATTAAGCGAACGGGCTCCTATCTTGGAATCCCACCTTGCGGAGGCTGTGAACACCGGGCAGCCCGGCTCAACCGCTGGCTGGTTTTCACCCATCGGCGGTCGAGGTAAGAAGTCTCGCAGGTTGGGCCAGCAGCTTTATCGCTTAACCCAACATGGATATGCCGGTTCGTTGGGTTACGGCTTCGCCTAGCGAACTTACGAGTTCCGGATATGAAGGTTGCATAGCACAAACCAGCAGGGCAGGCGAAGTGGACGAAATGAATAACCTCATACTCAAGGAGCGCAACATGACCGAGCAAACTGAAACGATGGAACAATCGCTGGACCAGCCGGTTAAAACGAATGACATGCGAGCGCCCGCGCCTTATTCCGAGGTTCGTTCAAACACGGCAATCTCACCGCAGGCGGGGGCGGGGACCTGTAGTAGTTGTGGAGGAAACGGAGGTGGGGGCATGAATCTCAATGATACCGCGACGATCTCATATGTCTATGCCATCGGCCGGGTCGAAGCCCGTTTTCCGAATCTCGCCGCGGAAAAGGAATTTGCCCAGGCAACCGGGCGGACAGAAACGGCCGGTAAAACCGATCAACAGGCTTTTCATGCGGTTCTGTCCCAACGTCAGAATCGCTATCTGGTGCGCCAATTATGCTGGGTGCTGACCATACAGGGGCTGGAAACTTACCTCCTGCAGCCGCGCGACCCGGCGGATATCGATATGCTGGTGGATGCGATCCGGCCCATGCCCGCACCCAATGATATCGATGTCGTTATCGGTCTGCGCGGTCCCATTGCCCCGCCGGATATGTGCAACGGCTTGATGGTGCCCATTATCGTCTTCGATCAGATTTATTCATTCGGACGCGACGAACTGATCAAGGCTATTCCGAAACCGGAGAAATTGACTGACAAGCAATTCGGTCCGGCGGCCGAGGAATTATTCGACAGGATCATGCAAATGACTGATAACGCTGGGGCAACCGATGAGCACCGTGTATTGAATTATCTGGCCATGCGCTATCCCGCTATTTATGCCAAGGCGGCGGAGAAATACGGCGGTGACTATTCAATGACCGGAGTGGAAGTTATTCCTTCATCATTAAGCAGCACCCGGAAAATCTTTAAAGCCATTTTTTCTTACACCCACCGCAACACGGATTTTACCGAGAAGTTTTTTGTGCGCGTCGATGCGACCGAGGAGTTTCCATTTCTCGTCACCAAGATGTCGCCATACTATGATCGTTAATATGATCGTTGAGCTAACCACCCAAAAGGAGAGATATCATGAATATGCCAGGTTTTACTGCGGAAGCATCAATCTACAAAACAGGTAAGAATTACCTTATGAATGCGCAGGATGTTTCCATGACCAACACCTCGGCGGTCACGCCACAACGAATAAGAACTCTAGATGTGGATCAGGGATGTACACTGTTTTGTGATTGCAACGATGCGTCAGGAGCGTGTAGTTGTGACGCTACCTTATGTCCCACTCTTCGCTGGGGACTGACCCGCGCAACTATATCCTAAGCCGGCATGCATAATGCGGATTCGCATGTGGTCACCGGGATATCGAGGAAGTCAGAGATCCTGCTCTGCACCCTGATTAACAGAGCGTTTTGATCATCCGGACTTTAAGATTTTGATGAGGAGAATTTGAAAATGAACATACCACAGTTTAATGCCGAGGCATCGCTTGCTCCAACCATGGGCATATATCGCGGGAAGGCCGCTCTTGCCGGAACTTCCTCGGAAGGGGGTGGAGGAGTTATACCGCAACTTCGTTTCCAATCGGATCCGGATGTGGGCGCCTACCTGAGATGCAGGGCGAATGGAGGAGGCGAGCTCATATGCCGTTTCTTTGGAGGGCTGCCTCCCTTCACTATCGGCGGCTTACTGATTTCCTGATTGCCCAGCTGCGCGGAGCGGAATAACGATAGCGTATTCCGCAGGATGTTTGCATCCCACGTTGGATCAGGCTGCGTATAGCATCAAAAGATTCCGGCCCGCATTCTTCATCCGGCATGATACGTTGATGCTAGTGCGCCCAGCGAACTGCTGGTCACCAATATGCCGGTCAGGAGCAGAGCTCGTAGGTTGGGTTAGGCGAAGCCGTAACCCAACGAAGCGGACGAGGCAAAAAGCTCCATACTCAAGGAGCCACAACAATGCACCGTTATAAGAGGAGCAAAAAATGCCACTGAATTCTTATGGCGTACTAAAGGGTCGCCCTGTTAACCGCCAACTCGGCTCGGGCTCCAATCCGCACTACCAGATTCACATCGTCGATGATACGACTCATTATCGCATCGCGGTAAACGTGGCTTCACAACTCGCTCCTTCCGAGCTTGAATTTCTTGTGGATTCAAGATTCGATCATCCGATTCTGGCGGAGTTGATCGATCAACCTCTCGGATGGCTTCCGCTGCAATCCCGTCCAGGCGGCGTGGCGCTAGACTTTATTCGTAGCAACTTGTTCGATCCGCGCAATATGCGCGTGCTTCCCTTCAATGTCCCAGGTCCGGACAATGATCTGAACGAAAAAATCGATCAGTTCGTGCAACGTGCGATGGCCGACGAAGAGGCGCATGTTTATGCTTTCGGCGAGCGCTGGGGACCGGAGAACAACACGACCGACAAGATATTCGGCTTTATCCCCGGCAATGGTGTCCATGACATCCATATGAACCAGGGCAATGTGGGACGCTTTACCGGCGATGACGGGGTATACCAGGATGGGGCCCTGTTGTTTCATTTCCCCCGGACCAGCCAATGGGTTGGGGTATTTTTGAAATTCCAGTCCCAGACCTGGCATACCGATGACAGGACAGGGCATCAGATTCATACCGAAACCAGCGGCCCGCCGTCAGATAAGAACATTGTCACCAACCCGTTTATCCCAGGCGGGCAACCTGGTCCGGAAATGCCGGACGGGGCAATCCGCATTGTCGCGGCGCTCGTCAATAGCATCGAATCACCCGAGGTGGAGTTCGTAACGCTTCTGAACACCACCAACGAGACCCTCTCGCTTGACGGCTGGATGATCGCGGATCGGGACAAGAACAAGATGTCCCTGACAGGGACTATCGCGGCTGCGGAGGCGCTGCGTATACAACTTGTTCCACCGGTTTTTCTGCCCAACAAGGGAGGAATCATTACCCTTTTGAATGACCGCGGCCTGCGCGTGGATGGAGTGGCTTACACCAGAGAGCAGGCACGTAATCCAGGCTGGACGCTAAAGTTCTGAACGACCGGTGTGCCTGGGACCGGAACCCGGCGGGATTATCACAGTAGAGCACCACAGCGGTTTGACATATGCCAAACCGCTGTTTAGCTGCACTTTACCCTTTATTGTGGTGCCCGTGCTTATGCTCCTCGCGCATTTGTTTCATTTGTTCCCGCTGAGTATCCGTCAGCACCAACTGAATCTCGTTGCGTATCTTGCTGCGCTGAATAATTGATGCGGCCACCAGATTACCTCGCTCTTGTGCCAGCACTTGTACCTGGCTACCGTCACCATCGCCATTTTGCTTGAGTTCACGTAATGCCTTGCGATTTGTCTGTATTTTTTCTTTTAAATTCGCCATTTGAGATTTCGATTTCTGCAAAACGGCTTCCACCGATGAACGCTGCTCGGTAGTCAGTTTGAGGCGATCCGTCATCCGGTTCAGGAAACGTTCCCCGCCGTCCGCGCCTTGCCCCATCCTGGAATGCGCACCATGGTGACATTCCTGCGATGCTTTTTTGGAGCCCGTGTCAGCTTGCGTGCCTGCCAGAGCAATGCTGCTTGCCAATAAGCAACCGATTAGCGAAATTTTCGTGATGATTTTCATTAGCTGATTCCTCTTAGTAAGTTTTTACGAATATCGCGATAAGCCCCCACGGCCCACACGATATGGGCAAAGAATAAGATCAAGCCATGTCAAAGTGGGTGATGAAAGCGTAAATTTGTGTAAAGAAGTCAGAGCCCGCTGTATTTGTTTACCGTAATTTGGCAATATCCATAACAAATGGATCACCTGATGGTTCACAACAACTTGATTTTGGAAAAACGGATGGTGCGCATACTACTGGCAGATGACGACATTGAATTGAGCGATATGCTGGTCGACTACCTCTGCAAAGAGGGCTTCGATGTCGATGCGGCTCATGATGGCGATGCCGCGCTGCGCAAGGCGCTGGCCAACCCATATGATTTACTGATACTGGATGTCATGATGCCCAACCGGAGCGGTTTCGACGTATTGCGTGAACTGCGTGTGCGATCCTTACTCCCCGTGCTGATGTTGACGGCACGCGGAGATGACATCGACAGTATTGTCGGGCTTGAGCTCGGTGCGGACGACTATCTGGCCAAACCATCCAGTCCTCGCGTACTGGTAGCACGGATTCGCGCAATCCTGAGAAGAGTGGAGACAAAAGGCGAATTACAAAATGGCGGTGAGCGGCCCGATCAGATTGCATTGGATGATCTTGTCATGCACATGGGCTCACGTATGGTAGTGTGCGGCAATAATCCCGTATCCATGACCAGCACGGAATTCAGCGTCTTGGACATATTGCTGCGCGAAGCCGGCAACGTCGTGTCGAAGGCGAATTTGTCCGAGCGGGCGCTTGGCCGGAAATTGAGCCGCTATGACCGCAGTCTCGACATGCACGTAAGCAATCTGCGTAAAAAACTGGGGACGTTATCCGATGGCCGGGAGCGGATAAAAACTGTCCGCGGTGTTGGTTACATTTATTCGCGGACCTAGGAGCCTGTCGGACTTAAAGGAAATCGGCTGCAAAAGCATCTGGCCGGTCAATATCTAGCCACTTTCTTGACCAATAGAACAACTATTGGCCTTCAAAATCGTCAAAATCTATGCTCGCCCAGTCACTTTTTCGCTTCAATTCTTCAAGTCCGACAGGCTGCTAACGGTGCACAGACTATTCTGGAAAATATTTCTGTCATTCTGGCTCACGCTGATCATCTTTGCCGCATTGCTCATGTTTGCGGCTTCGAGCTATCTCGAACATATCCGGACGCAACAGGATATCGGCAGCATACGTACACGTCTCTCGGAATACTTTAATCAGGGTCAAACAGTCGCAAGACACAAAGGTATCGCGGGCCTTAAAAAGTGGCTGGATCGCTTGGACCACAGTGAAGCCATACCTATTTTCCTCATCGATGAGGCGGGGAAGGATCTGCTTGAACGGGAGATTCCAGCCGACATCATCGCAAGGTTGGATCGAAGGCGGGAGCATGCGGAACGCGGAGAACGAAAAAGGCCGCCTCACCAGCAGCCCCTCCGGTTACCGGATGGAAGCGCCTACCGCATGATCCCTGACTTTCAGAGCATTACCTTGCTTAGAATTTTGCAACGCCCCAGGGTCATTGGGCTTCCCATGGCAGTCGCAGCACTGGTAAGCGCGCTGATTTGCCTGCTCCTCAGCCGCTACCTGACTTTTCCGCTTGAGCGGCTGCGGCGCGCCACCCAGCACATTGCGGCCGGAGACCTTACCCAGCGGGTCGTCCCATCCATGGGCAATCGCCGGGATGAGATTGCCGATCTGGCAGGTGCATTCGACAAGATGGCCGAACGGCTCGAGAAAGTGTTCGGCGCGCAGCGGCAATTGCTGAGTGATGCCTCTCATGAACTGCGTTCCCCGCTCGCACGCTTGCAGGTTGCATTGGGTCTTGCCCGGCAGCGATCAAACGGTCAAGCTGAAAAAGAGCTTGACCGCATCGAGCTTGAAATAGAGCGCCTGAATGAGTTGATCGGCCAGCTTCTCGCGCTCTCCCGTCTGGAAGCGGGGGTGGACGCGGCACATATCGACCGGATTGACATGCAAGAGATGCTCGAAGACCTCATAGAGGATGCGCAATTTGAGGCGGATTCAAGGGGCTGCCAAGTGAAATTGCAGAAAGCCTTTCCGGTCATGGTGAAAGCAAACGCCATGCTGCTTCACAGCGCAATTGAAAACGTCATTCGCAATGCCATCAAGTACACAAAACGGGATACGACAGTTGAAATAAGCATGCGGGAAGACGCCGGAAATCCGGATAGCATCATTGTTCAGGTGCGCGATCACGGACCCGGAGTGCCCGAAGAAATGCTGCTTCATCTGTTTGAGCCATTCGTAAGGGTAGAGGAGGCCAGGGATCGCTTAAGCGGCGGGCACGGGCTTGGGTTAGCCATCGCCGAACGAGCTGTTCAGCTATATGGCGGCGAAATCATGGCAAGAAACGAACCGGATGAAGGGCTGAGTATTTACATCCGCCTGCAGCGCGCCAAAATTTAATGAGGGTTCAAGAAGTATGCCACGGGAAGAGTTCTGTTAAAGAAAGGACGCGACTCGATCCGGCGGGGAGTACGGACCGCGTCGCGTCTAACCGGCAAACGAGGGATCTGGAATGGCCACAGGCGGTCGTTTCAATCCGTATAAGCACCGGGCTTTTGTACCGGCGAGAACCACAATTGGAATGGCGAAGCGCACCGCCTCACCTTCGAAGTGTACATTGATTCCCAAGTGATCCTTATCGATATCCGATCTGAACAACCTACGGATCTTGTCTGCGTCGCCGGGAGCAGGAGATGAAATATTTAATTGCTGCTCAACTTCACCCTCGACTTTATGTTGCTGGATCTTCAAATCCAGAAGCCTCGAATTATGGATGAGCCTGACGATTTTAGATATTTCCAACGCCTTGACATGTGATGGATCGCGAATTTTTTCGAGTTGATTATAGGACTCCGCTTTATCTGACGGCATGACCACATCGGCCACGAGAACACGTCCTCCTGGCTTGCAAACCCGAATCATTTCGGACAAAACCATTTCCGGTTTCTCGAAGTGGTGAAAGCTGTATCGAGCCAGGACGATGTCAAAACTATTCGATGAAAAGGGTAGAAGAGAAACGTCTCCAATTTGCCAGGCAAGATTATGGAGTTGTTTTTCAGCCTGTCTTTCCCTGGCTGCTGCGATCATCCTGGATGTAATATCCATACCGGTTACAAACCGGGCATGGGCAGCGAACTCGCATGCAACCAGGCCGGGACCGCAGGCAACGTCAAGCACGGTATCCGTGGCATGCACGCCACTCATTTCAATCAGCATTTGTATCGATGCTGAATGGCCGGGAAGTTCGGCCGATGGAATCGCCTGAAGCGGGAACCGCTCAATAATTGTTCGATTAGGGTTGCAGATCATCACGACGCTACCGTCAGTCTCATCGAGGTCGATAGAGATTCATACAACAAACCTCCGGCTTTCTCGGGACATGCCACTCTGTTCCGTCTTTCAGGAATGGCAAGAACATCATCAGACCCGAAACTTGCAATGGTTATCGTCGTAAGGGATGACAAGCAGGTGACTTTCGAGTGTGTTTCAAGTACATTTGGAATGTCTGATTCAAGGCGAAAAAGTAGATCATCCAGTTGATCATTACTTGATGAATCACCCCTTAAGCCGAACATATCTATCAATTCTGATTTTTTCATTATCCATTTCCTTGAAGTTGCCGCCAGGATAGATAAGCGTTCAATGCTTGACCTGAAATGATCATTCGGACCACCACAGGTATGACCGAACAATACCTAAACTCACGCGGGGAGTCGTAAAAGAACAGTTAAATATTGGTTAAATTTCTGCCAGTCATTGAGAGAGAAACCATGCAAAATCCAGTAGCTGTAGTAGGGCTCATCCCGAAGATACGGGTCAGATATCAAAAAATATTGTTATTAATTAGACTACTAACCTAGTAAATAAGCGGTCAACTGCCGGATTTAGGATAATACCCATATGGATACCGGAATTCAGACAAGCTATTGGAAGTTCCATTCCTTCAGGCTGGATAAGGCCAACGCCATACTTTGGCATGATGATCAAGTGGTGCCCTTGCGGCCCAAAAATTTTGCCGCGTTATGCTACCTGATTGAGCGGCATGGGCAACTGGTGACGAAGAACGAGTTGCTGGATAGCGTGTGGCAGCATCGCCATGTCGGTGAATCGGTGCTGAAAGTGTGCATCAATGAGTTGCGGCAGGCCCTCGGAGACGATGCCCGTGCGCCAGTCTATCTCGTAACGGTGGCGCGACGCGGCTACCGCTTCATCGCCCCCGTTACCGAGATCAACTCATCAGAAAAAACGGGAGAATTTGCGGAAAAATTCCCTGCCGGCATTCGCCGCGCAACTCCGCCAGGTAACAGAGCAAACTGGTGGATCGGCCGTGAAACGGCTCAGGCCCAATTGCTGGCTATCTGGCAGCATTCGCTGAAGGGTCTGCGCCAGATTGCTTTCCTGACAGGCGAACCGGGAATCGGCAAAACGACCCTGATCGAAATGTTTCTCAACGAGATAAGCAATGATGCCCCGCTGGTTTTACGCATGCGCTGTGTGGAACATTTTGGTCAGGGTGAGGCACTGCTTCCAATGATTGAAGCTATCGAAAAGCATTGTCGCGCGCCGGAAGGCGTCAAAATGATCGAGCTATTGCATCGTCATGCGCCGATCTGGCTTGCACAGCTACCATCGGTACTGCAACCCGAAGAACGAGAAGCTCTTCAACGTGAAATCTTTGGCGCGAGCCGGGAGCGCATGATACGCGAGGGATGCGAGCTACTGGAAACCTTGAGCAAGGATGCTCCCTTGATTCTCGTGCTGGAGGATCTCCATTGGAGCGATCACGCAACATTGGACTTTCTCGGTTTGCTGGCACGGCGAAGCGAGTCCGCAGCCCTGCTGGTATTGGCGAGCTATCGGCCGGTCGATGCCGCCTTGCAGGCACATTCCGTAGCATTGGTCCACCGTGAATTGCAGTTACGGGAGATGAGTTGTGAGATTGCCATTGATCCGTTCTCTGCGGACGAGGTTAAAGACTACCTTACCCGGCGTTTCCCCGCCATGGAAATGCCCGACTCGGTGAGTCAGGCCCTTTTTGCCAGGACGGGAGGGCATCCGCTATTCGTTTCCAATCTGATCGAATATCTGGTAAATCAGCACCAGCATTGGCCTTCTGCACGAGAGCTAATGGTGGATAAGGCACTCCCGGATACTATCCGGCGTGTGATCGAACGCGAAATCGAACGATTAAGCCCTGATGAACGGCGTGTGCTGGATGTCGCCAGCGTGATAGGGTCGCACTTTTCGGTGATATTGCTTGGTGCGGTGCTCGATATGGAGATTACCGACGTAGACCGCTGCTGCGATGCCTTGGTCAGGCGCGGCCAGATCCTGCTTCCAGACGGCATGGAGCAGGATTCGCAGGGCGATGTTGTCGGCCACTATGCGTTCCGCCATGCCTTGTACGTCGAAGTGCTCTATCAGCGGTTTGCTCCTGGCCAGATCATCCGATTACATTTGCGTATTGGTGAATGTCTGGAGAAGGTGCATGGCAGGCTGAACCTGAAACATGCCGCAGAATTGGCCTTGCATTTTGAAAAAGGGTGGGATTGGATTCGAGCGGTTCACTATCTGACGTTATCAGCCGCTAACGCCGCGCATCGTTTCGCCAATCACCAAGCCTGTGACTACCTGGTGCGTGCGTTGGGCATGATTGACCAGTTGCCGGCAGGACAGCAGGTGGAAACACGCATAGACCTCCTGAAGCAATCGTCAGCAATAAGACGCTCGCTGGGTGATATGGCCGGCGCTAAAGCCGACTTGGAAAATATGCTTGCCACGGCCAGAACCTCGGGAAGTTCCCGGGCAGAGGTTCTGGCACTTATCGAACTGAGCCGTGTGCTGGTATGGCTGGACCGCCGTCAATGTCTGGAATTGGCGGAACAAGCATTGGTGCGTAGTAAAGATCTTGATGACAAGATTCTTCAATCGGTGGTCCAGGGCATGTGGGGTGGACTGAATTTATTATTTGGTCAATGGCGCGACGACTGTGCCAGTGCGTGCCGCGAAGCCATGGATGTTGCCCGGGCCAGCGCAAATCCTCAGTTACTGCACGCCCGGCTGACACAGCATATCTATATCGAATTGCTGGCTTCGCGTTACAGGAGTGCCTGGGCAACAGCTGAAGAAGCCCTGGCGTTATCGCGCACACTGGGTGATGGTTACATGTTTATAGTTGGACACTACTACTGCGGATTGGCTTTGCTGCATCTGGGCGAATGGCAAAAATTGCGCAAGGTTGCGGAGGAGAGCAGGCGTGCATTCGAATCCAACTGCAACGATGCAAACTTACCGCTCCGTTTGCATCGTCAGATCATGATGGCCTGGCTGCATGTGGAAGCCTGCGATTTTGCAGGTGCCAAAACCTATTGTGAAGAAGCCCCATCGGAGAATTCCGGACCTTGGGCTACCTATATCTCGGCTCATTTTTCGGCCATACGTGGAAGGGCACTACTCGGACTCGGGGACTACAAGGGAGCGATTCGATGTTTTGAATTTTTTTTTCAGGCGGAGAAAAACGAATCGTTGCCCCTCTCCCGCAACTATTCCTTCCCAGCCTGCCAGGGAGCCTGCGAAGCCTGGCTATCGCTGGGAGAATTCGGAAAAGCGCGTCATTACGCCCAGCGGTTGCACGACCTTTCAGCTGGCGCGCCAGAGAACACCTATCTCGCGCTCAGCTATTCCCTTTTTGCCGAAATCGCCATAAAGGAAAATGTGCTGGATGAAGCGGATTCACAAATTGCGGAGGCACTCGCTATTGTGGAGAGCACGGAAATTCCGCTTGCTGCCTGGCGCGCATATGCCACAGCTGCGAAATTTTACCATCTGCGGGGTGAAGCACTCAGGGCTAATGAATGCGAATTTAAAAAGCAAAGCGCAGTGGAAAAACTGCTCGCCTCACTTCAAGACGCTGACCCGCTGCGCAAGCATTTATCGAATTTTGTCGAAATGAATACGCTTTGTGGGTATCGTGTTCAGAAAAGAAATAACGGCACTTCTTCGCATGGCAATATATTCTGCGATGCAGTGTGATTTCCTCCGCAAACCCTAACTTCGGGAATTGGGCAGGGTGAAGCAGGTGTGTGATTTTTTGGGGTACAGGGAAAGGTGCGATGTCACAGAATGCCCATTCCATTTCAAGGCGTTGTGAGCAACGAAATTATGTACCACAAAAACTGTGCAATTCATCTCGTAGCGGCCTCACCCGGAAGGTGAGAGTCAAATAGTACGAGATTGTCTGATCAGTGTGGTCAACCGCCGAATTAGTTAAATCCGGTCTTTAGGATCTGATCCGACCTTGGCCTTGTTTTCCCGATTCCGCTGGCCCGGTATTTCCGCGGGAGCGGCGTAATCGCGCTTCGCAAGCTCGGATGCCATTCTCTGGTGAAAAGCAGCCTGATGTATGTTTTCCTCCGCAGCTTGCTGATATTTGTTCAGCAAGGCCCAGGTACGTGATTGGATATCTTGCGCCTGTCTACCATAGAGATAGCTTTTTTCTTCATAATGCTGCAGCAATTTCTTTTGCTCTTCCGCTTTTACCTGTATTTCTTTGGCCGTATTTGCATATTGCTTTGCCAGATTTTCATGATCGGCATAGGTTCTGGCATTCTGTGCAGCCTTGTTAATATCATCACTCTGCTTTTCGAGAGGCCCCATCTGTGCGCAGGAAGCCAATAGACCCAACGTGGACAGGACCGCAATAAATGTTCCTAACCTTGTTTTCATGATAGTAATGAACCCGGATAGAATTAAAATTATCCTAACTCAGTCCACACTATTGAGTAATTAGGGAAACCCTGGTTTTATACTAGGGGAAACCCTTAGGTCACATTTCCATGGAAAAAGTGACTAATGTAAATGTAGGCACGCTATGAGGAAAACCAGCCGGACTTCCTGTCGCCCTGAAATAAATCAGACCTCGTGAAAAATACGGGTTCCAGCCTGTAGCTGAGGCAATGGCACTGCTGTTATTGTGCCTCGGAAATCCAGTGAGTGGCGTAACGTATCAAATCGGCACCATCTCTCAAATTCAGTTTGGTACGAATATTGAAGCGATGCGTTTCAATAGTTTTGATACTGCGGCTAAGCAACCTGGCAATTTCCTGACTGCTATGCCCGGATCCGATCAAATGCAGCACTTCAAACTCACTGGGGGTCAGGCTGTTGATCAACGGTTCAGGCTCCGAATTTCCGGTCGCAACCCGATTCAACAGCCTGGCGTGCATCTGCTTGCTCAGATAAACATTTCCCTTTAACACCTCGCGGATAGCGGATACCAGCACTTCACCCGGCTCTTGCTTCATCACATAGCCCCGCGCACCGGCCCGCAAAGCACGTTCCGCATATGCGCCTTCGTCATGCATGGAGACGACTAGTACGGGTAGTGCGGGGATCAGGTTGTGCATACTTTTTATGACTTCAAAACCGGAGAGGGTCTTGAGAGACACATCCATTAAAACGATGTCGGCATGGTGTCCCGACTTGAGTGTGGCCAGCGCTTCGTCGCCATCGCCGGCCTCGGCAAATACCTCCATATCCGATTCAAGATTAATGAGCATCGCCATGCCATGCCGCAACATGGCATGATCGTCCACCAGCATTACTTGTGCTTTCAAGGCCAACATACTGAGAAACTCCTAAACTATTCGCATTTCCAGCCGCACTTCCACTCCCCCTTCCGCACGCGACAGGAATTCCAGCATCGCGCCATGCTGTCTGGCGCGATATTGCATAATTTTAATACCCATTCCCGGCGTCACTCCATGTTTTGTATCCGTACCGGCAAAGCCGCTGCCATTATCGCTTATCGACAGGTGGAGCATCTCTTCTTCGACGGCCAGCAAAATTGCCACATGTTGCGCGCCACCATGACGTATTGCATTGTTGGTGGCCTCCTGGACAATCCGGTAAAGATTGAGCGCAAGGTCCTTATCCTTGATAAGGACTTCATTTTCGCATACAAAATCACAAGTAATCTTATAGGTAATTGCGATTCTCGATGCAAATGCCCGCAACGCGGCCGTCAGGCCATTGGTCTCCAGTTCAAACGGAAGCAACCCCTGTGCGATCTGTTTGCATTGCATCACGGCGACCTGTGCCTGTGTCGCGATGGAAGCGGCGACCGTTGCCGCATCCTCACACGACGATGTGGCTATCTTTTTTTCCAGGGCCTTGGCTTGATAGCTGATCGCCGCGATCTGCTGCCCGAGATTATCGTGCAATTCCTGCCCGATCAGCCGCTGCTGTTCTTCCGCTATGGAAACCAGTGCTTGCTCCAGGCGTTTGCGCTCGAGCCATCGCTCCAGATCGCTCGCGACCGCGTCGATGAGCCGCTGCTCTTCGGGCACCAGGAATGGCTTGTCTTCGGGATAGAACACGCGCAACTGGCCGCAGGGTTTATTATTGGCGCTAATTTTCGCCTGCAGCTCGTGCGTAAGGCCTTGGCCATGATTCTCCGAGGTGAAACGCCTGCCATCGAGTTCGATTAGGGCGGTGGCAATTTCCGGGAATTGCATAGCGGGTATCAGGTATTCAAAAATATGCCGGCAAGCATTATCCACCGATAATTCCAGCCCCATGCCACGGCGAATCTCGTAGAGACAGGTGATTTCCTTCAGACGCTCATGCAGCGCCTCATCGATCTGTTTGCGCTCAAGCCATTTTTCCAGATCGCTTGCGACCGCGTCGATGAGCCGCTGCTCTTCGGGCACCAGGAACGGCTTGTCTTCGGGATAGAACACGCGCAACTGCCCGCAGGTTTTGTGGTTGACGCTAATCTTCGACTGTAGCTCATGCGTAAGGCCCTGGCCGTGATTTTCGGAAGTGAAGCGCTTGCCATCGAGTTCGATCATGGCGGTGGCAATTTCCGGGAACTGCATGGCAGGTATGAGGTGTTCGAAAATATTCTGGCAGACATTATCCACCGATAATTCCAGCCCCATGCCACGGCGAATCTCGTAGAGACAGGTGATTTCCTTCAGGCGCTCACGCAGCGCCCCATCGATCTGTTTGCGCTCAAGCCACTTTTCCAGATCGCTCGCGACAGTGTCGATAAGCCGCTGCTCTTCCGGCATCAGGAATGGCTTGTCTTCCGGATAGAACACGCGTAATTGACCACGTAATTCGTCGTTGGCGCTAATCTTCGACTGCAGCTCGTGCGTAAGGCCCTGACCATGATTCTCGGAGGTAAAGCGCCTGCCATCGAGCTCGATCATGGCGGTGGCAATCTCCGGAAACTGCATGGCAGGTATCAAGTGTTCGAAAATGTTCTGGCAGACAATCTCCACCGATAATTCCAGCCCCATGCCACGGCGAATCTCATAGAGACAGGTGATCTCCTTGAGACGCTCGCGCAGTGCCTGACCCGCGCTTGCAGGCTCTTCTGTCGCAGGACGGACCGCGTCTGTGGAGCTTTTATCTTTGCAGGCCATTGAGGATTTTTATCGTTCGATCAATCTGATGTTTTTCGCCCGGTCCGTGGTCGCAACCGCAATCATCCGCTAGTCTCGTTCACCAAAGCATCGTCGCGAGAGTACTAAGTTGCCAAGTTTATCCTAAATCCAGCCTGTAACGAACTAATTATTAAAGGTAAAGGTGGCGTGACCCAAGAAATCTGTGTGGATCATGACGCCAATCTAATAAATGAGCGGTCTACGGCCAGTTCGAGTTTACATTGGTCATTCACTTCGAGCGAACTCATCACTTCTCGTAAAGAATTCCTCCACTTCCAGCAACTCGCGTGTACGCTTCATCGGTGGCAAGCTTTGCCAGATCCTTTTGCCGTAGGCTTTGGTGATGAGACGCGGGTCACAGATCATCAGCACGCCACGGTCGGTCTCATCGCGGATCAACCGTCCCGCTCCCTGTTTGAGGTTGATGACGGCGCGCGGCAGTTGGTACTCCATGAAAGCATTACGTCCTTCCTTGTTGATTTTTTCGATGCGCGCGGAGAGTACCGGGTCGTCCGGGGGGGCAAAAGGCAGTTTGTCGATCACCACCAGCGACAACGCCTCGCCGCGCACGTCCACACCTTCCCAGAAAGACTGGCTGCCGATCAACACGGCATTGCCCATCTTGCGGAAGCGTTCCAGCATATGGGAGCGCGAACCCTGGCCTTGCAGCAGTATCGGATAATCAAGTTTCTCGCGTTCGAATGCCACCATCAGCAATTCGTGCACGCGCTGCATCGCTCGCAGACTGGTGCACAGGAAAAATGCGCGACCGCGGCTCGCTTTCAATACCGGCAGAGCCGCCTTCACCACTTCTTGCGTATATTCCCGGCTGCTCGGTTCTGGCAAACCTGCTGGCACATAAAGCAGGGCCTGATTAGCGAAATCGAACGGGCTTTCCCAGCAGGCGGATTGCGCGGCATTCGGCGCCGTGCTCAAACCCATTTCATTGTTGTAATGCGAGAAATCACCTTTCACCGATAACGTGGCGGAGGTAAAAACCCAGGCGCGTGGCGAACCGCTCAGCTGCTTGTTGAATATTTCCGCGATGGACAGCGGGGTGGCATTGAGTTGCAGCGCGTGGCTGAATACTTCCACCCAGCGCACGAACCCTTCGGCTTCGGCCTGATCGCGCCAGCGCTTTATATCGCCGGCGATTTCACGCGCACGTTGCCAGCAATTTTCCAACCCCTCCGAGCGCTCCGCCTGGCTTTCCAGCATTGCCGCCAGCGCATCCAGCTTATCCAGCAACTCATTCAACGCGCCACCAAATTTCGCGTTTTGCATCACCACAGCCAGCGGCATGCGTGTATTCTCGCCTTCGATAGTCAGGCGCAAATCACGCGCCGCTTTCTCCATTGCCGCAATGGCCGGGGGCAGGGCGGTGAAATCCTTCGCGCCCAGCAACGCTTCGGCCTCCGTGTCGCGAGCAAGCTCCAGCAATTGACTGGTGCTCACTGATTCGCCGAAAAACAGGCTGGCGGTTTCGGGCAACTGGTGAGCTTCGTCGAATATCACCGTGTTGCAGGCGGGCAGCAGTTCCGACAATCCTTCATCACGCAGCATCACATCGGCGAAAAAGAGATGATGGTTGACGACCACCACATCCGCCGCAAGCGCCTGTTTGCGCGCCTCCATGACGAAACAATTTTTATAGTTTGGGCAATCGGAACCGAGACAATTGTCGCGCGTTGAAGTCACCCGTTGCCAGACCTCCGCGTTTTCAGGCACCTCGCTCAAACCGCTTTTATCGCCGCTTCGGGTAACACCCGCGTAATGCTCGATCAGCTTCAGATACTTCGCTTCCTCGCGGCTGGCGAAGCTTGCGCGCCCATCCTGCAATGTGCGCTCCAGATTATAGTGGCAGACATAGTTGGCTCGCCCCTTCAATAACGCCACGGTGACAGGTGCCTTGAGCGCGTTCCGCACGGTAGGAATGTCCCGACTGAAGAGCTGGTCTTGCAGGTTTTTGGTACCGGTGGAAATAATCACCTTGCCCCCCGCCAGCAACGCCGGCACCAGATAGGCAAAGGTTTTACCTGTACCGGTACCCGCTTCGGCAACCAGGATGGTATTGGTGGCGATGGTACCCGCAATGGCCTGTGCCATTTCGAGTTGCTGCGCGCGCATGCGATAACCCGGCACAGTCTTGGCAAGCGGGCCGGCAGAAGCAAAAAATGAATCGATATCAGGCATGGAGGAGGGTGAGACAATGGGTACCATGATAGTGCAAGATCTTGTATTTATCCAATTTTGTACTCCCGATGACTAAAGGGGGATATAGGCGCCGGAACTAAAATAGAACGATCCCCTCTTACAGACAGCTTGCCCCCCACAGGAAAAGTCACCTATACTGAGCCAATCATGGTGTCCGGACGAAAACTTTTACTGGTTTCAATCATGCTGTGGCTCCCACTGCAAGGTGCGATCGCCGCCATCATGCCTTTGTGCGTACAAGCGAAACAAATGGGTACCAGCCTTGATATTCCAGCGGTTACTGCCCCTTGCGACCTTCATGATGATGGCGAGGAGGTTTCGACGACGCACAGCGCGCCCGATAACATGACCTCCAATCTTCCGTGTGAGAGCCTCCCTTGCTACGCAAGTTTCAGCACGCTGCTTCCCGCAACATACGCCTCGTTGATTTCCACCGGCGGCTCCTCTTATGCCGTCGCTTTTGATTCCCGCTTTACTTCCGCCATCCTGCAGCAACCGCAGCATCCCCCTCTCGCTTAATTCTTCGACAGAAGAAATCCGCCTGTAACAAGGGCAATCAATCGCCTTATCTGCATTAGCTCGACGCCCGGCGTCATGCTTTTTGCATAAATTCACCAGGCGGCACACTGAACCCGCTATTCAATATCACTAAACCGATAGTGCGGTGGTTACGAGATTTTTTAAGGAGGTCAGGATGAATATCCCATTCTCAGTTGCATCGCAACTGGCGCTGGCTCTTGCAGGCATGCCTGCGCTAGCACTTGCAGGCCAAATCGCCCAGCCAGTTCCAGTTGATCCGGCGCCGTCTGCTTCTTTGACTCAGTCCGGGCAAGCAGTTTCCGATGAGCGGTCTTCTCCAAAGCAGAAACCAATATTGGGAAAAGACGAACGCACAGTCATTGCGGGTGTGGCCGAAAGCGCGACATCTGCGAATCTCATCCCTGCGAAGGGAGTCGTGCTACATGTGGATCAGGCCAAAGCCACGGTAAAGATAGATCATGACCCTATTCCCGCACTGGGTTGGCCACGGATGACTATGTCATTTCGTCTCAAGGAGCACACATTAGCCAGCACTGTGAAGGAAGGCAATGCGGTGGAATTTTTCCTGGAAAAATCGGGTTCAGATTACATCATCGTGAAATTCCGGATGCAGGCTCCTATAAGGACAAAAGAGACAAAAGGGGGTTTGCAGTGATGCGCGGCGAAACCGTTGCCCTAGTCCTGGTGCTTGCCGGGGCAATGATTTCAGTCAATGCGCAAGCCGAAGATCCAGGGCATGCCCATGCGGAAGGAGGGTCACGGACTTTCGCTGCCGCTCCGCCGAAAGCCTCTGCAACGAGCAGTACCCATCAGTCCACTCTCCTGACTTCCCTGGTTTCGGAAGCCCTGGAGAACAACCCGGAAATTCAGGCCGCACTACGGGAACGCGACGCCGCCAGCCAGCGGATTGCACCTGCGGAAGCACTTGATGACCCAGTACTCGAAGCAGGGCTGGTCAACGCGCCCCTGACATCGTCGACTTTGAACCGCGAAGACATGACCATGAAAATGATTGGCCTGTCCCAGCGCCTGCCATTCCCGGGTAAACGGGGTTTGCGCAAGGATGTCGCCGCCCAGGATGCGCAGAGCGTCGGCTACGGTTACCAGGAAACCATGAACCGAGTGGCACGCGACATCAAGATCGCTTATTTCGATCTGGGGCTTACGCTCGAAATGACCCGGCTGGTCGAGAAAAACAAGCTGATCCTGGAGGATCTTCTGCACATTGCCGAGAAACACTACGGGGTAGGCCTGGGAAGCCAGGCCGATGCACTGAAGGCACAGACACAGGTATCCAGAATGCTGGATGAACTGCTCAGGCTTGCGCGCGAACGGCCGACGATCGAAGCAGAGCTCATTCGCGCGCTTGGCCGCAATGCAGCGGTTGCAGCGCCGGAACCGGAACCGCCGCAACTGCGGGAAGAGACCTTGACGCTGGAATCGCTGCGCGAAACCGCTCTTTCGCAGCGGCCGCAATTGCTGGCGCTGCGAAGTATCGTGGCACGTAACGAAAAAGCGCTGGACCTGGCCCGCAGAAATTACTACCCCGACTTCGATGTACGCCTGGCATACGGTCAACGCGACAACATGCTGGACGGCACCCGGCGCCCCGATATGGTTACCCTGACGGTGGCGGTCAACCTGCCGGTGTGGCGGGAAAACAAGCTCGCGCCGCGCGTCGCGGAAGCCTTGGCGAAGCGCGATCAGGCCCAGAGCCTGCATGAGGCGCAGCGCAATGAAGTGACCGCCAGTCTGCGCCAGCAGACAGCGATGGCTGAGCAAAGCCTGAAATCGGCACGGCTCTACCAGACCGCCATCCTGCCGCAGGCCCGGTTGACGGTTGAATCGGCGTTGGCCGCCTACCGGGTTAATCGCGTCGACTTCCTCACGCTGCTCGACAGCCAGATGACGGTGTTCAACTATGAAATCAGCTTAGTGACAGCCATGGCCAGCTACAACAAGGCGCTTGCGGAAATCGATTTGCTCATCGGCAAGCCGCCGGCACCAGGCGGCCTCTCCCTATCAGCGGAGCCCCTATGAAAACAACTGCCAAATTGATGGCGGTTATCGCCTTGGCCGCTGCAATGCTGGCCGCAGGTTATTGGTGGGGTAACACCCAATCCGGGCCTTCAGCGGCTAATCCGCCCAAAACCTTGATACCCGATCGCAAGATTCTCTACTACCGCAACCCGATGGGCCACCCTGATACTTCGCCGGTGCCAAAGAAAGACTCCATGGGGATGGACTACCTGCCGGTGTACGAGGGTGAAGCGGCCCCATCCGATGTAGTGACGATCAGTACCGAAAAAATACAAAAACTGGGGGTGAGAACCGAGATCGCCGCGCTGCGGGAGCTCACTCGTACCGTACGGGCCGTAGCGACAGTACAGGCGGACGAACGTTGGCTATACACCGTGGCGCCCAAGTTCGAGGGCTGGATCCAGCGGCTCTATGTCAATACCACCGGCCAGGCAGTGAAAAAAGGCGAGCCGCTGATGGATGTGTACAGTCCCGAGCTGATCACGGCGCAACATGAATACTCTATCGCCAGGAAGGGATTGAAGTCGGTCGAGGATAGCAGCCCGGATGTCCAGGGTGGAATACAACGGCTGGCGGAGAGCGCCTTGCAGAGGCTGCGTAACTGGGACATTTCGGAGTCCGACTTGCAAACCCTGCAGCAGAAGGGTGAGATCGGACAGACCATCACCTTGCGTTCCCCAGTGAGCGGCGTGGTGCTGGAAAAGCCTGCCATCCAGGGGATGCGCTTCATGCCCGGAGAGGTGCTGTACCGGATTTCAGATCTTTCCAGGGTATGGATGCTGGCAGACGTGTTTGAACAGGACTTGGCCATGGTGCATCGCGGGCAAACAGCCACCATCAGGATTGATGCGTATCCGGACAAAATATTTAACGGCGAGGTGACGTTCATCTATCCCACGGTGATGCCGGAGACCCGCACCGCCAAAGTGCGTATTGAGCTATCCAATAACGAAGGTCTGCTCAAGCCAGCCATGTACGGAAGAGTCGAGTTTGCTTCATCCCACCGCAAAGATAAAGTGCTTACCGTACCCGACTCGGCAGTGCTTGACACCGGCACGCGACGGCTGGTGCTGGTTGCTCTCGGCGAAGGCCGCTTCGAGCCGCGCACGGTAAAACTCGGCATGCATGCCGATGGCTACGCTGAAGTACTGGGGGGACTTGCCGCCGGGGAAGCGGTTGTGGTCAGCGCGAACTTTCTGATCGATGCCGAGAGTAACCTCAAGGCGGCACTGGGCGGCTTCGGCCATCATCCCTCAGGTTCTACGCTTGGCGAGAATGGGCAGGCCAGGTCCGGCGCATCTGTGGCAGCATCTGCACGGGTGACGCATCGCGGCGAGGGCAGGATTGAAGCGATGGATTGGGCGCATGCCACGGTAACCATTGCCCATGATCCGATTACCAGCCTTAATTGGCCCGCAATGACCATGGACTTCCGTGCCACGGATCCGGCATTGCTGCAGCCATTGAAGCCCGGTCAGAAGGTTGATTTCGAGATGATTGAGGAGCCGGCTGGCGAATATGTCATCGTTCGCATCCAATCGGTAGGCGCCAGCAAGCCGCGGGGGCACTGACATGCTGGGCCGCATAATCGAATGGTCCGCCCGCAACGTGTTCCTCGTGTTGCTGACGACAGCGCTCGTTATCGGTGTGGGTATCTATGCCGTTATTCGCACGCCACTGGACGCGATTCCCGATCTCTCGGATGTGCAGGTCATCATCTATACCGAGTACCCTGGGCAGGCGCCGCAGGTAGTGGAAGATCAGGTTACCTATCCCCTGAGCACGGCCATGCTGGCCGTGCCGAAATCCAGGGTGGTGCGCGGCCTGTCGGTATTTGGAGCCTCCTTTATCTACGTCATTTTCGAGGACAACACTGATATCTACTGGGCACGGAGCCGGGTACTCGAATACCTCAATTTTGCGGCCGGGCGCATGCCGCGCGGCGTCACCCCCACTTTGGGGCCGGATGCCACGGGGGTCGGGTGGGTGTATCAGTATGTTGTCGTGGCAGCCCAGCATACGCTCGCGGAACTGCGCACCATACAGGACTGGTTTGTGCGTTATCAGCTGACCAAGGCTCAGGGCGTCGCAGAGGTGGCGAGCGTGGGTGGATTCGTCAAAACCTATCAAGTCACGGTGGAGCCACGCAAGCTGCAGGCTTACGGCATACCTCTCAACACGGTCGCCGCAGTGATCCGCGCCAGCAATCGAGACGTAGGCGGACGGGTGATCGAGATGGCGGAAACCGAATACGTGGTGCGTGGCCGAGGCTACCTGCGCGGGATAGCCGACATTGAAAATCTTGTGCTCAAGGCACAAGAAGGCACGCCTGTGCTGATTCGCGACGTGGCGCGTGTCGAACTGGCGCCGGACGAACGGCGCGGGATCGCGGAATTGAACGGTGAAGGTGAAGTGGTCGCCGGGATCGCCGTGGCCCGCTACGGACAAAACGCGCTTGACGTCATCGACAACCTGAAAAGCAAGATCGCGGAAATCGCCAGCGGATTACCGGAGGGTGTGTCGTTGCAGACGGTTTACGACCGTTCGGACCTGATCCATCGTGCCATCGACAATCTGAAACGAGTCCTGATCGAGGAAAGCATCGTGGTAGGCGTGGTCTGCATTATATTTCTCATGCATGCGAGGAGCGCGCTGGTTGCTATCGTCATGCTGCCCATCGGCGTACTCATTGCGCTCACCACCATGCACATGATGGGACTCAATTCCAATATCATGAGCCTGGGTGGCATCGCCATCGCCATCGGCGCCATGGTGGATGCCGCAATCGTCATGATCGAGAATGCCCACAAACATCTGGAGCGCGCGCCCCCGAACGCGCCGCGCCTGCAAATCATGATTGATGCGTGCCGCGAGGTGGGGCCCGCATTGTTCTTCAGTCTGCTGATCATCACGGTTTCATTCCTGCCGGTGTTCACCCTGGAGGCACAGGAAGGGCGCATGTTCGCACCGCTGGCCTATACCAAAACTTTTGCGATGGCGGGCGCGGCGCTACTGTCGATCACGCTGGTGCCGGTACTGATGTTTCTTTTCATCCGCGGCAAGATCATGCCCGAGCAGAAAAATCCCGTTAACCGCTTTCTAATATGGATTTACCGCCCCGTCATCGCCTGGGTCATGCGCTGGAAGAAACTCACCATTGTAATGGCCCTGATCACGCTTGTACTTTCGATATTCCCGGCGATGAAACTGGGCAGTGAGTTCATGCCGGTGTTGAACGAGGGAAGCCTGTTGTTTATGCCGATTACACTACCGGCGTTGTCGGTCACAAAATCCGCGGAGTTATTGCAGACCCAGGACAAAATCATCAAGATCTTCCCCGAGGTCGAATCGGTATTCGGCAAAGCCGGCCGCGCCAATACGGCCACTGACCCGGCCCCGCTGGAGATGGCCGAGACGGTCATCAACCTGAAACCGGAAAGTGAATGGCGCACCGGCATGACCATCGACAAACTGATTGCCGAACTAGACCAGGCACTGCAGATACCGGGGGTGAGCAATGCCTGGACCATGCCGATCAAGAACCGGATCGACATGCTCGCCACCGGCATCCGCACACCGATCGGCATCAAAGTGTTCGGTAAGGATCTGGGCGAAATGGAGGAGCTCGCCAGGCAGATCGAGGCTGTCGTGAAAACGGTGCCTGGAACCACCAGTGCTTATGCGGAACGCACGACCGGCGGCTACTACCTCGATATCGAGCCCGACCGTTTGGCGCTCGCCCGTTATGGACTGGCGGTCGGCGATCTGCTGGAAGTGATTTCGGTGGCACTGGGGAGCGAAATGCTGACGACCACGGTGGAGGGCCGCGAGCGCTTCGGTGTCACCGTGCGTTATCCGCGTGAACTGCGGCAGGATCCCCTGGCCATCGCTACGCAGATCCTGGTGCCCCTCCCAAATGGGGGCATGATCCCGCTGGGTCAGGTTGCCAGCGTCAAAACAGTCAAGGCGCCCCCAAGCATACGCACCGAGAACGCGCTGCTCTCGGCGTATATCTTCGTCGACATTCGCAATCGCGATATCGGCGGTTACGTGGCCGAGGCGCAGAAGGCGGTAGAGGAGCAGGTGAAATTTCCACCTGGATACTACGCGACATGGAGTGGTCAGTTCGAGTATATGGAACGAGCCGAGCAGAAGCTGAAAGTGGTCATACCCCTTACCTTGGTGATAATTTTTCTGCTTCTCTACCTTAATTTCAGGCGGCTTACCGAAACCCTCATCGTCATGCTGTCAGTGCCCTTTTCGCTGGTGGGTGGCGTCTGGCTGATGTGGTTGCTTGGCTACAATCTCAGTGTCGCGGTAGGCGTAGGCTTCATTGCGCTCGCAGGCGTTGCCGCCGAGACGGGCGTCGTGATGCTGATCTATCTCGATCATGCCTGGGAAGCCATCAGGAAGCAACGCGCGGCCACGGGCAGTAAGCCGTCGGTCACCGATTTGTACGCTGCTGTCATGGAGGGCGCGGTCGAGCGCGTGCGGCCAAAGATGATGACCGTGGTGGCGATCATGGCAGGACTGCTGCCAATCATGTGGAGCAGCGGCACCGGCTCCGAAGTGATGCGGCGCATAGCCGCGCCCATGGTCGGGGGCATGGTGTCCTCAACCTTGCTTACCCTGATCGTCATCCCCGCGATCTACGCGCTGGTGAAGGAATGGAGTCTGCGCAAGCAAGAGGAAATATGATATGTCTAAATGAGCATGCTGCTGTGTCGCTAACGTACCTTGGAGAAATACGTCGGCTCGCACGTGGAATCAATCAGCAAACGATTGGGCGATTTTCTCGGATGGCTCTGTAGTGTCGCAGGCGTAGATACTCTGTTCGCTGTCAACGATATTTTTATTTTTTTATTTATGCAAGCACATTGCCCTACACCTACTTCCCCTTTACACCGTTATTCCCGCTTTCGCGGGAATAACGAAGTTTTTCTAGGATGGGTGGAGCAAAGCGCAACCCATCAATCTGCCTGGCAATACAATAATTTCCGAAAATTGTCCAAATAGTAAAAGCTGGTCTAATATGAATTAGAGTAGCCCAAAATTCTATTCTATAACGCGATTTCACCGAAATTCAGAAATGAATCAGGCATGAATCCTACCCATCCATCACACGCTCACGATCATCGGCACGACCACTTGCCGCGCGGTCACCCGCACACGGATGCCACACCGCCGGCACCCACCAAGGCGACGGCGGAAGCCCAATGGACCTGCCCCATGCACCCCGAAATCCTGCGGGATGCGCCGGGCGATTGCCCCATCTGCGGCATGGCGCTGGTACCTGTCGCAGGCACAGGCGGCGGGAAAGCCGATGATTCCGAATTGCGCGACCTCGCGCGCCGATTATGGATCGGCATTGCCTTGTCGCTCCCGCTGGTGGTGCTCGCAATGGCGCCCATGATCGGCATTCATGAACCATTCGGACTCCAGCCGCATTCACGCAGCTGGGTCGAATTCTCGCTGGGTACGCCCGTGGTGCTGTGGGTTGGCTGGCCGATCCTGCGCAAATTCTGGCTTTCGCTCGTGCGTCGCGCGCTCAACATGTATACGCTGATCGGTCTGGGAGTTGGGTTCGCCTATCTCTTCAGCCTCGCGGCGGTGCTCATGCCCGGCTGGTTTCCGCCGGAGTTCCGCGCGCACGATGGCGCGGTGGGAATTTATTTCGAGGCGGCCGCGGTTATCGTAACGCTGGTGACACTCGGCGACTATCTTCAGTCGCGGGCGATGGGCCAGACCAGCCGGGCAATTCAGCAGCTGCTCAAGCTCGCGCCCAACCAGGCGTGGCGTTTAAGCGACGATGGAGCGGAGGAACAAGTGCCGCTCGAGGCCGTAACCGTAGGCAACCGGCTGCGCGTCAAACCGGGAGAAAAAATTCCTGTCGACGGGACGGTACTTGAAGGCTCGAGCCGGGTGGATGAATCCATGATTACGGGCGAACCGGTGCCGGTGGCCAAGGCGCCGGGCGACAAGGTCACCGGCGCAACCATGAATAGCAATGGCTCGCTGGTTATCCGCGCCGAGCGCGTGGGTGCGGACACGCTGCTGGCGCGTATCGTCCATATGGTCGGGGAAGCGCAGCGCACCCGCGCCCCCATCCAGAGGCTTGCGGATGTCATTGCGGCGTATTTCGTCCAGGCTGTCATCGCCATCGCTATCCTTACCGCGCTTGCATGGTGGTTTCTCGGTCCGGAACCGAGATTTGCCTATGCGTTTCTCAATGCCATCGCCGTTCTCATCATCGCCTGCCCCTGCGCCGTCGGTCTTGCCACCCCCATTTCGATGACCGTCGCGATGGGGCAGGGCGCGCGGGTGGGCATCCTGTTCCGCAATGCCGACGCGATCGAGCGCATGCGCGATGTCGATACCGTAGTAATCGACAAGACCGGCACGCTGACGCTGGGGCGCCCCGCGTTGACTGATTTTATCACCGAGGGGTTTGCGCACGACGAAGCGCTCGCGCTCGTCGCGAGCGTGGAGCAGCTTTCCGAACATCCTATCGGGCTTGCAATCCTTGAGGGTGCAAAAGCGCGAGGCTTGACACCACGTCCGGCGGAAGCTTTCGATGCCATCAACGGCCTTGGCGTGCAAGCCGATATCGGTGGCAAGCGCGTGCTGGTCGGCAGCCGCAATTTTCTCGCACAGCATGGTGTGAATACGCAGGACTGGGACTCGCGTGCGGAAACCTGGCGCACGGAATCCAAAACCGTGGTGTTCTTCGCCATCGACGGTATTGCCGCTGGCATCGCCGCGGTTGCTGACCCGATCAAGGAAAGTACGCCGGAGGCTATCGCAGGGCTTCGAAATCTGGGTGTGCATATCGTCATGCTTACCGGCGATTCGCGGCGCACAGCCGATGCGGTTGCGCGGCAACTCGGCATCGATGAAGTATTGGCTGAAGTACTGCCCGAGGACAAGGCTGGCCATGTGAAGCGCCTCCAGGCCGAGGGGCGCACGGTAGCGATGGCGGGTGATGGCATCAATGATGCGCCCGCGCTGGCTCAGGCCGAAGTCGGCATCGCGATGGGCACCGGCACCGACGTGGCAATGGAAAGCGCGGCGATTACGCTGGTCAAGGGTGACCTGCGTGGCATTGAACGGGCTATCGTGCTGTCACGCGCCACCATGCGCAACATCCGGCAGAACCTTGCCTTTGCCTTCGGTTATAACGCGCTTGGCATCCCGCTGGCTGCCGGTGTGCTGTACCCGGCTTTCGGGTTGCTGCTGTCGCCGATGTTCGCCGGCGCCGCCATGGCGACGAGCTCGGTATCCGTTGTCACCAATGCTTTGCGCCTTAATCGTATCAAGTTATGAAATGCCGTCATAAATTCCATTGTATTATCCTAGATCCAGCAGTTGGACAGGGTAGAGTGTGCGGTTTTTGGGGTGCAGGGCAAGGCGCAACGACGCGGAATGGTCATTCCATTCCAAGGAGTTGCAACGCAGCCATGTGCCGCAAGAACCGCGCAATCCACCCTGTAGCGACCCACCATAAAGGTGAAGGTCAAGTAGAGAAAATGGTGTTTGTCGATCATAGCGTTAAATTGAAAGATAAGCGGTCAACTGCTGGATTTAGGATTCTTACTTCTTCATACCAACCCCACCACGGAGGTACATCATGAAAGTCAAAAACGTCTTCGTTATTCTGGCTACTCTCGGCTTGTTGGCATCCTGTGCGAATATCGATCATCACCCGATGGACATGACAAGTGCCGTTCGGAACGCCAAAACTAAAGCAGATCATAATGCACTGGCGAAGCACTATGAGGATGCGGCACAAAAAATGCAGGCAAAGGTAAAAGCACAAGAAAATCAGCTTGCGGAGTATGAGGCACATGGTTCTTACTATGGCCGGCAAACTGAAGATCTGAAAGAGCATACCCGAGCCTTGGCACGCCTCTATCAGGAGGCAGCGGATACTAATATGAATATGGCGAAATCCCATCGCCAGATGGCGGAGCAGGCCAAGGAATGACGCTGGGCAAGGAGTTCCGGGATGAATTCTACGGAAGGTGGGACCGGATCGATAAAGACGGAACGCTTGCCACCGCATGACGTCCAACCCTTTCATCGAGCGGACCCTCTCCGGCCTGCGGCCTCTGCGGTCCGCTCATATCGAACATCAGGCGCAAACGACAGGAGTAGTTATCATGAAACCTAGAATTGACGGTACCAAATTTGGCTCCATCACTATAGATGGGTCTGATATCGAACATGATGTTCTCATCCGGCTTTCAGGTGAGATCAAGAAGAGAAAGAAAAAGCTATCCAAGGCAGTGTTCGGCACATCTCATACCATCTCACTCGACGAGGCTGAGCATATATTCGAAAAGGGGGCAGAACGGCTGATCATTGGCTCAGGCCACGATGGCAATGTAACGCTCTCTAAAGAAGCATCCGAATATTTCAAGAAAGAGGAGGTTCGGGTTGATCTCTCACCCACCCCCGAAGCCATTCACCATTGGAACAAGGCTAAAGGCTCAACCATTGGACTTTTTCATGTCACTTGCTGAGTTCCGCCAAGATCGATCCTTACCGCCTGATACGTGCCTTCATGATGCGCCCATCCTGGAATCGGTGCTGACCTGCCCGCGTTGCGGATATGCCAAACGGGAGATAATGCCGATAGATGCCTGCCAGTTTTATTATGAATGCACTGGCTGCAAGGCGCTGCTGCGCCCTCATCCCGGCGACTGCTGTGTATTTTGTTCCTTCGGGACGGTTAAATGTCCGCCGGTTCAGGCACAATCCGGCTGCTGCGGATAAGGCAGCTTTCTCCCAAAGTCCGGCTGAGGCATTCAGCGTTGATTGTTCGTGCAGCCGCAAGTGGAGCCAATAAGGAGCCTGAATGAAGGTTGCTGTTTGTAGTGCACAGTCCTATGACCGTCAATTTTTGCTGGCTGCCAATCGTGAGATCGGGCATGAGTTGATGTTTTTTGATTCGCACCTGTGCGAGGAAACGCGCCAGATGGTGGCAGATTTTCCCGCCGTGTGTGTATTTGTCAACGACACGCTGAATGCCGCGGTGCTGCAAACGTTGGCGGCGCAGGGCACACGTCTGATCGCGCTGCGCTGTGCGGGCTTCAATAATGTGGATATCCAGGCGGCCAATAACCTGGGGCTTCGTGTAGTGCGAGTTCCCGCCTATTCACCGCATTCGGTAGCGGAGCATAGTGTGGGACTGATGCTCGCGCTCAATCGGCATCTTCACCAGGCCTATAATCGTGTGCGCAACGGCAACTTCGCTTTGCAAGGGCTACTCGGCTTCGAATTACGCGGAAAAACCGCCGGTATTGTCGGTACAGGGCGCATCGGCGCCGCAGTCGCGCGAATACTGCATGGTTTCGGTTGCCGCCTGGTCGCCCATGATTCGCAAGAAAGTCCGGAATGTATCAGTCTGGGTGTGGAATATGTTCCGCTGGAGCAACTTTATGCGGACAGCGACATCATCACCCTGCATTGTCCGCTCAACTGGCAAACTCATCATTTAATCGATAGGGCGGCGATTACGCGCATGAAGCGCGGCGTAATGCTGATCAACACCAGCCGGGGTGCGGTGATTGATACGCTGGCGGTGGTTGAAGGACTGAAATCTTCAAAAATCGGCTGCCTGGGATTGGATGTGTATGAGCAGGAAGGTGACTTGTTCTTTAAGGATCTGTCCGATCAAGTGAGACAGGATGATGTGTTCGAACGCCTGCTGACTTTTCCGAATGTGCTGATTACCGGACATCAGGGATTCTTTACCGCTGAAGCGTTGTCCAGCATCGCGCAAACCACTCTGCAAAACATCAGCGTGTTCGAGCGCGACGGGGTATGCCAGAATGAAGTGACGGCTGAGTTGCTACACGCAGATTAGCAATAACTCATATCTTATAGCTCATATTCCCAGCAATAGCAGTAGACGGGTACATCAGCCCCATTGCGGGATCTTGGGACGATCGGGTTCTGGTGTCACGGGATCGCTGCCGCGCAGCCCTGGAGGTACATTGCTTTCGGCAATACGCTCCCAGAAACTGTCCAGCCCGTTTCCTTCGAACACGCGTGTTGCCTGGAAGAAACCGAATGCTGCGTTACTCAGCATATGGCCCGATTCATGTTCGAACGTTGCGGGGATGATTTCTCCGCCAACATAGCGGGATGTGTTCACGAAACTGAATGCGCCGAAGTTGAATGCTCTCCCGTCCAGCTGTCCGACCCATCCGCCCACGGTGAAAATGTTTCCCGTTTTCCAGTCAACCTGCATATCTCGAATCCGCAGCGCATCCACCTGCCCGAACGTGACCAGGTAGCCGACGACGTTCAAGGCGAACAAGGTAAGACCAATGGCATGGCCCGGCCAACTCATCGGCATCAGGTAGCTGGTCCAGCCGAGTATGCCCTGATAGACATCGCTCTTTGCCACTGGCGGGATGACCGACAGGAAGGTGATGACACCCAGTGCGGCGCCGATAATCGGCCCGAAGATCATGCCGCCGATCATGGCGTTGGCGCCTGCGGTAAATCCGATCAGCGCCCCGCGCAGGGCGCCTTCCCAACTACCATAGGCAATGCCGCCGACAACAGCGCCAATCGCGGCACCCGCAAGTCCTGCAACCGCCGCATAGGCCAGGAGCGTGCCGAACCCGATCGCGGTCCCGACTCCGAAGGTCAGCACCGAAACGGCGACAACGGCCACCACCACGGCGATGGCGATGACGATCGCGCCCAGCACATCCCAGAAGCCGAGGCCGCTCGGATCGACATAGCGCACCGGATTATTGCCGGCGTACGCATAAGGGTTCAGACGCTTCGGTTCCTGAAGCCCCTGTTCCGGTTGGTACAGGTAGAGCGGGTCCGGTGAAATGAAGCGACCCATCGTCGGCGAGTACCAGCGCGCGTTAAAATAGTACAAGCCGATTTCCGCATCGAGTTTTTTCGTCGCGAATGCGGGGGGCAGGGTACCGGACGGTGCAATGAGCACACTTCCAAAAGGGTGGAACGCGGCCTCGGTCAAAAGGCCGCCATCCACATCAGTATAGATGACCGCACTGCCCAGATGATCGTTGTGGATGAATACGGTCGTCCCGCCGGAGATACGGGCGACCGGCAGGTCTCCCGCCAGCACCCAGCGCGTGTCTGAACCATCACCCGACTCGAACAGGTTGTCAACGTAGTGCGTCACCTCTGTCGAACCGGCCTCGGTGGCTTCGCGCCGGCTCAGCACACCTTTATGGTCATAGAAAAAAGCCACATCGGCGCCGCTGTCCAGTTGCACGCGCGCAAGTTGCTGCTTCGCGTCAAAAGTCAGGGTGCGCCCCGGCATGGATACGACGTTGCCGTTCGGATCGTACCCGAACAGACTAACGGGATTAATGCCGTCGCTGTGACCACTCAGCCGGTTGCTGTTGCCGCCGTTTTCATAAAAGAGCGGATTGGAGCTGATCAGTGGATTGCGAATAAAATTTGCCGCTGCGTCATATTCGTAGACATGCGAATATCCTGCCGTTGGATCGGGACTGGAAGCCTCCAGCAGATTGTGGAAGGCATCGTATGCGAAGCCCTGCGTCCGCAGAAATCCCGGCGTAGCAGGCCGCAGATCCTCGATTGACGCAACGTTCCCGACTGTATTGATGTCGTAGCGGGTATGAAAGTATACGTCTCCCGTATCGGGCCGGAACGTCCGGATTTCCCTTAGCCGAAGAGAGGCAGGATCATAGCTGTATTCAGTCCGGACTCCGTTCTGATAATCCATCCCCGTTCGCACACCGGCGGCTGTGTATTCGATCGCGTTCAAAACTCCAGGAATGGACCGAAGTAGAAATCCCGAATAGTGCTCGAAATCAATAACCGCCCCATCGGGGTAGGTCAGCCGGGTCATACGGCCGATGCGGTCGAATGAGTAGCTCAGTGCCAGGGCTTCGGTCTGGCCCGGCGCCAGGCGCGAGCGCTCGACGACATTGCCGCGGGAATCGTAGCTATAGGTAGTCTCGCCGGCGGGGTCGATCGTGCGTGCAATACGGCCCGTCAGATTCGTGCCTGTCCCGGCGTCGTAGAAGTATGTTTCCGGCTCGGTACCCCCATAAGTCGTCCCGGTGATGCGATTCAGTTCATCGAAGCTGCGATTAATGGGCTCGCCGGCCCCATCCACCTGCAGCGCGAGGTTGCCGGCGGCATCATAAGCCAACAGGCGATGGCCCGCATCCACATGCTCGATCGAAATCTCCTGACCCGTCAGATCGCGGGTGATGCGGCTAAGGACCACCCCCCGGGGATCGGTGATCTGCCGCAAACGGCCGGTGGCATCAAGCTCGTAGCTTGTTGTGCGGCTTGATGCCTGGTCGCGCTCTTCCACTCCCACCAGACGGTACCATGCGTCGTAGATCTCGCGCCGCGGTGTCCCGAACGAATCCGCCAGGGCAGGGTCGTTATCTCCGGCATCGGAAAACACCGTGTCGAGCGTTCCATACTCCGCGCCGGATTGGCCACCATCCGGATGCAAGGTGCGGATCGCGCGGCCCAATGGGTCGAAGAAGAAGCTGCGTCGTGGCGCGGAAGGGTCGGTTGAATACGGCTCGAACTCCAATCCTTCGGCATAGAAGGATTCGAATTTTTCGGCTGTCTTGCCCCGGGCATTGGAAACGACCTGTCCGCTGACGGATACCCTGTTGCCGTCATGCTCGGTGCGGCGCTGGAAGAGGGCTCCGGCTCCATCGAGATACTCATTGACGGAAATGGTGCGGGAATCACCCGAAAGAACGAGATAATGGGCAGCACGCAGCGCAGGCAGCGTCGCAGTCTCGTATGAATAGGTGACGGTGGGGAGTGTGAGCGTATCGCCGGGGGCCACTACCAGGGCAATACGTGCCAAGGGGTCGTAGCGCGACTCGGTCACTCCGCCGTTAGGATTCACCATCCGCCTGGGCCTCGCTACCCGGAGATCGTGCTCGACTGTTGCGACAAAGCCTTTTGCATCAGTAATCGACGTGGCGAACAGACCGAATTCGTCGAAGACGTAGGTTGTATCGTTGCCGCGTGCATCCCGGCTGACCAGGACGTTGCCGCGCTCATCCAGGCTGACCCGTTTCTGATTGTACAGCCAGGCAGGTTCGCCATCCTGATCCACTCCATCGTGATACTGCAATGCTGAAAAATCAGGCTCATGCGCACCATATATGGACGTGGCTGCATTCTTGTGCAGCGCCACTCTTTCAGTGCGGGTGAGCAGTCCATTCGTGACCTGGCCGAGCGCCAATCCCTGGAATGCGGCGCCATCATAATAATGACGCACTTCGTTGAGCAAATTGCCGTCACCGTCACGCTGGACAATACGGGAAACGCGATCGCGAACGCGTCCTGCGGGGTCCAGCGCATACTCGGCGTGGGTCGTTACAATGCCGGGTGCGCCGGGTGCGCCTGATCCGCCTTCTCCGCGACGCTCTTCGGTAGTCACATTTCCGGATATATCGAGCGTGAACAGGCGCCGCTCGATACGCGCATCGGACGTCCGTTCGAATGTCGATATGGCTGTCTCCTCGATGAAAGGAAACAGAACCCGCCGGCTATCCGCAAGCGTCTGCTCAACCCGCACGGTCCACGTACTCTCCTCCACACGGTATGGAGCCGATGCCAGCGGACCCCCGTCTTCTCCGAATACCTCTACCCGGAAAAGCTTGCGTTTCAGGCTGCGTCGAAGCTCCGGATCGGGAACCGCCGGCCGGCCCGACGCTTCGGTGTGATAGTAAAAGACAGTTCGACACGAGGGAATCGAGTCATCGCCTTCTTCAATCTGCTCGGATCGGCCGAATCCGTCGAATTCCCGCCGATACCCATCGTAATGGCCTTCGTGATAACGATAGCGGGTCACGTTATGCAGGCCGCTGATCGAGTCATCGACGGTGACGGCCGAAACCACCTGCACCGGAAACGGAAGAAATGATGCCCATGGTTCTCCCTGCTCCCGGTCGCGCGTTGCTTCTCCGGTCGAGGTCGAGTATTCGATGGCCGTGATTCGGCCAAGTCCATTATCGATGCGCGAAAGCAGGCCGGGCTTCACATCGCCGGTGAAATCGAGATAGCGATAGTCCGGATACGGGCTCGTCCACAAAATCCCTGCCGTTCCGGTTCCGCTTATGTCCGCGATTCGCAAGGTATCGGCGCGCGAGGTTGGCGGCGTGTAGCGAATCGTCTGCGGGGCGCTGAACGAATTTCCCGACTGATTGATCCAGTAGGTTACCTCGTCATAGCCGACAAAAACGACATCGGCCAAGCCATCTCCGTTGATATCGACGAGGAACACTCTGGCCGGATCGAACGGATACGTGAATCTTGGCGCGGCGGTCATCTTGCGCGATTCGGAGAAACGGCCTCCGCCCCGCGAAGGCCAGTATTCGAAGTAACCGCTGCTGAATAACACTACATCTGCAAGCCCGTCACCATTGATGTCGGCGAGACGGACGCGGGGATCTCCCGAAGAAAGATTCGGCACCGGTGTCGGCAGATCGTCACGCGGGACGAGCCGCGGGGGTGCCCACCCCGCGGAACCCAGGTTGTCGTATACCTGAAGACCGGTGCGGCCATCGTGCACCGCATCAACAAGCCCGTCGCCATTGACATCCATTAACTGCAGGCCACCGGTTTCAAAAGCGAGCTGCGGTTGCCGGACATACCGGTTGAAATCGGCGAACGCGCCGGTTCCCTCATTGCGGTAGAAGCCGCTTAGCGTTCCGCTGCCGACGAGCACATCTGCCGCACCGTTTCCATCCATGTCGGCAAATTGCACGCGGTCTTCCCCTGTGGAAAAGACAGCCGGGAACTGCGGCAAGGAGCGGGGAGGGCTCCACGTGAGCTTGCCCGTATTGGACCAATAGCGCGCCGCACCGTTTTCAATCGACAGAATACCGGGCAGACCGCGGCCCTCCAGATCGATCAGTTCCAGATTCGGCTGGTCGAGGCCGGGAGGCGCGGCGCCCGCTTCAGCCGCGAATTTCCTCAGACGGCGGCTTGAGGGGGTGAACGCGGTATAAGAAAATTCCAGCGGCGGAAGTGACGCCGACTCCCCTGTTTCCGGATCGAAGCCCGAAAATGTGACCGACCGAAGAAGCGACAGACCGGAGTAGGGCTCCGTATCATACGCCAGCGCCCACGTCCGCACAGCGGCCGGACCCAGCGGCTCGACATGAAGCGTGACACGCGAGCAACGAAGGGCAGTATGCACCTCAAAGCCGCTGCGAAAATCCGAGAACGAGTCCGGGCGGGCTTCATATTCGAACCGGATCACATAGACGGCGTAGCGAATTTCCTCGATATAGCGCTGGCCTTGTTCCGTTCGATACCGGTATGTGATGGTGTTTCCCGCGGTATCCTCGGTGCGTTCGATAAGCCAGGCGAACTCCCGGGTCGTCCCGTTATCATCGAATTCGACCCTGCTTTCAGCCGTAGTCCCGAAGGTGTGGCGTATGCCGGACTTTTCCGTGACCTGCCATCCGGACGCCATGCGGCTGAATTGCTCGAATCCGTTCTCGATGGATGCCCGAAAGGTATCGGAGCCCACGGGCAGGAGTTCCGTTTGTCCGGCGAACAGGAATGTATCATCCTCCGTGTAGGAGGGCGTGCCTCGAAACGTGCGGCGGCTGATGGCGGCAAAAGGCAGCGACCAGCCCAGACCCCAGGCGCCATTGCCGGCGCCGGTGCTGTAGCCAAGGGCGAGGCTGGGCTGGAAATTCCGTATGCCCGGCAACAGATCGAGAGGAACCCGATAGTTGCCGACTCCGGAATTCAGGTCCGGCTGAAATGTTTCGCCGAGGCCACGAACGTCGCCGCCGCCTCCAGGATTGGACGCAGATTGACGATTGACAGGCGATTTATTGGCCACAGGCTATCCTCTTTCCGTTTCAGAGATCCACGATGCGGAAGTTATCGAAGTGCACTCCCGCGCTGCCCCAGCTGAAAAGTCCGGCACGTCCTGCGCCGGGTAGCGACGCATCCTGCCCCGACAATACCAGTTCGTCATTCAGGTACGCGTTCAATTGCGTTCCACTGATGCGTACCTTCAACGAATAGCTCGTGTCGGCGTCATATCCGTGAGTCGTATCCAGCGCGGCGGTATCGAGTTCCTGGAATATGCCGGCGACCTTCTTGCCCATGCGGCGATAGTTGCGCTGCCGGTCCATCAGGAAGTAGTAGAAGTTGTCCACATCCTGCCAGCGGAACACCACGCCGATACCATCGTCATCTTCCGAAGTGACGTCGACGACCAGGATGAAATTCTGGACCGCTGGCAGTTCGGCCGTCGTTTTCCGAACGAGGTAGGTACCGGGTTTTTCAGGTCCGGTCGCGCCGGCTCCGAATGGACCGCCGTGTATATCCGACAGCTGATCGATGCGCTGCGCTTCGGCATTGAAGACCCACTCCGATGGCGCGGAGACGGTGGCCTGCGGATCATCGACAACGTCAAAGTTCGCGAGCGTATCTGCATCGAAGCGATCCAGCAGCAACAGGTAAGGCTGGCCGGGAATGCGGCGGGGGGTGAACTCATACTCCGTGGTCATCACGATATTTTCCACTTGCGACCATTCGAAGCCGGCATCGAACCGGGCCTGGTTCTCCGCAATCGGGACAGTGATTTTCCACTCCTGCAGCCATGGCTTGCCAATGAATGCATTGAGCGGGTTCGATCCACCCGTCGAAAGCGCACCGTCGGCGCTCGTGGTCTGAGTGGCAGCAGTGCCATCGGCGGTGGATACCTTGACGACCAGGTTCTCGGAGGTTACGCCTTCGTCCGTTTCGATCAGGAACGTGAGTTCGCGTACACGCGGGTCCAGATGATAGAAAGGGAGCATGGTCGATCGAAGCGTGAACGTCACCTCGCCGGTATCCTGGAACGCGAAGAACTCGTCGAAAAGCTCATACCGGAGTGCGACAGTGCGGCGTCCCGTATTCATCTGCTCGACCGCGAGCTCTTCCAGCACCTTCGGCTTCAGGTTCGGATCGAAGAACGACTCGTAATAAAGCACGAGCTTTATGTCGGTAATGTAGTTCAGGATGATGTCGTTTGCCGCGGGATTGAGCTCGAGTACCCATGAGGTTGAGACTGGGCTGTTTTCGAAGATCGCCAGCATCTCGACGTCGGGTGTGAAGATCACGGCGTCCGCAGCGATGCGGTATTGCGACAGCAGCAGCGTTTCCGGTTGCAGCAGCCGCATCTTGATGCCTCCATCGCGCATTCGCGACAGACAGAGGCCGGTGTTGGTCAGGCTCGCGTGTATTCCGCCGCGGCCGATCAACCCCTCGACGAGTACCTCGGCGCGCTTGATGCGCTGAAGGTAGGCGCCGGGATAGTTCCGGTCGAAATCGCTCAGCTCGGTACGGAAACCCATGGTCCCCGTTCGCTGGAAATCGCGCAGGAACTGGACCGGGTAACGGTCCGCCAGGGAGATGATTTCCTTCATCGGCTGTTTTTTCTCACCGAGAATGATCCGCATGAAGGTGAACGAATCAATGTCGCGCAGCAGAAAGTCGCCGCCCAGAAGACCAGCGAGGTCGTTCCGGACATACGATGGCTTGATAATATTGACCGCCTTGCCGACCTCAAACTCATAAGCCTGTTCCATCAACCGGGCTATCACGATGGCCTGGTTGAGATATGACTTGGAAATCTGGCGAATCTCGTTCGCCAGGCGATTCCAGAGATCAGGCGTAAATTCCTGCGAGTCGAACAGTGCCAGTTGCTGCTCGGCCTGCTGCTTGCGCAGCGTGGCGATATTCTTCTGGATATCGGCGGCCTCTTTCTGTTTGTTCGCGATATCCACCTGTTCATCCGCGACTTTTTTCGCAGCCTCCAGTTCGCTGATCCGGCGATCCATGTTATTGAGTTCGAATTCGCGCGAGATCTCGCTGCGCCGCTGTGTCAACGTACGGAGCACTTCGTCGACACGATGGGTTCCGTTCGAGATTCCATATTCCTCGTAACCAGAGAAATCGTACTCGGTCGTAGGAGCGCCCACATACGTTATCTCGGAGTCCAAGGCCATCTCTTCGAGACTCACATCCGCATATTCCGTTTTCAAATCCCTGGCGTTCTCCAGCTGTGTGTTTGCATAAGCCTGGTTCGCCTCGATTGCTTCCTTCTGTTCTTGTGCTATCTCTACCTTCTTGATCTCGAGTTGTTCGTTTGCGGTCTCCAGATCAACCGCATTCTCCAGCATCGACCGCTGGAACTGCTCCTGCTCGGCGCTGGTCTTGAAATTGATGTATGTCCGCTCCGCCTGAATCGCATTCTCGGCGAAGTAGCGCGCGGTATTTTGCAAGTAGTCAAAGCGAAACACTGGAACCTGTTCGCGAGCCATGCTGAGCAATGGAAAATCGATCCCGTCCTCGATGTTTTGAATGTTGAGTTTGGCAAGCAATACCACGGCTGCGATGGACGGGTTGTGCACCTCGGCATCCAACGGCTGCGGCGCCGCAAGAATGGCTTGTACCTGCGCTGTCAGCCCGTCGAACACCGGCGACTTGTAGAGCGCAGAAGCCGGATCCAGAATGGGATCGGTGAGACGCACGATCTGTTCGTACCTCGTTCTGGCTTCGGCCTTTTCACCGGATTCGAACAGAAAATTACCCCATCTGGCGTATGCATTGGCCAGCTTCAACCAGACCATCGGCGCTTCAATGGCCTGGTTCAGGTATTGATAGTCACGAGCCTTTTCGTACCAGGTGATGGCTTCTTCATAATCGCCCAGCTCCAGGTAGCAGTCGCCAAGACTCAACGGAATGGTGAAGCCGTAGGTGTGGGGAATATAGGCAATGAAATTGGTGTCGATGATCTCGAAAGTCGCGAGTGCCGCGAGCGAGGTTGCGGTGATTCGCGGCTGGTAGATACTTGCCGTCAGGTTTGCGGCTGCGTTGACCTGAAGATCGACGCTGATGACCTGATCGCCTTTGAAGATGCCGAATTGCTGAGCGCCGCTGGATGGAGAAACGGCGGGCGACAGGCTCATATACTGGTTGGAACCTGATGGCGAATTAAGAATGAGGCCGAGTCCCTCGCTGCCCATCGGTCTCTGCATTGCGGTAGCCGTACCGGGGTTGAGCGGTTGCGAAAGCGTGCGCCCAAACGACAAGGGGACAGAGTCTCCCGCCGCCTGGAAAGCAGCACCGGAACTGCGCGCATCCCCGGTCAAGGCCGCCACAACCCCGAGGTTGCTGCTGATCGCCCCGAGTCCCGGCGTTTGCGGAGATTGCCCGGGCGCTGGAGCGGCAGCTGCGCCAGGCGTTCCGGCTGCACCCACGACGCCGGGTATGATCGCCGGCCCAATACCCGCGCCTGTGCGCTGTGCAAGCTCGAATGCTTTCACAAAACTGTCGCGGGCATTATCAAATTCGCTTTGCTGCACGGCAGCAATGCCTGAGGCCACCATAAGATTCGATTCCAGTTCGCGGTCCCTTCCGCCATTGAGTTCGAGCGCCTGGCGAATAATAGGTCGGGCTTCGGCGGTAGCTCCAGCCTGAAGGTACGTCGAAGCCTGTTCATAAAGAACGGCTGCGGGCGATGCCACCACGGTGCTGCCCGTGCCACCGAACTTCTGCACGATGGACGAGATTTCCTGCGACGGACTGGGCGATACTATCGGACGCTCCCCCACGACAGAGCGGTATTTTGCAACCTGGGCAGTGGCAGTAACCATCATATCGGTCAACTGCATTTGCTTGAGCACAGAGGTAGTGATTGCAGTAACGTCAACCGGGAAATAGGGATGAAGGAACTTGTGCAGCAGGGCATAGGCTGTCTGATACTCGCTCAGGGCGTTCTGGAACTCGTCCTGGAAAAAATAATGGTGCCCATTCGCGAGATGTCCCTGTACTTGTTTTTCCAGCGCCAATTTCGGATCAACTTCGGTCACCTGGAAACCGAAAACCTGAGGGATGACTTTGTAACTGTAATAATTGCTGAGATACTTGGTTGCCATAGCTGATTCCTCATTTGATCGGCTGTATGCCGGCTTAATTGAGCTTTAACCTAATCTGCCCTGTAGTGAACTTACCAAAAAGGTGAAGGTCAAGTAATGCAAATAGTCTTTGTGGATCATAGTGTTAGGCTAAAGATCGAGTAGTTAACTGCCAGATTTGGGTTCAATGGCTACAAAAAAAATTTAATATCTACCCATAACAGGCTCCGTCGGCGCATCGGTATAACTCCACTTTTTTATAGACGGCATATTTAGAAATAGCAAATCCAATACGAATTGCCTTATAAAAAATTACTCAGAGGGATCAATAAATCGTTGCCGATATTCAAGTAGGCCAAACTGACCGGTTTGCCCCCATGCCAGCCTATCCACAGGGGCAGTCAAAACCCCCATCGGCCTGAACACAATCAAACGGGTGCAATCCCGCTGGATTGAACCGGGCAGTCGTTCGCGCGAGTTTATTCCTGGGCTTACGCGCACTTTCCGGATTATGTGTCCCAACGCACTGACCAGCCTTTGCGCTGGCAATATGCTATTTTCCATGACCGTACGTTTATCCAATTAAAACCAGCGAAATTGCGCCGAATCGGGAAGGGAGTAGCGAATGTTTTTCAAAAGAATGAAAGCCTCAGGCCTGGGGCAGAACTCTTACCTGCTTGGGTGCGGGGAGGGGCTTGCCGTAGTGGTCGATCCGCGGCGCGATATCGATGAATATCTGGAACTCGCTCGGAGAAACGATCTAAGTATTGCCTATATACTCGAAACGCATCGTCAGGAAGATTTTGAATTCGGTTCGCGAACGCTGGCGGCGATGACGGGCGCCCGAATCGTGACGGGCACGCACGAGCTGTTTGGCCACTCGGATGTCAAGCTTGCGGATGAAAAGGAGCTCAAGGCGGGTACTACGCGTATCGTAGCGCTTGCAACGCCGGGCCATACGCCGGAAAGCGTAAGCTATGCCGTCTATCCACAGGATACCAAGGATAAATGCTGGGGCGTTTTCACCGGCGATGCGCTTTTTGTCAGCGAGACCGGACGCACTGATCTGCCGGACCCGGACCAAACCGGTGAAAATGCGGGCATTCTTTATGATTCCATTCACCAAAAGATTGCGCCGCTCGGTGATCAGACTTTGCTTTTTCCCGCACATGGGTCCGGCTCGGCATGCGGTGGGAATATTTCCAAGCGCGATGACTCCACGCTGGGTATCGAAAAAGAAACCAATCTCGTCTTCAAAGTGAGCCGCATGGAATTCGTCGACCACAAGGTGGCCGAGAAACTGCCGCGCCCACCCTATTTTTCCCATATGGAACGGGTCAATCTGATGGGGGGAAGACCGCCCGGGTTATCGGCGGAGTTCCGCGTCTTTCAACCCGGAGAGTTCCGGGAAAAGATGAAGGACACAATCGTGATCGATTGCCGCTCGCCAGATGCCTTTGCGGCCGCGCATATTCCCTTGTCCTACAACATCTGGCTGAAAGGGCTGCCGGCCTTCGGCGGCTGGGTGGCGGACGAACACACGACAATACTTCTCGTGCTCGATGAGCCGGGCCATATTCAGGAGGCGGTGACGTCCCTGTCGCGCATCGGCATCGACAGAGTAGAAGGCATGCTGGCGGGCGGCGTGGAAGCCTGGCGGGAGCAGGGGTTGCCCATTTACGGGCTGGGCACCATCAGTGCCGAGGAATGCGCCAACTGGATACAGGACCGCAAGACGAACGTGCTCGACGTGCGGGATGATAACGAATGGGCAAAAGAACACATACCGGGCGCCCTCCATACCTTTGTGGGCCATCTTGAGGACAGTATTCCTCAACTTCCGAAAGACAGCGAGCTGGTGGTTCACTGCAGTGTCGGGCATCGGGCCGGGCTGGCTGCAAGCATCCTGGAACGGAATGGTTTTTCTAAAGTTTATAACATGCTGGGGGGTCTCTGTGCGTGGAAAGCGCTGGACCTGCCATTGGAAAAGACGGGCGACGCTGGGTAAACTCAGCTATGGAATCAGTCATCAAATAGTTTAGAGGAAACCTCTGGATTCCCGCTTTCGCGGGAAAGACGATGCTCCCTATTTGATGGCCGACGTAACCTTGATGCGAGGCATCAATGGAACATGACGGTGGTGCATGGTCTCCTTATCTGGTCGGGACACTTATCGGGGTGCTCTCGATGGCGACATTTTATTTTTCCAATCAGCCGATTGGCGCCTCAACATCTTTCGCGCGTATTGCCGGGCTCATAGGAAACCTGTTCTCCAAAGGCCATACCGAATCCCTCAAGTTTTTTCAGGAAACAAAACCGCAGATCGAGTGGGGCGTCATGCTCATGGCCGGCATTATCCTGGGTGCTTTTCTGGCCGCTTACACAGGGGGTGAAATCACCGCGCAATGGATACCAACCTTGTGGGAAGAACACTTTGGCTCAAGTCGCGCACTACGTCTTGGGGTTGCATTTATCGGCGGCACGGTTATGGCGTTTGGCGCGCGGCTCGCGGGTGGATGCACGAGCGGGCACGGCATTAGTGGAGCCTTGCAACTCTCGGTAGGCTCGTGGATCGCGCTGATGTGTTTTTTTGCAGGCGGTGTTGTCACCGCAAAACTGATGTTCAGCATATAGGGCACCGGACGCTATGAATCCCATCACGCCAGCAACACAGGAAATGTCTTCATCCGTTGCTTTCCCGATCCCGCAAGAGAAGCGGAAAAATGAAAAGGAAGCATCAAAAAAGCAATCAGGAAAAGCAGATGGGCCAAGACAACTTGTACTCGGGCTGATCTTTGGCATCGTATTCGGTTTTCTGCTTCAGAAGGGCGGTGTTGCCAAATACGACGTACTGCTGGGGGCACTTTTTTTGACGGATTTCACTGTCATGAAGATCATGCTCACCGCGATCGCCGTCGGCATGATCGGCATATTCTCAATGTATGGCCTGGGGCTTGTCCAACTGCATGTGAAGCCCACGCGCTATGCCGCAAACATAATCGGGGGACTGATTTTTGGTATCGGCTTCGCACTGCTGGGCTACTGCCCGGGTACTGGCGCCGCAGCGCTGGGGCAGGGCAATTACGATGCGATTGCCGGCATCATGGGCCTGCTGGTAGGTAGTTATCTCTATGCGGAGTTGTCCGGTTACCTGGATTCGACGATTCTGAAGTGGGGCAACCGCGGCAGAATCATGCTTCCCGACCTGATGGGAACGCGGCTTGCAATCTTCATAATTTGTTTTGTGCCCTTATTGATCCTGATTCTTTTCGGAATAGAAAAGTATTCTCCATAAGCTACACGAGCGCAAGTGGCTAGCGATGCCGCCGAAGCGATCACCGCTAGCCTGTCATCGCCGACGGGGAAGCCTGATGCCTCCCCCATGAGGACTCCGTCGGCACCGACACCTGCCTGCTTTATCGTACCCCTGGTGTACCTGGCGCACTCACTGGTAGCACTGTGATAAAGAAGAATCTATCGAGAATTGCTTCTCAGTGGTTTGCAACCTCCTTGCCTGGGCCATGGTTTGCAAACTGATACGGCTTTTTCTTTTTCCATACCACCTTGCATAACGGATCACTGAGAACGGTCGTTTTCTGGGCCAGATTCCTGGCTAATCCGCTTAACGCAGCCACGCTGATGACTATAAAGACAATAAGAAGTATCAGTGGTAACCATTTTTTTACCAATAGATCACCTCCTTGGTGCACGATAGCCGCCGTAATGATTTTACTTTTGCTGGCCACCGTGCACACTCCTGCGGATATAGTTATCCTCGTTAGCAACGTTTACATAACCGACGTAGCCAAAGTACTTCTTTTTATTTCTTCTTATCCAGGTAGCGTCCGGTTCGGGACGCCGGATTTTAATGTAGCTGACCAGTTTGGGATATTTCGCTGGAATGCCGCCTTGCTTGTTGCCAACCTCGTTGGCCTCGGGCGCACCTGTGGTATCCGGATTATCAATCGTGTCTTGCCTGGGGCAAGCGGGCGACTGCGCACGCACATCGTCAGTAGCAGTACGGTGCAAGTCCTTGATCACGAGGCCATGAGCTTGCAATTCTGCATTCACGCCTGCGAGCATTCCAGCTAGCCTGCCCGATGTAATCAGGCGATTTCGAAAACGGCACAGCGTGAGTTCATCCGGCGCATCATCAGAGAAACCGCCACAAAAATCCATGAAATCGGTACGCATGCGCAGTGCCTCTTCAAGCTTCGGATCCGACAAGCTGTGCCACTGGCCCAACAGCACTGTCTTGAACATGACCAGCGGGTCTATGAACTTTTGTCCTTCGCCCAGGCTGATCTCGCGTCTATAAATCTCCATAAGCTCGGTACGAAGCCCTTCCCAGTCAATCAGCGCATGCGCTTCCATCAATACGGTATCGTATTTCGTGCGTGCTTCTTTTTTTATCGATCCCAAATCTGTCTGCATTTGCATTTACTCCCTTTGAGATGTTCTGTTTGATTCAGATTGAGCAGGGGATACTTCACCCTTAACACCGAGGCCCGTTTGATTGCGTATCCAGCGATGAAATTGCAAAAAATCAGCCGTGAGTTGTTTTCTCTGAATGGTTACTCTGTTCAATCCTGAATCCGGCAGCGGGATGTGCGGAAAGAGTCAAAATTGAAAGAAACATCATTATTAATCATGATTTTAACTTCACAAAATCCACTGCCGGATTCAGGTTAATTACTACCCGTAATGTCGTTCGAGCGCAGCTTGTACTTTACGATAGCGGGAGTATCAGCCGTTTGCCGGACAAAGACACCTTGATCCTCTCGCGCGAGGTTCGCTGCTTTTTGCCGGTGAGCATCCGCCTTGGCAAGGCTTTGTTCCACAGCCAGTTCATATCTGTTCAACAAAGCCCATGTGTGCGATTGCCGGTCTTGCGCTTGCCGGCCATAGAGATAGCTTTTTTCCTGATAGTGTTCCAGCAATTGCCTTTGCTCCTCCGCCTTTACCCGCATTTCCAGAGCCAGCTTCTCGAAATGCTTCCATAAGGCGGTATGATCACTGCGGGTTCTTGCGCTTTGAACCGCTTTACGGAGAGCGGGGCTACTGATTGCCTCGTGATGGCTCATCGGCGCGCACGACGCCAATAAACCGAGCATGGATAGCAGCGCTACAAATCGGGTTACTTTCATACGACAACACCTGCTTGGAGAATCTCATCACTGCGACGAGAGAAACGCGTGGGCAAAGTGCGGCACGTGAATGCAGGTTATCAGTCATCCATGACTTTGTCAATATAAACATGTTTAAAGTGTCTAAATGGCATTCGGCGCCTTATTCAGGAAAGGGGTAATGAGTACACTATAATAATTTTATGGTTTCCAATCTGGCTTCCGTAGGAGGGGTTGCGCTACGCTTCATCCTACATATGCTCCATAACAATAGAGGAACTGATCGCCGCGATGACCTTTCTCTCCGATAACTGGATGAAAATCGCTGTGGCGTTGGGGATCGGCTTGCTGATAGGGGTCGAGCGCGAGCGCAGAAAAGGCGCAGGGCGGGACCGTGCGCCGGCGGGGATTCGTACCTATGCCGTCACAGCCCTGCTTGGCGCGCTTGCTTTCGAACTGGGAGGGATTCCTTTACTGGCAGTGGTGACGCTCTCGGTAGCCGGATTCATTGCATTGGGCTATTTTCGCACACGCAGTCAACGCGATCCGGGCCTTACCAGCGAATTTGTACAGCTTCTGACGTTATTGCTCGGCGCGCTTGCCATGCGCGAACCGCTGCTCGCATCCAGTCTCGGCGTTACGGTGGCACTCCTGCTCGCGGCACGAACTCGCATCCACACCTTCGTACGCAAAACTCTGACCGAAGCCGAGTTGCACGATGCACTGGTGCTTGCCGGTGCGGCGCTGGTGGTGCTGCCCTTGATGCCGGACCGTTACATGGGCCCCTTCAATGCGATCAATCCGCATACCTTGTGGATCATCGTGGTGTTGATGATGGCGATCAGCGCTGGGGGATATATCGCCTTGCGCCTGTTTGGTCCGCGCTATGGATTGCCTGTTGCCGGACTGGCTTCGGGATTCGTATCCAGTTCGGCGACAATAGCCTCCATGGGTACGCTTGCTAAACAGAAGCCGGAACTCATGCCAGCGGCGGTAGGGGGCGCTGTTCTCTCGACTGTGGCTACTATTACTCAGATGGCTATCGTACTCGGCGCGACCCATCCCGCAACACTTGCCACCATGGCGGTGCCACTCCTGTCGGCGGGATTCATGGCGGTGGCCTATGGAGCATGGTTTTTTATGAAGGCGCTCCGGCAGAAAATCCCTGAAACAATCGAGATGGGCAGGGCATTCAGCTTTCGCACTGCGCTCATCCTTGCCACGACGATGGGGGCCGTGCTTCTGGTCGCGGCGGCACTCAATGCCTGGCTGGGCAGCGCGGGGCTGATCGCAGGCACCGCGATCGCCGGTTTCGCCGATACGCATTCCCCTGCGGTCTCGGTAGCGTCGCTGGCAGCCGGGGGTAAGCTTGAGGCGACCCAAACCGTGTTGCCCATCCTTCTCGCCATGAGCACAAACACCGCGACCAAAATGATATTGGCGGCATCCAATGGCGGCAGCCATTTCGCATTGCAGGTTATTCCGGGATTGCTGCTGACTATCGCGGCGGGCTGGCTGGGCGGATTGCAAACCATATTGAATTAAGAAACCTCTGAATCGATCCTTATTCAGAGGTTCAGCGTCGTCAGGTAGCGATCCGGAAAACGGCGATGGCTGCTTCATTCATATTTCGACGCTCGTCCTCCTCGATCAATTCCAGACTGCGTCTATCACGAGGAGGACACGCGGCCCGCTCCCGGGTACGACGGCTGGCGAACGGTGGATTGCGCCCCTTTCATTATTCCCTTGCCACAGTAAGCCTTTAAAAAACACCACATCAAAAGGTGCGGCTGCTTCCACCGTGGTTCTGTGATCGAACAAACCGGAAGCTTCGTCAGAGAGTCCGTTTGATCCGAGACCAAGCCTGCTACGGTCGACCCATCGGTCGTCGATCCATTCCGTGCCCGAACCCAGGTAAGCACAAGCCAGGCGTATGCCTGTGCGGTCCACGTGAAAACGGGGACACATCGCACTATGGAGGACTTCCAGGCGCAGGCCCACTGCGTCGCATCCGAGAAGTTCCGAGTAGATATCCGAAAGCTGGCAAATATCATCAACAATAATATTTTGGCCAGGTAGATTGGGTAGAAAGGTTGGTCTTAATCGTTCACCCGCCCCAATAATTGTACGAAAGCCACCGCCCAGAGCGCCGCTAGTCAGCGCATGCTGGAAATATGTCCTGATTACCTGATCCTCCTGCCGCTGCCAGCGGACAACCTGAATGCGGGAATCAAAAATCCGGATCAACTCATCCGGTTGGCGCGCCGTACACGCGTACTGCGGAAGTGGATGAGCTGTAGAAAAAGAAGGTTCTTTAAGGACACTGCCAGGCATGGACGAAGGCTGATTATCCGGGGATTCATATCCGTTGGCGGGTGAGAAGTTAGACGCCATAGCTTCGCTCATGCAGCTCGTGGCGCTCTTGCGCTTCAATACAGAGCGTAGCTGTAGGCCTCGCCAGCAAACGGGGGAGGCCGATGGGTTCGCCCGTGTCTGCGCACCAGCCGTAGGCACCGTTTTCAATGCGCAAGAGGGCATCCTCGATTTTTTTTAACAGTTTACGCTCCCGGTCTCTTACCCGGAATTCAAGGGAAAATTTTTCCTCCGTACTTGCCCGGTCGTTCGGGTCAGATTCGGAAACAATGGCTTGCATTTGTTCGAGCGTGCCTTGCGCATTTTCCAGCAACTGATGCCGTTCGTCTTCCAGGCGGAGACGAAAGAACATCAGCTGTGCAGGAGACATATACTCGCCCGGTGGGACTGCGCGAATAGCTTTCTCTGTAAAATCAGGTGATCGTTCTTTTTTCATGGTATCTCACCAATAAGAAATTGTCCGGCACGAGTCAGCTTGCTAGGGATGCGCGCACTTTAAAACTTGCTTGGTTTCCCCAATGGAAAGTATGCCCACCACGCATAATGTGCCATCAGCGACGAATGTCATTATTTGCATGCTCGAACCAGCTTACGGTTCTTTGCCAGTGTGCTTCCCCATAATGCCGAATAAAACGTTGTGTTTCCTCATGCCCCGACTCGCGCAATATCGTCAACCGCCTTTGGATGAATTCTACGGTCAACTGAATGCCACAGTCATGCTCGATGCAATGACGCCATTCACCTAAAGTCTCCGGGATTACCGCACTCATAGATGGTCCGCTTCCTCCACTGTCGACGCCACTGCGGCAGTCCACTCAGGAAATTGATCCGTCAGCGTGCGCCAATGCTCTACACCCTTACGGATTTCCGTGGAGGTAAGCTGGCAGGCTGCAAAGGCCATTTCAATCAATGCCCGATCCCAATCCTTATGGCGACCAATGAAGACCACCTCATTAACACGGTCTCCGTAGGGCTGCTGCCAATTCTGCTCTATTAAGACTCGCTCATGGCTTCCCTCGGCGGGCCAGCGTTGTTTCGGTACTGCCGCCCACCACCGCCCCACCGGTTCCACTGCGGCGGTATTGCCGGAGCGTGAATAGGATATAGCCCATTCAGGCCGGCTGGCCAACCATACATAGCCTTTAGCCCGCAAAACACCCGGCAGCGGCATCTCTAGAAAGGCTGCAAAACGCTGAGGGTGGAGGGGCTGGCGTATGCGCAGGATGAAACTGCTGATACCGTATTCCTCGGTTTCCGGGGTATGCTCGCCAGCCATCTCCTTGGCCCAGCCCGCCATACCACTGGCACGATCCAGATCGAATCGGCCGGTGCCGAGAATTTTATTCAAGGGAACATCGCCATATTCGGCGTAAACGATTTCCGCCACGGGATTCAGTGCCTTAATCGCGCCGGTCACTTCCCCCAACTTATCCAGGCTGACTTGATCCACTTTGCTTACCACAATCACATCCGCAAACTCGATTTGCTCGGTCAATAAACTGGCTAACGTCCGGTTGTCCTCGTCACCCGCAACTTCACCGCGTTGCGCCAATGAATCCTCGCTCGAGAAATCGTCCAGCAGATTAACCGCATCCACCACCGTGACCATGGTGTCTATGCGCGCGATATCGTTTAGCGAACTGCCTTCTTCATCCCGGAAATCAAACGTTGCCGCGACGGGCATCGGCTCACCGATTCCCGTCGATTCGATCAGAAGGTAATCGAAACGCCCCTCCGCCGAGAGCTTGCGCACCTCCGTAAGTAAATCCTCGCGCAACGTGCAGCAGATACAGCCGTTGCTCATTTCGACCAGCCTTTCTTCAGTGCGGGACAATGCCGCCCCTGCATTTTCGGTACTTCTTTCGATCAGGGATGCATCGATATTCACTTCGCTCATGTCATTCACGATCACTGCTACACGCAATCCTGCACGATTCGCCAGAACGTGATTAAGCAACGTAGTCTTGCCTGCGCCCAGAAAACCGGAAAGGACCGTAACCGGCAGACGCTCATCCCTTATTGTCATAACGATCTCGCTTAGTTGGTAGATTGGTTGGCTGCTTAGTTGGCAGATTAACTGGCTAAGTTGGTGAGCCAGTGCTCAGATTGGTCAGGAGGGAAGGGTATGTTTAGATCAATGCCGGGCTCGTCTGCGTGCTGTCCACGTCAATACAAACAGGCCCACGACGAGCATTGCATAAGTGCTCGGTTCCGGCACCGGTGAAACGGCAAAATCGAAATGGAACCTGCCTGAATCTTGGAAGGCTGAATTCGCTCCCGTATTCAGCAATTCGAATGTTGCCGAGTAAACGCCTGCCGCGGAACTTGCATCGACCCAATAAACCGGTTTGAATTCGAAGCCGTTGCCCTCTCCCAGCATGAATACGTTGCCGCTGCTATAAATATCCCGTGTTGTTTCCGTTCCAATATGCAATCCTGGCGTGCTTTCGATCAATCTGAGGCCAATCTCCGCGTTATCCAGTTGTCCCGACCAGCGATCGCTGCTGCTATGGAAAAGGACGTCTTCAGTGCCGCCTGAAGAATGGCCTGCCAGGGATTGGATGGAAGCGATGCCGAGATAGCTGTATTCGGAGCTGTCTACATGAGTTCGCAACGTTCCGGCGTAGAGGCCACTACCCGCTGTCAGGGAAAGCGGCTGCTCGCGCGAAGAAATTTCAGGGATACGATTATTGGCGCTGGTGGACAATACATTCAGTGAAGCTGCCGGTCCACTGTAACTATAGGCACCGATACCATGAAAGTGATTGCCGTGGTCGAGCAGAAGAGTGAGGCGATCCACGTTCGGGTTGGAGAGTCCGGCGTAGGTGCCGGAAGCAATCATGGCTAGTCCGTCGTAACCCACGTAAAAACCAATGCTTTCATCATGCCGTGACGCTGATGCGTTGAACGATGCCAGAATAAACAGGCCTGTCAGGCTCATAGCGATGCTTCTCAATGTAAGCCGCATATACTTTCTCCTTTTACAGTTATAAAATGAATGCATGACACAACTTTCATCTCCATTGGATCCGATTTTTTCCATACTACGATCAGCATGGAATAATTGATAATAAGTTATCAATAGCATATAGTCAAGGCTTGTTAATGCCATGAGTGGAGATTGGGTTGCCCGTGCCGATATCGCGAGCAACCAATCCCGAAATCGATATTGTTGAGAGGAATCCATGGAACGTAATACCCGGCAGCGCAATGCGATTCTTGACGCCATCTCGGAAGCGGGAAGGCCGCTTTCCACACAGGAAATACTTGCGGCGGGGCAGGCAGTGGTGCCGTCACTGAGTATCGCGACGGTTTATCGGACATTGAAGGATTTAACAGCCGAGAGCTGGATTTTGCCGGTCAAGCTACCGGGCGAAGCAGATCGCTACGAGATGACCCGGCTGGGCGATCATTATCATTTCAAGTGTAGTTCTTGCAGTAGGGTATTCGACATACACGAGAGGATCAAGAAGAGCAATCTTCTGGTACCTCGCGATTTCGTGATCGAAAAATACGATCTGATTCTTTATGGCCGATGCAGTGAATGCCGGCCAAAACCTTGAATGGCGCATGCCGGGTTCCGGTGCTCACCTGACGTTGTTTCCAATTAGTGGCGCATGAATTTTCAAGTAGGGCAACTCTTTCTCTGGCTGCATTGTAGTCCTCGCTGAGCGAGGCACTGGCTTGGCGGTCAAGTGCTTCTTCCAGACGCCCCTCGCGCCCGGTTATCCGTTCCCATAGTGCCGTATTGCAGTCGCTAACATAGCGCTCCATGCGTTCGCCGCCTATGGCCCCTACCTCGACTGCATCGCGGCAGCGCCAAGCAGGACTGCAGCACATGATGCCCCCAAATATATATACGGCCACGGCGGTTCCCATGGATGCACCGAGCTGGACAACGGGAACCATGTAATTTCCGGATACGCTTCTATTTTTACCGATAAAGCATTTATCAGGAGGTATCCGCAACCTTGAAACAGGTTGCGGATGAAGCGGTAGATGCGTGTTAACGAATCGGGAGGGAGCTATCCAGTTATTTCCTTGCGGCGTCTGGCCATGGCACCGCATAACGCCAAGCCGGCCAAAAGCATCGCATAGGTTTGAGGCTCGGGAACAGGAGATACCAAGGCACTAATGGAAGCCTCGAAAGCCTCGTGGCTCAGCCCACGGTTGAAAGCAATCTGAAACGGGTCGCTATCCAGATAGGGAGAAGGCAGATTGCCGGAGGCGTCGCGCGAGGTAAGTTCGAAGGTCGCGAGATAGGCGCCCACCGGATTGACGTTTGATATCGAGAAATCGATATGGGCATGAATGCCGCCTGCGGAGTCGACCTGATCGATAACTCCATATGGATTCGTTGCACCGAGGGATGAAATGAGCGTTTCACTTCCAAGTATATCTTCGACAGTTAGCGCTATTCCGCTCGGAGCGACTGCCCAACTCGTGCCATTCCAGAAACTCAAAGTGCCAAGAGCATGGTACCAGAGCTGCTCCCCAGAGAGAAACGTGCCAGATGGCGCCAAAAATCCTGGATCGTCTGTTCCCGTAAGTCCGCCTGGCAGGTCACCAAAGTCTCCTTCAAAAATCTTGTAGCCGGTCCCAAATGCGACCGGCGCGGCATTTTCCTCATCGACGATCAGTTTGCCGCCGATCACCACCGCCTCGATATCGGCGTGCTGCGCGAGAACTTGAGGAGAAATCATCATGGCCAGCGTGGTGAGCGCTGCGCCGAAAGTCACATGCATGGATCTGAACATCATATAACTCCTATAGTTTGGGTTGGCTAATAGATCTCAAGCATTTATGTCGCCTGACGAGATTGTTTTTCAAAACGAGATCTCTTATAATACTACTGAGAAATCGTTATCAATAATGTAATCAACGCCGTTGGCTTTGTCAACAATATCCCCGCTTCTGTTTTAGAAATTTTTTAAATCAGCATCGCTGAATGCCCCGATGCTTTGAAGATGCGAGGATAAGGCTAGGTCTATTCATCCGCGATATATTCGCTCCGCATATATCTGGCAATGATAATCCGGACGAATTCACGTGCAGGTGGCTGGCAGCGGAAGAAACAATAACAATCAGACTGTCGCTAAATTAAGGTCATGTACTCAGCCACGCGCGTGCTGCGCCCCATGCTGTCACGGGTTGTAATTATCAATCTTGTCATGGCAGCCCCTTTACCGGCGGCATTTGCACAGACAGCCGCACCCCGACCCGCCGCTGCCGAAACCGAAACGATACTCAAGCCGATAGAGATCAAGGCGGCACCGGAGGAGGTGCCGCGTGAACCGCCCAGACCGATCGTAAAGCTGCGTGGCGATGCACTCAGGGAACGTGCAGGCAATACACTGGGGGAAACGCTGAGTGACGAAGCCGGCGTTTCCAATTCGACCTTCGGCCCGGGGGTTGGCCTGCCGGTGATCCGGGGGATGTCGGGTCCGCGCGTGCGCCTCCTGAGCAATGGACTTGCCACGCACGATGCGACAACGTTCAGCCCGGATCATGCCGCCAGCATTGAATCCATTCTGGCCGATGAAATACAGGTAATGCGAGGCCCGGCAACTATTCGCTATGGCGGCAATGCCATCGGCGGAGCCGTGAATGTGATAGACAACCGTATTCCCCAGCGTGTCCCCAAACAGGTAATTATCGGAATGGTGCAATCGCGCTATAACTTTAATGGCAACGAAAGCACCAATGCCTTCAAGGTCGATGCGGGCACCGGCAGATTCGCGATGCATATCGATGGATTCATGCGCCGCCGTGACGACATCTCCATAAATGGTTGCGCGGTCGATGACAAAGCCATTCAGCAGCAATTCGGCCTTATCAATACACGCAATACTTGCGGCCATGTCGCCAATACCGGCGCACAGTCGCAGGGTGGCAGCGTGGGAGGATCATTGTTTGCCGGCATGGGAATGGTGGGTACCTCGGCTACCATGCTGGACAATACCTATGGCATTCCCCCCAGTGCAGGCTCACATTCCCACGGAGGTGGAAGCAGCGATGTCAGCATCGATCTGGCCAATCGCCGTTACGACGGCCGGATGGAAATATGGGGATCAGGCAAATGGATCGATCGTGTCAGGCTGAACGTCAGCCGGGTTCACTACCGGCATCATGAAAAAGCCGGCGGCGTTATCGCGACCACTTTTCGCAACGAGGCGCTGGATGGGCGCCTGGAAGTGGAGCATCGGCTCGGCTCACGCATTTCAGGTGTGATCGGCGGCCAAATGATGAACCGCGATTTTTCCGCACTCGGAGCCGAGGCGTTTATCCCGGAAACGAATACCTTCAGCACCGCCGCCTATATCCATGAACGGCTCGATATCACCGACACGCTGCGCCTGGAGGGTGGCTGGCGCTACGATCGGCTGAGATTGGTGGCGGGTCCGCAGTCGACTGTCGATGGACGGATTCTCAATTTCCCTGGCCGTAGTTTCAGTGTGGAGAGCCGTTCCATTTCCCTGACCTGGCAGTATGCCGACAAAAGCACGGTCGGCATCATCTTTTCAGGATCCAAGCGAGCACCGGAAGTGCACGAACTATATTCGTTCGGTCCGCACCTCGCAACCCACACCTTTGACGTCGGCGATTCGAATCTGAAGGTGGAATCGATGAGGAGCCTCGACCTGACCTGGAACGCCGATGCGAGGTGGATACGCCTCAACGGCGCCTTGTTTCTCAACGACGTGGATAATTTCGTCTTTCAGCGAAGTATTCCCAATATTTTTTTCGACGCGGACGAAGGCCGATTCCGAACGCGCTGCGTGAGTCTCGACGAATGCCTGCCGGTTGTTAACTATGAGCAAGCCAGCGCACGTTTCATGGGGTACGAGGCCGAAACAACGCTGCGTATGCTCTCGGATATCGTGCCGCCGGTGGAAGTCACTCTGTTCTCCGATTATGTTCATGCCAGGCTTACCGCGACAAATGAAAACGTGCCGCGGCAACCCCCCTTGCGCTATGGAGTGCAGTTGGCCACCGCCTCGGGGCCATGGTCGGCACGTATCCGCTACACGCATGCCAATGCGCAGGACAGGGCAGGCGTCAATGAAACCGAAACCAAGGGCTACAATTTGTTGAACCTGCATGCATCCTACCGGCGCAAGGTGATGGGTCGACCAGGATCTGTATTTGTGCGGGCTCGCAATCTGCTTAACGAGGAGATCCGCAGCTCGACCTCTTTCCTGAGAAACTTCAGCCCGGAACCCGGGCGAAGCATCGAGCTGGGCGTGGAACTGGTTTTCTGAAAGCCGAGGAATGGGTTTTCTGGCATTCCGTACCGGAATACCGCTGAGTAATCCTCATGGAATACGCCGCTGAGAAAAGAATGGCTGCTAGGACATCAGGTAGACGATAAGGGGATGGACTCGGTTCCAGGCGACTCCAAAACCGGATCGATCAGACGAACGCCGATTGCCGGCGACGGACCCATAATCCCAGAAACGCGAGACCGATAAGCATGAGCGCCGCTGCGGAAGGCTCGGGGACGGGCTGTATACGAGATTCAAAGGCGAGCATGTACTGCTCATCCGTCAACCCGTAATTGAACAGTACTTTAACCGGCTCTGATGCAAGATAGCCATCCGCGACCAACGCAAAGGTGGCAAGGTAGGCTGCGGGGGTAGGCGTTCCGTCAGGGTTCTCGATAAACCAATCCAGATGCGCATGGAAGGCCCCCTGAGGATCTGCATCGTCGATAATTGTGGGATTGGGGCCGGAAATGCCGTTTGCGGAAAAATTGCTACCCTGAGCATAAAATGGATATTGGGCGGCCAGAGCGGGGTCGCAAAGCATGCCTCCGCTCTGGCAGAAAGTATAAACCAGGGCGATATCAGTCGGGATCGCACCGTGCACCCGTATCAGTTCGCCATTGGATGGCGCTGCCCATGTCTGGTTTGCAGGGGTCCAATACTCCAAGCTTCCTATTCCCTGGATAGATACGATGGTTCCGGGGGCGAGGGTGCCGGCGAAACTTTGGAACCCGGGGTCGTTGGTGGCCAGTGGCCCGCCGCCAAAATCGCCAAAATCAGTCGGATACAAATTCTGTCCGGTTATGAAATCCTTGGCGAATCCGCCGCCTGGAGGCAGGCTGCCATGAGCATGAAACCCAGTCGTGAGTTGTCCGCCCGAGACTCCCACCCGCACATCGTAACTGAAGGCATGGCCAGTCAGGGGTGCGACGAGTACGACAGTTAAAGCCAGACCGGAGAATATGTTTTTCATGGGGATTCCAGGATTTTTAATTATAGTAAAAATGATTTGAACGGATTGATATTAATATAATGAGATATTATTATCAATAGAGATATTGGACCTGTCACCACTTCCCGCTGGGCTTGTGGGCTTACCACGTACATCTTTCAATGCCGCATTGTCGAGCAAGGCATCAGCCAGCAGTCGCTTGAGCTTGTTATTCCCTGCTTCCAGCGCCTTAGTCCAGATCCTTGAATTCAATCCATTATCTAAGGGTTTCCCTTAGTACAAAATCAGGAATTCCCTTAGTATTGAATCAGGGTTTCCCTAATACCATTTTGATGCTAAGGGAATTAATATGAAGTCACATCTTAGGACTCTGACCATCCGTCCAGTGTAAGGACTCTGACCATTCGTCCGGTAGCGAAAGGGACTCTGACTATCCGTCCAATATTGATTTTTAATAAATGGAACAGGAGAATCAAAATGGCAACGACACTCGGCACAAAAGCAAAAGATACTTTTGCAATTTTATCCCTGCTTGGTTTATTGGCTGTGGGTGCGCCCATAAGCACCGTAAAAGCAGAAAATTTTCCTGAATCAGCAATTCAGACTGCAGCAGCCCCAAGTGAGCATAGCGTTTTGGCGAGGCGTTTTGAAGGCGCCGCCCACGAAATGCAGGCAAAGGCGGATGAGCAGAAGACACTGCTTGAACAGTATGAGCAGACGCGTCTGTATGGCTGGCAAGCGCACAATTTGAAATCGCATACCACAGCTTTGATACGTAAGTATGAGCAAGCTGCGCGGGCCAACATGAAGGAAGCCATGGCTCATCGCCAAATGGCGCAACAATCTAAGCCAGATTACGCGATTCATGGCGGCCAAATGCCACAAACAGGAAGTAACTGATACAGGCTGTCCTTGGCAAGGCAAACTCGGATGCATCAGCAAGCATACAGGTTTGCCTGTCATTTTAGGGCTCTGATCGCCCGTTTGTAGCAGGGCTCTGAATACCTGTCCGTCGGCGCAATGCCGGTTTATACCAAGGACTCTGACCATCCATCCAGCAGTTATCGTTTGGCAACATTCTTGTACGCAAGAAGATGATTACACGTTTTGCCTGCTTGCGGCACTTCGAGGAGCAGACGGCAGAGATAGCGAAAGGCAGGATGAAGCTTTGAATGCAATTTTTTTGCTATAGCGGTAGCAATTTACCGTTTTTTTGTGGAATAATTGTAATTGAGAGAGTTAATAAATCATTCTGGGCACATTAACTACCTCTACGTGTCATCTTAGGACTCTGCGCATCTGTCCAGTAGCAGGACTCTGAATACCTGTCCATCGGCGCAATGCCGGTTATATCAAGGACTCTGACCACCCGTCCGCAATTATTGCAACAACAACGGAGTAGAAGGAACTCGAACCTCAACCGCATTGCGAGGGACGAGGTGACGGCACACAAGCGGATCGCGGGGACAGCATATCTTTTTTGCTGGAACTAAGTCTACTCTTGCTCTTCCGGCATATACCTTCATCTTCGGCTTCATCTTCGATGCCAGTTTTGGCCTGCTCGCCTCGCGTAGTGCTATGACATAAAGGGATGAAGTCACAGAAGAAAGGCTGTGTTGGCTTACTCAGTGCATTGTCTTCAACCACCATGGACGGATCTTTACCCGGAAAGGAAGGATGTATGAATCCACTCATTCAAAAAATCATTCTAGCTACTGATTTCTCAGAGGCTTCTCAGGATGCCATCCTATATGCTAAATGCATATCTGGATCGCTTGCGGCGGAACTCAAGATTCTGCATGTATTTGAACCCGGCGGCTGGATGGTTCCTTCACCCTACTATTACACGCCCGGATTCGAAGACTGGGTGGATGCAAGTATTGAAAACACCCGGCAAAAAGGAAAGGAGGCGCTCAAAACACTCGCGGAATCGTTCGGCACACACACCGAAACCATTTTTATCGAAGGCGACCCTGGTAAAGAAATCGTACGGGTGGCTGCCGAACAGAATGCCGATCTTCTGATCCTCGGTACACATGGTTATACGGGGTGGAATCATTTAACTATGGGAAGCATTGCGGAGTATGTTGTCAGACACTCTCCCTGCCCGGTGCTCACCATCAAACCCACTGCAGCAAGCAGATCTGAGACCCACACTTCGCCTGTTTCGACAAGAAACGATTAAGACGGGGATGTTTCTGCAATAGACTCGCTATGTTGGCTGTGGGCCTCCGTAAGCGGTGAGTAACGAAGGGCTGGATGAAAATCCGTCCCGTCCCTTCGGGTTGCGCACAAAAAACGCGGGTGCGAAATAGGTGTTAACAGGTCCTGGCATCTGCTCTCCTTGTGGTGGATTTGCGGTGCGGAGGGAAGGCTGGTTTGTAACACTCCTGTAACAAAAAATCGCTACCATTTTGAGGGTTATTGGATGATATCGATGAATATTACTTCTGCCTCCTACGCTCCTCCTCGTCTCGATCACAAGCCTGGTGACCTTCGGTGAAAAAATTCGATATCTACGGTCTGCCGGTTTCTACCACACAAATCCTATCATCGGGCGTAGCTGGCGCGATGGCTGTCAACAAATCAGGCTTGCAGTAGGGTTGTATGAAATTTGGCCATGGCTTGGGTGCTTCAATATCTCTTTCCGGTTCCCTGTACTGGTTGTTTACGAAACTATTTTAAAACAAATACCAGGAGACCCCGATGTGCGCAGATAAAACCCATGAACATGCGGACCTAGAACGCCACATTCATGCCGATATGTTGGACAGTCTCGACGAAGAACTGGAAATGGAAATCGATGATCATCGGCTGGATAAATTGGTGGCTGAAATCACCACGCCTGATAACGAGACCGAGGTGGGCAGGCAATTCTATTTCAAGGAGCTTTTTCGTCTTCAGGGAGAACTGGTCAAGTTACAGGACTGGGTAGTGCAAAAGAAACTCAAGGTAGTAGTCCTGTTCGAAGGGCGTGACGCTGCAGGTAAAGGCGGAGTCATCAAGCGTTTCACCCAGCGCCTGAATCCTCGGGTCTGCCGGGTGGCTGCGCTGCCTGCTCCGAGCGAACGAGAGCGCAGCCAGTGGTATTTTCAACGCTACGTGTCACATTTACCTTCCGGCGGCGAGATCGTACTGTTTGACCGGAGCTGGTATAACCGGGCCGGCGTGGAAAAAGTCATGGGATTCTGTGACGAAGAAGAATATGAAGAATTCTTCCGTAGCGTGCCGGAATTTGAGAAGATACTCATTCGTTCCGGCATCATCCTGATTAAATATTGGTTCTCGATTACCGATGATGAGCAGTACATGCGTTTCCTGATGCGAATCCGCGATCCCCTAAAGCAATGGAAACTGAGTCCGATGGATCTTGAATCCCGCCGTCTTTGGGAACAATACACCAAAGCAAAGGAAACCATGCTGGAGCGCACCCATATTCCCGAGGCTCCCTGGTGGATAGTCGAGGCGGTCGACAAGAAAAAAGCCCGTCTTAATTGTATTCATCACTTCCTGGCTCAGATTCCTTACAATGAAATTGAGCATGAACCCATTATTCTGCCGGACCGGGTGCATAACCCAGACTACTTGCGACATCCGGTATCTACAGAAATGCTTGTGCCGAGTGTTTATTGATTTGAGGGGACTCTAAAGTTGAGGCAAATAAGGGCCAGGCCTGGCTAACGACCTCGAATGGCATGCTCTAAAACATGCGAATGAAATTCAGAATGAAAATTTGCGCTGATCAGTCCCGGCGCCATCAATACAATCCCGGTAAAACTTCGTAAGGCGGGCGGGGCGATGTGGGGGTGTGCAGGAACATCCGAACTCTTTCCTGTTCATGAGTTCCTTACGGATAAGGCGTAACCCACTCAGCCTTCAATTGATAGCCCGCCTGGCCCATCTCCGTATCTATGCTGCCGGCGTGCAGCACTCCACTGACCCACATTGTATCCATGGTGCGCATATTGGACAGGGGTTTTGATGTCCGCACATGAATGATCTGGTTGGAAGGCGGCGGGGGCGTATGAATGCACGCTCCGAAATAGGGAACGAGCAGGAATTCGCTGACTTTATTGCCTGCGCGTTCCAGAGGAATCACGAAGCCCGGAATACGGATCCGCTCTCCATCCAGCGCGGGCTCGATGGGTGCGTTATTCCAGGCTGCGCGTATTTTTTCCAGCGCTTCGATGGCACGGGGGTCGCCATCCTTAAGGTTGTCCAGCTTCAATCCCTTCAGCGGCGCCATCGGGTCCCAGTTCTTGGGCATCAGATCATCCCAGGTCTTTTCCTTGTAACCGGCTGAAGCGGTTCCCGAAGGTGCGGGCTTATTTTTCGCTGCACCGGGCGCCGGCACTGACAATCTATCTCCAACCTTGTAATCCTTATCGGCCGAGATGGCTGTCTGTGCCGTAAAAATCAGCAAGGCGATTAAAAATAAAATGCGAAAGCGGAGAGGGATGACATACAGAGAAGCAGTCATATTTGGTATCCTTTTTTATAATCTTGGCGTCAAACCATCGCTTAAGGATAATCGGTAGGCACGATAGCCGGGTATAAGGCTGACCAGAAACCCCGTTGCCATGACCAGTAACAGTAATTGCCAAGCCTCGGCCGATAGCATACCTGCCGCCAGCGAAATACCCAAGTGCGCCTCCAGAATAGGCGCGGCAAACAGACTGAGCACGGTCAACCCCAGCACACCCAGCAATGCACCGGCCACGACCACCATCAATCCCTCGATAGCCAGCAGCAGAAAAACCACGCGCGGGCCAGCGCCCACCGAGCGCAGGATTGCCAATTCGCGCCTGCGTTCCCCCAGGCCGGCCAGCACAACAGCCACCAAACCGCTCAGACCCACCGCCACCACCAATGCGGAAATAGCCAGCAGCGACTTTTCCACAATGCTGACGATGGACCACAGCTCATCCAGCGCCACACCGGGAAGCACGGCCAGCAATGGCTCTCCCTTGTATTGATTGATGAACCGCTGCATCTGAAAAACACCCGCGCGGCTTTTCAGCCCGATGAGCACCGCCGTAATTTCCTTTGGCGCCAGATCGAATTTACGCACATATTCAGCCGGAATGGATACCCCGGGCATCGGGGCGCCGCCCTGCCAGTCGAGATGAATAGCTTCAATTGCCGCAAGACTGACATGAACGCTGCGATCCACGGGCAGGCCGGTCCGCTTGAGAATGCCGCTCACCTTGAACGGTTTGTCGGCGTGATCGGTCAAACCGAGGCCTTTCGCACCATGATTGAGCACGATACTGTCGCCCACTTGATAGCCAAGTTGCGCGGCGATATCCGCACCGATTACCGCTTCAAAAATATCCGTAAACGGCTTTCCCGCCGCAAATGCCAGCAATCGGCGATCGCCATAACGAAAATACTCGAAATACGTGGGAGTGGTGCCTATTACCGCAAAACCGCGATGCGAATCGCCCAGGGAAATCGGCACTGCCCACGCCACCGCCGGATGTGCCGCCATCGCCTGAAAGCTTGCCCAGCGGATATTATGGGTGGCATCCCCCAGGCGGAACACGGCATAGAGCATGAGTTGGATTGGACTGGTGCGCGCACCCACCACCAAGTCGGTCCCGGATATGGACTGAGAGAAACTCTCCCGCGCCTGGGTACGCAATTGCTCAACGCCCAACAACAGCATAACTGAAAGCGCAATACTGACCGCCATCAATCCCAGCGTGGTGCGCCGGTTCCAGGCGCTGGCAAACGCAAGGGAAAACAGTGATTTCAGCCCGGCCCTCCTGCGTTTCGGCCCAATTCATTCAAGGCGGTAGTTCGTCCAGAATGGAGCCGCGATCGCGATTCGCTGGAAACGGCAATACCATGATCAATTTTCATAAAAACGGGCTTCTCGCCGAAGCAGGTCGTCGAGGGTGAGGCCCCCTGGCACATAGCCATCGAATACCGTTCCCACCCGCTTCGTCTTGAAGAATTCCATGTTGGCGGCGTAGGCTCTGGGCGGTAGTGGAATGTACTGGAATCCCCTCACCAGAGCGGATGCATTTTTCATATAAAACGCAACAAACTCCTTAAGTTCGGGTTTCTCCGCCGCCTTCATGTTCACATAGATAAAAATAGGACGAGACAAAGGCTGATAGGTTCCATCCTCCACCGTTTCGGCAGAGGGAATAACTCCACCGCTTCTACCATCATCCACCGCGACAGCACTGATTTTGTCCTGATTCTGCATATAGTATCCAAAACCAACGAACCCCAGCGCATTCTTGTCGTTCGCCACGTTCTGCATCAGTATGTTATTGTCCTCAGCGGATGCCGTAAAGTCGCTACGGCTGGATTTAGCCTTGCCCACAATTGCTTGCGTAAAGTAATCGAGCGTGCCGGAATCCAGGCCTGCGGCATAAAGATTGAATTTTTCATCAGGCCATGCCGGATTTACCTGGCTCCATTTGGTAATTTTACCCTGAGCGGCGGGTTCCCACATTTTTTTCAATTCGGTAACAGTCATGGTTTTGCTCCAGGTATTCTTCGGATTCACCACCACCGTTAATGCATCAAACGCCATCGGCAATTCTACGTATTGCACGCCGGCTTTATTGCACGCCTTCATTTCCGCTCTTTGAATGGGACGGGAAGCATTGACGATATCTATTTCACCGCGACAGAATTTCGTAAAGCCACCGCCGGTACCGGAGATGCCGACCGATACCTTAACCGCCTCTTTTTTGGTCGCCTGAAATTTCTTCGCCCCCTCTTCGGTGATGGGATACATCGTGCTGGAGCCATCGACTTTTATGACCGTATCGGTGCCCGCAATGCCCTCAACGCTCATCAATGCACCCAGTACAGCGGCTGCACCCAACACTTTAAAATTATATGATAGCGACATTTTTTTCTCCATTCGATTGATCAAGGGACTGTGGTTACGCACAATTCATTCAAGTCGACGGTACGGCTGAAATGGGACCCCAGCCGCTGGTCATGGCTGACAAAGATCAGCGTGACATTCCCATCATCGCAGCGGCCTAGCAGAAGATCAAGAAATTCCGCTTGTCGGGCCGCATCCAGTGCGGAAGTCGGTTCATCGGCGATGATCAGCTCGGGGTGGCCGATCAGTGCCCGAGCAGCCGCCACGCGCTGCTGTTGCCCCACCGATAATGCGGTGACTGGTTGTCGTGCCAGCGTCACATCCAGTCCCAGCTGATCCAGCAGCCGGGCCGCCGATTGTTCGAGCGATGCGGCTGATTCAAGCGCTTGCCGCCGCCTGCGCTGCGAAAAACGGCAGGGTAGGAGCACGTTCTCAAGCACGGACAAATAAGGCACCAGATTAAACTGCTGAAACAGGAAACCGACATGATCTACGCGAAACCGGTCGCGGGCGCTGGATGAAAGTGCGGTCAGGTCGGTATCGAGTACGCGCAGGTGGCACGGCTGCGGCAGCAGCACGCCACCCAGCAAACTCAGCAGGGTACTCTTGCCGCTCCCGCTCGCGCCTTGCAGAAAAACACGCTCTCCGCGTCTTACCAGAAATTGGGGGATCGACAGGCGGAATCCATGCTTGCCAGGCCACTGAAAAACCAGATCCTGAATGTCAATGACAAACGGACTCATTCCTGACCCACCTTCTCAGCTACCATTTCAACCGGGTAGACTCAGGCGATAGCTTCGCGCTTGATTGCCCCTTGGGCCCCGCTACGGCGGCATCGAGACGCTGGAGACCGGGAAACATTTGGAATAATCGCACATCGACGCCTTGCAAAGCCTGCGGCTGGGCGCACCGGAACTGCCAGGTGGCCTCCAGCTCCGCATGCATATCCGCTGCCGGAGACGGAGTAGAAGGAGTCGTTCTGGATGCACCACTGTATTTTCTGGTACTTTTATCGGCACTTTTGCCAGAATCGGAGGCAGGCACCAGCAAGTCCGGAGAAAGCACTGGAGACGTTAAATCAGTGGATTCTACCCGGCACTGAGCTGCGGGCGTAAAAATGAAAAGACTATCAGCCTGATTAAATTTCGATGTCATGGCCGTGACGGCTTGATGTTCTTTTTCATTTCTAGGGGCATGCTCGAATCTCAATAGATTATCCAATGGGCTATTCAGGTTGACCTGCACTGTCGCTCCGTCAATCGCAATTTCAAGCGTGGCGCGGCCATGCACATGAACGCCAGGCTCATGTGCCCAGACGGGCAGGGCCGATTCAAGTACGATGATCGCGGCAAGCGCTGCCTGCCCCGGGAAACGCTGTATTCGTCTCATTTTTCGTCCCTCATTAGCAATTTTAGACCATGATCATTGCAACAATATTGCAATGATCACCCGCCGGCGATGACTTCCGATGACTTATGGAGGGTGGCGGCTATGAATAGCCAACAGGTGATCGGGTGCCAGCCGCCCCATGAGCAAAGACTCTGGTCTGGCGATAACCCCGGATGTTCCATAAACTTGCGTGATAATTGCGCAGGATTCTGTTTTTAGGGAAACTTTTTGAAAGAATGACGTAGTTATTCATACACCCGCTGAATAAAACTTCCATAAGAAATAGAAGACCAGCAAGGACGCGGCATTTATGAAGCATCCCGGGTTAATTACGACGCCAGTACACCGCGTTCAATAAACGAAATTTCAAACTCCATCACGACGCGTTTGTCCGGCATGACCAACCGTTCGTCTTTATTCTCATAATCGAGGCGGCTGAGAAGATCCTTGATGATGTTGATACGCGCCAACTGCTTATCGTCGGCACGGACTATTGTCCACGGTGCCGTGAGACTATGGGTATGCGCCAGCATTTTATCGCGTGCCAGGCTGTATTCCTTCCATTTCTTGATTGCATGTTCGTCAAGCGCACTGATCTTCCATTGTGCGAGCGGATCCTTTTTGCGATCATCCAGCCGCTTCGCCTGCTCTGATTTGCTGATATCAAGATAGTACTTCAGAAGCTTAATACCTGAACGGACCAGCATATGTTCGAACTCCGGCACCGAAGTCATGAATTCATCATACTCGGCGTTCGTGCAAAAACCCATTACCGGCTCCACTCCCGCCCGGTTGTACCAGCTGCGGTTGAATAACACCAGTTCCTGGGCCGCGGGCAGATAGGGGGTATAACGCTGAAAATACCATGAGCCACGATCTCTGTCCGTGGGCTTGCCAAGGGCCACGACGCGCGTTTCGCGCGGACTCAGGTGTTGAATGATGCGCTTGATGGTGCCGTCTTTACCGGCCGCGTCCCGTCCCTCGAAGATGATCAGAATCTTGTCGCCGCACTTGATAAAGCGCCGTTGCAACTTGACGAGTTCAATCTGAAGTTTATAGAGCGTACCCTCATAGTCTTCTTTGGATAGCTCCGGCAGGGGCTCGCTCACTTTTTTTCCGTTATCTTTCTTACCCATAACCAGACCTTTTATTATTCCCGGTCCAGCAGTTGGACGAGGCGGAGTGTGCGATTTTTGGGGTATGAGGCAATGCGCAACGATGCCGGGGTAAATAACACATAACCTTACTAATCATAGCGCCAACCTGATAAATAAACGTCAACCACCGGATTCAGCGCTATTGCCGACTATGGCACGAACAACTACCCACGGTTTCTGTTCTATGATCACACTTCCAGCCCGACCGAGGCGCCGCGACAGCTAAAATTGAAGGCTGATCAACTTCGACCGCTCTCAACGCAATGGTTGAGCCTATCCTTCAATAACCTATGAACGGCGGGAAGAGCGCCAATTCTGCATACGCTTTGATTTCATGACCTTGTAAGCAAACAGGGTCAACAGCAGCATGGCTATCAATGGCCCTATCGATGCACGAAAAATATTCGCATAATTAACCATCTTTACCCGCAATGGGTACTGATAGTGTACAGGGGGCACCGACTCTCCCGTAATGAATACCGTATAGAGTCCCTGATCCAGACTGGTTTCTCCCCTGATCACTCCATCAGGGTGATAGCTCGGACGTAAATACGTCACCGTCTCGTCTTCCACCTCGCTGGTTCCTTTCACCACCCTTATTCCTATCGGAATGTCACGAAGCGCCTGGTCGACCAGATCCACCACCAGAAAAGTATCGCCTTCTTTAGGTATCTCTGTGCAATATTGGTCGCTTGGCTCATGTTGTGGCTGATAAGCACTTAAATGTACCATGCTGTTATCGCCGAGCCGGCGCATGCATGTATCTTCTTCCATAGCCACTTTTCCATGCGCAACCGCGGCGCCGCAATAGAGCGCCATGACGACGGTAAGGATCGATACACCGCCCTGCATCACTTGCTTGATCATCATTGAAACTCCTCTTGGTCTACGTTTGCCCGGCTCAGCGCGTTGAATTCATGCGCTTGAGCCAAGCCAGCAAAAACATTATGGTTGAGCCGGATTTTGTTTCATCCCATGAAAAACTCACCGTCACAATTTCACTGCCTTGCCTTGACTGGGTTAGGCATACTATCCGATATGCGGGTTCGGCCCTTCTATCTTATAGTATTGAATGCCCGGAATTCAAACATTCAACGTCCCGCTTATCAAATAACGTCTCATTCCCTCATTCGCGGTAAGTTGCACAACAAAAGTATAATGGATCGATTGCATAATGCAACTAAATTGATCAGTAATCCTTTTTGGAGGTAACTAACTTCCGGCGTTCGCTAATGGATGATCAGGTTATAAACTCTTACCGATTTTCGTTAGGAATGGAGCAATGCCCAAAAACTGCGTACTTCACCTAGTCCCACTACCGAATTCAAAATTAACGAACGTAGCGCTTTGAAGTTGACGACAATGATCGACACCATCAATAAACGGGTTAAATCTCATTGATTTTAAAGTTTTTTGACTATTGAATCAGAGTATGGTTTCCAAAAATAGAGTATGTGAAGGAAATATTTCCTTTCGCTCGTCTGACTTGCCAGATTTCTTCTGGTAAAGCGAATCGTGGGGTAAAAATGGCGCAACTGACAGAAAAAGATAAGATGATTGCCGGACAATTGTACCGGTCCAGTGATGACTTGCTGCGTGATGAAAGAAAGCGGGCCCGACGGTTGCTTAAGGTATTCAACGACACGCTTCCGGATGAAAATGAGAAACGTGTCGTTATGTTACGAGAATTGCTGGGTGCGTTGGGCGGGCAGGCTGAAATCGAGCCGCCGTTTTACTGCGATTATGGATATAACATTTGTATCGGTGATAGTTTTTACGCCAATTTCAACTGTATTATTCTGGATTGCGCCAGGGTGACTATCGGCAACAATGTATTTCTGGGACCGAATGTCCAGATCTATACCGCAACGCATCCATTGGCGGTGAAAGAACGTAATAAAGGTCTGGAAGCCGCTAAACCCATCATCATCGAGGATAGCGTCTGGATTTGCGGCGGCGTAATTATCAATCCGGGTGTGACGATAGGAAAGGGGACAACTATCGGGGCGGGCAGTGTGGTTACCCGGGATATCCCACCAGATGTTTTTGCTGCCGGAAATCCTTGTAACGTAATACGAAACCTTGCCTGATATAGCGCGAATTCTCAAAATGACCGAATGCACTATGTTGTTACCTTATTTTAATTGATGCCGGGCTAACTTCTGAAGACATGACCGGCCGCTATTTTTGGCACAATCGAAAATTTCTCCGGACCTGATCGCTGCGTACCGCACAGCCGAGTATCGGGTAACAGTGGGAGCGGGATTCGATTCCGGCGCAATCATCCTGCGCATTGATGAGTATTCCGAACCGCTATCGCGACTTTTCACCGTATTGGGTAATCGTTGCGCGGCTTTCATTACGTCCTGTAATCCATTCAGTATGCTCCAAAGTCATGAGGAAAACCTTGCCGTTTGCGCGCATCTGCGCGATGGATTGGAGCGTCTGACTCAAATAGGCCGGATATTTGAAGGCGAAAGTCATGATCCATCCGGCGTATGGCCGGTGGAGAAGAGTTTTCTTGTGCTCGGCCTTGATCTTAAGACGTCACAGGCACTCGGTAGGGAATTCGGGCAGAACGCTATCGTATGGATTGATTCGGACGTCATTCCCCGGCTGGTTTGGCTGCAATAGGCATATCGGCGCAGCGCTGCCCAGGGCCTGTTAACCGGCAAGCCCTAATGCCTTTCCCGGCAAAATCCTGGCGTGTTATGATGATGTTCATTATCAGAAAAACACCGACATTATGAATATCGAACAGCTGAATGCCGATTATGGAATTGATGATCAACTTAAATTCGTCGAGGGTGCGGGCGGATTCCCCTTTATCAAAATCGACAATGATAAAGCCAGCGCCGTTATCTCGGTCTATGCGGGACAGGTACTCTCTTTCCAGCCAGCCAATGACCCAAACAACCTCATGTTCCTCAGTGAGGCGGCATACTATCAGCCCGGCAAGGCCATCAAGGGAGGCGTCCCGATTTGCTGGCCGTGGTTTGGACTCGACCCGGATGGGCTTGGTCGCCCGGCTCACGGCTTTGTGCGCAATCGTTTCTGGAACGTGGTACGAACCGGGGTTACCGCGGATGGCGGTGCCATCGTTACGCTGGGATTGATCGATACACCTGAAACGAGAGCGATCTGGCCGCATTCGTTCAATCTCTCGCTGGAAATTACGATCGGAGAATCGCTGAATCTGGAGCTAATCACGCGCAATACCGATACGCGGCCGTTTTTCATAACCCAGGCATTTCATACCTATTTCAAGGTGGGGCATATTGATCAGGTGGCTGTCCTGGGACTGGACGGACTTGAGTACATTGATAAAGCCGATAACGCCGCTCACAAACTACAGACTGGTACGGTTTCCATTGGGGCGGAAGTCGACCGCATCTATCGGAAGGCACAAGGTGAGCTGGTAATCGATGACGTTGCGCAGTGCCGCAGGATTTGCATCACATCCCAAGGCAGCAATACTGCCGTCGTGTGGAACCCCTGGGCAAAAATCTCGGCGGAAATGGCGGACTTGAAGGACGACGATTATCAGCGCCTCCTGTGCGTCGAAACCGCGAACGCCGACCTGGATGTGGTGGAAATTGCCCCCGATAGCGAATTCCGCCTGATAGCAAATTACCGTATAGAGCACGACTTGTCGCATGTATTGAAGAGTACTCAACCCGTCACAACAGGGTAGGGCGTCTTCAATTCCTGAAAACACGCAGGCTGGGTGGAGCAAAGCGCAACCCATCAACTGACAGGTGACGGGTAATGGCTTCCACCTTGCACCCATCCTGCCATCTCACCGTTGCTTCAATCGCTGACTTCCTCCCACAATTTCTGTAGCCGCTTGGCGGAAACGGGGTAGGGCGTCTTCAGTTCCTGGGCAAACAGCGAGATGCGCAACTCTTCGATCTGCCAGCGGAATTCGGTGAGGGCACTGTCGTTGATTCCTGTCTTGCGGTGCCGCTCCAGGCGTTGCTCGTATTGATTCCACAATCCGGTGATAACGGCGCCGTGGCGGCCATCGCGCTCAGCGTTGGCGGGATACTTATCGAAACGAAGAACCATACCTTTCAAATAACGCGGCAGATGCTGCAACCGATCCCATGGCGTGGCGCCCAAAAATCCCGGATAAACGAGCTTGTCCAACTGCACGCGCAGTTGTGCGTGCAGTTTCCCACCCGGTTGCCCTGCGGCACTCCCACCTGCCATAGACAATTTCATCAGCAGTGACTGGCACTCATTGGCGATATTTTGCACGATCCGTGCTGCAGCCTCGCTAACAGCGGGTAGACGCACCCTTGCCCGCTGCCGCTGCGCGACGAAATCTTTTTCGCGCCGTGGCAGCGTATCATCGGCAATAAAGGCACGGTCCATGATGGCACCCAGCATGTCTTCCTTAAGAGCACCAGGGCTGATAAGCGTTTGCAATTGCAAGGCAGCCTGGCTCAGGCCCGGTAGATTCCTTTCCAGTTGCTTCAATTGTTCCTTAAGCTCGAAACGCAGCAACTGCCGCACACCGCCGCGCATGCTGGCTTGCGCCGCTTCGCGCGTATCGAACAAATGGATGGCTACTTTTCCCTCACGCTCTACCAGCGCCGGGTAGCCGGTAAGTTTTTTTCCCGCACGCGTAAAGGCGATTTCTTCGGGCAAATCACCAAAATCCCAGCATTTCACGTCGTCGCGTTCAATCGGCAGGCGTTCCCCTGAATCCGCCTGCGAGAATGTCAACTGCGCCGCCTGGCCAAGCTGCGCCTTGAGCTGCGAGAGATCGCGACTCATCGCCAACTCCTGCCCCGCATCGTCGACTATTTTGTAATTCATCAGCAAGTGAGGCGGCGGTTCTTCGTCCCGCCACGCATCCTGTGGAACGGTAACCCCGGTTTTGGCCTGAACAAATCGGGATAACGCACTGGTCAGGGATACGGGGAGGAGTGGGTACAAGGGTGGAACGGTAACGCTCGACTCCTCGCTTTCCAAAAACCGGGTTACAAATTCCGGGATCGGCACCGCATGACGGCGTATCTGCTTGGGAAGCGCCTTCAGATACCAGGTAATCTTCTCGCGAACCAATCCGGGAACCAGCCTGTCGAATCGCGCCGCATCCAGCTTGTTGAGCAGCGGCAACGGCACGCTAACCGTCACACCGTCCAGTATATGCCCTGGATCGAATCGATAGGCGAGCGGCAACGCAATCCCATCTGGCAGATCACCCCCCTCCACGACCATGCTGTCAGGATACTGTTCCCCAGTGATCCTGTTCGCCTCATGCCGCATCAGGTATTCCTGGGTGAGGTAAAGCAGGTGCGGGTTTTCCCGCTCCGCCTGCCTGCGCCATCTCTCGAACTCCACACCGTTGCAGATGCCGTCTGGAACAATGGCATCGTAAAAGGAGAAAATTTCTCCTTCGTCCACCAGTACATCCTGGCGGCGGGCCTTGTGTTCCAGCGCTTCCACGGTGGCGATCAGCTTGCGGTTATGCTCGAAGAACGGTGCCTGGGTGACGTATTCGCCCGCCGCCAGCGCCGAACGGATAAAAATTTCACGTGCTTCTTTCGGATTGATCGTACCGTAATAAACCCGCCGCTTCGGCACCACCGTAAGGCCATACAAAGTCACCCGTTCGTAAGCCGCTACCTGCGCCGGCTGTTTTTCCCAATGTGGATCAAAGGTGTGCTTCTTACATAGCCCGCCTGCGATTCTTTCCACCCAAAGTGGGTCGATTTTCGCCGCGCAGCGTCCGTAGAGCTTTGTGGTTTCGGTCAATTCCGCAGCCACGACCCATTTTGGTTTGGCCTTCTTCAGCACCGAACCGGGAAAAATGGAAAACTTGATCCCGCGCGCACCCAGATACTCGCCGTCCTCCTCGGTCTTGAAACCAATGTTGCCGAGTAATCCCGCCAGCAGTGCGCGGTGAATCTCATCATAGCCAGCGGGAACCTGGTTGGGTCTCAGCCCCATCTCCATTACCAGCGCATGCAACTGGCCGTGGATTTCACGCCATTCGCGCATTCTGCGATGGGACAAAAAATTTTCCTGGCAATGCGCCATCAGCTTGCGGCTGGATTTCTTATGCTTCAACAGCTCGTCGAAGAAATCCCACAGCTTCAGGTAGCCCAGGAAATCGGAGCGTTCGTCCTGAAAGCGCTGATGCGTCCGATCCGCCGCTTCACGCCGCTCGAATGGCCGATCACGCGGGTCTTGCACGCTCAAGGCGGAGGCGATGATGAGTACTTCGCTCAAGCAGTTCTCTTCCTTGGCGGCCAGTATCATGCGTGCGATTTTCGGATCGATCGGAAACTTCGCCAACCGCCAGCCAATGCTGGTCAATGCCTTGTTGTTGTCCGCCGTGTCGTCCACCGCACCCAGTTCCGCCAGCAACTGGTAGCCGTCCGCGATCATGCGTGGAAGAGGGGGCTCAAGAAAGGGGAAATTCTCCACCTCGCCGATCTTGAGAGACTTCATGCGCAAAATCACGGCCGCCAGTGACGAGCGCAGAATTTCCGGGTCGGTGAACTCCGGGCGGCCCAGATAATCTTCTTCGGTATAGAGCCGGATGCAAATGCCGCTCATCACCCGCCCGCAACGCCCCGCCCGCTGGTTGGCGGAAGCGCGCGAAATCTTTTCCACCTGCAGCTGCTCCACCTTGTTGCGATAACTGTACCGATTGAGGCGCGCCAGTCCCGTATCGATCACATAGCGAATGCCGGGCACCGTGAGGGATGTCTCCGCCACATTGGTGGCGAGTACGATGCGTCTGACGTTACCATCCGGTTTGAATACACGCTCCTGCTCGGCGTATGACAGGCGCGCGAATAACGGCAGAATTTCCGCGCCTGCGCCAGTACCCTGACCAGGGCCGAGTCTATTGAACGCATGCTTGCGCAATGCCTCGGCGGTCTCCCTGATCTCGCGCTCGCCTGGAAGAAAGATCAATATGTCACCCATGCCGGAACGAGTGGTTTCATCCACCGCATCGAGAATGGCCTGCTCAAGATCGCCTTCGTCTTCCTGGTCTTCATCCCTGGTTCTATTTTGATCCGGCCCGATAGCGTGATAACGCACTTCCACCGGATACATCCGGCCTGACACCTCGATAACCGGTGCATCATCAAAATGCGCGGAAAAGCGCTGCGCGTTGATCGTGGCGGAGGTGACGATCAGCTTCAGCTCCGGCCGCCTGGGCAATAGCTGCTTGAAATAGCCGAGCAGAAAATCGATATTGAGGCTGCGCTCATGCGCCTCATCGATAATGATGGTGTCGTAGGCAAGGAGGGAAGGGTCTCCCTGGGTTTCCGCCAGCAGAATGCCGTCAGTCATGAGCTTGATATAGGTGCCTGAGCCGACCTTGTCTGAAAAGCGCACCTTGTAACCCACCGCGTGGCCTAATGGACTCTTCAGTTCGGAAGCAATCCGCATCGCCACCGTGCGCGCCGCAATACGCCGCGGCTGCGTATGCCCGATCATTCCCGCTACACCGCGTCCGAGTTCAAGGGAGATTTTCGGCAGCTGCGTCGTTTTACCTGAGCCCGTCTCGCCGCACACGATCACCACCTGATTTTCCCGGATTGCGTGCATGATATCGTCCCGCCGCGCCACCACAGGCAAGTCTTCCGGATAAACAGGTTTTGGCAGATTGGCCAGACGCCACGTGGTATCCATAGCGGAAACGGCAGAAGGTTTTCTCATATGCTTTTATATTAAATAGGATGCGAAGCGCAACCCATCATTGTGGGCTTATTTGCCCCAAGCGGCCTTTCGGTGGGCGTCAAGGCTGAAAGGAGACCGTCACTGGTATTTTACCAATTAGAGTCTATAGTTAGATTGCTTGATGCTTGGTATTTCTTTGCAGCCATGATCAGAAACCCTCGTACAAAACGATTCTTGTCCGTCACCCTGCTTATTCTGGGCGGTTTGCTGATGTTTCTCGCACCCGAAAATATCTGGATCGGCGCGCTGCTTTTTGTCCTTGGAGTTGGCGTAGAAATAGCAGGACTGGTGCTCGGACATCGTAAATAAAACCTACAAAAGCGTAGTGAAATTCGCTTTCAGGCTACGCAAGATAGGTTAGGACCCGTTTATTCCCCATTTGATATTCCGGCAGACATAAAAAAAACCCGAAACCGCATGAACGGCTTCGGGTTTATAGTTTCCACTTACAAAGGAGAGGAACTACTCTTCCAACGATTTACATAATAAGCCTTTAGAAAATAAAGTCAAGTACCTTGCAATATGCAATGCGCAACCTCGATTCTCTTTCCGGCTGAATATGCCTTACTATGTCATACGCTCATTTCTCCAGAATTCCCCCGTCTCTATCCTCAAGGCGCGGCGTCTGATCAACAACCCCAGTGTTACCAGCCCGGCAAGCATCATCGCGTAAGCCGATGGCTCGGGTACCGGAGTCAGGACACCTAACACGCCATGGGTCTCATCGTTGGGGCCCGCCGTGAAGTACAATAAATTGCTACTCCCCGCCAACGCACCGTTACCCGGCGAAATGGCCCACAAGCCATCGATCACAACGGGTTGATTGTTGACATCCAGCACTTGTCCCAGATACGCAAAAGTAGTCGAATCATAAATGTTGATGTGACCATCACCAAAATTGCCCACCAGCAAGTCACCCGCCATGGCGCTGAAAGAGGAGGGCGCAACCGCGAGCCCCCACGGCGCATCCAGTGTGCCATTTGACGCGACTCGTCCCACAAAATCGCCATTCAAGGTGAATTTATCGACATAACCCAATCCAGGTCCTGCAACTTCATCGTTAGTAGCATTATCACGCAGTGCATAGGCGACATAGAGCGATCCGTTAAGATTCTGAACATTGAAAGGCGCGTATCCGGCGGGAATCCCCGGGTCGATAAACGTACCGGTCAATGCGGGTGCACCGGAAGTGTAAACATCGATCGTGCCGGACTTGAAGTCGGCGGCATAGAGATAATTGTTTCCTGAAACGCTACCGATGGCCGCACCTGTGTATAGATTCGCAGCGGATGCCGGCACGATGGTTTCAGCTGATATAAGTCCCGTGGTGCCCAACGCCGGCCACCAACCGGAAACCGTGCCATCTTGGCTTACGAACAAAAAACGATTATTGTTGAACGATGGACTGCTGTTGAATACCTGTCCGGTTACGCCACTGCCTGGGATCGAAACCGTTAGCGGCAGCTTGGCGGTGACCTGGCTAACCGGATTTACGCTATATAAGGGCGAGGTGTCGGTACCATTTGCGGAGACCCAGAACGGGCCCGTTGGTGCGAACGATAGCCCCCATGCATTTTTGAGGCCGGAATCGGTGATTTGTGCACTATTAGCGGCTTGATCATCGGTCACCAGGTTGGTTGCTGTAAACGGAACAGCCCAAACCGGAATGGCCAGAAGAGCGAAAATCGAACCTGTAATGAATGAAGGTAGCCGGGATCGGATGTGTCGCATGATAGTTCTCCTAAAATAATTTATAAGAATTTCAATGCCACGTGCAGGTTCTCCCTTCCCGGCGTAGTCGGGTTCTCTACCCCTTTCCTGGCGTAAGCCAGGAAGCTTTATGACCCGCAATTTGCAGTGAAAACGCTTTGCAAATTACAAAATCTTTTTTTCGGGTAAGTACTCCCATTTCACATATAACATGATTAATGTTATGGAATTGTTCTTTTTCCGTTGAGATTTTGTGAAGTTAAAAGGAGACTCAAAAATAATCCAGAATGAATAATTTTATTTGTTGTTAGTATTAAAAACAGGTATTCTGAAGCCGGCTTGCAGCCCTGAGGGAAGTCAACTTCTCCAGAACCATACCGCCCCATCAGTAGTCAAAGTTTTTGATAATACCTGGAGGCTATAAGGGAGTTTGTGGGAGGAGAATTCATGAACAGACGCGCCGCACTTCAAAGTCTTGCCACGCTGGCTACGCTGCCGTTACTTTCAGCATGCTCCCGTAGCAAAACAACCGGGGACACTTCCAGTGCGATCACCATTAAACCCCTGAACAAGCCACATGAAGAGTGGCGCGGGCTGGTTTCGCCCGCAGCCTATCAAGTGCTGTTCGAAGAAGATACCGAGCCGCCAGGGAGTAGCGCACTGAATAAGGAAGATCGCAAAGGCACTTACCTCTGCGCCGCGTGCTACCTGCCGCTGTTCGATAGCGCAAATAAATACGAAAGCGGCACGGGATGGCCCAGTTTTACGCAACCTATTACAGGGCATATTGGTACGGCGCGCGACTTCAAGATGATTTTGCCGCGCACTGAATACCACTGTGCGCGTTGCAGCGGCCATCAAGGTCATGTGTTCCAGGATGGGCCGCTTCCCCGCGGCGAGCGCTGGTGCAACAATGGGGTCGCCCTTAAATTTGTGCTAAGGGGTGCGCCGCTACCGGCACTCAGGAGCTGACGATGGATGCCCGGATTCATCCTGCCCATCGCCATCATGTCCGCCCGATACGCAACGGCATGCTGTTGCCCCTCGCGATATTGATCGCCACGCTAGCCGCATGCGGACAACCGGACTCGCGCACGGATACACCCGGTAAGCTTGTAAACACTGATCTCCCCTCCGGATCCCCGGTGGGTATCGCCACTTTTGCCGGGGGTTGCTTCTGGTGCACCGAAGCGGACTTCGACAAGGTGCCGGGTGTGATATCCACGACATCAGGTTATATTGGCGGCAAGACCGTCAATCCAACCTATAAACAGGTATCAGGAGGAAAAACCGGGCATATTGAAGCGGTGCAGGTGCGTTTTGATCCCGCAAAAACCGGTTTCTCCAAGCTGTTAACGGCGTTCTGGCCAACCATCGACCCGCTTACGCCCAACCGTCAATTTTGCGATGACGGCTCGCAGTACCGCAGCGCGATTTTCTATCACGATACCGATCAGCAGCGGCAAGCCGAAGCATCCAAGGCAGAACTCGCAGCCTCCGGCCGTTTTTCGCAACCCATCGTAACGGAAATATTGCCCACCACCACGTTTTATCGGGCGGAGGAGTACCACCAGGATTATTATATTAAGAACCCGATCCGCTATTCGTACTACCGCAGCAACTGCGGCCGTGACGCGCGTCTGGCTGAAGTGTGGGGCATTACACGATAATATAACTGATTAGGCGCGCAGCCGTACCAACGTCATACCGGCAAAAGCCGGTATCCAGTGGCGTTCAAGGCATGCCATTGTTTGTTTGGACTGGATTCTGGGTCCAGCCCGAAATGAGAAACGCCTGGTATTCCTGCGCTGGATCTAATAGCAACTTAGCGGATGGGGCTTAAAACCGGTTCTGAAGCAGGTGGGGTTGGAACTTGGCCTGGATTCAAATTCTTAGCCGCGTCGCGCCTCGCCCTCAGTTCTGCTGTATCCAAATCCAGGATTTGTGGATCATTAGCGCGAAGATCTTCAACTTGGGGTTCTTTGGTTTTGGGCTCGCTGGCCTTCAGATCTTCAGCCTTTGAGTCCTTGGCCTTCGCGTTTTTAACCTTCGAATCTTTGGTTTTCGCGGGCTTTGTCTTCGTATCCGTGACGCTTTCCGGCGCCTGTGTGGTCCTTGAATCGCTGCCCCGCGCGTATTGAGCCCTCAGGTCGTTGCTGATGGCAGTATAGCTACGATATTCATTTTGCAATTGCGATTGCAGCTGCGCGTATTGATGACTGACAGATGTGCGGGCATTTTCCAGATGGCGTAATTTTTCTTCCAGCAGGCGCCTGTTGTGCGAACTGTTTTTTGCTTCAACCGTCTTGGCGGCCAGGGAGACATCCTGAATTTTTTGATTCAGTTGTTTGACTAATTCAGCCATATTATTGGCGGCGGTGCTATAGCGTCGATAGTGCAATTCCATCTTCTCGAGATCCGTCATGGGTTCGCTGGCAGAGCGGGATAACTCCGATGCCTCCTTCGCCGCCAAGTGCGGTTCCGCTTGCCCGGCATAAGCAGTGGATAGGCAGATGCCAGATATAAATGGCGTCAACACCAACAAATCGATGCATCGGGCCAATGAGCTTCTGCGATTGTAAGCCATGGTTAAGCTCCTGAATACTCTTATCTTTATTCGAGAAATGGTGTAAATCTACGGCAGCGCTAGTGGCTTCTCCACATATACCTGCTTAGCAAAGATTTTCAATTATAATCTGGTGTCATGACGATTTCCCTCGCATTGAATTCCCGGCAGTTACAGATAATAGTGAACGATAAAGTTATTCATACGACATCAATCGACTCCTGACCTGGATCAGTAACGGAGATCTCGCCGCCATAAGCGCACATGCAGGTGCTCCCCTCTGTCAGTGCGGAAAAATTGTTCATCTGCGCATTCGATGCACCAGGTGACCACGACGAGGTTGTAACGGGAATACACGGGGCTGGCGTGTGAGTCCCGCTTGCGGCAGCGGTTGCAGCCGCAACGGCAGGATTACTCTGAGTATTGCACATGCCAAAGGTAGGAATATTTGTGATGGGTGCAAAATCCATTATCGTTGCAGCAGGCCCGGAGTCACCCAGCGCCATTGACTGGCTGGTGACGATGAGCGTAGCAGAAGAAAGACCTTCGCTGCACTGCAACGTTGCCCCGAGGACGACAATTTTCGCCATGATACCCTCCAGATTATTCGACTAGCGTATCGAAGGCGCTGCTCATCAGCGCTGCAGCATCGAGTTGCGGGCGGCGTACCTCGAGATTCTCCAAGCTTAGATCGAGGCCGCTGCGCTCGGACCAGCGCACCGGAAAAATCACTCCCAACTCCATTTCAGGGCCGAACTCACCCAGTGCACGCTGCCAGGGTCCCCACGTATGCTCGATCTGTTCCACTAGCAGATCGACGCCTGCGGTCACCGAGGCATTGACGCCAATCTCGAACTTTGGCCTGGCATTGGCTTCGAGCCGTGTCTCCACCGCGAAGCCATCGGCTGGGTTCCAGCGGACATTGACATTAGCCGAGGCGTCGGCCTCGATTCCCAACGTGCCTTCCAGTCCCACTCGCCCCTGAACGTAGGCGACGGCTGCTCTGGCGCGAAGCCCGCCGCCGAGATCAAGCGTCAGTCCCGCGTAGGCTGGGACAAACAGCTGTGCGTTGCCTTCGATCGTTGCGAGCTCGGGATGATCAAGATCAATTGTTGCATCGACGCGAGTCTCCCGCAGTTGCCCCGGCCCGACGGAGGCTTCAAAACGTACGATTGCATTGGCAAAAGCAAAAATACCTACACCAACACCGGCAACGGATACGCCCCAAATCGGGAATTCTGGCGATTCCAGTTCCAACAGCGTCTGATCGTAGCGGCGCTGGTCAAACAGATCACGGGGCTGCACCGCAATCTGGCCGGTTATAATAATGCTTCCATCGGATGTATATTCCAGGCCGGCCGTCCCGGTAAGGAAATCGCCAAAGGCAATCGTCGCTTCGCCTCTGCCAAAAATAGCCATGTCGCCAACGGCACCACCTTCGACCGGGTCACCTTTGTCGTCAATCTCACGGTTGGTAGCAGTCACCTGAAGCCAGCCCGAAGCTGGGCCACGCGCCACCTCGGCACGGCCGGACAAAATAATCGCCCCGCCTTCGTAGATGATGTCAAGGGTGCCTGGTGTGCCTGGGGCGGCAAGCGTTGCGGTACCGCCCCCCGAGACAGACCAGGTTCCATCGTCGGGGTTGCGGACGGCGCGCACCGTCACGGTTGCGTTGGTGACCCCCGGTAAACGCGAAACCGGCAACGGAATATCTTCACCTGCGAGCATCAATCCCGCTTCGGGAGTATAGCCTACTGTAATAGTCCCCCCGGTCAACACGCCGCCCAGGGCGAGACTGCCATTTACGTCCACGCCCTCCCGCGACATCGTAACGGTGACTTGACCAGATTCCACGCCGGGCAGGCGGCCCGCACCCACGCCGAGCGTCGCTTGTGCTGTCAGCGCGTCATCGCGCAAGGAATAGCTGACCGCGATCTGCGCCGGGTCGAGAAAATCGAGATCGAGGTTAAAGGTTCCTGCAATGATGACATCGCCGTCTTGGGCACGGGCCGAGAGAGAGCCGTGACCGATCTGATCGACCACGATAGCGGCATTGCCCTCAATAAAAAATCCAGCTTCCCCCACGCCCATTTCGAGTGCCGCTTCGGTTACGCTAACGAGGCCAAAATTAAGCCGGTCGGTTGGGATCGGAAACTGGATGACAACTTCATCCCCCTGCAACAAGATTGGTATTTGAAGCTGTGGTAGCAGGGCCTTTGATGACAAAATTGATCCGATAGCAGAAAGTTCGCCATTACTTGTGATCCCGACATCCCGAAATGTTACTGGAGAGCATGGCACGAAATCTATATCTCTAAAGGCGTTGGCGATACTCTCTCGGGTTACATAACCGCCAAAACCAAGCCTGGCGTCATGTTGGACCATTACTGGTTGAGCCTCCTCCGATCTTTCGAAAAGATTATCGGTGCGTCTACTACCTCGTTGACGACGGGTCTGAGAGACCATCAAGCGGGCAATTATGCCCCCTTGCCCTTCGTTCGTGGGTGGCGAAAACTCTTCAATGCTAATAATCTCAATCCCTGTATAGAAGAACGCAGGCCTCTCCAAGCTTCCGTTGCTGTCGACGGCAAAGCGGATAACGCGCCCACCTTGGGGCTGCGGGAAGACGTTAATGTGGGTCGGGGTTACGCCCGCTTGAAAGCGAAAGCCCCGCTCCACAAGTTCGCTCTCTGTGAGGGCCGTGAAGAAGTGCAAGTGGGCACCGGCAGCGATTTGACTTTGAGTCCAAAATGTTGTCGTGGTGCTGAAATTACCCACGTGGACAGTTCGAAAACGTAAAGTCCAAGCCCGCCGCACGGCTTTCGGATTGGCGACAGCAGCCAACTGATTTTCGAAGTCGGTCTGCTGTTGGCTGGTGGCGGCGGTGCGGGCATTCTGTAGTGTTTCACGAATCGAATTGTTGATCCGATTATTGATCGCTGAACCGACCGATCGGTTAAAACTACTAGCGAGCATCCACATGTTGTCGGCAGCGTCTTTGCCACCAAGTTGTAGTTCGAGGACGTGGTCGATATCGAGTTGTGAATCGCCGCCCTGCGGTCCTAACATTGGTCTTAGGATACCGTCGCTCCTAGCCAGTTCTGGCACCGTACCAACAAGAAAATTTGACGAAGTTGTAGCAGCGGCGGCAACTCGGCGCAAGACATAAACTGCATCACCACCACGCGTAACTGACGCAGCCGTGCCCTGCGCATTGATTTGGGCGGTAAGTGCTGTCTCGACATTGCTTGCCGAGGTCTCGCGGAGATGAGTAAGCCAAGTTTCGTAGGCACGTCCCTCGGGGCGCTCACCGACGGGATCAAGCCTGAATTCAGCTCCATCCACTGGCAAACTGCGGTTGGCATCGGCAACTGGTATAGCCTCACCGCCAGCTGTACCCTTAAGGGCACTAGCGACCATTGGTAACTCTAAAGCCGGCAAGGTCATTTCTGGTCGTGTTGCGCCAGCAGGGGCAAGGTCCACGACCCACCCGTTGACGCCAGGCTGCTCGAGCCGCGTCATCGGCGCTGATGAATTGCCATCCGGGAGCCTCTGCGCGCGCACGGTTCCCCCCGTCTGTTGAACCGTATGCACCAGTTCATGCGCAACCAGTCTGCGTCCTTCGCCGCTCGCGGTATCGTACTGGTTACGGCCGAAGAAAATATCCTGACCAACGGTAAACGCACGGGCTCCCAGAGCGGCGGCAGCGGTTTCGGCAGCGCTACCGGTATGTATGCGCACGCGGCTGAGATCGGCGCCGATATGCGGCTCTATCTCCGCCCTTGTCCCGGGGTCCAGCGAAGGCGCGGTACTTGCTTTCATTCGCTGGACCGCGCTCTCGACCGAACGCGGTGCCGCGCCGCCTTTTTCACCAGGGATGCTGGCCGGGGCATTTTCAGCGGGAGCTCGCTGAGCGCGTTTCTCGGGCGGGGCCACTTTCTCCTCGGTCTGCTCGGGGCCGGGCGGAACAGGAATCGTTGCGCGTTGTGCCGATAATCCCGATATAACAGGTGGGGGCGACGAAGCGGGCAGGGGCACGCCCTGGACTACCCTGTCGGCAATGCGATCCGCTTCACGCTCATAGTGGTCATTGACGGCGCCTACCGAGAGCTTGGCTTGAGGCGTCAGCCCACCACGCGCCAGGATGGGCGTCTTCGGTTTCGCGATCGGTCCAGCGCTGGCGGCCATGAAATCAGCCCTCTTGAGCGTCGACCTCGGATCGCGCTTGCTTCAGCGCGGCTATCATCTGGTCGGTCTGGGTCAATGTGCGCAGCCCCAGCAGTTTTTGTAGGCTCTTCCGATCGAGTGCGAGAAAGTGGTCGAGTGAGGCGAGATCTTTAACTTGAGCCTGCTCCAGTTGGCCGATGACAAAGTTCTTGGGGATATTTTTGTCATCAGCCTCGTGCCGTAGGGTCTCGGTTCGCTTTGCGATCCCAACAATAATCTCGTGCCCCTTGTCGAATGTACCGATTTGCAAAGCCACTGCCGACCCATACTTGACCTCAGCACCCTCTACCGGATCCTGCTCCAGCACGAAGCCAATCTTCTCACGCGCGGCCGTAACCTCGGTAAGCTTGCCGATAGCCAGTTTTGATTCTTTCAATATCGTCCTGGCATTCTCAATGGGCATACCGACAACCGGCGGCACCACAATTTGCGCCGGTGCGCCGACCAAAATCGATACCTTGTCACCGCGCCGCACCCATTCCCTAGCGATGGGTTTTTGCGAGAGTATCCGGCCTTCACTTCCTTTTACACGCTTCTCTTTTCGCTCAGCCAGATTAAGTCCCTGGGTTAATAGTACTCGTTTCGCGGTTGCCTCTTCCTGATCGACTATATCGATCATGGGGAAAGTATCATCAGCCCCCGCGCTTTCAGGAGGTGGCATGGTGCAGGGCGGCTGGGCATTGCGGGCGAGATCGATCTCTCGAAACTGCTGTTGGCCCGGCTTCAGCACCGTACCTTCAGGATCGCGGTGAAATTCGGCACCCTCCCTGGAACGCACCGAAAGGGTCAAGGGTGTGCCTGAAGGAACTTCCATGGCAAAGGCGCCTCGGCTGTCGGTACAGCGGAAATCGATCCGCTGGCCATCGACCGCCACGATCACAATCATTCCTTCGGCGGGGTGTCCTTCTTTGGCTACCCGGCCCCATAACCCGGCGCCTGTCTCGCTTTTGATCACAGCTGGGGCAAGCTGGGCACGTTCGAATTCCTCGCGAAATAATTCGATCCGCGCCTCGGCGCGCTTTAACGCGGCCTGCCGTGCGGCAACTTCGGGATGATCAGAGCCCTTCCTGTTTGCTACCCGCGTGACTTCACGCCGCATCTGGCCGACTTGGAGATCCAGCAACGGTTGGGCTAAGCCATAACCGGCCAGGCGCACGCGATCGGCAGCCTCGCCGAGGTGGCCCAGATCTTTTGCCAACTTGTCGATATCAATAGTGAAATTCTTACCGAAAGCCATGATCAACTCCTTATGTTTTGACAACTCCGAGTCGGGTTGCGAGGTTGTAGGAATCACCAACTGCGTATTGGTTCCACTCACTGCAGTCCTCACTAGGATCAGGATGAAAGAGTTCGTGCACCACTTGATTCTCGACTATCGATCTTCCCCTCGGCCCTGCCCCAACTGCGTAGATGCAATGTGTCGTCTGATTCAATGCCGTCTGATTCATCACGGCGTAGGTAATCGCGGAGAGCGCCCCCGCAGACAACTGTTTCTGCAACCGATTGCCGGTAATGCGCAACGAAAACGACATCGCGAGCACATCGGTCCCAGCAAAGATCCGTTGGCTTTCGATTTTAGCTTGGTTATTGCAGAATGAGATGTCATCCCCGCCCAGCAGCATTACTGAGGACGCCGTGCTTCTCGGTTGCTTTGAGTGGTTTCTTAGGCTGATCTGGTTGTCGTTGACCATCATCTCGCCGCTGCGCAACCGCTGTGGCGCGTGGACGGCCCGAGCGTTCAGCATCAGATCTTCCGCAACACCGAGACCAATCAGGCTGACCACATCACCACCCATTATGTCTGCCTGCCTCTCAAGCGCCGCATAGTCTTTAAGGGTGATCTCAGTTTGGAGGGAACCAAGAATCAATCCGAATAATACTTGCTGCCAGTCGGAGTCATTCGAAGTGGGGTGATCGTGCAAGGTTCCGGAAAGCCGGTTGCCCAGCACCACGATCGGACCCAGGGTAATCGCCTTCAACGCGCGTGCGTTTAGTGCATCCACGGTATTGCCGTTGACCAACAGCGCCGGTTTATCTACAGCACGGTACGGATCCTTATCCTCGGATATGCCACCCGTAGAAATGCCGATAACGATCCCACCGCGTCTTCCGGGGAGTGGTACTTTGCCAAGCGCGGGGTTTTGCCCGTTTTGCTCAATACGATTGCGCTCGATACGGACATTCTCGGTAATAGCGAGAAAGATGCCTACAATCGGGTCTGACGTGAGTCCACCATTGCCCGCTATCAGGTTGTCGCGAATTGTCGCGTCCGAGCAAATCGATAATGCAATACCACCCCAGCCCATAAGCTGGCTCAAGAGCGGCGTAATTTCGCCGATCTCATTAGTCATGCAACCGGTGATGCGGTTCTCGGCGATCTCAATGGTTTCCACCGCTACGGCGTCGGCGAAACCTTCACGTCCCAGTCCGGCAAAGACATGGGCTGAAATGCCGCTATAACCCATCTGTGCAATGTCGTTTCTCACGATCGATATGTCCCGTACTAGCCCACCCGATGTGGGGATCATCGGCGTGTCCTTCGGAATCAGATCGACCGGGGGGGTGCCAGACCATTTAATACAACCCTTTTTGTCGACGACAATACCAGCCCCGAAATAGCCGATCCCTGGGTAGGCTCTAAAGAACTGTCCTGGAGGCAGCTTAATGGTGGGACCGTCCGCGTCACCCACTACTGTTGCGCCATCTTCGTGCCGCACAAACCGTATTGAGCCAAGCGTAATTCCATGCCCATTGCCACCATGGATGATATTGTCACGAATGATCACATACTCAGAACCGCCGCCTATATGGATTCCACCGACAGCAAAGTCTAATCTGCTATCCTCGCTCCTCGTCTCGATTTTCTCGATCCGGCAATGCTCGACGGTAAGATCTGTCCCAGCCAGAAAAAACGCCGCAGCCCGGCCAATGATGTTGCTATCACTCAGTTTCGTGGACATCTTTTGCAACACAACCTGGCAGCGGCGAATGGTAACCGCCTTAACCTCGAAGGCGGCAACTCCCCCGGCATCCGAGATGGTAAATTCCAGGTCCTCAAGCAGCAGTTTTTCCATTTTTGGTTGCTCTGGACGCGCATCTTCAGTGGCTTGATATTCCGCACGCACGCAGTCCGCGTCGGAACCGGTTATTCCGAGCCGCCGCACAGTGATTCCGGAAGAATTAATGATATGCAGCAGGGGAAGGGAAGACTCGCTCTCGGTCTCGCCTCGCCGCCAGCGGGTACCGCGTCCGCAGCCGGTGATGCTGATATTGCGTCGGCCGGTAATCGTGATGTGCTCTTTGTAGTCCCCTGGGTATATACAGATCTCACCGCCTTCCGGCGGCAGACGCCGTACCGCCTCCTGGATCGAGGTTACGTCACCGTGGCTGATCCGCCCGTCGCCCACAGTCACCAGACAGCAACCGCCCACCTTGCAAAGCGGCCGGAATCGATGGCGGCAATCCAGAGGAGAACCCGGAGTAGACTTTGTCCAGGGCAACAATGCTAGCGGGGCAATCAGTCGAAGCGGTCCTGCCGGCGGTGCTTTAGCGAGCAGCGCCCAGGGCGTAACCTCAGTCGGTGTATTCGGTCGAGCCGAGACGATCCAGTAATCTCCTTGCATCCCTATATCGGAAAATTCAGCAGTCAGTCCGGTATCCCCAAGCTCTACCGGCGTACCCACGACAACCGGATAATCGACCACATCGGCATCGCCGCCGCCGGTCCAGACCCGAAGGAAAAAATATTTATTGACCGACGCGTCGTCGCGCGAGTTAATTGCTTCCTCGCCCGCTTCCGTCGTGAACCACTCATCCCAGGCTATCGGGACATCGCCAGAGACCAGAATCGAGCTATCGGCTGGATCGAATCCGTTCATAACTCGCAGCAACAGACCGGTCGGCTCCGCCACCTTTTCACCGTTATCAAGCAGGGCACCCCAGCGGAGCAGTTCGACCGTCATTCCCGCCAGCGGCCAGCCAAATTCGTCCCGCGGCAGTGTAAGGAAGATGATCCTGCGGCGCCTGCTATCCGTATGGGCTTCGATCTGCACGCGATAGAGGGGTGCCGCGTTGTCGCGTCCCCATACAAACCGCCCTGGCGCGGTTATTTGGATGCGAAAACTCTCGTTACGCGCTCCCAAGAAGCCCGCTTGGGCAGAGGGGCGGCATAAGTCTTCAAGTGGTGCCAGCTGCGTGAAATCGATGGTGAGCCGCGTATTCGAGACCACTGTACAACCATCCGCCTCAAGTGTGCCTTTTGGGAATTCGCGACTGATCAGGGCGGTTAAGGCTTCCTGGCAGGTGTCAGGAACATCCGGCAGTACGTGGACGCGAAACATAACGCGGCGCCTTGCGGTAGTGTCCACGCCACCAAGTGCCCGCTCGAACAACTCCGCATCCTCGGTTGCGGTCACCGTTTGTTCCCAGGCATGGAGCCAGACTAGATCAGTGCGCGTGCCATCGCTAGGAACATCAGATTCGGCAGCATCCAGCACAAACGTCTGCCAGTCCGGTTGAAAAGCGTATTTCATTTCTTCAGTAGCGATGCGAACGCCGCCCAGATAGAAACTACCCGGCATCAAGCTGAAATTAAGCGCTCCTTCTGTCGTTACCACAACACGAGCGACGGAAAAACCGTCATCCGGGCTACCCTTGGTGCATATCGTTTCGACAAGTGCCTGACGCAGCATCAGGGTGGCGATATCACCTGCTTCGGTTTCATCGGCATCAAGAGGCAATCGTCCCTGCTGACGAACGACACCCGTGAATTTCTGGTTAGGGCGCAGTGAGTGGCGCGATATATCCGCAGTCATGATTGATTCCCCCTTTATACTTATGTTTCGAAGACAAGTTGAGCAATGGCATTGATGGGCATGAATTCCTCAAGCTTAGCCGCGAGATCGGCACGCTTGATGGGATCAAGCGCGCGGTTGAAAGCGCCCATTTCGGTGTCATTTTCTCCTCCGGTGCGAATCTCAGGCGGCGCAATTTCCGTGATTTGCGCGTAACCAGGGTCGCCGAACCGGCGCGACACGAAAGTTCCAGCCGGAAGGCCATCCGGGAAGAAGTGGCTCTCGTAAGGATGAGGCACTCGTCCGCCCGCAGAGGCAGCCGAGAAACGGAAGCACCCTGACTGTCCGTCTTCGACCAGAACCTGGCCATCGACCAGCACTTGGCTGGCGATGAGCCGTCCGGCGACAAGATTTCCAAACACCGTTGCATTGTCCAGAGAAAGCTGGGCGTTGCGCAACAGCAGCGCCGGAGTGCCTCCTTCACTGAAGACGATCGCGTTGCGAATGCTTACGGTGTCGGTTGCGCCTGGATCCAGGGACGTCACGGCCTCGGCAATGGGACCCGTAATGGCGCTATCGATAACGATATCATCAATCGCACCTCCGAAAACCAGTGTGACGGCCGGAATCGGCCCGGCTGATCCGGATGCGCGTTCCCCCCCCGGATCGATAGTGATATTGCGCAGTGTAACTTTCCGCCAGGCACCCTCGATTCGCAACTCTGTGTCCCCCGAATCTGTTCCAATAACAGCCAACCACAGCCCATCGATCACCAATTCAGCGTCCTCGCCGGTGGAATGCAGCGTGACCGAATTATTCACCCTGGTATTGATCACAACATATGGGCGCTGGCCATTCGCGGCGGTCAAAAACAGATTGCCATTCGTTTCGATTACCCCGTTTGCAGCAATCAACGGACGATAAGTGCGGCTATCCATGAAACGAAATTCGCCGGAGATGGGTTCGGTAAAATCAGGCTCATTCAGCGCGAGCGGAGTGAAACCTTCGGCGGCAAGCCCGGAGGCACGATCATGAGTCCCTGCTCCAATCGGCCAGAAAATACCATAATAAATCCGTTGAACATGCAGTACCTGAGCGATCGTCAATGGTGCCATCAGTCGCACCCGCCCTCGCTGGGGATCAACCAGTGCCCTCACCCAGGAAGGGATGCCGTGATCGGCGGCCCACTCGGCGAGATTGGCGCCATAGAGATGTTGCGGGCCCAACGCTGGTCCGGAGAAATCAGGCGCCACCGACAGTGCAATCGATAATGTCGCGGGATCTCCTCCGGGCAAAAGATGATGACGTGGCGTTTCCAGTTCCATCGCAGCCTGGATCAGGGCTGCGACCTGGGCGTCAGAAAGTGTGTTTGGCATTGCCGGATTAACGGTGAGCGCCGCATTTGCAGCTTCCAGCAGCCCAGCCTCGGTTGTAAAGTGCCGCCCATAAATCGGTTCCAGCAGATCCGTCAGCTCCACCGGGGCGTGCGCCCGTTCAGGCCGGAAGCTGGCCGCATTCAGACGGTGACAGGGAATTGGTGCGCGCATCTCCCATTCGCGAGCTGCGGTGCAATCCCTGCTTTCTCGTCCACCCACCTGAAAAAGCGGTATATCACGCCCGGAAGGGTCCAGCGTGTAATAACCATCCCCGAAAGGAAAAGGCGTGATACCCGAAAGTGGAAAAGCGTATTGCCGAAATAGATGGAGGTTGACCTTTTGGATATTGTAACGTCCCAAAACTCCACGATGCCGCCGGAACTCGGCAGCGTGTGACAAATCGTCGTGGGCACTGTTCAGTGCCTCTCCGATTCGCACATTACGCAGATCGGCATAGCCCCACTGGGGTGAGCGGGTAATAGTCCCCTCTATCGGCGGTCCGCCATCCAGCATATGCCAATGGCGCAGCAGCCGCTTGAAGGACTCGGAAGCTACCCCATCCCAATCCGCGATGTCGTCGGCCAGCAATTCAAGCAACCGGACTGTCCCTTGCCGGCGGCGATAAAGTATGGTTCGTGCCAGGTTCGCCCGTTGACCTGGGCGGTTTAGGGCGCTCACGGGGCGGGCTCCAATCAGGGCTCCGATATAGGGAATCGCCCAATCGTCCGCCTCATCCGCTCGGGTGTCGGCGCGAAGCCGGTCGACCGAGCGGCGGGCAATTGCAGCCTGCTTCGCCAGAATCTCAACCAAGGCGCGGAGCTGGCCAGCACGCACCGCCACGCCGTCCTCATTGCGATAAACCTCAGGGATCAGCGCCCAGATCTTCTCGGCATAATGACGCTCAAAACCATCATCTACACGGATCGAAGAATTATTGTTGGGACCGCTCATCACTATCTCACCGTGGTACCGGCTTGCAAATCGAACCACTTGCCCAGCCCCGGGCCAACCGCGTATGGCATTGCAAGTCCGTCAAGCAGCATGGAGACTACCGCGGAGACGCCAGCCACTTGATGCAGCTGATGGGCCAGCGCACTGCGAAACAGCGGGGCTCCAATCCTGGTATTTGCAGGCATAAGGAAGCCAGTAGCCGGATCGAAAAGTGCCATCCATGCTGCGGCCCGAACTTGGATAGGGTCATATCCGGAAGCTATTGCCAACGTAATCGAAAGCGTCGAGAAAGGCGCAGTCCCAGCCACCTGGACGACAACGGTCAGGTCGGGTGCAGCCTGCGCGGCGAGCCAGGGGGTTAAACTGCTGCTCGGATCTCCCCCATTGGGAATGATCCACAGCTTGGCTGCGGCACGCTGCCGCCGCTCATCCCAGATCCAAGCCGAGGTGGCATTAACCACGCCGGGAAAGCTCCGCGCTAATGCCTCGAAATCCACGAGCGACACCGCACGGCCGAGAGTCATGGCACCCGCTGGGGCGGAATCACGTAACTCCGCCGTAGTTTCAGAGTCTGCGCCGCCAGTCGCAGCCAGAGGACTGCGGACCGACGCCAGCCCGCGCACCGGAGCCGCGATCTGGGCGACGGAACCAGGGGGCGGTTTGGCTGCGCCAGCGCCGAAGCGATAATCAGCCCGGACGTTGTTTGTTCCAGTCGCGGGCCGAGCACCACGCTGCCCATCGCCAAATGTGATCCGGGTGGCGCCGTCCGGCTCGGTTCGTACAGTGTAGATCTGTTCCTGCGATCCCCGGCCAAAAAAACTGTCGACCTGCTTCCAGGTCACATTATTTACGCGCACCGCCAGTTCTGGACGGCGCCCGGCAGGCTGAGCAGGGTCTTCGACCCAGGCCAAGGGTTTCTTCTTCAGCATAAAGCTGACAAAAGGGCGCCCCGCATCGCCTGAACCCAACACTTCACTAACTACTGTTTGCCCACGTACCGCCTCGACTATGTTGCCCCAAAGGATTAATGGCGCAGCCAGGGTGTTACTGAATGAACCAACACTTGCATCGGGTCGAAATCGCATGGAGCCGTGTGGTCCTGCTACTACTGTGCCCGAAATTAGCTCGCCCTTCTTGCGCGCGCCCTGAAGAATCGTGTTACCAGCGGATGGGGCGGCACCGAGGGAAACCGGTGGAACCAAGAACCCGCTGGCCTGAAGATCGGAAAGGGCAATTTCGGTTTTGGCCGGCTGCGTCGGCGAGCCGAGCGAAAAAGGGCTCATATGGAGAGTAAAGCGACGCCCGGGAGCCCAGAATTGCGGAGGCTGGAAAGTCACCTGCGTCGCAACAGACCCGGCCGCAACCATGGCGTCGAAAGTTCTTCTCTCCTCTGTTCCATCAGGTAGCGTAGTAACGGTCGTCGTAGTCGAACTTGTGGGCATGGTGACCGATGCAACTGAATTGATTACTACAGGGAACAGCATCGAATCGATCTCAACTACGGCACGGTCCTGCGGACGTATGTGGTGATGAAACCCCTCGAATGTTACCCTCCCCATATTACCTGGAAGTATTTCACTGCCGGTTCCCTTCATAAAGCGATTCTCCCCCACAGACTGACGGGTGAGCGCCATGTTCAGGCTACTAAGCGGTTGGCCGATCAGCGGCCGAATACCCGTGGCACTGCTGGCGTCCAGTATCGCGCGCTGATAAGTTGCCCCATCCTGAGCCCGCTCGGACTCGACTGCAATGACCCGTACTGCGGCTGCCTGTGTCGTGGTCCACAATACCACTATCGCGCCCGCGCTTGGCGCGCGGCGGGGCATGAAGCGGAGTGTTCCATCGAAGACGTCTTTGCGCACCGGGGCAAGTTTCCAGCGGTTACGCTCGGGCCAGATCACCGTGTCGGCGGCGAGTTCAAAAACCTGCGGCGGCTGGTTGTCAAATGGCGCCGAGCGGAACGCCGTCCCCTTGGGCAATAGTATCGGATCAGCTCCATCCGCTTCGACTGCCAGCCGAATCCTGGCGGCCATCGCTGGGCGCATGCGATGACCGATCAGGGCTGCGAGGCGCCGCGCACTGGCTGGATCAGGTGCGGTGGGCAAATAACTACGCTCAGCAATGCGAGCATCATAGAAACCGGTGACATCCAGTATTGCGGACCAAGCCTCGATCAGCATTATTCCCAGATCATTCAAGCCGCGCGCACGCCAGCCTTCCAGTGCCGGGTAGTCGGGAATCGCAGAGAGCATTGCCGCCCGATATTCCGGGAATCCCGCTATTTGCCGGGCTGCAAGCGTGCGCAACCCCGCAGGTATATCCGGCAGGGATGGATGGGGCGGATACCCGCAACCGCAACTTTTGTCATCATGGTCACTCATGCGGCACCTCCATGCGCCCGCACTCGCAGCGACCCGCGGCCTGGAAACCGCGGGTCATTTTGGAGCCGGATAATCTGCCAGGGCTCGACCGCAAGTTCAGGCTGGATGAATGCTTGCCAATCACATTGACGGCGCACACGAAAACGTATGTCCTCGACCCCTTCGACGCCAGGCATGGCCTGAAGGGCTGCTTCGATGGCCGAGCGGCGGAGCGGTTGACCAAAGGTGAAATTATTGGGGGCAAAGAAACCAGGCGCTGCCAACGCCACCTCAACCCGGGGTATGACCTCGCCAGGATAAGCATAACGGCTGACGCAAATCTCGATTTCCAGGTCGATATCGAGATAGTCGGCATCCGCGACGCGCGCATCGCGGCCCGTCTGGCGAACGCAGTCGATTACATGCACGAGTTTCGTTCGTTGATAAGTAGACAGCGCAAACCCATCCACAGGATCCGCGGCGACAAAATCGGTAGACCAACTGCCTGTCCAACGCGTTTTTGAGTTGGACCGCTGCACCCAGTCCAGCCGCTCGATGATGGCGCCATAGTCTTCTGACCGTACTGCCCTCAGGGGCAGGGCGCGAAATGCCTCAGGCGCATTGATGCGGATATTTTCGGCTGTTTCCTCGTCTGTGCCCGAGGTGATTGGCAGCGGATTCGTTACCGCACTGGCATAATCCAGCAATGCTCCAGGCGAAGCCCCCGGTGGTGGCTTCAATTGGGTGATGCTGTCATGTGAGAGATTGGCCGAGGTACCGGGGGCAGTGAAGTAACGCGCTTCCATGACTGCGCCATTCTCCGGCGGCCGGCCGAAGGCCCCATCGCCAAATCGCAGGGTCCAGCCGGCGTTGCCAGCATAGTCCTGGAACACAACATCCTCAAAGGGTGTCTGATGAGTCGTCACCTCACACCACATCCCCTCATCCAATGTGAAGCCGTAGGTATCGAGGTCAGCTCCCAGCAGGTCATGAAAGAAAATCCAGTTCGCTCCGGTTCGATCCACGTTATAGTCAGGAGGCACGACTTCGGCCAGGGTGAGCATTGGTTTCTGATCGCTCTGGCTGCCGATGCCCAGCGGATCACGCGCACCAGTCCAGCCCAGGCCACGCATTTCAGAGTCACGCAATCCGTAACGCAGGATGCGGCTGCGGGCGTGACGATCAATCTCGAACGGACCCTCGCGCTCGATCGCGCGCGGCAATGCCAGCGCTTTACTCAACTGATCAGGATTGAGACCAGGGAAGCGGTCGGCGATGGCGCTGTCGGAACCAATGCGGAAACGTTCGACAATCTCTTCACCTGCAACAACCGTAACAATATTAAGCAACACCGATGTGTCGGCCAGCGGAAGCGGCCAAGGAGTCGGCTCGGTCCAGGTGATGCGTATTATTTCCGTCGGTGGGCCAGGATGGGGCGTCAATTCGTCCCGCATGGCTGAAACACCGGTTAGGGTAACAGCGAACGCGCGTTCAGGCTCGGCGGGATTATTCGGATGGCTTCGTAGAATGGCGCGTCGGCCCTTCCAGAACTCATCCGGGGCCATCCCGCTGGCTGAAGGTAGCTGATCAATTGTCGGTGCCGTCGTTGCCAGATACGCCGCTACAGAGCCTTGAGGCAGGCAAGCCGCATCGCTGTCGGGAACATGTAGAGAAATTTCATTCCATGCAGCATGGTGCCATACCGGTACGCGTACTGAGAACGGGATCGGTGCGTGCCCCTCTGGCATCGCCCAGACGCGTGCGCCGACAACCGCCTCTGCGCCCCCTGCCGTGACCCAAACTGCTAATTCGGTCTCGGCTGCGGTACCTGGATCGGGAATATAGTCCACCAGCCGTGCAAGTGTGGAGCGGCTATTTCGCTGCGTCGCTGTCTCCAGTGACGCCTCGCAGGCGTAGCGGTCCTGGGTGTAAGCAAACTCGTCGCCAAGGGCAGCCATGATCTCAAACATCATCACTGCCTGATCAGCTTCTATCGGTTCGGACCACATCGGATAGCGTGCCGCAGCCAAGTCCAGCAGCATCCGACGGAACGACCAGAAATCACGCGCAAGATAATCGACGGGATAGTCGGAACTTTCCGGTATCTCCGGCTCGCAGTCCGTACGGCAATCGAAGCTTGAAGGGCACCCTTGCTTGAAGCTGAAAACTACCCCATTGAAAAAAGGATCGATCAGAGGATGTTCTATTGTCAGACGGTGGATGGAGAAATCGCCGGGTTCGGCAACAGTCACCTCCAGTGCCAGTCTTACACCTGCCGGTGCATGAACCAATCGCCAATCAATGCCGGTAACTTTGATCTCCCGCCCGCTCTCGACCGAAACAATATGCACGACCAGGCCGGAGTCGGCAACCGGCGGTCCCGCTTCCTGCGGAGATATAGGAGGAAATAACGTTGAACGCTCGACCATCGGTTCATCGAGCACCGAAGGCTCGACGCAAAAGAAAACTCGCAGCACGGTCTGTACCGTGGGATGGACTATCTGTATGAAGTCGATGCCGGTCAGTCGTGTCTGCTCGCAGAGCAGGGATTTGCGGTCGCTACCGGCCATCAGAGCGTAACCTCTTCGTTCAATACCCGCGTCTCACCGCGCTGAAGTATCAGGTAACGCACATTGATAAGCAGCTTCTCGCCTTCGGCGGTCACACTGATGTGCTCGACCTTAATGATAGTCGCAAGCCAGCGCGTCAGCGCCTCATAAACAAAGGTCTGGGCCAGGGACGCCACAGCGGGCGAATTTGGCGTGAAGACCATTCTCCGGATGCCGGCGCCAAAATCCGGGCGGTTGATACGCTCTCCCGGCGCGGTAAGAAGTACTTGACGAATCAACTGACGAATATAAGCCTCGTAATTTTCCTCTCCAGCTACTCTTCCTCCCCCGCCATCAATGCTGAATGGGTATTTCAACGCGTGCAGGATCTCAGACATGCATCACCTCCTTGGGAAGCCACGACGGCAATCCGCATCCTGATTGATATCGACGGCCATCACCTGCGTATCGCTATTCTGTGTCTTTAAGGCCCTGACCGAAACAAAATTTGCCATCACACCTCCTTACACTACTTTAAGCGCACCGTTCATGGCATCGAAGCCGCTGGCGCTGACTTCTGTGACGCCGCCATTGGCCGATTGCTGGATCGAGGGTGCTTCCAGCTTAATCTCGTCGTCTGTTATTACTATCTTGTTGCCAGCAGTTGTTTCAATTTCCACAGTTCCGGTGTTTTCGATCCGAATTGTTGCTCCAGGAGTTCGGAAAATTACTACCGAGGGACTAACATCAGCGGGCAGCTCATCTACACCCCAGAAACAGCCTGCCCAGATAGGGTGACTGCGATCGCCACCCTCGAACTCGACCCAGACATTCGCATCGACGGGCGGAAGCGCCAGAAAGCCAATATCCGGGCCCGCATAAGGCATGCAAGGCAGCGCCCATAAGGTCTTCTCTCCCAAAACGCCGGGTACCTTTACCTGGATTCGGCCTTGACCAAGGGGGTCGTCATTGGCGGTGACGAATCCCCGAAATTTGCCAAAAAAACGGCTTTCCAATTCCTCGAAAAGCCGCTCCATTTCCATATCGGCCATTAGCTGGCACCTCCCAATCCGTTGGCGCGTACCGTAAAATCGATAAGATGGTCGGTGGCGTTGATAACATGTATTGCTTTCATTACCTGATAGGCGCCCGAGAGCCGGTCCCCCGCATGACTAAAATCGATAATCTGATGGGGTAAGATTACGAACCCGGCTTGTTCCAACGTGGTGGAGCATTCAACCTCGACAAACCAGCTCTGCTCGAAAACGATCCCATCCTTGGCGAGAAACGCTTCCTCGGCTGTTACTTCGGGGGGCGTTATCGTTTGGCGCCCAAGCCGTGTTGGGTCATCCGGGTTGGGTTCTGCTGGGCTTACGATCTGCTCGATTATTTTGTTCTCGCCATCGATATTCATGGCGAAGCCCAAAGCGGCAGTCGGTTTCTCGTAATCAATTCTGGCCTGGAATTTATTGACCCCTGGACATCTTCGGGGCGGCGGACTGACCGGCAGCGACCTTGCGGGCATCGGCGTCAAAATCGGAATTTGTGGAGCTGTGTTCCTTCCCCCCGGCTGCGTCCGAGGCGGCGAAGTGCGGAGGTTCGCCGTTTCAGTCAGAGTAATGGTACCGCCCATCGGCGCGCGGTTCGCCTCATAGCTGATCCAGAACTCCATGTTATTCCTGCGCGCAATCTCTTCAAGGAACGCCAGATCGGTCCCACGCTGGCTCAGTTGAATTTGCTGCTCATCATATTCGATGAGCGTATCCTGAGTATCAGGGGTGAATTGATAGGCGGACAGTATCGTTTCGGCAGCGGCCGACGCTTTCCCGGTATAGGTCTCCTGGATGCCGACCCGTCCCATCTCTATTCGACGATCCTCGCCATGGATTTCGACCCATGATCCGACGCCGCCTAACGTGGATGAGGATCTGACCTCTGTTATCGGACCATGGACAAGACATTCCAGCGTATCGTTTTGCGGGACGAAGATGCCGATTTTGCGGTTCGCCGCCAGCTCATCTCTCCCCTCGACAGCCGGTTGTTCTCCGCAGATATCATCTTCAAAACGAAGCGCAAAGCGCGTGGCTCGGGAAAGTTCCATCTCTACCCGAACTTCGACCAGCCATTGCGCGATTGACTCCGGCAATTGGGCATGATCATCACCTGATGTTATAACAAGTCCGAAACCCATGGCTCAGCCTTTGGTTGGAATACTCACAAGGTACTTCCTTGACACCGCTTCCACCGTTATCGCATCATTGATCTGGGCTATACGCCAGAAACCCGCGGGGTCACCCAGGTAATGGCTGGCAAGATGATCAAGCCGTTGACCCTGCCTTAACTTGTGCCGTCCCAGTTCGGCCTGGGGATGCATTTCAGCCGGGGTGACGCATACGACAGTGCGTCCACACCGGTCGACCGCGGTGGTAATTAGGGCATACTTTACGTAACGGCTTTTTGCATCAAATATAGACATGGCCTCTCTCAGAACGGTAGCATCGAACGCGCGGCCTTCAGCGAGTTCGCAAAATTAGCGATTGCGAGCCCGTCTTCTTGCAGGCGTGTCAGATCATAGGCAGCAATGGCCAAATCGATCGCAGCACCGCGCCTGCATTTGAAGACTTCGGGCGTGAGCACGCGCAGCTCAAGTTGAATCTCCGCCATGTGGGGATAGAGTGCCGGTGTAAATTCCTTGACTTCAATAGAGAGCGAAGTGACACGAATGGGCAAAATCAACCCTGGCCCCATGACAAATAGTGCGATCGGGACCGAGGCCCTTGCTGCTTGTCGCTCGATATCACCGGCAAGAGATTGCGCGCTCGCGATCAAATCGCCGAAGAGCCCCTTTGATGGTTCGATCAGCTTCTGGATGGCCGCAATTCGCGAGGCGACTCCTGTGCTCACAGCGATGGGATCGCCATCCTCCAGATCATCGGTGGCGTCCAGATCAAGGGTAAAGCTGTAGGTTTCCTCTGGATCATAAGGCTGCACCATCGGCGCTTGTGCGCCCCGATTCGCCTGATCGACTTCAAATGGGTTCCAGGGCCTGAGGTTTCGGGTCATCGTTGCGGGATTGTATTGAAAAGGAATAATATTGGGAGTGATGATCCCGAGATCTTCCATCAGCTGAATAATTGCGCCTCGCAGCACTTGAGGGCTCTGCGGATTGCCTGTTTCAGCCATGAAGCATGCTCCTCTGACGTCGCGGTGAGTGAGCCGAGACTGGAACTGATCGGCCTTCCTTGGTCAATTCGGCTCCAGCCGCTGCTTCCAGGCCTGCGGCGGTAACGGTGCTCCCAGTTTCCAGCGCGGCGTAGCGGGCGCTCAGCGCCGCACTTTTGATCTGGGCAGGCGAAAGGTCGTAGCTATTCGCAAGACTATCAAGTGTTGCGAGTAGAGCCGTCGGATCGATGCCAAGCGCTGCCAGCATGGTTTTCCACAGATACCGTCGCTCGCCGGGGCCGGGTTTCGGAAATTCCACGACATGGCGCAGTCGTCGGATAAAGGCTGGGTCAATGTTTGAGCGCCGATTGGTGGAGAGAATGACCAATCCATCATGCGTCTCCAGCAATTGCAAGAGGTGGTTGGTATCGGCATTGGCATGGCGGTCGTTCGAGTCTTTGACATCTGTCCGCCGGGCAAAGAAGGCGTCAGCTTCCTCAAAGATCAGTGCAGCGCCTGCGGCGCGAGCCTTGGCAAAAGCGTTCGATAAATTCTTGGCTGTCTCTCCAATGAATTTACTTGTCGTGACGGCAAGGTCGATCACCAGAAGATTCACGCCCAGATCCTGTGCGATGACTTGCGCTGCCATCGACTTGCCTACTCCCGGCGGCCCGGCAAACAGCGCAGAGAGCCCGGCCGCTCCCTCGAAAAGTCGCGCGGTCTCAGGATTCTCCATCAGTGTGGGCCGGGTGCGTGCTTCGAAGGTAATACGGCGAAGCTGAACAACCAAATCGCTTGGAAGAATCAAGTCGTTCCAGTCGAAGCGAGGATCGATCACCTGGCCCACCTCCCGCATGCGAGCGCGTCCCTTGACTCGCAGATGGGCGGCGGCCTCCGCTAGTGTGCGGGGGGCGGCCCGGCCTACCTCCTTTAGGTCGCCAAGGGACAACCCCGGGATTGCAGCCAGCTGCATGCTGTGAGCAGCCAGGGCGGGAACAAGCGCGCTCCAGATTCCAGCTTTGGCGGCCAAGCCCGGCTCTGGCAACACTATTTCCAGGTCAGCAGCGCCATCCCGGACGGGGGGGAGGACTTCATCGCTGCAAACGATTTGAATGGGCGCCATGGGTATCTTGGCAGGCCAGATGGACCCACCCTCCCGCCAGACCAGCGCGACATCCGCATAAAGAGCAAAACGTTGCACCCGTATGTAGGAGTCGATCCAGTCCGAGATTGGAATCATTGCCGGATCAACCACCAGCGCATCCCGGCCAAGCGACCGGGCGATTGCGGCGGCAAATGCGCGGCGCCCAGTGCCAGCACGTCCCCGAACCACTAATCTGACTTCGGTGCCCGACTTCAGGGCATGGTCCAGCCGCTCGGCAGTCTCTTGCACGGGCCACTCGGGGGGTAGCGGATCTTGCCGTGCCGCATCTATCGCCAGCAACAGCGTTGCATCCAGCGCTAGCGTGCCAAATAGCCAGTCTACGATTCGGGGGTCGGCCTCAAAACCGGCAGGCTCCCCTGGACCATAACGCGTTGATATCACCAGCCGCCACATGGAAAGAGCACTGGTCGGACGCCAAATCGGTCGTCCAGGATGTCCATGGAGCCGTTTGACCAACGGTTCGGTTGGCAGAAAGCGGCCTTCCGCTCCCTGCGCGCGGGCGATAAGCGGGCCGAGTGCGGGTTCTACGGCTACTGCAACAGCCAGTTGCAGGAGGTCCGCCTCGACAGGCGATAGCGCAAATAACTTGACCAACCGCGCCCAAGCCCGGCCTTCCAGGCCCGCCAGCCGTTGGTCAAACTCGGAATCGGTGACGTTGCACGCCAGCTCCTCTTCGGATTGGCCGGCACCGGGATCCGGAAGCCCACCCATTCGGCGCTCGATGAGGGTGCGCGTCCGCAACGCAATCAGCTCGGCGGCGGACATCATCATCCGGGTTTTATTATCGGCATGCAGGGGGATCATGGCGTCTCTATCCAGAAAGGCTGGGATTCGGCACCGTTGATGATCAACCGGACAGGATGGGATGCTGATAGCAGAGGATCGAACAGCGGATGAAACTCGATTTGTCCTGGCTGCCGCTCAAAGAACCCCCGGTCCTGAGACGGAATATTGGCGAAATCGGCAGTCTCGAGCTCGGCATAGCGGATGCCGTCAATAGCGAGCTGCACATCCAGCCCCGCGGTCATATCAAACAGATTGAAGACCTTGAGCATCATTCGGCCAGAACCGTTCGGTGGGTCTACACCCTCGATTCGTGCACCCACCGAAAAAGCGATCTGATTGCTTTCGGACGACGTGAAGCGAGCGACTCCGCCTGGTGTCTCCATCCGCCGGGTCGTTTCCACCGAAACGGCGTAAATGCCTGGGGTTACCTCCATGGATACCGGGCCGTCGCCGGTATCGATCACGAGTATGCCTTGTAGATCGAATTGGCCTGCGTACTCTGTCAATGCGATTCCCCATCCAGGATTCAGGGCTGGATCGATCCCGGCAGAACGTACTGGCGGCATGCGCTCACGCCAGGCGGACGTGCGCAGCACGATCCGCGCCGATCCAACCCTGCCGTCGCCCCGAAGCGCCATTCCTGCCAGCCGTACTCTGCTTACCTCAGGCACCATTCCGGGGGCAAGGGTTGCGCGCGCCGGCATTGTCTCGATGATCTGCGGGCCCAAGCCGGTCTCAACTGGGGGATTGAAGTAGGTCAACGCCGAAACTCGCTCCAGCACAGGCGCCTGTCCAGCTGAAAGGAAGAGCCCCAGGTCGAAAACGGTGCCATGCGCTCCGCTCGGTTCTTCGGGCTCCAGAAAGATTGTGCGCACTTCGTAGTAGGCCGAGAGTCGAGTCGTGGCGGTTTGCTCGGCCGACCAAAAGGTGAGAGATTCCTCTGCCGTCAATGGACGAAGCGAAATCTCGATTCGATTTCCCCTTCCCTGGAGCCCGGATGCCATGACTGTCTGTGCAAGACCGCCATCCGGAGAAATCGCCAAATCGTCATCGATCACCGGATTATCGTGGAAAGACTTCATTCCCAAGCCAAAGTAATGCTGCTGGGCCTCCGCATCAAAGATATCGTTGATCTCATGGTGCGCGGTAAGAATATAGTAAAGCGCAAGCGACAGCGGTTGCCGAGAGACCGCTGCCTCCGCTCCGCGGCCGGGGGGTGGAAGATTCTTGAAATAGGCGTCCTCTATTACGTGATAAAGATACAAATTCAATGTGTTTTGAACGGCACCCACTTTCTCCGGAGGCATTGCCGTTACCGTAATCGCCGGCAGCGGGGCGGAGGGCGGCAGCTCCCGCCGCAGCAGTGCCCGGACATTGAAGTCGAGGAGCCGTATCAATGTCTGCGTGACCAGGAAAAGATTTGTGGTCGCCATCTTTATCTTCTCCGCAAGCCGAACAGTGTCACCGCTCTGCGTCGCGGCGCGAGCGGCCCGATTACCGAGGCTGCAGCGGCAGTCATCGGTCGAGGCGAACGGCGCGCCTCGTCGGTAACACTGGAACGGAATATCTCGGTGGCGGTGTCGGAAAGGGGTGAGCGGGATGCCTCTGAGATGGGAAGGGCTGTCGGCCGCCGGGATTGGCGAGCCGCCTTTTCAGCGGCTTTTATCGGCTGAGAAGAAGAGAGGGCGTTCGTATCCGGTTCCATTGAGCCAGGCAATGGTGGCATGCTAACGGGCGGCGGCATCAGCTCTGTTGGGTTGCGCAGCTCGGACGTCAAGGCGACATTCCAGGACAACCCTGCCGGTTTCTTGGCCGGTTTCTTGATTTGCTCCCTATTAGCCACCGAAGGTACGGGGTCCGCGACTTGAATGGCGGGGATGGGCCGCGTTGGCTCGATTACCGGCGCGGCCGTCGCCGGGTCAAGGGCGACTGACACCTTCTGAATGGGCTCGGATACAAGCCTGCGAGCTTGCAGCTCCGGGAAATGCGGCCTTAATGGCGGCGGTTCGACACCCTCAGATTTAGGGAAACGCGGGGGCTCAGACGGCAGGGGTGTGGTGGAGTCACTCACGTCTGGTAGAAGTAGATCTTCAGGAGAAATGCTACTCATGAAGGGCGGCGTAAAATTTATCATCTCCAACGGTACAGCGGCCGATGTCGAAGCAGCGGCTACCTGTGCAGAGGTGGCGGTAGACGGCTCCTTGACCGACGACTGGTACGAAGGCGGCAAGAACTGACTTCGAAGTGGATAAGGACTGAGTAATTCTTCTGCGACGGTTGACTCCTCTGCCTGTTCCGCTAAGGTTATGAACCCGAACTGCCCAGCAATAGCAGGATCATTCAGACGCTGATCCGCATCGGCGACTGGCGAGAGCGATATCCCCGCAGGCACTACTTGCGCCAGTGAAGTGGAAGCAGGCACGGTACGGTCAAACAATCGCTGAAGATAGCCGGTCATCCTGCCCTCTGCCCCAGACCACTGGCGCGTTCAGCTCCGATCAGCCCAGCATAGCCTCGGCGGTCGTCGCGCGAGAGCTGCATGATCTCGCTGTGAGACCAGCCATATCGGGATGCGATCAAGTGTATTTCACGCAGCATCAATACACGCTCCCCCGCAAGCCGCTGCGATAAATAACGAGATAGATCAAAGTAAACGATCTCCTCGCTACCGCAATGGGGGCAGGGAGCACTTAGATCAAATGATAGCAGTGGCGCTGCACGATCGAGAAACTCCGTGACCAGCTCCGGTCTGGTGGTGGGATCGCCCGCTACCACCAGCCGTGCGAACAATGCCTCGGGCTGCTGTTTAGCGGCCTCGAGATCGCCGAGTTTGGGAGCACGCAGCCGCCTCCCATCGGATAGGGTCCAGGTTCCATCCGCAGCTGGCGGCCCAATCCATGCCGCGTCTTGCGCCGCGATTATGGTAGAAAGGGAGAGGGTAAACTCATAACCTTCACGACAAGCCTTGCATCGCACCTGACACTCTGCGCGATCTCCATAAAGCATGTCATAGACAGCGGCTAACAACCGGTCAACCTGGGAAACGGTTAGTGCGGCAAGATCCGTATTCACCACCAGCCTACCCAGCAAGACCAATACAACTGCAGGCTCCGCACTCGATACCAGCCATTCGTCCGCACCGGTCACGGGGCGCAAATGGACGGTTAGCGGCCCGCGATTGTCTCCAGAAAGGTCTACAGTGCGCATGCTGCTTCCTTGAAGACTTGTCCTTAAAACTCGGGTAGCTCATTCACCTGCCCGTCACGAACAAAGCCTTCGTTCTGTATTACGATGGTTTCGAAGGCAATGGCGTTAGCATTTGCGTCGAGTTCGGGCAGCGCGGTAAATTCCGATACCCAGCAGTGAAATACATTCCAGCTGCGCACCTTGACCCCTTGTAGATTGTAGAGTTCGATAATGATGTTCTTACGGAAATCCCTCAGTGAAACCGCAGCGTCACCGGCAATCGAAAAGGTTTTGGACGCCCATTGTTCAAAGGCGGTATCGTGCGTGATGCCGCGTTCGATGGTAATGGGCTCGAAGGTGGACACCCCCGGTGAATGGTGTTTTGTCGAAAGATCGCCGCCATCACGATGGCTGACAAGCTCGGTCGTGCGCTTAAGTCCGCTAACCTTGCTCACACCGGCAACCGGCTGGCCATCCCAAACGACCCGAAATTTGAAGTTTTTATAAGGATCGATGCGAGTAGTATTAACCGTAAACTGTGACATATGCGTAACTCCTCCTATCGATGAGTAGCTAGACGTGGACTTGGCCGGCGATCTGCTTGACCGTCAAAACCACAAACTCGGCTGGTTTCAGAGGCGCGAAGGCGACAATGACGTTAACTATGCCTAGATTGATATCGTTCGGCGTGGTTGTGGTGCTATCGCAAACGACAAAATACGCATCGGACGTCTTCCCCCCGGCAAAAGCACCCTGCCGGAAAAGACCATTCATGAAGGACCCTGCGGCGAGACGGATTTGAGCCCAGAGTGGTTCGTCATTCGGCTCGAATACCGCGAAACGCAGACCGCGATAGAGGCTCTCTTCAATGAAAAGCATGGTGCGGCGGACCGGTATATACTTGTCGTCGATATTGCCCGAATCATTGAAACCGACCAGGGTGCGTGCACCCCAGCTCACCACTCCGGCAGGGAAAACCCGAATTGCATTCAGCGCCTTGAGATTTATCACACCATTCTCTGGATCGGTCATGTGTTGTTTTACGCCAATGACACCGCGAATTGTTGCCTCGAGCCCCGCAGGAGCCTTCCAGACACCGCGATTACCGTCGATGCGCGCCATGAGACCCGCTATCGAACCTGAGGGATCGATGTCCCTGCCGACTGGCGTACCATTCGCGATGCGCAACCGCGGCCAATAGGCAGCGGAGTTGCGGGTTTCCACGCCGATGCGGATGTCGTCGACCCCTACTTCCGCGCTGCGGATGTCGTTCCAGCCACTGCTTGGGTCGATCAGCAGAAAAGCGCGCTTGCGCTCACAAAATGCGCTAGCTGGCCCCCAGAGTGCTTTTCGTTGATCGTCGGTCTGCCCTTCCGCTCGCGGCAACACCATCAGATTGATGAGACCGACCTCGCGCTCAATGATCGTATAGGCGTTGGCGTATTCTCTCATAGTAGGAACATCGCCATCTCCACCCGGAGTTGCTGTCGTGCCGGCTTGGAATGGTCCGAGTCCACCGGCGCCTCCCATCTTGCCTACCGTATAGGCTGCCACATTATAAGCTTTGAAAGATGCCTCATTATTAAAGGGTTGTTGGAGGCCCCCAATATTGTAGGTTGATGTGGTTAGTTTCGCATCCAATCCCGTATTGTGGTCACCGTAGCGTGGCCTAAGTGCGAGCCTTAGACCGTGGCGAAATGCCTGCCAGCGCCTATTAGTATTTTCATTCAACGTCGTCACCAACACGTCCAACGCCTGACGGACGTTACTCAGTGTCTTCGTGGCACCATGCTCATACATGAAAACCTCACTGCCGAGCGGAATGCTAGACGTACCGACCGGGTCACCACGATCATCTTCCAGCGAGGAGTTTATTAGAGCATTGCGTAAAATTCCCGCAAATTGGCGCAGCGCCGGGAAATTATCCGCGGAGGTTCCATTGCGGCCTACTAGGCCTGTCGGGGCGGGGCGAATATCCCCAAAGGATGAGCCCTCAATACCTCCCGAGGCGGCGCCAAGCATCAGTGGCACCGAGGCATCGGCATCCGCAGCTGGAGTGATCCTGACCGAAGCATCTGCGCTGACTATACTTAACAGCCGTCCTCCCTGAACCCCCCTATTGACTGCCCCAACGTCGCTTATTTGGACCGTGATTGACGAGGCAATGCCTCTACTCATCAGCGCATCGGTGATGTTCCTTTCCCATAGATCTCCGACATCCCCAAGGGTAGTAGTGGTGTCACTGATGCGGGAAAGAGTTATCGTTTCCGGTGGGTTTGTGCCGATGACAACACGAATGCTAGCTGTTCTTTCGACGATTGCGCGGAGACGAGCAATAGCCTCCACCTGATCCGACGGCAATACCAAGCCCGCTATCGAAATACCCCTGATGGGCACAGAAGGAGGGCTGACCTCGTCGACTGTGATTAAGCTGCTGACACCATTGATCACTTTCTGCACGTAAAATGCAGAGTTCGAGTCCATCGAGAGGCCAGCATACTTCTCCTCGGCTTCGCGGATGTATGTTCCGTTGGATTGAACACGGCTACGGAAGACAGTAAGGTTGAAGGTCTCTTCAGGACTCGCAGTGTCGTAGTCGATCTCGACCCGCAGCAGATTCCCCTCAAGCCCAGGGTCGCGCGCAATCACCGTAAAGGCATCACTCCCGCTTTGATCCTTCAGTGTCACTGTCGCGTGCACTGGAGCTTTTGCAATCCGCATCACCCATGCCTCACCGCCGCCATTCAGGTAAAACTGCCTCACCTGGACCGCCAATTCGCCCTTCGTGCTCGCCCCGAATTCACGCTCAAAATCGGCAAAACTAAAGAGACGGATCGGCAAATTCATACGGCCACGCTCGGCCATACTGACGAACATCGCTATGGAAGTTGCGACACCGGAAATCGCGCGGGTGCCGGATGCTTCCTCCTGTATATAAACCCCAGGATAGCTTACAGTTACAGACATGAGTCAATCCCCCAAAGAAAGCTGTTTCAGCCTTCCGGCCAAATCAAACCAGCAGTGAATGAGAATGCTATTAAAAAGAACTAGAATATTTCGACTAAAACCTACGCTGGCTACCTGATGGAGCTTAATTGTAGTAAATTCCTATATCGGAAACAGAGTGTGGATGCGTTTTGTACAACTACAGGAAGAACGCGAATAATCTTTTAGCAAATCGTAGTTATCAAATAACTATGAACCCCGCCTGGATAAAAAGCTGTGTCCTGAAAAAAATCATGAATTTAGAAAAGAATCGATACCAAGACCCATTGTAAATTTAACTTAGATGATGATTTTGATAATGTCAAGGTAACGAGAAATTTTTCGACGGAAGAGCTACGGAACAGCACTGCAGCAACCTAAGTTTAGGTTACCGCAGTGCATAGAGATAACACGGGCAGACATTACCTATGATCGTCTGGAACGACTTCCTGCCATTCAGCAATGACTATTAGCACGGCTTCAAGAATGACCCTCGGTAAATTTATCACGCTCGAAGGCATAGACGGCGCGGGCAAAAGTACCCATCTCGGCTGGCTTGAAAACATTTTTCGGAGCAGGGGAAAAACCGTCGTCGTGACGCGCGAACCGGGAGGCACCCCTCTGGGTGAGGCGTTACGCGAACTCCTGCTCGACAATAATGGGACAATGCACGCCGAAACGGAGGCGCTGCTGATGTTCGCGGCCCGGCGGGAGCATTTGGACAAGGTGATTCTGCCGGCTCTGGCTCGGGGCGACTGGGTGATTTCAGATCGTTTCACCGATGCCAGCTTTGCGTACCAGGGAGGAGGTAGAGGTTTGGCTATGCAGAAGCTCGACAGTCTGGAACAATGGGTGCAGGGAGAATTTCAACCTGACCTCACATTTTATTTCGATGTAACCGTCGAATTAGGCAGGCAACGGATAAGTGCCATCAAGCCGGCTGACCGGTTCGAAAAAGAACACGATGCATTTTTCCGGAAAGTACGAGACGCTTATCTGGAAAGGGCGCATAAGTTTCCCCGGCGCATAAGCATTATAGACGCAAATCAGCCTCTGGAAGAAGTTAAGAAATCACTTGATAAAATCATCTCAACAATTTGTTAATGAATAATATTTACTCATGGCAAAAAGAGACATGGCGAATATTGACGCAAGACAGCGCGTCCCTGGGCCATGCCTTATTGCTAAGGGGCAGGCAAGGTATTGGCAAGCTTGTATTTGCACGCCAGCTGGCAAAATTCTGGCTATGCGAGAATCCGTCGATTGAAGGGTATGCGTGCGAAAATTGCCAAAGCTGCAGATGGTTTGAGCAGGGAAGTCATCCGGACTTTCGCCTGATAGAACCTGAAGCGATGACGGCAATGGCGGAATCGTCCGATGGCGGTTCAGGTGAGGACAACGCCGACGCCGGGATAGGTGCTGAAATGGAACCCCTCGCAGCCTCCGCCGGGGAATCCGGCAGTGCGAAATCCAGGAAGAAACCCAGCAAACAAATCAGTGTTGCGCAAGTTCGTGACGTTACCGATTTCATTAATATATCCAGCCACCAGAACGGCTACAAAGTTATCCTGATTCATCCGGCAGAAACAATGAACCCTGCCGCCGCCAATGCGTTGCTGAAGAATCTGGAGGAGCCGCCGTCGCTGACATTGTTCATTCTGGTAACGCACCACGCGCAACATTTGCTGCCGACCCTGCGCAGCCGGTGCCGTCAAATTCCCATGCCAGCGCCTGATCCCGCAACCGCGGCTGCCTGGCTTGAACAGCAGGGGGTCAAAGACCCCGCGACGTGTCTGGCTTCCGCAGGCTACGCACCGCTGGCCGCGCTGGAATTCAACGACGACGATTATCTTGCGCGGCATGAGGCATTCATCAGGCAAATCAGCGTACCGGGAAACTTTAACCCGATCATGCTGGCCGAGGAAATGCAAAAGCTGGATTTGCCCACGCTGGTCAACTGGCTGCAGAAATGGTGCTATGATTTGATGAGTTTTTGTACCACCGGAAAAGTCCGCTACCATCTGAATATGCTTGTCACCATAAAATCACTGTCATTGGAAATCGACCCGCGCGCGCTGGCAGCCTACTTGCGCACCTTGAATGCAACGCAACGGCTGGCGCGCCATCCCCTCAACCCCAGGTTATTTCTGGAGGAAATGCTGTTTTCCTACGTGATGTCGATTGCCCCCGCGTCTCCCGGCCAAAGCAGGCATCGTGATTGAGAGAGATTGTCCAAGGGAATGCGCCGGTTGCCCGGATACTTGCGATATTTGCTTAGGATAAACCATGTTTGTTGATTCCCACTGCCATCTTGATTTTCCGGATCTTGCCGGCAATCTCAATGAACTGCTGGATAACATGCGGGAGAACGATGTCAGCCACGCTCTCTGCGTGAGCGTTAATCTGGAAGATTTTCCCCGCGTGCTGGCGCTGGCGGAAGCCCATTCCAACCTGTTTGCCTCTGTCGGCGTTCATCCCGATTATGAAAACCTGGCCGAGCCGCAAGCAGCGCAACTGGCATCTCTGGCTAATCACCCCAAAGTCATCGCCATCGGTGAAACCGGACTGGATTATTTCCGTATGAAAGGTGATCTGGAGTGGCAGCGAGAGCGTTTCCGTCAACATATCCGTGCGGCACGACAATGCGGCAAGCCGCTCATCATACATACCCGCGAAGCCGCGGCGGATACACTGCGCATCATGGCGGAGGAGGGCGCGGATAGCGTCGGCGGGGTGATGCATTGCTTTACGGAAAGCTGGGAAGTGGCGCAACAAGCGATGGAAATGAATTTCCATATTTCTTTTTCGGGCATTGTCACTTTCAAGAATGCCCTTGCTCTCAAGGATGTCGCCAAAAGAATCAAACTGGAGAGAATGCTGATAGAAACCGATTCGCCTTATCTCGCGCCCGTGCCTCATCGCGGCAAGATGAATCAACCCGCCTTTGTACGGCACGTTGCGGAAGAAATAGCGGTATTGCGCAATATCGGCGTGGCTGAAGTCGCTTCCGCCACTTCAGCTAATTTTTTCAACCTTTTCAAGGCGGCCTGAATGAGGAACGCGTCAAGAAAACCCTTTTCCCTGGCTTGCATTCTGCTCGCCGCCAGTTTGTGCCAACCGCCGGTTGCCGCGGCGGGAGCCTATGAAGACTTGCGCTCGGCAGTGGAAAACGATCAAACCTCGGAAATAGCAAAGCTGCTGGCCCGGGGCGCCGATCCCAACACACCCGATGAGCGGGGGAATACGCTGCTGATGGTAGCCGTCCGGCATAAAAATGCCAAGCTGGTCGATCTTTTGATCGACGCCGGCGCCCGGCTCAATCTGCGCAACAAGTATGGTGAAACCGCCATCATGCTTGCCAGCTACAATGGCCTTTACAATATCGTGGAGAAACTTTATGTCAAGGGTGCCGAGATCAATCATACGGGATGGAATCCCTTGCTGTATGCCGCAACCACCGGGCATCCGAAAATTATCCAGTTATTATTGGATGGAGGCGTGGCGATCAATTCCACATCCGAGAACGGGACAACCGCATTAATGATGGCAGCAAGGGGAAATCACACCGACACCATCAAAGTCCTGTTGAAAAACGGAGCAGACCCCAATATCCGCAATGAGTCGGGCGGAACCGCGCTGAAATGGGCGGTGAGCAGGGAATATCTTAACGCCGCCGAATTACTGAAAAGCGGCGGAGCCAAGGAATAGCGAATAATGGCTCTGGCCGATTTTCCATATGATGAATAGAACAAAAGCGCAGCCCATCACTGGGCTGCCTGCAAACCTCTTGCAGCAGCAATCATGCCGACATTTTGGTTGAAGTAAGTCGGGTTGGCAAAGCGTAACCCGACGATAAATCAACGAAAAGCAGACCGTAAGTGATTGCCGGGATTAAGCTTACCAACCGGCGCCACATGAATGGTGCATAGGCATAATAATGACTTTTTCGTCTTGGGCGCAACTATCGGGAATCCCTATGACCACAATCGGCTTCAACCATTTCAATCTGCGCGCCCCGCGTGAACTCATGGATGAACTTAAAGCGTTCTATTGCGACATAGTGGGCCTCGAACAAGGCCAGCGGCCGGATCTTGGGACCCCTGGCTACTGGCTTTACGCCGGTAATCAATGCGTTCTTCACCTGAGCCAGACAAAGCCGGATGAAACGCGCCTCACACACACATCCACCACCTTTGATCACGTGGCATTCACCTGCACCAACCGCGCAGAAATGGAAGCGCACCTGAAACGGAATAACATTTCATTTACGGCAGGCCAGGTACCCTCGATGGGGATCACTCAATTATTCCTTAAAGATCCGGCAGGAAACGGCGTGGAATTGAACTTTGCCGAGAGGACCTTCTGATACTTCTATTTCTTGTGACCATACTCAATGCATCAGTACATTCTAAAACGGAGACATGACATGACAAAAATTCTTGTTCTTTATTACAGTATGTATGGTCACGTCGAAACCATGGCGGGAGCGGTAGCCGAAGGCGCGCGCGGTGTGGAGGGTACTGAGGTTACCATCAAGCGCGTGGCCGATCTGGTACCGGAAGAGGTGGCGCGAAAAGCAGGCGCCAAACTCGATCAGACGGCACCTATTGCCACGGTAGACGAATTGCCTACGTACGATGCCATCATCTTCGGCACACCCACCCGTTTTGGCAACATGTGTGCGCAGATGCGTAATTTTCTCGACCAGACCGGCCGGTTGTGGCTAAGTGGCGGTCTGGCCGGCAAGATCGCCAGCGTGTTCACCTCCACGGCCACGCAACACGGGGGGCATGAAACCACGATTACGTCTTTTCATAGCACCTTGCTGCATCAGGGCATGATTATTGTGGGCGTTCCCTATACCTGTCAGGAACTGCTTAACATGGATGAAATTACCGGCGGATCGCCATACGGTGCAGGGACACTGGCTGGTGCCGACGGCAGGCGCCAGCCCTCGGAAAATGAGTTGAAAATTGCCCGTTTTCAGGGAAGGCATGTGGCGGAGATTGCGAAGAAACAACGTGCATAGGTATAAGGGAGTAGGAAGGGAACAAGGTTCCAGCATCTGCCATCATGCAGGAACGTAAAAAAATGTTGAGTGCGTTGATTCGGCAAGATGCCCTCCAGAGTCACTGAAATGAAGAAACCACTTCAGGATAAAGTTGCCATTATCACCGGCTCGTCGCGTGGCATCGGCGCCGAGATTGCACGCACGCTGGCCGGCGCGGGAGCGAAAGTCATTGTCAACTATCTTGGCAACCGGAAGGCTGCCGAAGCCGTTTGCGCCACGATAGCGGAAGCAGGGGGCGAGTCGCTTCCGGTCAGGGCGGACGTCAGCAATTCGGCTGAAATGCGCAAACTTTTCGATGCTGCAATCGAACACTTCAGCCGCGTGGATATTCTCGTCAACAATGCGGGCGTGCTTATTTCCAGGAACATGGCCGAGATCAGCGATGAGGACTTTGACCGGATTTTGAATATCAACGTCAAGAGCGTTTTTTATGCTTTACGCGAGGCATCAACGCGGCTTGCGGATGGCGGCCGGGTGGTCAGCCTGTCCAGTACTGTTACCCGGCTGATGCTGCCAAATTATGGTGCTTACGCAGCCAGCAAAGGCGCCGTGGAGCAATTGACACGCGTCTTCGCGAAGGAGCAGGGCGGACGTGGTATTGCCGCCAATATTGTTTCGCCAGGGCCGGTGAATACGGAAATGTTTACCACCGGCAAAAGCGAGGAAACGATCAAGCGCATGGCGGGCATGTCATTTGTTGGCCGTGTGGGGGAGCCGGAAGACATAGCCCGGGTAGTCCTTTTCCTGGTAAGTGACGACGCCGGCTGGGTTACGGGACAGAACATCAGCGCCAGTGGCGGAGTGGCGTGATCCGAAATCGGCTCGCCAGATCTGAATCGTAGAAAAAAGAATTTGCGGGAATCCCTATTGCTGTCTGGTGAAAAAAATAGCGCTTATCCGAAAACGTAACGTTTTATTACCTTAGCAGTCTGCCGGACTTAAAGAATCGAAGCGAAAAAATGGCTGAACGAGGGTAGATTTTGAAGACCCATAGTTGTTCTATTGACTGAAAAAGCGGCGAAATATGGATCGGTCAGATGCTTTTGCAGCCGATTTTCTTTAAGTCCGACAGGCTGCTAGGCCACCGGGTCCAATAACTTGGAGGCTGGTATGAGTGCTGAATATTCCATCATCACCCTGCATCTGGTGGGTGCACTCATTGCGGGAGGGATCATCGGCTTCGAGAGAAGCCTCCACGGTCATCCCGCCGGTTTCCGAACTCACGCGCTCGTATGTCTTGCGTCCAGTCTGCTGATGCTGGTGGCGCTGTATGAATGGATGTGGCTTCCCGGCATGCCGGCAGGGAGCGTACGGACAGATCCGACCCGAATGGCCCAGGGAATCATGACAGGCATAGGCTTTCTTGGCGCTGGAGTGATTTTCAAGGAAGGTTTAAGCATCCGCGGATTGACAACCGCCGCTTCCATCTGGATCACGGCCGCGATTGGCATACTGATGGGTATAGGATTTTATTTTCCGGCCATTGTAGGAACCATTCTCACACTCGGTATTCTCACTTTGTTTCAGCTGATTGAAGATCGGGTTCCCCTGCAGTCATATGCCCAATATTACGTCAGCTTCGACAGGAACAACGTGATGCCGGAGCAAGAAGTTAAGAACCTTCTGATTAATCATGGATTTACCGTTGCAAATACAAGTTATCGCATTACCCAAGCCGGATTATTCGAATATTGCATGGATATTCGAACGACCAATCCTGACAATGCATCCGCTCTTGCAGAAGCGTTGCGTACGCTGGAAATGGTTCGCGAGTTTCGTATCTCGACGACTGGCGGCTAATAGCGGCAGGACATTCCACGATGCCACCGTTGCCGATTTTCACTAAGCATAAAAAAAGAGATTCCGAAGAATCCCTCTCCTCGGTAGAAAAACTACCGAAGCACAACATTTATCCTTTCGACTCCTTGGCTTACGCTTTCAGACTACTAAATAAACCCTGTCTGATCCAGCCCTCTCTATGGCGGTGAGCCCCTGGGATTTCACTCTATCCATGGTCAGGCAAAAATCCCGCATTTCCATGCAATCAAGCGCCCATTCTCCCACTTCGGATTCATCTATCGCGTCTTCCATTGTCGAGGCGGCGGCATCCCAGTGACCGTGCGCAATTTCCACCAAAGCTATTTTGCATCGCGTCACTTGTTCCGGCGGTGCCGTCATCAAAATCTCTAGCATCGTTTTCATGATGACCTCCGTACTTAAAATCCCCCTCCTTAAAGAACTTTGACTATCATTTTCTGAAGAAGTGCGAAGTAGGGGATAGAAATTATCTTCATGCTCCGCAATCAGGGGTATGCCAACAGTCGTGCCATCAGCCACCATTACGGTCACAACAGAGCCAATCGTACATGCATGTCCAGATCAAACCGTCCATATGGGTTCACGTGCTCCCACATCCGCGGAGTCAACGCAGCATATTCGCGGAGTGTGAACCTGCTTTGCTGGTAAGGCTGCGCCAACACCTCACCGTTCTTGCCTGAAATCCTTGACCAGGAGCAGAGTTCTGCACGTTGCAATGCGTGATAGAACAAGGTGGCGAATGGCATGATTGCGCTTTCCTTGACTGATTCTTGGATACGCTTCATTGACAATTTGTATTGATGATCTAAGGTGGTATTAACCCTTCAGCGTTTTCATTCCGCTGGATTTCAGCATCCCTAAAAGGAGTTCGACATGGAAACAGGAAAGGTCTACCCCCCTCGCTATAGCGGATTTATCGTCATTCGAATCGCACAGGAAGCCGCTTCTGCGAGTGAGTCGATAAAATCGTTACGATCGTTTGCCGCTGAGTGCAAATTGCATGGTATCGAGAAACTGCTTGATTTGTATGAAATCAAAGAAACACGGCCAGTGATACGCGCGTTGCCACCAAAAAAGATACTTGAACTCGAAAAACAGGCGGCTCAAACCGAACTACCGCCATTACATAGCCTCACTTCTTACTGGAAACTCGATGTTCGCCATTCTCCCGAAAAATCAGAAGAGATCGTAAAACGTTTCAGTGCCCTCAATGAAGTGGACGTTGCATATCGCGAATTGGAGGCTACGGATCCTGCGGTTAACCCGGCTGACGATCCTTATAATGCCAATCAAAATTACCAGGACGCAGCTCCTGTTGGAATCGACGCACGCTGGGCCTGGACTCAACCGAACGGGGAAGGCAATGGTGTTGGATTTGTTGACTTGGAACAAGGCTGGTTTCTGAATCACGAAGATTTTTCAAGTAAATCACCCACTCTTTTGTACGGTGATAACCACGACGGCGTGGATGGGTATGTAGGTAATCACGGAACTGCAGTGCTGGGCGAAGTGATTGCTGACGATAATACGGTGGGTGTTGTCGGAATCGCACCCTCGGTAGCGTCGGTCAATGTAACAAGTCACTGGGATACCGCCAGCAGCTCGTCAGGGCACGTAGCTGACGCGATTGCGGGTGCTCTGCCGACGCTGCAGATTGGTGACGTATTATTGCTGGAGATTCAGAAAGGTCTTTTACCTACTGAAACCGATGCCGCAGATTTCGACGCGATACGGCTCGCCGTGGCTCTCGGAATCGTTGTAGTGGAAGCAGGGGGGAATGGTTCTTTTGATCTGGACAGCTATACAGATGGAGGCGGTAATTTCGTACTTAATCGAGGGAGCGCTGATTTCAAGGAATCAGGGGCAATCGTGGTGGGCGCCGCTCTTTCACCTTTGCCTCACAATCGCGCAAATTTCTCGAATTTTGGCAGCCGCGTCGACTGTTATGCCTGGGGTGAAAACGTTGTAACTGCAGGTTATGGGGATCTCGACAATGGCGGTGGTGATAACGATAAGACGTATACCGCGGGCTTTAATGGCACTAGCTCGGCATCGCCTATTATTTCAGGAGCGGCGCTCATTGTTCAGGGCATGAACAAGGCAAATAATGGTTATTCGCTATCGCCTCTCGAGATGCGCGCACTGTTGTCAGATTCAGCTACGGGTACTGCCCAAGGTGGGGGTGTACCTGGCAACATTGGTGTGATGCCAGATTTACGTTCAATAATTGAAACAATTCTACCGAGACTGGTCACGGTGATCGCAGATAGCGGTAACTTTGGCGAGGTATGCATCGGGGCCTTTCAGGATATGGTCCTGAGCTTGAGTAACAGCGGTGGCAATATGCTTGCCGTAACCAACATTACCTCCTCTTCCGCTGAGTTCCTTGTTCCGAGCGTATTGTCATATCCCGTCACCATTGAGGCAGGGGACGCTATTGAAGTACCCATCCGGCTACAACCGAATAGTCCCGGTCCAAAAGCGGAAACTATTACTGTGTTCAGCAACGATCCAAACAGTCCGAAATCGGTGGAGATATCAGGAGCGGTAGGGGCGCCAAGGTTGGTTGCGATAATCGCGAATGCAGGCAATTTTGGTAATGCATGCATCGGATCTTTTGTCGATGAGATGGTGACCTTAAGCAATAGCGGCCATTGCACACTCACAATAACCAGCATCACTTCCTCTTCTGCCGAGTTCCTTGCCCCCAACGTTCTGGCGTATCCAATCGCTATAGCGGCTGGCGGTTCCTTGCAGGTGCCTATTCGGTTTGAACCGAATAGCTTCGGCCCAAGGGCGGCCATGATCACAATCAAAAGTGACAATCCAGCAGGCGCAAAGACCGTCGCCGTCTCCGGGAATGCGCCTTCCGGGAAGCTCGTCGTCACCGGCTCTACATGCATCGGGGGCGTGAAGGCATGTTGCCTCGGCGAGCGTACCATCTCCATCTGCAACGTAGGCGACTGCAAACTATACGTGACAAGCGTTGCATTCAAGCGCAAAAGCAAGCACTGGAAGCTGATCAATAATCCCTTCCCGGCGACGCTAGTGCCCGGTTCGTGCCTGAGCGTCTTGATCCGGTACAAGGCAACTGAGAAATGCCCGAGATGCTGCGAACTGGTCATCATGAGCGATGATCCAGAGATCCCTGTGAAAACGCTCGATGTTATGGCTTACACGATCTGGAGCGATTGCGAGTGCAGCGATTGCCGTAAGGGGTGTTGCGAGAAGCACCATGATGGATCTTGTATTGCCCAGGGTATCGACGCCTGTTGCGATGATGAGAGTCATGGCCATGAAGATGATGACGATGACGAAAGCTGACACCGCTTATTTTGTAGCCCGCTCTGCTCGGCGGCTTGTCGTTATCACGCAGGTGTTGAGCGGCCGGGCCGATGAGCTTATTCGTTAGCCTTGTACATACACGTAAGGAGATGCCATGTCAGAAAGAATCAATCTTGGTAAGTCCGCTCCAGCCCTCTACCAGGCAGTCATGGGCCTTGAGAAGCTGTCGGTTGAGGCCGTTGCTTCCGCAGGCATCCCGGTTGGTTTTGCACATCTATTGCGCCTTCGTGCATCCCAACTCAACCAGTGCGCATTCTGTGTGAGGATGCATACTCGAGATGCCTTATCCAGTGGCGAGTCAAGCGATCGCATAAGCGTCTTGCCAGCTTGGCGGGAAGCTGGGTATTTCACAGAAAAGGAACGTTCCTCATTGGCACTGGTAGAAGCAATAACACTGATCTCTGACGGGCAAGTGCCAGATGCCATCTATGAGCAAGCAGCAGCCAATCTGTCAAAGGATGAAATATCGGCTGTCGAGTGGCTTTCGATAGTCATCAATGCCTGGAATCGCGTTGCCACTTCCAGCCGTTATCCTGTGAAGGCGTAAGCATGGCTAACCTTCTAACAGGCAAAATGGAAAAATATACGATGAACTATTTTTTAGCTGTATTCCTGGGCTTGACCGGAGTTCTATTTACCTATCAATCCAAGGCAAGTGATGTTGCAACCAAAACCTATGCAACTTATGTCGATAAAACCGGCGAAATCAGCGTGCCTGAAAACTACAGACCGTATTGGAGTCATTTAGGCTCATGGGTGGTTAATGATGCCAAGGCGCCCGGCTACGGTTTCCACGATGTTTACACACAGCCGGAGGTAGTCAAGGCGTTTCTTGAAACCGGCCAATTTCCCGATGGCACAGTTTTAATCAAGGAAATCCGCAAGATCAACTCACGTACGTTGACCACTGGACCGGCGCTATGGGCAGGCGATACAGATGTCTGGTTTGTGATGATCAAGGATACAAAAGGTCGTTTCAAAGGCAATGCCAACTGGGGGGAAGGCTGGGGATGGGCGCTGTTTGAAGCCAAAAACCGGAAAATCAACACGTCTAAAGGTTATCTGGAAAGCTGTCTTCCCTGCCATGTGCCGGCAAAACAAACCGACTGGGTATATATCGAAGGGTACCCCACCCTCAAACCACAATAAACATAATGGAAAGTCATTTTGTCCAAAAATGCCTGGATAATTGCCATAAAGGTAGCAAAAACCTTCGGTTATGGGAGTCTTATCTTGCCGAGAGAGGCTGGGGCTCGGTAAGGGAGGACGACAACCCGGATCGCACCTGAGAGTACTTTTCCCATGATCAGGCCCGATTAATGAATATGCCTTCTGATCCGCGGATTAAATAAATGGGGATGGGGGGCATCATGTGGTGGACTTGTATCCACTAATTTTTATCAACGAAAGGAGAAAACCATGTTTACTAGATTTCTCTGCGGAGTTGCCTTCGCAGCACTTTCCGTAAGTGCAGCTTCAGCCGATAGCTTGCCCAGTGATAAGTCCAAAGTAACAGTCGTCTTTGATCACGTTCTTCCGAATGTGCCCGGCAAGAGCATGAAAGGCGTGCTTGTCGAATATCAGCCGGGTGGCTCCTCGCCCGCACATACCCATCCAAAGTCGGCTTTCATCTATGCAACAGTGCTGGAGGGGGAAATTCGTAGCAAAGTCAATGACGGACCGGAAAAGGTTTATCGCGCCGGCGAGAACTTCGCCGAATTACCTGGCGATCATCATGGCGTCAGCGCAAATAATAGTAAGACTCAGCCCGCACGCCTGCTGGCCGTCTTCGTCGTCGATACCAACGAAAAAAACATCGTCAAGAACGACAAATAGTGAGACGAAAAATCGCACATTAGATCGCGATGAATTCAACGCCATTCGATCCTCGCGCAACACAAATGTGTGAATCCGGTACAGGCGTTTCTTTCCGGGAAACCATGGCTGGCAGCTTCACTTTAGGTGTAACTGAGCCACGCATCGGGGCGCGGGCAACTATCCTATTGACGATGCACGCAACCATTCACATTGAAGACATTAAGATCTTCCTCGCCGACCCCCAGCACAAGGCTGGTCTCACTGGACACATTGACTTCCCTCCGTTTGGTCTAGCGATTCCAGCCGAGTCCGGCGTATTCAGCCTTTTTATGCCTAGCGGCGACCCGATGTTGACATACATGGTATATGAACTGGGATTTCGACATGGCGGTAAATCCTACTATCTGGCTGGTAAAAAACGGGTACGGCTGGGTGGATTCTGGAAGCTGTGGGGGGAGACGACCACATTGTATAGCACGCTGCACGAAGGTATCGATTCCACGGGGCCGGTGGTTGGTGCAGGAATTTTGCACCTTGGTATGATCGAATTGATGAAGATGCTCACCACTGTCCACGCCACCAATGCGGCTACCAAGCGCGAGTCAGCGGGCGCTTTATGGCAATTCCTTAAATTCTTCGTGGCTAAGCTGATCCATACCTACGTTCTACAGCAATCGGATTGAGTTTTCCAGAGCTTCCATGACTATGGATAAAGAGCCACCCAAATTTAAAACAGCGAAGTGGAATGGGTGCCTGTTCAGCCACCAAGGCTTTAGCAGAGTTCTACGGGATAACCATGATTTTATCCACTGCAACCTTAACGGAACATACTAGCCCTGACTTACGGGCGACGAAATAAGGAGTTAAACATGAAGATCATAGTAATTGGCGGAAGCGGGCTCATTGGAACAAAGCTCGTGAACAAGCTTCGTCAGCACGGCCATGAGGTGGTAGCGGCGTCACCCTCCTCGGGCGTCAACACCATCACTGGCGAGGGACTGGCTGAAGCTCTTGCAGGCGCTCAGGTGGTCGTCGACGTTGCGAACTCGCCTTCATTCGAGGACAAGGCTGTTCTGGAATTCTTCGAGACGTCAGGTCGTAACCTTCTGGCCGCGGAAGCGACCGCTGGGGTGGGACATCACGTTGCACTGTCGGTCGTCGGCACCGACCGCCTTCTCGAGAATGGTTATTTCCGCGCGAAGATGGCCCAGGAAAAGCTGATCAAGGCATCCAAGATTCCCTACACGATCGTCCGCTCGACGCAGTTCTTTGAGTTCTTGGGTGGCATCGTCGCTGAGGCGGAAACGGATGGACAAACGGTTCGCCTGTCACCCGCTCTTGTGCAGCCCATCGCCTCGGATGACGTGGCTGCAGCGATGGCTGACGCCACGTTGGGAGCGCCGGTCAACGGCACCGTCGAGGTGGCGGGTCCCGAGCGGGTACCTCTTGCCGAACTTGCCCAGCGATTCTTGAGTGCAAAGCGAGATGCACGCAAGGTAATCGCAGACGTCCACTCACGTTACTTCGGTGCGGAGTTGAATGATCAATCCCTCGTCCCCGGCAATAACGCGCGCATCGGCCCGACGAGTTTTGAGGCATGGCTCCAGTCCAACCCCCAAAAGTAAATGCTTATTTGATACTTCTCTATATCTCCCTCATGGTTTGCATGCTCACGTCTTCATTGCTCAGACAAACGTAATGCCAGCGCCGCCAGTGTAACAAGCAATACCGGCGTGGTAAGTATTATCCCCACCTTCAAATAATAGCCCCAGGTAATCCTCATACCCTTGCGTGCCAGAACATGAAGCCATAGCAGAGTTGCCAATGAACCGATAGGCGTGATCTTGGGGCCCAGGTCGCAGCCAATCACATTGGCGTAGATCATTGCGTCTTTGACCGCACCTGTTGCATTTGTGGCATCAATGGCAAGCGCTCCCACCAGCACCGTTGGCATATTGTTCATGACTGAGGACAATAGCGCCACAAGGACGCCCGTTCCGAACGCGGCTCCCCATATCCCTCCTTGTGCAAAGTAATCGAGTAGTCTGGTAAGATGGTCGGTAAGCCCCTCATTGCGCAGCCCATAAACAACGAGGTACATGCCGAGCGAGAAGATTACGATCTGCCAGGGGGCCTCCCGAAGCACCTTGCGGGTACTGATGACATGCCCATGCGCAGCCACGATATACAGAAGTACGGCCCCGGCAGCGGCCACTGCGCTGATAGGTATCCCAAGCGGTTCGAGGCCAAAAAATCCGACCAGCAACAGCACGAGCACCACCCAACCGGTGCGGAATGTAGTTCTATCCCGAATGGCATCATTTGGCCGTTTAAGCTGATTCATGTCATAGCGTGTCGGAATACTTTTACGAAAATAGAGCAATAACACCGCCAGAGCGGTGGTGATGGCAGCGATATTCACCGGAATCATGATGGCGGCGTACGCCTTGAAACCGATCTTGAAAAAATCGGCTGATACAATATTGACCAGGTTGGAAACGACGAAGGGGAGGCTGGCAACATCGGCGATGAAGCCTGCCGCCATTACGAACGCGAGAGTCGTTCCCGGATTGAATCCCAACGCCAGGAGCATCGCCATTACGATAGGCGTGAGGATCAGGGCCGCGCCATCATTGGCAAATAAGGCAGCAACTGACGCTCCGAGCAAGACAATCAAGGCAAATAGCATCCTGCCATGTCCACCGCCCAACCGTGCCACATGCAGGGCCGCCCATTCGAAAAAACCGGCTTCATCCAGCAGCAGACTGATGATGATAACGGCGATGAAGGTAGCCGTTGCATTCCAGACAATCTGCCAGACTGTTAGAATATCGGCGAGATGGACCACGCCGGATAGCAGCGCCACCGAGGCCCCGAGCGTAGCGCTCCAGCCGATTCCGAGCCCGCGCGGTTGCCAGATCACCAGAATAATGGTGACAAGAAAAATCAGTAAGGCGACAAGCATGTCATTCTCCCTTTAAACGGGTCAACCGCTCACGGTGACTAGCAGGCTTTAGCAGCTGAGTCTGAAACAGAACGGGCTAAACGGTGTGTCGGGGAGTCCGGGGGGTGGAGTTTGCCAGAAGCGATATTCAGTAATATTTCAGGATTCGACGCTACCTCATTGTGTTTCACCGATCGCTTGCAGCTCCTGCCGCATAGCCATGCGGGTAACCGCGCCGGGGTCGAGATTTACAAGAAGGTTAATGCGCCGCTGTAGCACCGAGAAGGCGTGGAGAAAGGCGGCCCGCTTGGCATCACTATCACCAACTCCTCCCGCCGGATCTTCCACGCCCCAGTGTGCCGTAACAGGTTGCCCAGGCCAGACTGGACACACTTCCCCTGCGGCCTGGTCGCAGACCGTAATGATGATGTCCATTTTCGGCGCCTCGGGCTTGGCAAATTCATCCCATGCCTTGCTCCTGAGTCCTTCGGTTGGAAGGTGATTTTTCTCCAGAAGCTCAAGCGCATAGGGATTTACCTTGCCCGTTGGAAAACTTCCAGCACTGTAGGCGTGGAACCGGCCTTGTCCGGACGCATTGAGATAAGTTTCGGCAAGAATGCTTCGTGCAGAATTGCCAGTACACAGAAACAAAACGTTGAGGGGGCGAATGGTCATGATCTTTAGCAGCAGCTTGCGCGCTTCGGGCTGGCGTTAATTGAATTGGACCTGGGGGTGCAACATGCGGCCCGTTCAGCGACAGGTTCTGCGGCTTTGGGCATATCCATCCCATAAATCTCGACCGCGCCGAGCGTATGATAGGTTTCCCAGGCAATACCCTGCGGGTCGGTGATCCAATATTTATCCGAACGCGCATAACAGCATTCCGAGAGTGGCTGATCAAGCGCGGCAATCTCCGCATTGGCTACTTTCTGGCGCAATTCGTTCAGCTCCTCATCTGAATCGACTTGAAACCCCAAATGGTCCAGCCCGGTTTTTGCGCTACGGTTCGAGATAGCAAAATTAATCCGCGGATCCTCGATCATCCATTTTGCGTAATCAGGTTTTGCTACCGTAGGAGGCACTCCGAATACTGCGGAGTAAAAGCGGATGTTGGCTTCAAGATCATCAACGGCAATGTGAGCGTGAAAACGTTTCATGATTGGCTCCTTGTAGATTTAGGGTTGGATTGCGGCGGACAGCATCCTCCAAGAGCGGTTTCAACCACGGTAAGGCACTCCTGCGGCATACCCTGACAACAATTCTGGGTGAGAAAGGTCATGATTGCAGCCATACGCTCGAAATTGGCCGTGTAGTAGATAAACCGGCCTTCCTGGCGCGATGAAATCAGCCCTGCGTGATAGAGCTCCTTCAAGTGAAACGATAGCGTGGCGGGCGCGACTTTCACCTCTTCACCGATCTGCCCCACAGGAATTCCTTCTGGTCCTATCTGTACCAGGAGGCGAAATATTGAAAGGCGCGTTTCCTGGGCTAGCGCGGCAAGGGCAATGACTGCTTCTTTCGTTTCCATAGTTCTATAATCATCGAATTATTAGGAAAAGTCAAGTAAGCGGCCCTCAGTTCTTTAATTATCTTTCTGAATGAAGGTGCAACGGGCGGTATCTGGTCAGACAGCTCGCTCCCCGCTGCCTGGACGGTTTGATCTGGAACATGGCTTCCATCATATAACTGACATCTGGAGGGTCTAAAATACTTGTTCGGTCTCAATCTGAAACAAGGATTTCCGCAATGGATTTCATTCGAAAAACGTGTGCCATCGTATTTGCCGCCAGCTTATTTGCCATCAGTGTCGCCTCAGTCCATGCAGTCGATTTCTCAGTAAATTCCAGACTGAGTTATCTGGGTCAACAAATCATCCCTACCGGGACAACCTTCAATGGCACCACCGTGGGTGGTCTCTCCTCCCTGGATTACAATCATGGCACGGGTCGATACCTTGCCATCAGCGATGACCGCAGCAATATCAATCCGGCCCGTTTTTATGAATTGAGCCTGGATCTTGAGAAGTTTCGGCGCTCATCCGCTCCCGGCCAGGACGGCGTAAGCTTCAATACGGTTACCACCATTCAGAAAGCGGGTGGCGGCGCCTTCGCCGCCAACACGGTGGACCCCGAGGGCTTACGCTTCGATCCCGCCCGCAACAGAATCTACTGGAGCAATGAAGGCCAGCGTAGCGGGGCTGGGTTTCAGAATCCTACTGTACGCGAAATGAACATGGATGGCAGTCAGGTGCGCGATTTTGCCGTACCCCATCGCTATCATCCTTCCGGCTCTGCTGCCGGACTTGCCGCAGGTGACAAGGGCGTTCACAACAACCTGGGCTTCGAGAATCTGGCTATTTCAAAAGACGGCAACACCTTGTATACCGCCACCGAGAATGGTCTGACCCAAGACAGCTTGCCGGCATCCATTTCCAGCGGCTCCCGCTCGCGCATCCTGTCCTTCGACATTGCAACAGGACAATCAAAGGCCGAGTATATTTATGATGTGTCGCCGGTCGCCATCGCGCCCGTTCCGGCAGGGCTGTTTGCCACCAACGGTCTGACCGATTTTATCGTGGTTGGCGATCGCCAGTTCATTACGATGGAGCGCTCCTTTGCAGTGGGTGCCCAGACGCCTGGCACACCGGTCACCGGCAATACTATTCGCCTGTTCTACGCCGATGCGCGGAACGCCACCGATGTTTCCGGCTTGGAATCGATTTCCGGTCAAAACATCAATGCCGTGACCAAAACTCTGCTGCTTGACCTATCCGACCTGAAGCATGACGACGGCACTCCGCTGGCGCTCGACAACATCGAAGGCATTGCCTTCGGCCCGAAAATCAACGGCATGGAAACTCTGATTCTCGTGTCGGACAACAACTTCAACAACGCACAATTTACTCAGTTCGTTGCCTTGCAGATAACCGCGGTACCTGAGCCCGAGACGAATGCCATGCTGCTTGCCGGGCTGGCGCTGGTGAGCATAATTGTCCATCGCGGGCAATCGATGGCTGCTCCATCGAATCCATAGAGAGTATGGGATATTCCTCAGCGTAGTATTACAAACCGCGATCTGTATACTGAGCAGTGGTCAAAACAATTTTGCCAATATGCGTGCCGGATTCCATCAGCGCATGCGCCTTGGCCGCTTCCTCCAACCCGAAGACCTTGAATATCAGGGGCTTTAATTTTCCCTCATTCAGCAAAGGCCAGACCTGGCGTTCCAGTTCTTGCGCAATCAGGGCTTTCTCGGGAACGCTGCGGGATCGCAACGTCGACCCCGTATGCGTAAGACGCTTGATTAGCATGGTCATCAGATTCAACTCCTTCGCAGCGCCATTCTGGACCCCAATTTGTACAATGCGGCCATTCAGCGCAGCCGCCTTGTAATTTCGCGCGACGTAGTCGCCGGCGATAATATCGACGATGACATCGACACCTTTGCCGCCGGTGAATTTTTTCGATTCTTCGACGAAATCCTGTGTGCGGTAATTGATCGCGAGATCGGCGCCCAGCGCCAGACAGGCCTCCCGCTTCTCTTCCGAGCCCACGGTCACCAGCACAGTCGCGCCAAATGCCTTCGACAGCATTGTAGCGGTCGTGCCGATGCCCGAGGAACCGCCATGAATCAACACCGTTTCGCCGCCCTTTAGCCTGCCTCGCTGAAATACATTAGTCCAAACCGTAAAGAAAGTCTCCGGCAAGGCCGCCGCTTCCACCATGCTGAAGCCTTGCGGCACTGGCAGTGCATTGCTTTCATGCACGACGCAGTATTCAGCGTAACCGCCACCCGCGACGAGTGCGCATACCTCTTCATCCAACTTGAAGCGGATCGTTCCATGGCCAAGTGCGGCAACCCTTCCGGCAACTTCAAGCCCCGGGATCTCCGAAACGTCCGGCGGCGGGGGATACAACCCGCGCCGCTGCACAATGTCAGGACGATTGACGCCGGCCGCCTCCACCCTGATCAGGATCTGTCCGGTTGCGGGTTGGGGGATCGGGTGTGAGACAGGCATCAGCACTTCCGGCCCTCCGGGGTGCTGGATATCGATAGCCAGCATGGTGTGTCGACCGAAGGTTGGGAGGAGGACCATCTACAGCAGCCGCTACTTATTATTGGGCAGGCGGCTGCGGAGCCACTTGCTCCCAGCCATTCGGGCAATCCTTGACATACGGGTAATAGCCTTCTAACGCTCTGCAATAATACCAATAGTTGAGTGGTGGCTGCATAGAGCGCTGCATATCGTCTTGTGGCGGCATGTCTTGTCGCTGTATGTATACTGGCGGTGCCGCAGGCACGGTTACCACGGGTGGATACGGGTAATAAGGCGGCCCATAACCATAACCACCATAACCCAGGCTATACCCAAGTCCATACCCTAACCCTAATCCCAGCCCGTATCCGCCAAAACCAAATCCGAGACCATAACCATAACCGCGATAGAAACCTCTTGGGCCGCGATAGTAGCCAAATCCACCCCCACGATAGAAACCGACGCCACCGCCCCGATAATAACCTACGCCTCCACCGAAATGCTCTCCACCCCCATAATGCATCCCTCCGGGATGTCCACCACCACCATGCCCCCAGCCTCCGCCCCCCATGTGCCCGCCACCGCGAAATCCCCCACCTCCGCCTCCGCCCCCACCACCCCGCGCCCATGCAGAAGTGCCAGAAATCAATCCAAACAGGATAAGGACAAGGCACATCCATTTGATCTTTTTCATTCACGCCTCCGGTTCGCACGAATAGTTGAGCTGCTGAGTCAGGTATTTATGGATAAACTACCTCAGCCAGAATCCGCCGACTTTTCCGTCCTTTAGGGCCATGAATACAAGCACATCATCATTGCCGTCCTTGAACTCCAACTTCCAGACGTAAACCTCGAATCCCTGCTGATTCAGCCTGGTCAAGAACGTAGTGGTGTAACCCTGCGTGAGACGAGAGGCGAGGGATTGGTTAATACTACTGAGCATTTCCCGTGTCATCCCAGCTTGAAACGCTTCATCTCCGGGTGCTACGAAATCCGGTAAGAAGTTGGCCCGAATAGCTGAAATCATGCTTTTCATGGTTTTTTCAGCGGGCTGCGGCGCCTCTGCGGGTTGTGGTACCTGCGCAAACGCCGTGGGGGAGGCGATCGCAAGAAAAAGCATAGCGGAGATAATCAGGCGATTTGCGGGGAGTAGTAAAAGAGGCAGACACATGAGACTCTCCATGGAACAAATTTAAAAGAATGAGTATAGGGAATAACGGTTGAACCAGCACTTGGTGGACAAATACTCAGGAGCGATTTACAACATTGTTCCTTTGTTTTATAGATCTTAAAATTCAAAATAGCCAGCCACCATAAGAAATCCCGGCAGTTAACGGACCCGATTTCCGGATAATAATTTGGGATGCAGCCTGCTGTAAAAAAGAGCGGGTGATGAGTGAGATGAAGCGCAAGAATTTTGCAGATGAATTCAAGGCCAATGTGGTACTGGAAGCACTCCGAGGCATCAAGACGGTAAACGAGATTGGCCAGGAGCTGGGGTCCATCCGGCGTAAGTAGATTATGGACGAAGAAACCGCAGGCCGGGGCTTCGCCGCCACGGCTTGATCGATTCAAGTCAACTTCAGATGACGGGTATCTGCAACCATTTCACGCACCGGCAGCACATCTGCCAGATGCGCCATCACCCGCTCGGCGGTCAAGCGATACGTTGTCAGTTTGCCGCCATACACGGTAAGGAGACGGGGGCGATTCCGCCGATCGGATTGCAAAACTGTTTCGCGTAAACGCGCATTGACGGATACCGCACTACTTTCAGTTCCGTCTCCGCTTGAGGGTAAAACACGCAAACCCGCAGTGGCTTCAAGAATGGGTAACCCGGATCGATAGCATGGAAAATAGTGTGAGAGCGTTTCCATCAGATAAGCGGTCTCCTGCGGCAGCGGTCTGACATCCGCCGGGTCACCCTGATAGATGGATTCGGTTGTACCCACCAGTATATTTCCTTGCCAGGGCATCACAAATACCACCCGTTCGTCTTGTGCTTCGACATAATAGATCCCTTGCGTGAGCGTGCCCGGCACCATGATGTGGGTGCCTTGGACCAGTTCGATTTTGAGCTGAGGAGGGGCCGGCGTAATCCGGCTCAATACCTGCCGCACCCACGGTCCGGCTGCATTGACCAGCACCGTCGCCCTGCATGTTTCAATGGTTCCGTTGTGCCGGTACTCGATTGTGTTGTACCGGTCATCAAGATGGGCGCTGGTAAATGTGGCGGGCATTTTCAATTGCGCGCCCATCCGCTGCGCCGAGCGCATGACCGCACGAGTCAGTGCCGCATCATCGGTCTGCGCATCGTTATACTGAAACACGGCTTCAAGGTGAGCCGTGTCCAACCCATCCAGGCGCTTCCATTGGTCTTGCGGTATGCGGCGAAAGCGCGTTGCCGGATGCAAACCACCCAGCACCGCATAAAGACTCAATCCTGCGCGCAATAGCCAGGGACGGCGCGTAGTATCCTGATATACCGGAATGTAAAATGGTTTAAGCTCAATCAGTTGTGGCGCAAGCTCGAGCAACAGGGTGCGTTCGCGTAAGCATTCGCGCACCAGCGAAAATTGCCTGCTTTCCAGATAGCGCAGCCCGCCGTGAATGAGCTTGCTGGAGCGGCTGGAGGTGCCACTTGCGATCCCGGTCTGCTCGAGCACCATCACCGAAAAGCCTCGCGCTGATGCCGCTTGGGCAATACCCGCACCGTGGATGCCGCCACCGATGACGACTACGTCGTAGGTTTCCGTCATTTGCTTGTCAGGAGCGTCCGAATTTCTTGCAAAGCCTACCTGCATCTTTCCGTCAGAGCAAATAAAGCAGAAAATGGATTTCTGCTGGAGTTGACTGTATCGTAGCGCTATCGAAAATATAACCCGAATGTTTCATAAATTTGCGTGATGATCGCACAGGATCTTGTTTTGTAGTAGGATTTTGTGAAAGAGTGGCGTAGTTATTCATACGCTCGACTGAACAAAATTTCGATACGAAACAAAACACCAGCGAGGACGCGCAAATTTATGAAACATTCGGGATAAGATCCAGATTGCCGTGCGGCACATGATAGACATGATTAAATCTTCTTTGAAGTTGCCAATGATCGTGATGCTCGCATTGGTCTTGTCTACCTTTGCGGGATGCAGTGTAATGCGCCTTGGCTACAACCAGGCGGATTATCTGACTTACTGGTGGCTTGACGGGTTTGTGGATTTCAACGATGCGCAAAAACCGCGCACCCGCGAGGCGCTCACACAATGGTTTGCCTGGCATCGGCGTGCGCACTTGCCCGAATACGCCAATCTGCTTGCTCACGCGCAAAATCTCGTAGTGGAAGATATCACCGCCGAGCGTACGTGCGGCTTGTGGACCGAAGTACGCGGCTACATGGACGAGGCATTCGAGCGCGCCACACCGGCAACCGTGGAAATAGCCTCAACGCTGACGCCACAGCAGATGCAGAATATCGAACAGCGATATACCAAGTCCAACAAGGAATTCCAGGACGAAAACCTGCGAGGCGACGCCTCTCAGCGACTCAAGAAATCGATCAAGCGCACGGTTGAACGAGCGGAGTTTTTCTACGGTGACCTCGATAAAACGCAACAAGAACTCATCACCCGGTTGGTAACCCTTTCGCCCTATGACGTCAGTATATGGAATACCGAACGTCAACGGCGCCAGCAGGATTTCATGCAGGTGCTGCGTCAATTGAGGGGGAATGGCTTGAGTCAGGAAAAGGCACAGGCTATGCTGCGCGCTTACGTCGAGCGTATTCACCGCTCACCTAATGATGACTATCGAAAATACACAGAACAATTATCGCGATACAACTGCGCTTTTGTAGCAAACCTCCATAGCACCACAACCGCAGCACAAAGAAAACATGCGGCAAAAAAGTTCAAGGGCTGGGAATCCGATATACGCGCACTTCTATCGCCGGTGCAAACAGCCGGTTTGACCCCAGATAGTCCATTAGGACGCGAGTGATGGCGAGACGGGCTGCGAGGAGTTTTTCCGGTTGGAAGAAAGTCCATAACCTGGCGGCAAAAACGGCCGCAAACTAACTGCCTGTACTTGGGTAGGCTCGGAAAGCCGTCTAATGGATTATCTGGGTTCAGCTCCATTCAATGCGGGAAACCACAATAAAAATGTAGTTTATTGAACCATTCTTTGTTACTGTATTTTTCCGACAGGCGCTGCTCGCTCAAGTAGAGGAAGTAGCAGAAAAAGTTTCTCAAAGAAAGGAGGATCCGCCATGAAGGTGCTCATTGTTCTCACGTCGCATGACCAGCTCGGGAACACCGGCAAAAAAACGGGTTTCTGGCTGGAAGAACTCGCCGCTCCCTATTACGTGCTGAAGGATGCCGGCGTAGCGGTCACGCTGGCATCGCCAAAAGGCGGCCAGCCTCCACTTGATCCGAAAAGTGATTTAACCGAAAATCAGACCCAGTTAACGCAGCGCTTTCGCATGGATACCGCCGCGCAGGCTGAACTTGCCAGCACGAAAAAGCTCGCTGATGTATCGGCGGATGATTTCGATGGGGTTTTCTACCCCGGCGGACATGGCCCGATGTGGGATATGGCCGAAAACGCGACATCCATTGCACTGATCGAAGCTTTCGTAAAGGCCGGTAAACCAGTGGCCGCGGTATGTCATGCACCGGTCGCGCTTGTCAATGTGCGCGGAGAAGATGGTGAGTATCTGGTTAAAGGCAAGCGTGTGGCCGGATTTACCAATGAGGAAGAAGAGGCGGTGAACCTCACCACGGTGGTACCTTTCCTACTGGAAGACAGGCTAAAGGAACGGGGGGGCATCTATAGCAAGACTACCAACTGGGTTCCCTACGTCCAGGTGGACGGCAAGCTGGTAACCGGCCAGAACCCAGCCTCTTCGGGACCTGGCGCAGAAGAGCTGCTGAAGCTGCTTCGCTCCGCCTGAATTTTCTGGATCGTGGCACCAGGCTGAAAAACGGTGATAAATGAGCGGTCAACTGCTGATCCGGGATAATTAAGCATGGACAACAACGAATGGTATTATGAAACGGGGTATGTGGAACTATTGTACGCGGCACTGGTAGTTGGCGTTATTGCTGCGTTGTACTATCTCCGCCGATCTACTCGAATATCTGACCTGGCAACTAACGTAATTGAAGAGAATCGGCCGTTACTGGGCTTGATTGCCCTCGCCGTCGTGCTTTTTATTATCAACAGGGTGCTGGGGGACTTATGGTAATCTCATGATTTTAGAGTATAAAATATCAAAACGGTTTGGGCAAAGCTAAAAGGCCGCGTCAGGATGCTTGGGATTATGCGTTTACAGCCTCCGGGCAGCTGGCGGGCAATCCCGCGTCGGTTTGCCTTTTCCAGCATTGGGGCTAGCGATCGCCGTAGCCGTGGAAGTCATCGGCGGTCTTCTGCTTGCATTGGGCTATCAAACACGTATTACCGCATTGGCTTTGGCGATCTTCTCCGTGGTCACGGGTGTAGCGTTTCATAACGTCATTGGCGACCAGAATCAGTTCATCCACCTGATGAAGAATATCGCCATGACGGGGGGTTTGATTCAAGTGATGGCTTTCGGAGCCGGCGCATTCAGCATCGATTCGCGCCGCAATTCCGATCGGGTAAACACAAAAACCGCCTTTGCGTCGCATCCATAATATCGAAATCAAGAGCCCTGGCAGCAACCGGCCATGGCTTTTGTGAAGATCAGTACGCTTCCAGCATCGACATATCACCGTGAAGATGCTTTTTGACGATTCATCGCGCCTGGATGCACCCATTGTTCTCAGGATTCGATACCGAGAATTGGCGTATCCAGAGCCTTGGCCGCCTGCACGGGATCGAAATATTCGCGGAGGAATATGATTTTTCCTTCTGAAGCCCGCAAAAATAGCACGTAATTCTGGATATAGACACGTCCTGTCGGCTTGATGAATCCTTCTGCACTAAATTCGGCAATCGCCACTTCTGGATCGGTTGAGGCGTAGACCTTGGCGTCGAAGAAACGGAAATTCTCTACTGCCTCCAGGAACCACGTTACATGATTCATCACCTCCTGTCGTCCCGTCAGCCGTGCTGGATGGCCAAGGGAAGGTGCATAAGGCAGCTCCCACAAGAGATCATCGGCGATCAATGTCTGCCATTGCGTGTTGTTCGCGACAAACGTCTGAATATGCTGATGTAAGAGATTGGAAGCTATCGTCATCTGATTCTCCTCGTTGGCCTGTAAATCGGTATCGGTCATAAACAAACGGGATCATAAGCTTACAATCAGTAAACGTACTTTAATTTCCCTTTAAGTTTTCGTAAATCATAGCCCCCGGCAAGAAAATGAGCGATCAACTGGCGGATATGGAATTATTCAGAGATTCCTGGCATCACGCCAGGAATTTGCTTTAATGAAGACATGAAGCACTTCATTCTGGGCACATTCCTTTATCTCTGTTGCGCCTTTCCATCGTATGGCGAGGAGTTCGACGCGAAACGCCATAAAATGATGGAAGAAGTATTGGCTGATATAGCCGCCAACGATGGTTTCACGCTCAGCCCCGGCGTTATGGCGGCGATGGAAAAGGTACCCCGGCATCGCTTCGTGCCCAACTGGCTGACTGCGTTTGCCTATCTCAATCGCCCGCTTCCCATCGGCCATGGCCAGACGATTTCGCAGCCAGTCATCGTGGCACTGATGACCAGCCTGATAAAGGTCAAGGCTGGCGACAGGGTGCTTGAAATCGGCACCGGTTCAGGCTATCAGGCCGCTGTTCTGGCGGAAATAACCGAATCGGTGTACAGCATCGAAATTATTGAACCACTGGAAAAAGAAGCGGCCGAGCGGTTGAAATCTCTTGGCTACGGCAATGTAAAAGTAAGGCTGAGCGACGGCTACTATGGCTGGCCGGAAGCGGCTCCGTTCGATGCCATCATGGTGACCGCCGCCTCGAGCCATGTCCCACCACCTCTGATCAAACAACTCAAACCAGGTGGCCGTATGGTGATTCCGCTCGGTGCACAATTCATGACCCAGTATTTAATGCTGGTGGAGAAACATATGGATGGTTCGATCACCAGCCGTCAAATTACGCCGGTGGCGTTCGTTCCGCTCACTGGCGGTCATTAGACGGGTATCTGGAACCTTGGTAGCCTGGGGTTATGCCAATACTGAAGCCGCCGTTTTTTGCCATTGGGCTGCTCTCCGGTTGCCTGCTGGCGTATGAGGTACTGCTGACACGCTTATTCAGTATCGTGCTATGGCATCACTTCGCCTATATGATCATCAGCGCGGCAATGCTGGGCTTTGGGGCAAGTGGTACGGCGCTAACCTTACTCAAGGAAAAAATTGCGCCCCACGTCGGTGCGGTGTATCTCATCGCCGCCGCAGGGATGGCCTTTCTGATGCCCATGGCGTTTCTGCTGGCGCAACAAGTTCCCTTCAATCCACTCGAACTGCTGTGGGATAGCACCCAGCCCGCCAAACTGCTCGTCATTTATCTGCTGATGATGTTGCCCTTCTTTTTCGGCGGACTGTGCATAGGTCTGGTCTTATGGTACTTCGGCGATAACGCGGGACGCATCTATGCATTCGACATTTTTGGTGCGGGGGTGGGCAGCCTGGGCGTTATCGGCCTGCTCTATATCGTGCCGCCCCACAAGGTGCTGATCATCCTCACGACGCTGGCTTTGCTGGCCGCCGCCATGGCCGTCATCGAGCTGCAAATGAGGCCGAAATGGATGGCGAAGATATTTTTTGGGCTGGCTATACTGGCGCCTGTGGCGCTGCCCGGCAACTGGCTGCTGACGCAACCCTCCCTTTACAAGGATTTGAGCCAGACCTTGAATATTACCGGAATGCGGGTGATCGAGGAGCGTTCCAGTCCGCTAGGGCAGATTACGGTGGTGGAAAGCAGTCGAATTCCGTTCCGTCATGCGCCGGGAATGAGCTTCAACGCCACGGATGAACCGCCACCGCAATTGGCGGTGTTCGTGGACGGAAACGGTCCGGCGGTCATCACGCGATTTGACGGCGATCTCGCGCCGTTGGCCTATCTCGACCAGCTTACCTCGGCGTTGCCTTATCATGTGCTGGAGCAGCCGCACGATCAGCCGCACGTGCTGGTGCTGGGGGCAGGGGCGGGCAGTGATGTATTGCAGGCGCTTTATCACGGCGCCAGCAAGATCGATGCCGTGGAGCTTGACCGCAATGTCATCGATCTGCTTCAGCACCGCTTTCATGATTTTGCCGGGGACCCCTACACCCGGCCCGGCGTACGTGTGCATGAAGGCGAGGCGCGTGGATTCGTCAATATCAGCCATGACCGTTATGACCTGATCCAGGTGGCGCTGCTGGATTCATTTGGTGTTGCCTCCGCTGGACTGTACGGCCTCAGCGAAAGCTATCTCTATACGGTTGAGGCATTGGAGACCTATCTGAACCGTCTGACTCCGGGCGGCATGCTGGCTGTCACTCGCTGGCTCAACCTGCCGCCGCGCGATTCGCTGAAACTGTTTGCCACAGCAGTAACTGCGTTGGAACGGGCCGGTGTATCCGAACCCGCCGCGCGGCTAGCAATGATACGTGGCTGGAAAACCGTCACGCTGCTGGTGAAGAACAGCGATTTCACATCGAACGAAATCGCAGCAATCAAGGAATTCAGCCGTGCACGGTCTTTCGATCTGGCTTACTACCCCGGGATGCGCGCTGACGAGGCGAACCATTACAACTTGCTGGTGCAGCCCTATTTCTTCGAGGGCGCGGTTGCGCTGCTGGGTACGGAGCGGCAAGCATTTCTCGACCGGTACAAATTCTATATCGAGCCGGCGACAGATGATCGACCTTATTTTTTCCGCTTATTCAAATGGAACGCCGCCGCTGAATTATTTGCCCTGCGCGAGCAGGGCGGTATGGCGCTGCTCGACTGGAGCTATCCGCTGCTGGTGGCAACGCTGGGACAAGCGTTTGTGGCAAGTATCCTTCTTATTCTGATGCCACTTGCGGTGTCGCGTTGCCGCCACACATTACCCACCACGCGGGTGGTACTGTATTTTCTTGCCATCGGCCTGGCCTTCATGTTCATGGAAATCGCATTCATCCAGAAATTTGTGCTGTTTCTGGCTCACCCCCTGTATGCCGTAGCGGTCGTGTTATGCGCATTTCTGGTGTTCGCCGCCGCGGGGAGCTGGCTTGCCCAGCGGTGGCAGAGCAGGATGGCCGGCAGCCGCAATGTTACCTTGGCGGTAATGATAATGGGCGCCCTGGCAGTACTCTACCTTGTCGCCTTGCCAGACGTGTTTCAGGCGCTCATCCATTTGCCCGATGCGGTAAAAATAGTTATTTCCATCGCGCTGATCGCACCCCTGGCGGTATGCATGGGAATCCCTTTTCCCACGGGTATGATGCGGCTCGCACACACAGCGCAAGACGCCATTCCCTGGGCATGGGCAATCAATGGTTTTGCCTCGGTGATAGGAGCTGTCCTCGCCACCTTGCTGGCTATTCACCTGGGTTTTGCCGCAGTGATTCTTCTGGCGGTGCTGCTCTATGGTTTGGCTTGCGCCGCTTTAAGGGATTGAGGAATCTGGGGATCTGGGGATTGAGCTAACAAGAGACGATTATAGCCGGAGCAAACCACGTATCAGCTTAGCGCCGTCCGTCATACCAGATGGGTAACTGCGTCCTATCCTGCAGGGACCGGCGTGGATGCAGGATAACGCGCAGAATTTGACTGGCCATCTCTCGCGCGGAGTAAAGTTGCACCTTGCGCGACGATGTATCCAGTGGATGCCTAGTCAGGATAACAAATTGAAGGCCGCGTCGCCGCCCCCACTTTTTTAATTGCTGACTCAGACCTATTTCGTCGGCAGCGTAGAGTTCCTGATTGAACCCCCCGACATCCCGAAACGCGTCGCTGCGGCACACCACCAGTGCACCTGCCGCCCAGCGACACAGAATCGATACGCGTGTCCACAGTTGCAGCATCCAGTGTGCCCACCATGGCAACCCGTGCATCTTTACCGTGCTGCCACAACCCACACTCCTGCCATCTTCAATCAGCTGCAAGATATCGGCAAGCAATCCGGGGCTTAAAATACTGTCGCCATCCACAAACAGCAACCAGTCGCCCGCCGCCACTGCTGCGCCGGCATTACGTGCCCGGCCGATCTGGTTGATTGGCTCAAAAACGACCTGGGCACCTGCCTGCCTTGCCAGTTCAGCCGTGGTATCGGTGGAGTTGTTATCCACCACAATGATCTCGGACGTAAAACCGGGCCTGTCATTTGCGGTGAGTGATGCAGAAATGGATTGTAGGCAGCATTCAATCAGACGCTCTTCATTAAAAGCTGGAATGATAATTGAAAGGTGCATGAAAAAAATGGGATCCTGGTTTGCAGAGTCAACACCGTTATTATCCTTGAAATATGATGTGCGCGAAAAAGACATGCACGATATTCGCGCACGGAACAAAGTGGAGAAATTGGGGAGAAGCTCTTTCTCTCTCAATGAAGCGGAAAAGAGTGGATAAAGCCGGGTCCGGACGAGGCGCTCACTCTCCTGCGAATGCCTCAATAAAACCTGAAGTGTTTCTATTATCAGCCAATCCCATGCAGGCACATTGTGTTCAACCTATTGCACGTCTTGCAAGTTCCCCTTGCTGACACTCTCGCCATCTCGAGAATGCAGCGTCCAGAATGAAAGGGATGACAGAATGGTGAGTCCCCCTAGCGTTAAAAATGCATAATGCAGCGCATTCGTCACGGCCAGGTGGTCGGTTTGTGGTAATCCACCCAGGTACCAGCTGGTAATTAGCGACCCGCAAGCAAGCCCAAAACTCAACGACATTTGTTGTAGCGAGCTTGAAATGGTGCTCGCCATGCTTGAGTCTGATGTTTCAATATCCGCATAGGCCATGGAATTCATGCTGGAAAACTGAAGAGAGTTGAAGAAGCCTTGTGCCAATCCCAGAACCACGATCAATGCCATGGGGGTGGCCGCATCCACTAATGAAAAAAAGCTTATCGTAAGTCCCATCATTACGGTGTTCAGAATCAGCACCCGCCGGTACCCATACCGTCTCAATATCGGACCTGACAGGAGTTTCATTCCCATGGCCGCGGCCGCGGTAGGCATCATCAGAAGGCCCGACTGCCAGGCGGGCAGGCCCAGGCCTAGCTGATAGAGCAGGGGCAGCAGGAAGGGAAGGCCGCCCACACCCAAACGCGTGATGAAACCTCCGACCACCGCAACGCGAAACGTGCGTACCCGAAATAGAGTCAGCCGCAGCAATGGGTAAGCCGTATGGTTGGCATGCCAGCCGTAAGCAACCAGCAAGCTCAGGGAAATGAGCAATAGAATAATGGCTGGAGTCATGCCGATCTCGTGCTCGCCGAATATTTCCAGCAGCCACGAAAGGAGCGCTGCACCACTGCCAAACAAAGCCAAACCGATGAAATCCAGCGGGCGAGGCGTGTCACCACGGTAATCCGGCATGTGCCGATGTATAAGATAAAGCGCCGTCAGGCCAACAGGAACGTTAATAAAGAATATTTCCCGCCACGATAGCCAGTGCACGATAAGACCGCCCACCGTAGGACCCAGCAACGGACCAATCAGAGCCGGTATGATTACGAAATTCATCGCCATCAGCAGCTCGGACTTGGGAAAGGTTCGTATGATGGCGAGTTTTCCCACGGGCAGCATCATGGCGGCACCCATTCCTTGCAAAATGCGCGCCGCTATCAGCATAGGCACATTGACAGCCAACCCGCATAAAATGGACGATAATGTAAAAATGATGACGGCAATGCTGAATACCCGCCGTGTTCCGTAACGGTCGGCCATCCAGCCGCTCACCGGGATACAGACGGCCAGGCTCAGAATATAACTGGCAACAACAGCCTTTAGACTCAGCGGCGTTGCGTGCAGACTAGCCGCCATGGCAGGAATCGCGGTATTGACAATGGTCGAGTCCAGTTGCTCCATGAATAACGCGGTAGCGACGACCCAAGGCAGATATCGCTTGACTGTAGGATGATTCATGAAGGAGAAGAATAAGAAGGAATATTCGCGCTGGAGGGAGGGGAGTCTTCGTAACGATAACCATCACTCGCGCAACGCACAAGAACCCGGGCATTAGAACTGGCCGCTACCTTCAAGCGATAATAGCCGCAGTTCCCGTTAAAACATAAAGCACAGCACCCGGTCAGCCCGGTATCCTCTTGACCTTTTATGCGGCATGAGCAGGATGATATTATTGGCTCGCTACCGTCCATCATAACAGACCGATGATTTCTGCCTGTCTTGCAACGACTGAAGCGGGCACAGCATGATGCGCAAGATCTGGCCGGCGATCTAATATTTTTTGTGGAAAGAAAAAGGGATGCAGTCCACATTCTCACGTATGAATATAAAAGAAGTCGGCCCGACAATTCTCGTTAACATGTTCCACTTGGCTAATAACTGTCGAACATCAATCTATTTCAGGAGGTTACATGGATGAATTTGAGATCGTACCTTGGCTGATAGGAGCCGCAATTTTTATTGTCGTGCCATTTTGGAGAATTTTCGCCCGGGCAGGTTTCAAGCCCGTATTTTCATTACTCGCACTCATCCCTGGAGGTATCCTGATCCTGCTGTGGGTTATTGCGTTTGCGAAGTGGCCCGCATTTACGGAAGAGAAGAAGGAATAATGCAAAAAGATTGCAGCGCTGGCTTGCCTCCATTTATCGTCTATTTAACATAATATACATTATGCGCAAATTAAATATGCCGGGACTCTGTCAATTTGATCGGTTCATCCGCTTCCGGTAGTCAGGATCGGGAAAATATTGAGTTATACGAAACAGCTGGCCTGGCTGCAAATGATTTCGTTTTAATGTACGCATGACCATCAAGCAAGATAAATACGTTTTATGTGTGGCTCCGTACAGAAGTCAGGATCAAGGGAGAAGATAATTCATACTGGTATCTGCTTTTTTCTCCCTCTTGTAGTAGATACCACTGGCCCGGCACAGGCCAACTACTCCTTGCCGGGCCTCTTTTACGCCGTTTCAAAGCAAATCACCCCAACCGTTTCAATCCTAGCTTTCCTCTTCGTACCCAATTCGCCGCCCATCCACATCGATTCCCTATCTATGTTAGATAGCGCACCGAACGTCTCAGGATAAAGAGTATCGTCATATAACGCTGTGGCTGGTTTTGTACTGCGGCAACGGTAGATAACAAATTGCAGCAATTACTTTTTCGTTCTCGGGAGATGGGAAAATGCAAATGAAACTGATTTTAGGAGCTTTGTCGGCAGTATCGTTAGGGTTGCCGTCACTTGCAGGAGCTACGCCAATTGTCCGTTCAGTCGGGGGCGACTCTACGCCCGCATCAATCACCGGTGTCCGCGATCAATTCCGTGTCGATTTGGGTGGCGGCACCGTGGCGGGTCCGAATGGCTCGTTTGGAGGTTTGCGCCGTGAAATAAATTGGGATGGGGTGCCAGACGGCTCTTCGGCCCCGAATAACCTGCCGGGAAATTTCTTCAATTCCAATTCGCCGCGCGGCGCGGAGTTTTCGACGCCTGCGCCTGGGACAGGTGTTCAGGTGAGTGCGAATAGCGGAATAGCCCCTGTTGAATTCGATAATATCAATCCCACTTACTCATCAGATTTTCGAGTTTTTAGTTCGCAGCGCCTCTTTACTGGCGTGGGTAGCAATGTCGTGGATGTTTCGTTCTTTTTACCAGGCACTACTACCCCTGCGCTGGTTTCGGGCTTCGGGTCGGTATTTACGGATGTCGATCTGACCAGTTCAACGAAGATTGAGTTTTTCGACGCTGCTAATGCTTCACTGGGGGTTTTCAATGTGCCCGTTGGCACAGTTGACTCCGAGAGCTTGTCATTCCTGGGGGTATCCTTCACCGAAGGCGCAATCATTTCGCATGTCCAGATCACCAGCGGAAACACGGCACTGGGTGCAGGAGTCAATGATGGCGCCCCTTTTGGCCCGGATAACGTGATTGATGTCGTTGCCATGGATGATTTCATATATGCCGCACCTGTGCCCGAACCAGAAACCTATGCCATGCTACTGGCGGGTCTTGGGCTGATAGGTGCAATAAGCCGTCGCCGTAAAGCTTCCATGAATTAATTCAGGAAGAAACACTCCGGAACGGGAACCCAGGTTCCCGTTTTTCATTTACAGAGCTCGCTACCTGCGGCGTATTCATTTTGCTCTTTCCCGGCGCGGAAATGCTCGCCCTGATGTGCCTGATCAGCTATTAGGGATGGATAAGCCAAAACCGCCGAAAATTCCGTCTCATTACCATACGTCGAATAAGCGGAAGGATATGTTTTCTGGAAATAATCTTATCGCGCACTCATTCCACGTGAATTTTATGTGACGGTTTTTGCAGCGATACGCGCATCAATCAAAGATGAAGGTCGAGTAAGACAAGAAAACTATTGTGAGTCATAATCTTAACCTAAAGATGGCGATCAATTGCCGGATTTGGGATAATCGGCAATGTGAGAAGGCATTAGCAATTGGCAATCACGTTCCCCCACGCAGATCTGCCAATAGAGTAAGATTAAGCTATATTTCGGGATAAATATTCTAATTATCAAGAACTATCGGCAATGGCTCCTGGGATTAGAGCCAAGCCCCTCTTATAAGAAGGAGAAGACGTGAAATTTATCATTGCGGCTATCTTCGTGGCGCTGATTGCGGCCACTGCACAGGCCCAGGAAACGAATCCAATTTATCAATCGCCAGATGCTCAAAGCAAATTCAGGGATGCCCAGCTTCACGTGCAAGAACTGATGAAAACCGGCCGTTACGCAGAAGCATCGAAATTCATGCCGGTTTATCAAACGCTGGCCTGTGAAGCCGCGGAGCAAAAAGCGGGCAGGAGTGCAGAGGAAGGCGCAGCGATCTGCGCACAGAAAAATAAACCGGCGGGTCTCAGCGCCGGGCAATCCCCGCAACAATCTGCACAACCTGCCACGGAATCGTTTCTGGGCCCGGGCGTGACCGTGATGCAACGTACCGTACCAGGCTCATCGACATTCCTGGACGGGTCGGCACCCTCCATTTTTGTCTTTGATCCCCGGAGTGTTCCTGGAACTGATTCCCGGACTAGCTCCCGGACAGATTCCCAAACGGATCCCTGGACTGGAAAACCTTAACCCTATGAGCCCCGTTCGGGTGTCAGCAGCCTTAATGCCCGTCGTTAGCTGAGGGAGCCGAGTACTCCTCTAAACAAAGCGCGGTCTCCACGACTTTCTTTGCTTCGTCAATACTCTTTACATGAGAGAGATCCACCGCCGGGTTAGGATAACTATGCCAGAATGAGAAACCAGCAGATGTAACCCATAGCAGACCTCTGACATGCTTTTCTATAAACAGGCCTCTGATATGCTTCTCTACAAATACCTCCTGATGGTGTTCATCAACTACTTTCCATTCAAATTCCATGATCCAGCCCTCCATGCTCTAATATTGAATTATCTTGATTTTACCAGCAACACGCTCAGTATTTATACCCGGTATTTTCGATTGGAACTTCAGGGAATTGAGGTGTATCATGCCGTCTGGAAAATTTACCCCTATCGGAGGCGGTTTTGAAAATATCTTATTTTGCAGTCGCTTTCTCTATCGGAATTGCGCTGGCAAGCCCTTTACACGCAGCTGCCGAGAAAGCGAACACCAGTGCAACAACGGTGGCAGCGGGAATGCCAAGCAATGAGGGCAAGGTCCTCTCCACCCTGGATGCGCCAGGCTATACCTACATGGAGTTGGCCACCACCGAAAAACGGTTCTGGATTGCAGCGCCCACTACCCGGGTAAAAGTGGGTGATCATGTACGGTTCGAGCAAAGTCTGGTCATGAAAAATTTCAAAAGCAGCACACTGAATCGTACCTTCGATCAAATTATTTTCGTCAATTCCGCGACAATTGTTAAATAAGAATTAACCTTAATATTCAAGTTTATATGCTTGATTTTTATGTTATTTAAGCGCCCTCTTCTTGAGGGGCGCTGTCTTTTCCCGGCTTACCTCAGGTTCAGGTTCAACAAATCCCACGAACAGCTTGTTTTTTAACCTTTTTAACTCATCACGATATTGAGCTGCTTGCTCGAATTCAAGATTTTTTGCGGCATCCAGCATCTGCTTTTCCAGTAGCTTGATTTCTTTTGCCAGTTGCACCTCGCTCATGGAATCATAACGGGCTTGTACCTGCGCCGCCTTTAGATGTTGCTGCGCGGTTTCAATGTTATAAACGCCATCGATCAAATCCTTGACACGTTTGTGCACGCTTCGCGGCGTAATGCCATGCTCGAGGTTAAACAGGATTTGTTTATTGCGCCGGCGCTCGGTTTCATCCATGGCGCGACGCATGGAATCGGTAATCCTATCGGCGTAGAGAAGCGCGGTGCCATTGATATGGCGCGCCGCCCGACCTATTGTCTGGATCAGTGAACGTTCCGAACGCAGAAAGCCTTCCTTATCGGCATCCAGTATCGCCACCAGCGACACTTCCGGAATGTCCAATCCTTCACGCAGCAGATTGATACCCACCAGGACATCGAATTTTCCCAGCCGAAGGTCGCGAATGATCTCCACCCGCTCCACCGTATCGATGTCGGAATGAAGGTAGCGCACCTTGATGCCATGATCGGAAAAATAATCGGTCAAATCCTCCGCCATGCGCTTGGTCAGCGTCGTCACCAGCACCCGTTCGCCCTTGGCCGTGCGCAGACTGACTTCCGACATCAGGTTGTCGACCTGGGTAGTTGCGGGGCGAATCTCGATCTGCGGGTCCACCAGGCCGGTGGGACGCACCACCTGTTCCACCACCTGGCCGCTGTGAACCCGCTCGAACTCCGCAGGGGTTGCGGAGACAAATACCGTTTGCGGCATCATTTGCCTGAACTCGTCGAACCGTAGCGGGCGGTTATCCAGCGCGGAAGGAAGGCGGAAACCATATTCCACCAGGTTTTCCTTGCGGGACCGATCCCCCTTGTACATTCCGCCTGTCTGTGGAATGGTCACATGGCTCTCGTCGATCACCATCAGCGTATCGGAGCGAAGATAATCTATCAGGGTAGGCGGCGGCTGCCCCGGTTTTTTCCCCGAAAGATGCCGCGAGTAGTTTTCGATACCCTTGCAGAACCCCAGTTCATTGAGCATTTCCAGATCAAAGCGGGTACGTTGTTCGATACGCTGCAACTCCACCAGCCTATGATTTTGCTGAAAAAAATCGATGCGCTCCCTCAGTTCTTCCTTGATAGTCTCGATGGCACGCAACGTGGTACTTCTGGGCGTTACATAGTGACTGGAGGGATAAACCGTATAACGCGACACTTGCTTCAACGTGCGCCCGGTGAGCGGATCGAACAGCATCATGCTTTCAACGATATCGTCAAACAGCGATACCCGCACCGCAGTTTCCGAGCTTTCCGCCGGAAATATGTCGAGCACGTCGCCCCTCACCCTGAAGGTTCCACGGCCGAATTCAAACTCATTGCGCTCATACTGCATTTCGATCAGGCGCTGTATGGCCTCGCGCTGGGTGATTTTTTCATTTTCGCGCAGATGCAGAATCATGCCATGATAATCCACCGGGTCGCCAATACCGTATATGCATGATACGGTGGCAACAATTATGGCGTCATCCCGCTCAAGCAGCGCCTTGGTCGCGGACAGGCGCATTTGCTCGATATGCTCATTAATGCTGGAATCCTTCTCGATAAACAGGTCGCGCGAAGGAACATAGGCTTCCGGCTGATAATAATCGTAGTAGGATACAAAGTACTCGATGGCATTCTCAGGGAAAAACTCGCGCATCTCGGCATAAAGCTGGGCCGCCAGCGTTTTATTCGGCGCCATGATGATCGCGGGACGGCCAAGCCGTGCTATCACATTGGCCATCGTGAAAGTTTTGCCGGAACCTGTCACCCCCAGCAGCGTCTGGAACGCGAGGCCATCCTCTATCCCCTCCACCAGCTTGTCGATGGCTTCAGGTTGATCGCCAGCGGGCGTGAACGATTGATGCAGCTTGTAAGGGCTATTGGGGAAGGTAACGATCACAGGTATAATGCCCGGTCCAATATTTTTTGATTATCCATCTATATTATCATGCAGACACAACCCGCATCAGTGCAAGGACACTAAGGACATTATCGTGGAACTCTCAAAGCGCGTTCAGGCCATCAAGCCCTCCCCCACCCTTGCCGTCACCGCCCGGGCCGCCCGGCTCAAGGCAGAAGGAAAGGATATCATCGGACTTGGTGCCGGAGAACCGGATTTCGACACCCCTCAACATATCAAGGATGCGGCCATTGCCGCCATTAACAAAGGTTTCACCAAATATACGGCGGTGGGCGGCACTCCCGGCCTGAAAAATGCCATTATCGCCAAATTCAAGCGCGACAATAATTTTGACTATTCCGCGAAGCAAATTCTGGTTTCGTGCGGCGGCAAGCAAAGCTTTTTCAATCTGACGCTTTCAGTCATCAATCCCGGCGACGAGGTCATCATTCCCGCGCCTTACTGGGTTTCCTATCCTGACATCGTTCTGATCGCCGAAGGCAAGCCGGTGATTGTCGAAGCCGGTATCGAACAGGGTTTTAAAATAACCGCGGCGCAACTTGAAAAAGCCATCACGCCCAAAACCCGAATGTTCGTTATCAACAGTCCCAGCAATCCTTCCGGTGGTGTTTATACATTCGACGAGCTTAAAGCGCTGGGTGAAGTTCTGCTGAAATATCCCAATATCCTGATTGCCACCGATGACATGTACGAACATATTCTGCTTTCGGGCGAAAAATTCGTGAATATCCTCAATGCCTGCCCTGCCCTGCATGACCGCACCATCGTGCTTAATGGCGTATCCAAGGCTTACGCCATGACCGGCTGGCGCATTGGCTATTGCGGCGGCCCGGCGCATATCATTACCGCCATGGAAAATATCCAGTCCCAAAGCACTTCCAACCCCGCCTCCATTTCACAGGTCGCCGCGGAAGTGGCGCTTAATGGCGATCAGTCCTGTATTGTACCCATGGTGGAGGCGTTCAAGGAACGTAATCAGTTCATAACCGGCGCACTCAATGCCATCCCTGGTGTCGTATGCCTGTTGTCTGAAGGCGCATTTTATGCTTTTGCCGATGTCCGGGAAGCCATCAGCGGATTGCATGCCAAAGGGGTGATTAATGATTCCACGGATATCGCTTTCAGCGAATATCTGCTGGAACACAGCGGTGTGGCGGTGGTGCCTGGGTCGGCCTTCGGCAGCGAAGGCTATATCCGGCTTTCCTTCGCCACCCATATGACCAACCTGGAAAATGCATTACGGCGCATCGCGAAAGCCCTTGGCTAACGGCCTGCCAGAGTCTGAATGACGATCGCATATGTCGGAAATATTATTCTTCCGGCATATGCACGAGTTCCGGATACTTCTCAAGTGCGCGCGTGCGGTCATACTTCAATAATTTCTTCGCCGCCTCGGTAAAAGCCTGCTGACTATCGGTCTGCGGCTCCGTCGACGGCGCCATCACGACCGAACTTGAAATAATATCCTGTGGTGGGGGCGGGATATCGGTTCTCGGCTGGGCGAGTGGCTGAGCCAGTACTTGCGACACACTCTGTATCCCCAATTTTCTACGCCGCTTGACTTCGTCATTATAGTCCGGGGTGCCCGCGAATTTCTCGGACAGCAACTGCAATATCGAGGTATGGTCCATCGCGCCCTTGCATACGGTGCCAGGCGCGATCCATGGTGATGCGATGAGCGCCGGAACCCTGGGGCCGGTACTCTCGAATCCCGTCGAGAAAAGCGCACCAGGCGGCACCGGGGCGGGAATCGTCAGCGGCGGAACATGATCGAAGAACCCTCCATGTTCATCATGCGTGGCAATCAGCAGCGTACGATTCCATTTGGCGGCATCCCTGGTCAGCAGCCTGTAAATATCACGCAGAAAATTTTCACCGGGACCGACAGGTGTGGGCGGATGATTGTCGTTGGCGGTCCAGCCGAAATGGACAGGCGAATCGCTATATTCAGGCTCGATGAACATGACTTTTGGCATCTCCGATACCGATTCGGACTCAAAATCTCCCGGAAATTGTCTGAAGCTGCGAAAGTTGGGCCCCAGCACTTCATCAAACCGATCAAACAGCGTGAAGAACGATATTCCGCAGTGATACACACGCCAACTGATGCTATGAGCTTTCAGCCACTCGAAAATGAAGCTTCCCTTGATGGTGGGAATAGGACGCGGTTTCGTGTCTTCGATCAGGGAATAGCCTGTGTAAGCCACCGAACGGTTTGGCTGGGTATCCGTTGGCAGCGGCGCAAACCAGTTGTCGCACACGGCATATTGCGCCGCCAGAAAACTTGACATGGATGCATCGGCAGGCGACAGAAAACCCATCGGCGGCGGATCGTTTACCTTGCTTCCGCTGGCACGATAGTATGCCTCGGCAAAACCGCTCATGGTGAAGGGAGCGCTAGGCGTCCCTAACTGAGCCGCCACGAGAGGTCTACTATGGGGCAGATCGTGCAGCAGGGGTCCATCCTTCAACTCGAAGGGCTGGTAACCCTGACCATCGAGGAAGTTCGTATAGTCCAGATTTGCTTCGGGATCGACTAGGCCCCTGACATCTTTTCGATTGCCGAACCGGGCCATGCTGAGATGACCAAGCATATGGTCGAAAGAACGGTTCTCCAGCATCACGATCACAATGGTCTCAATCTGATCAAGAATCGCCATGGATTACTCCTTGCAGGCCATCTGTATTTTGATAGTCAACCTGCGCGCAACCGCTCGGAGTGCGTTATCGCATGCTTCATCAGGGCCGACGGGACTACGAACTATCCAGGTTCCAATCATGGATACGTTTTTGAAGCCATCGGTTGTGCCGTTTGGTGGAATATCAATTTCCATGCCGTCTTTGCTGATCGATAACGACCGGGGGTAGCTATTCGTGATCAATATGGCGCGAATACGTGTTGAAGAGTCCTCACGCTGAATCGTAAATGAAGCCGATACCGATTGAGGTTCGCCGCCACATTGGGCAATGCCTCCCAGCAGCCTGGAACTCTGCTCCGGGGCTACCTGCACATCCCACTCGCGCTGAGCGTTCTTGAGCACACCCGGAACCTTGAGTATGAAACGCGTACTTTGTGCGGGGGTAAAGAACCGCGATCCTTCCTCGGGTACCTCCCCTGCGCCCGCCAGTACCGGAACCGAATCCAATGTTGCATTGCCCGCATCGCCCGAGGTAAGCCAGTCAACCCTGACGGTCTCGCCGGGACAAATGGTACTCGGCGCCACCGTGAAGGATTTGATTTGGGCGCAGCCCAGGATCAGGGGTGTCATCACCAGAGTCATCCATACCGCAAACCGGTCAGGCATTTGCGTTACCCCAAACCTTTTCTTTGAAAGTGCTCATGATTTTATTCCGATCCTTTGGATGGATGGAATGGGTCGAATGGGTAAAAAAGAAACCCACGCATCCGGACTGTGAAGTTTTACCAGTATCCCGGCGGCACCATGTAGAGCCCCGTATCCCACTTCCATTCGCGAATGGGGTTCTCGGTCATGGCATTTCGGTCGTCGGGCTGCGCCGTCCAGTGAAAATCGCAGACGCTTCCATTGTGCCCCACGAAAGTGTGTATGCCACCATTGGCAACGCCAACGAAGAAAGGCACATTCTCCAGCTTCTCCAGCAGTGCCTCGGTATTGCGGTCCGGCATGATGCCGCGATAGCCGGTGATAACCGCGTCGCAACGCACGCCGCTCGATTCAGGAATGGGCGATTTCCATACGCGTGCGCCAGCCTTTGCCATATTGAGCGCGCCCAGTTTCTCGCGCTCGCCCGAATCCGAGAGATCTTCGGCGGTTCGCGGCGAGTAGAAGACCGCCGTCCAGCCGTCTTTCTGCAGTTCCTCGCACAAAACAGTGCCGCGCAGATCGGCATCCTTCACTCTGTTGTTGATCTCGGCAAAGCGCGCGCCCATGCCGGCGCCTTCATAAGCCGCCTTGGCATTCTGAATCACCCAGCCGATACACGAACTCTCCTTAAGACGGGAAGACTGACCGGATGTGTTCTCGATAACAACGGATCCAGGTTCGATGGACTCCATACGCCAGCTTCCCGCCCCCATGGCGTCCAACTGCATTTGCAGGCCCTGGCGATCCCCTCTCAGGATATTTTCACGGAAAGGCGAATGATCCCCGTAGTAGAGGCCAATGCCCGTGCTGTCGATAGCGGATCTATGGGCATTGCTGTTGGTTGTGATGCTCATGTCGCCCAATTCAGCCACCTTCCTCCAATTCTCCATTTCGCTGCCAGAAGGCGCTGCGTGCCCCGCCTCGTCAAATAACCACTTCGCTATGGACAAGGCTGGAGCATCGGAGATGGTGTTGACGTTGCCATCGTGATCGTAGTTATCGATGATTTCCCACAATTTCTCGAGATTCTGTGCCGTGCCTGTGATAACGCCATTAGCGGCGATGGTCCTCACGTTCAAATCCGGGTAAGCACTCCGCAGCGCGGCGGCGTCGATGGATTTGCCCTTTAAACGATTAATGAAAGTGGCATGGTCGAGTTTTGGCATCATGCGGCTCCTGGCGATTACAGCGAAGAAAAAGTGGCGTAATGGCGGAGGCTGCTCGCACAGTTTGCCTCTTACTTCACCTATTTACGAAATGTGCTATTAACTTTAGCATCAATTTGCGAAAGATCAATGTTAACTCGAATGTTTCATAAATTGACGCGCGCCCTTGCTGGACTTTTGTTTCGTATGGAAATTTTGTTCAGCCGCGCGTATGAATAACTACGCCACTCTTCTCAAAATCCCCCTACAAGGGGTAAACCCAACATACGCACTACCAGGGACAAATTGATCTTTTTTACATCAATCTGGAGACGTGGTGATATCACCGAGCTTCGGAGATCGCGGCATGGCTGAACACGCTCGGATTCACCGGTTCCGGTGGCACGCTAAACGGCTAGCTGAACAGCTATCCAAAGAATTCCTGATTCGCTAAAACCGGCGTGCTAAACTGCGAACGTTTCTCGCATCCGCGAATCTCCTGATTTCATTCCCCGCCGTCAGGCCACACCGGCCGTTAAACACTGAGGTGGTGCCTTGAGCGTTGCACCCGCCTTGAATGCAGGCGCTTTGTTCAACAGTCTACCCGCCGCTCCGGTCGGCAGCCTCGATAGGTGCCTGGGCCTTGGCGGCAAGTTCCTTGAGCAGCACGGCGGCCGGAGCCGGTTTATCTGCCAGCGTTTCCACCGGGGAGGGCGCCAGGGGCTGCAGGAAATCGCCTTGTCCCTGCGTGTCGTGCAGCCAGAGAGCCAGGACATAGAGTCCGGGAACATTGAGTAGCCGCAGTTCAAAGCCGCCCTGCCCCACTTCCGGAGAGTCCCTTGCCGCACGCATCGCCTTCGCGCTCGAATCGACGAAGCGGCCTTCGTTGAGAGCGGAGAAAACCTGTTCCCCCCTGGGCCCGGCAACCGTTTCGGCGGAGGCGAGGACATTGTCACCTTCCTGCACGAGATAGCGCCATCCGGTTGGCCTGGCCGCATCGAGGCCTTTTCCGGCCGCAAGGTCGGTGAGACCGAGCGTGAACACTTGATGCGGCTCGGCAAGCTGCAGGGGCCCGGCAGCATTGCGCAAGGCGGGGATTCTGAAGGCGCGATTCCTACTCAAGTCCAGGAAGGTGGAATGCACGGCATCCAGCGCCTGTTGCGGAGGTTTTGGAGCGATCAGGGCCATCGGAAACTCCTCAGTATTTGGTGTAGTAAGTGTGGGTCCACGTCCCCGACCCTTTATAGGCAGTCTGCAAGGTCGCGTAATTGACGTCCGAGCGGCCGTAGATCGGATCGTCAACCGACACATAGTCGATACCGCCCACGCTATATTGCCCCTTGATGACCAGGAAGTGGGCACCGCCGCCCGACCAGGCCACCCGGATCCCCAGCGGACGGGCGAAGGTGACCTCGTTCTCGATCTGGGTGGTAGTGGCGATGCCACCCACCCAGTGGTCGAAGTGGCCTACCACCGTGAGTGCTTGGTCGAGAAAGCCGTAGACGTTGCAGGGGCCGGACGCGCCGGCGCCGCAACAGTCGGTTCGTGCCAGTTCGCCATTGGCCACGTCGCACTGCTGCCAGCCGCTCCCCGGCTGGTAGAACAGGGCGACGCTGGTCGCGGTTGCCGCCCAGCACCAGTTCGATTGCTGCTGGGGCTGCATGAAGAAGTAGATTTGGTCGAGCCACCAGATCGTATCGATGTGGCGATCGGCTCCCACGACAAAGTCATTGCGTATGTCGACGTGCTGATCGACTCCCACGACAAAGACATCGAGGATGTCGGGATAGCGGCTCAATGCATTGATCGAGGTTCCCGGCGCGACGACCGGCAAACCCCGAATCATACCGTGCCGGTCCCAGGGACTCCGTGCATTGAGCGGGCTGTCCGGCGCGACGGCGCCTGCGGCGATCTGGAACCAGGAGCCCCAGCCGGTGCTGGCGTCCCACCAGATGCTGAAGACACCGTGGTTCGTGCCCACGGCGAAGACATCGAGGTGATCGGGATAGCGCGACACGACGCTGATGGACGTGTCGGGAGCCGCTGTGCCGCCCGCCACCACAAACCAGTCCTGGGCCCAGCCGCCATTGGCGTCCCACCAGATGCTGTAGATTCTATGGTCCATGCCGACGGCGAAAAGGTCCAGGTGGGTCGGATAACGCGCCACGGCCGCAACCGAACTGCCCGCGGCGGCGAACCCGTCCGCAACCTGGAACCAGCTTGCCCAGCCCGTGCTGGCATCCCACCAGGTGCTTAAGATGCCATGATTGGACCCGACCGCAAAAAGGTCGATATGGTTGGGGTTGCGGGTCACCGCCGTGATTGATGTCCCGCCTGCGGCGACACCGCCGCTGACAACGAACCAGTTCGACGCCCAGCCGCCGTTGGCATCCCACCAGATACTGCAGATTTTACGATCCGATCCCACCACGAACAGGTCCAGGTGGTTGGGATTCCGGGCGATGGCCGCGACGGAAGTCCTCGGCGCCGCGGTGAGATTGGAAACACGGAACCAGCCGTTGGCCCACCCGCCGTTCGCGTCCCACCAGATGCTGTAGATCTTGTGGTCCGATCCCACAATGAAAAGATCGAGGTGATCGGGATTGCGGGCGATCACGGTGACTGTCGTCCCCGGCGCCGCAACGCCGCCGGCAACGTGGAACCAGTTCGACCATCCCGTCGAGATATCCCACCACGCGCTGTAAACTCCGTGGTCGGTGCCCACGCAAAAGATATCGAGATGCCGCGGATACCTCGCAACCGAGGTAATGGAAGTCGACGGTGCCGCAACACCGCCCTTGATGCCAACCCAATTCGGTGCCCAACCCATTGTCTGCTCCTTCTGTCAATACCCTGCCCCGGAAGTGGAACAAATGCATTGGAAAAATAGGAAAAACAAATGTTCTTTAAAAGAAGCTTCCCTGATGATCCTGCCCTTCTTCGTTGTCTTTCTCTTGGCGCCTGGCGGCTATACTGCCATCGCGCTTATAGTGGAATTCAGGGTGAATTGAGCACAACCTTGATCCACTATCCACAGCATGACGAACTAGCCTGAAGTTTATTCATAGATCAAAGTCGACAAATAACAAGTGAGTTTCTTGCAAAACTCCCCGCGTGAGCGGGATTAACCGCCGGATGGGGTAGAGATGGGCGGCCATTGCTGGCAAGATGGGGGTCCTGAATACTTCATCTATACGTCCGATATGGATACTACGCAACGCACAGGAGTAATGCAACGGTGGCAGGTGGTTCAGCGTGAGATTGGAAGCAGGTTCGCTGACACCGAAGCTGGAGAAGGTGGTTCATACGCTGGAATGGGTGCGTATAGAACAAGTCAAATTACCTCCGGCAAAGCTGGAGGCCTATTTCTGTTAACCCCTCAAAGGGGCAAGAAACTGGCGCCGCCTAAAGGCGGCATCACATGCCAAGTTTGAGTTGATCATAGTGCTCATCCTCTTTCTCTTGGTAGAGATCAGAAATTCACACCGACCGTCGTAAAGGTCAAACTCCGGTGAGTCCCCCGGCATAGCCGGGGGCTTACCTATATTGATCAGCATGTGTAGAGGATGCGTTCGCACCATCAGGATAGTCTTTCGCCTGGAATGATGTATCGTAAACTGCACCTACAGCGATTACTTGTCGGAAAATCGTGAATATACTCATCCCTTCTTCCTGGAATTGATAATAGCTATTTCCTCAAGCTGCTGAGGGAGGCAATCCCCTTTGTAAGCAATCCGCAATTTGGGCGATGATTGTAGAGTTTCAATCTGAAAATTGAGGCAATCACGGCAAATCCCCAGGAGGATTGCCTGATGAGTGGCCGGTAGCGGCGCGAGCCACCTCCAGCATGGTTTCCAGCGCTTCCGTAATCAGCCGCTCGATTACCGGGATAAAATAAGGGAGCGACAGCATCAATGCCACCATTCCCACCATCAGCGTGATCGGAAAACCCACCGCAAAAATATTCAATTGGGGTGCGGCGCGGGTGAGAATACCCAGTGCCAGGTTGACGACAAGCAATGCCGTTACCACCGGCAGCGCAAGCCCCAGGCCCGCCTCGAAAATCTTGCCGCCCCACCCCGCGAGCATCTTCCAGCCGCCAGCCGAGAACGGCTCCGCGGAAATGGGAAATATGTTGAAGCTCTCCGCCAGCACCGATAACATCAACAGATGGCCATTCATAGTGAGAAAAGCGAGCGTCGCCAGCAGGCCGAGAAACCGCCCCACTACCAGCGTGCTGCCATCGCTGCGGGGACTGAAAAAAGTGGCAAAACCCAATCCCATTTGCAGGCCCGCTATTTCGCCGGCCATCTCCACCGCGCTGAATATGATGCGTACCGCAAAGCCCATCGCCAGCCCGATAATGATCTGTTGGCCGAGAATCAGCAATCCTTCAAGCGAACCCGGTTCGACCTTCGGCAGTGGTCCGATAGCTGGCGCGACAATCAATGTGACAAGTACCCCCAGCCCGATTTTCACCCGCGTCGGAATCGCGGCGTTTCCGAGTACCGGCGCCGCCGCCAGAAGCCCCAGGATACGCGCCAGCGGCCATATGAAAGACGTCATCCAGGCATTAAGATCGGCGGAGCCGAAGGTTATCATTTACAAAGGAGGTTTTAAATCTATCGGAGGTTCTCAGCAGTATGCAATGGTTATCGCTACCCCACCATTGCGGGAATTCCCTCCAGCACCTGCCGCATATAGTCGACCATTACGGAAAGCATCCAGGGTCCGGCCAGCACCATGGTTGCGAACAGGGCCACCAGCTTGGGAATGAATGATAGCGTCATTTCATTGATCTGAGTGGCGGCCTGAAAAATGCTCACTACCAGGCCGGTCGCCAGCGCCACCAGCAACATGGGTGCGGAGACCATCAAGGTCACTTCCATAGCCTTCTGGCCCAGAGTCATTACGCTTTCAGGTGTCATGGTTTTCTCCTTGGTGATTCATCAATGACAAAGATGGTTGGTTAGGGCCGGCACCCGGTATTCAATAATCTATCAACAGCTAGCAGCCTGCCGGACGTCTTAGTAGAAACTTTCCGCCAGCGAGCCAATCAGCATATGCCACCCGTCCACCAATACAAACAGCATAAGCTTGAAGGGCAGCGCTACCAGGGCGGGCGATACCATCATCATGCCCATGGACATGAGTACGGAAGCCACCACCATATCGATAATGAGAAAGGGAATGAACACCGCGAAGCCGATCTGGAATGCAGTTTTCAATTCGCTGGTGACAAAGGCCGGGACCAGGACCCGCAACGGTACATCTTCGGGTCCATTCAGCTGCGGATGACCGGAGAGTTTGACGAACAATGCCAAATCCGCTTCCCGGGTCTGCTTCATCATGAAAGCCTTGAGCGGTGCGGCACCTTTCTCCAACGCCTGGGCCTGCGTAATCTTGTTATGGGTATAGGGTTCGTAGGCGTCCGTATGGATCTTGTCGAATACCGGACCCATGACAAAAAAAGTCAGAAACAGCGCAAGCCCGACGAGCACCTGATTAGGTGGTGAAGACTGGGTACCGAGCGCCATGCGCAGCAGCGAAAGCACAATGATGATACGGGTAAAGCCGGTCATCATCAGCAGCACGGCGGGCAGGAAAGTAAGTGCCGTCAACAACAGCAGGGTTTGCAAGCTCAGCGAGTAATTTTGTCCTCCGCCTGCGGTCGGCGTACTGGTGAAGGCGGGCAAGCCGGGCACCTGAGCCAGCGCGACGAATGAAGCCCCAAACAGCGCCATTCCCAGCACAATGCGGGTGAAAGACATAGCCTTGTTATTTTTCATTCCGCTTCTCCATCACCTGCTTGAGCCATATGGGAAAACGCGCGTCGATTCCCGCCGCACGGTCCGTGGGGTCATTCATTGCAACATTCTCCCCCTTTGGCATACTATGCAACGCCGTCACATGACCCGGTGCAACGCCGATTACCAGCCAGGTGTCGGCAACTTCCACCAGCACTACTCGCTCGCGCTGACCGACGGACGAACCACCGATAACCCTGATTGCATTGGCAGGACCTCTTGGCATACCGCCAAACCGCCGTAGCAGCCATGCGGCGCCGGCGATCACGGCAAGTACCAGCCCCAGGCCGAGCATGACCTGGAGCATACCGCCATCGGCAGCCGGAGCAGCGGCCGCCGGGGCGGCGTTGGCTGGAAATGCGCAATAACCAAAAGACCATACGAGAACCCATTGCCCCGGTGTAGTCCGGTCACTCTTCCGGCAGTTCTCCGCGCGGTGCACAGGGGCGGTGCAACACAATGAATCCATCACGATCACGATCTTCCTCAAAAAAAGTACATGTGCATAAATTTGCGGATTCAGCGATTCAGTTTACGAATGCGCTCGCTCGGGGTAATGATGTCGGTCAGACGAATGCCGAATTTTTCATTAACCACTACCACTTCCCCCTGGGCGATGAGATAGCCGTTGACCAGCACATCCATCGGTTCACCTGCCAGGCCATCCAGCTCCACCACCGAGCCTTGGGCCAGTTGCAATAGATTCTTGATGGCGATTTTCGTACGCCCCAACTGGACAGTCAGCTGGACCGGGATATCCATGATCATATCGATATCGTTATGGATTTCCGCTTTCCGCGTATCGGCGAATTGTTCAAAAATCTGGGCTGGCGCAACATTGGTTTCAGCGTTGGCGGGCGCCGCGGCATCTTCCTGTTCGGTCATACGGGCGGGACTGGTTCTATTGGCAGGCATGTTCGGTTCCTCGAATTTATTCGTAAAGGGTCGTTTCGACAGGTTGCGGCGTTCGGCGGACATCATTCGCTAATGGCTGAGCCCAGCATCTTTTCCATGCGCAAGGCATATTGACCGTTGGAAATACCATAGCGGCACTCCATTACCGGCACTCCATCCACGCTGGCGGTGACAAGCTCGGGAATATTCAGCGGAATGACGTCGCCCACTTGCATATTGAGTATCTGATCGAGCGTGACCTGCACGTGTGCCAGGTCTACCAGCATTGTTACCTCCGCCGCCTGGACCTGCTTTGACAGCCGCCCCACCCAGCGTTTGTCGACCTCCAGCGACTCTCCCTGCATGCTGCTGGATAACAAATCCCGGATCGGTTCGAGAATAGAGTACGGCATGCATATGTGCATTTCTCCCACCGCGGAACCGATGCTGACCTCGAAAGTGGTAGCTACGACCACCTCGTTGGGTGTAGCCACGTTTGCGAATTGGGTGTTTGTTTCCGCCCGTATATATTCAAACTCGATGGGATAAACCGGTTGCCACGACTTGCCATAGCTGTCGAACACCAGGTTCAGCAATCGCTGAATAATGCGCTGCTCGGTCTGAGTGAAATCCCGGCCTTCCGAGCTAGGGTGGAAACGGCCATCGCCTCCGAACAAGTTGTCCACCACCAGAAACACGAGAGTCGGGTCGAATACGAACAGCGATGTACCACGTAATGGCTTGACATGGACCAGATTCAGGTTGCTCGGTGCCACCAGGTGGCGTACGAACTCGCTGAATTTGATTGCCCGCACCGGGCCGACTGTCACATTCGCACTACGGCGCAAAAAATTGAACAAGCCAAGGCGCAAAAGCCGTGCGAAACGCTCATTGATGATTTCAAGCGTAGGCATGCGCCCGCGCACGATACGCTCCTGTGTTGCCAGATTGTAGGGACGGAAACCCGAGGCCGGCTTTTCCCCGTCGGTTCCGTCGCCACCAATGACGCCTTTGAGCAAGGCCTCCACTTCTTCCTTCGAAAGAAAGTCGTTATTCACGATCAATAACTACTGAATGACGAACGAAGTAAAAAGCACGCTCTGAACCGCATGCCCGGGACTGCGCTCGCTGGATGGCTGTTTTATTTCCTCGAGGAGTTCGGAAGCGAGCTTTTTTTTCCCCTCAACGCCATTGATTTGTGATGCCGCCTTGCTTGAAAGCAGCAGCAGGACGCGATTACGCACCTCCGGCATGTGAAGTTTGATCAAATCAGCCGCTGAAGAGTCTTCCATTTTCAGGGTCAAATTGGTCTGAAGATGCTGATCACCGTGTTCGGATTGCAAGTTGACCGTGAATGTTTCCAGATTCACAAAAACCGGTGGTTCGTGCCTTGCCTGGAACGGCGCTCCATCCTGAGTCCGGCTCATATACCACGCTGCGCCTCCGCCCCCGGCCCCAAGCAGCAGTATCGCGGAAGCGATAATAAGTGTCATTTTTTTGCCTCCGGATTTTTTTTCCACTCTGGCCCCCCTATCTTCCCTACTTGGTGCATTTGCCTTGCTTGCCATGATCGTGCTCCGTTGCATAGTGTGATACGGATTATCAAGCCAATTGCCGGTGGATAATGCCGAAAACAGAATGGGAAAAAGGCGTCATCTCGGAATTTGATGCTGGAACGTCATCCAGCCTGCCGGATCAAGATTTTAGGATCTTGAAAGCCAATAGTTGTAACGCTGAAGATCCATGAATTGGCGAACGATAACCGCATCAGCAAATAACTAATCGTTCCAATCGACCAAGCGCCGCAGAGGTCATTCGCCCCCGGTCAAAATGGGTTCACTACGCGCTTGCCCTATGCCTCTGAAACATAAGCAAACTCCCGCCCTTATGCCCATGCAATAGCGCACTAAACTCTTCCGCCGCCAAAGGCTTCCCGAGCAGGAAACCCTGCATCTCATCACACATCATGCCCTTCAATTTTTCAAGTTGTGAAGCAGTTTCAACGCCCTCGGCCACTACGTCCATCTCAAGGGAGTGGGCAAGCTTAATAATTGCGGAAACGATGGCGCTGCCTTCATGATCATATTCATCCAGGCCATTGGTGAAGAAACGGTCTATCTTCAATTGCTTGGCGCGAAAGCGTTGCAAATAGGCAAGGCTTGAATAGCCGGTCCCGAAATCGTCGATGGCGATTTCGAAGTTATTCTCCTGGAACTCGCGGATCATGTTGGTCGTTTTGGGTGCGTCCTGCATAGCCACGGTCTCGGTGATTTCAAACATGATTTGTTCGCACGGGACTTGTTCGGATCGGACAATATCCAGCATTCTCGCGACTAGATCCGACTGCTCCAATTGCCGGGGCGACAAATTGATTGCCACCTTGATCACCGGCAAACCGCTTTCCTTCCAGCGACGTATTTGCCGGCATGTTTCGCGTACGACCCAATAGCCAATCTGGACAATCTGTCCGGAACGTTCGGCGATCGGGATAAACTCCATTGGCAGCAAAGGTCCAAGCTCTGGATGACGCAAGCGGAGCAGCACTTCGGCACCGGTCAGTTCACCATTATCACCACGGAATTTCGGCTGAAAATGCAAAGAAAAATAGTCGGTGACAAGTGCTTCGTGCAAAGCATGCTGGATCTGTAAAGTACGCGTGGCCGCCTCATTCATATTCGCCTCGAAAAAGCGGTATGTGCTGCGCCCACCCCGTTTGGCTTCGTACATCGCAGCATCCGCATTTTTCAGCAGCGCTTCGGCGGTATCGCCATCTTGCGGAAACAGGGTAATGCCGATACTTGGCATTACCTGCAGAGGCTGGTTATCGGCCCATAGGCCCTGGCGCATGCGACTGAGCACGCTTTCCGCCATATTCGCGGCGTCAGCCGGGGACGCGAGGTTTTCGAGCAACACCACGAATTCGTCACCACCCAACCGCACGACCATATCCCCACCGCGCACGCAATGCAGCAGTCTCTGTGCGAATGCTTTCAGGATTTCATCACCAGCCGAGTGTCCAAGTGAATCATTGATAATCTTGAACCCGTCGAGATCCATGAACAGGATGGCAAACATCTTCTGGTGATGCCTGGATGCGTGAATCGCTTGTTCCATCCGCTCCATGAGCGTCCAGCGATTCGGCAGATTCGTCAACGTATCGAACGTCGCCAGGCGGATGATCTGGCTGTTGAGCTGCGATACGGAACCAACAAGAAAACTCGTCCTGGCATCGAAGCGCAACACCATGAGCGTCCCGATCAGGAACGCGAACGAGAGCAGGATAATCGTGGTGGTGAGCCATTGCGAATTGATGCCGTTGGCTGCGCTGCTCACTGAATCAAGCGGGAAATGGGCGGCAGCCATCCCGGTATAATGCATCCCGGTAATCGCAATACCCATCAAAAAAGCGGCGCCGATGCGCTTGGCGATCAAGCGGGTCGGCTCTGTGTCGCTGAGTGCGATCCACAGTGCGGCGTTGGCCGCGGCGATGGCAATGACAATCGAAGTGACAAACAGCGTGGGATCGTGGTGAATGCCTGGTTGCATCTGCATGGCAGCCATACCGGTGTAATGCATGCTGGAGATTCCAAAACCCATCAGGGTGCCCCCTGTGATGAGACGCAAAGGTGTCAGTTTCTTTTGCGTAACGATATACAGTACGAAATAGGAGAGCAGTATGGCGATCACCAGTGAGTAACTGGTGGTCGCTAAATCGTAGCCAAGCGAGATGGGTAGCGAAAAGGCGAGCATCCCGATGAAATGCATTGACCAGATGCCGATACCCATCGCCGCTGCTCCGCCAGCGAGCCATGCATGGCGAATCCTGGGGCGTGTCAATACGGAAATGTGGCCTGACAGATCAAGCGCGGTATAAGAAGCAAGCATGGCCATAGCGAGCGATAGTGCGACCAGCCAGTAATCGTAGGTGCCGTGCATGCCAATCCCGATAACATGGTTTTTTATAGCAATAGCTTGATAACGGCAGCGCTGGCACTTTCTTTAGAGGTGACATACGCAATTCGTTTCACGCATATCATGCGTTGAGAATTCCGAATTCTTCTATTGACCGGAAAAGGGGCGAAATAGGGATCGGCCCGATGCTTCCGGCGCCGATTTCCAGACGCTTCTGTAGCCGATTTCCTTTAAGTCCAACAGACTGCTAGGCAAACGTGTCCACCAACCGGTTCCCACCGGCATGAATATGGCTCATGCCGATGCCGGTGCTTTCGATATTCGGCCCAGTCATTGTTTCCCTGCTTCCACTGCGTGCATGAGAGCGATCCTGCTGCTCGAATGCCCCCTGCCGTTGCGAAGTGTCGGCGCTGACTGTGGTTTCGCCCAGGTTGATCCCGCTGTCCGCCATCATTTCCCTGAGTCGCGGCAGTGCGGCTTCCAGCGCTTGCCGCACATCAATGTTTTGCGAAATAAATGTTGCGCTGGCCTGGTCATTGGTGACGGACAAGACCACTTGCAAGGGACCCAGATCGGGCGGATTAAGCGTCAACTCCGCAACCTGCTGCTGACTGGAAGCCATCCACAGGACTTTCTGTCCCAAGGCGTTGTCCCAGCCGGTCGCGCCAATACGAGGTTCCAGCCCGAACGCGGCATGAGCAAATGCGCCAGCGGCAGGCGCAACACTGCGTTCAGCCGATACGGCACCCAGCGGCATCGGCGTATTGGGTAATCCCGCAACGGGAGGTTCCGCCATAGGGAAATCCTTGGGCGCGCTGAGCGCGGATTCCAGCAACGATTTTCCAGGCCCTGCGGTGTTGATGGACTGATCGAATGCCGGCACACCAGCCTCGATTGGTTGCAAATCGCTCTGCGTGGCATCCGGCTCCAGCTTGATTGCCGCCCCACTGCGGATATCCTGGATATCTGTGGCGTGTTTCGCTCTTGCCGGTGTCGTCAACGCAGCGGCCAGCATGCCGGGGTTCCCGAGCATTAGATCGCTGGTATCCGCGATTGCCGCTGCATCAGGCACCCCAGGTTTTCCATCTTTACCGAGATGCACAGCGGCCAGGCTGGGCTGCATGGCCCCGAGATTGGCCTGCGGGTCGGCGGTAGCTGCCAGATCCGCCCGTATATCGGTTAAAGCATTTGCACCATCGGTTGCGGTATTGGTTTGAGCGTCGGTTCTGCCTTCAGGCCGGTACGCGGCGATCAGACCGTGCAGGATGCCGGCAAGATCCATCAATTGGGGAGAGGCGGCGGCCGTATCAATCTTCATTTCCCTTGTTTCCTGCATCTCCAGGGTGTTGACGGCCCTGCCCTTCAAATCCTTCACGTCCTTCGTGTCTTGCATATCTTTCATGTCTTTCATATCCTTTGAATTCTCCAATTCCTTCAATTCCTTTGTATCCTTCAAATCTCGCGAATCCTCCAATTCCGTTGAATCCTTGGCATCCGTCATATTTTTTGAATCGCCGGCTGCCGTATCCGTCTCCTTGGGGATATCGCCGGCCTTTGCATTCATATCCGCTGGACGGGTTTCAGGCGCATTGCCTTTAGTGTTCATTTCCTGAGCCAGCGCCTTGCCGAAGCTGGGAGTCTGCATATCCTCATCGGCATTAGCGTGGGCGGTATTCCTGACTGCGGAAGACGATATATTACTTGGCGAATTCTGTAGCATGGCTGAGGTTAGCATCGCATATTCCCGATTGTCATAAGGTGGGTGGTTGTACGCTTAGTACGATTCTTTCGGACGCGCGGCGGCATTCACTGCACGCTCGTCGGTTTCCTTTTGTTCGTGCCTTGCCAGGTGCAGTAATTCCGCTCTCATCTGACGCTGTGCCAGCGTGTGATAGGATTTGAGGGTGCGCGTGGCCGACTGCCAGGCCATCCGGCCAACCTCGACGCGTTGCTGTGTGGCGGCCAGAAGCTCGCGTTGCTGCACAACGGCGGCGTCAAGCTTGTTAAGAAATTCCTGGTAGTTGCGCCAATCAGATGCTGTTATCCCCTGCTGCATGGAAGCCTGGAAGCGAGCGGAGTATTCCTGCCAGTATTGCACCAGCAACGCCAGTTTCGCTTCCATGTCCAACCCTTGCGCATTTAGCGCACCCAGGCGTTTTGCCGCATCGTCGGTGCGCGTCTGAGCAAGCTCGAGCAGGGTATCCAAAGCAGATTGTTTTGCCATTTTTTAATCAGGATCTCGGTCAGGGTTCAATAAGATTAATCAGCCTCGTGGGGCGAGCAATGTACCTAATTTAGCGGCGCTGTCCGTATAATCGGCGCACTCGAACATACCCTGCTGAAGGAAAGCCTCCAGCTGAGGATGCAGCATGATTGCCCGATCCAGCAATGGATCACTCCCCGGCGCGTAAGCGCCGACACTGATCAGATCGCGCGAACGCTGATAACGTGAGTAGAGTTGCTTGAAACCGCGCACCTGTTCGAAGTATTCAGGTGTAATCAGCCCGGACATGGCACGGCTTATCGAAGCTTCAATGTCGATGGCCGGATAGTGGCCGCCTTCCGCAAGCTGGCGCGACAAGACAATGTGCCCGTCGAGAATCGCACGTGCCGAATCGGCGATAGGATCCTGCTGGTCATCTCCTTCGGTCAATACGGTATAAAATGCGGTAATCGAGCCACCGCCCTTGATGCCGTTTCCGGCCCTCTCCACCAGCTGCGGCAGCTTGGCGAATACAGAAGGCGGATATCCCTTGGTGGCGGGTGGCTCCCCGATCGCCAGCGCAATCTCCCGCTGAGCCATGGCGTATCGCGTAAGCGAATCCATGATCAACAGCACATTCTTGCCCTGGTCGCGAAAATACTCGGCAATGGACGTGGCGTAGGATGCACCCTGTAATCGCATCAAGGGCCAGGTATCGGCCGGCGCGGCAACCACCACTGAGCGGGCCAGCCCTTCCGGACCCAGGATTTGTTCAATAAATTCCTTGACCTCGCGGCCCCGCTCACCAATCAATCCGACCACAATCACATCGGCACTGGTATAGCGTGCCATCATGCCGAGCAAGACGCTCTTCCCCACCCCGGAACCGGCAAACAGACCCATGCGTTGGCCGCGCCCCACAGTGAGCAGCGCATTGATGGCACGTACTCCGACATCCAATATTTGCTTGATGGGTTCCCGGTCAAGCGGGTTGAACGACTGGTTGACAAGCGGCGCGTCACGCTCGGCCTTTAATGGCCCGAGCCCATCCAGCGGACGCCCCGTACCATCGAGCACCCGCCCCAGCAAGCCTTCCCCCACCGGGAAATGCCTGACCCGGTCGGATGCGCGGCGGCGCGGATGACTGGCAGCGCCGGGCTCGGACAATGTTGCGGGGTTCATGGTGTTTTCCCACGGAATGACCTTGGCGCCAGGTGTCAGCCCGAACACATCCTGGGTCGGCATCAGGTAAAGCCGCTCCCCGTGAAAGCCCACTACCTCCGCCTCCACCCTGTTGCCGTTGGGCATCAGCACCGTGCAACCGCTGCCCACCGCAAGCTTGAGCCCGACCGCTTCCATTACCAGCCCGGTGACGCGAGTGAGGCTGCCTGACCGCTGAAAGGATTCGGTACCGGCTGCTATATCACTGCAGCCATTGAGGAAGCCGCGCCATCGGCCGGCATGGGCGTCGATCGGGTTATGGGCAGGAATTTGCGTCATTGTTCATCCGTCGGGTTTAGGGTTGTTCCAGCCAGGCGCTATTCTGTCCCAGTGCTTGCGTGATACGCTGCCACCGGGTAGCAAGGGTGGCATCGACCTGGCCGTGGCCCGTCTTTACCCTGCAATCGCCACGCTCCAGACGGGTGTCGACGTGCACTGTGCAGTCGTTGAGCTCGTGGTTCAGGTATTCGCGTACCAGAGCGGCATCCTCCGGGTGCAGGTATAACTGTGGCGGCTGGCTGAATGCGGACTCATGGTGTATGTTTTCGCGCACTATCGTTAACACGAGTTCTGGCTTCACTCTGAGGGCCTCGCGTACCATTTGCTTGGCAAGATCGAGAGCCAGAGCAAGCAAATCGTTGCCGATGGTCCGATCGGCGTCAGTCAATGCCCGCTGGAAACCGCTGAGCAGGCTCTGCAATCTTTCAGCTTCCATCGTGGCCTGTTCGCGCCCGGCTTCATAACCCGCCCCGTAACCCGCCTCTTGACCCGCCTTGTGCCCCGTCACGTAGCCTTCCTGCTGCGCCTCCTGATGTATCCGCTCGATCTGCTCGACAGTAGGCAGAATGACCGCTGACTGCTGTTCCGGCTCCTCGATCTCGAAACCGAATGCCGGTGCCATGGCGGAGGCACCGGTTTTTTTGAAGGCGCTCATTTCCCAGCGCTCATAAGTGGCGAGGTGTTCTCTGGGAATAATTTGACTGACCATTGGCTGTTATTTCCTGCGTTATTCCCTCCCGGCTGGGAGTCGAAATTTGAAGCGCCTTTATGAATTCAAAATCTGAAACCAAATTTACAGGGAGACTATTTATTCAAGCCCGGATAATCCATCAGGCGGCTCTCCAAACCTACCCGGGTGCTAGTGCCTTAATGGATTATCGGGTTAAACGTAGCTCTCTTCGCCCTTGCCGCCGAATGCGATCTGACCCTCATCGGCGAGCCGCCGGACGGCCTGCAGTATTTGCTTCTGCTGGGCCTCTACCTCTCGCACTTTCACTGGACCCATTGCTTCCAGATCTTCGCGCAGCATTTCTGAAGCCCGGCTGGACATGTTCTTGAATATTTTCTCCCGCAGTTCCGGCGCGGCGCCTTTCAGCGCGATAATGAGCGTGTCGGATTGGATCTCGCGCAGCACCAGCTGTATACCGCGGTCATCGATATCCATCAGGTTTTCGAATACGATCATCTGGTCTATTATTTTCTGGGCCAGATCCGGATCGAATTCGCGCAAATTGTCGAGTACTGAAGTCTCAGCCGCACTGCCCATGAAATTGATGATTTCCGCCGCGGTGCGGGTGCCCCCCACCGGACTTTTGTTGATATTCTCGCTCCCCGACAGCAGGTCGGTCAGCACATCGTTGAGTTCCCGCAATGCGGAGGGCTGGATACCATCAAGCGTGGCAATGCGCAGCAGCACGTCGTTGCGCAGCAGCTCGGGGAGCTGTCCCAGAATCTCGCTTGCCTGATCACGGTCGAGATGCACCAGGATGGTGGCGATAATCTGCGGATGCTCGCTCTTGATCAGCTCTGCCACCGACGGCGAATCTATCCATTTGAGGCCCTCTATGCCGCTGGTATCGCTACCTTCCAGAATGCGGCTGATAAGATCCGCGGACTTGTCCTCGCCCAACGCTTTATGAAGTACCGAACGGGCATAGCCCTCCGGGTCGAGAGAAAGCGCAGTCGTCTTATCTTTCGGTTGGCTGCAGAAATCACTGATCACGCTATCGATCTGATCCCGGCTCAAATTCTTGATCTTTGCCATGGCGGTGCCAACCTTCTGCACCTCGCGGGGGGTGAGATGCTTCAGCACTTGTACCGCTTCGTCCTCGCCCAGCGACATGAGCAGGATTGCGCTTTTATTGACACCCAGCTCAGTCATGGCCGGCCACCCACTTCTTGACCACCGTCGCCACCATCTTCGGGTCGTCCCTTGCCATTTGCCGGGCCATAGCCAGCTTTTCATCATACTGGGAGAGCTGCGGCGTTTGTTTTATATCAGACGTCGACTGCATCTCTTGATCCTCATTATCCTCGGTTAGTAATGCAGGCGCCGGCGCCGGTGGCTGGCTCATGCGCTTCAGCATCGGCCGCAGTACGCCGAGTACCAGATACAGAATCAGTGCGCCGATCAACACATTCTTGCCGACTTCCTTGGCAAGCTCGATCATCTCCGGTTGCTGCCACAAGGGAAGCTCCGGCACAGGTTCTTTCTCTATATCCGTAAAGGGACTGTTGACCACGTTCAGGGTATCGCCGCGCTCCCTGCTGAAACCCATGGCTTCTTTTACCAGATCCATGATCTGTGCCTTTTCCGCTTCGCCCAGCGGTTGCATGCTGGTTATTCCCTTCTCGTCCGTCACCCTGCGGTGATTGACCACCACCGCAACCGACAGCCGCCTGATCCCGCCAACCTGCTTGCGCACATGCTGGATGGTTTTGTCCACTTCATAGTTGGTGGTGGCATCCTTGCGCGTATTGACGGGCAACGGTGGCGCGGCTGGGGCGGCGGGCTCGCCGCCTGCCTGGGCGGGTGCGCCAGGCGATCCGGGTATCGGCGCCTGATTGGGCGGCGTGGCCGGAGTTATCGTAATCGGGGCTGTCGCAGGCGCGGGAGGCTGATTGGAAAGCGCGCCGGGCACCCCGCCTTCGCCTTGACCGGAGGTCATCGATTCCGACGTCTGCTGACTGCGCAACGCGGCACTTTCCGGCGTCTGATTGGGCTTGTAGCGCTCATCCATCTGCTCCGAATGGGCGAAATCCACATCTGCCGCAACCTGGGCACGCACGTTTTCCTGTCCGACGATCGGAATCAGGATTGCCTCGATCCGTTTCACGTAGCTTTGCTCCAATGCCTGCACGTACTTCAACTGGTTGGGGTCCAAGCCGGTGCCGGGATTGGCTTCATCCGTCTTGCTTAGAAGGCTGCCGCTCTGGTCCACCACCGTCACATTCTTGATGGGCAGATTTGGAACGCTGCTCGATACCAGGTGCACGATCGCATTCACCTGCTGCGGATCAAGTGTGCGTCCCGGGTAAAGATTAACCAGCACCGAGGCACTGGGTTTCTGTTGTTCACGCATGAATACCGATTGCTTGGCCATGGCCAGATGAACGCGGGCGCTGCTGACCGCCGCCAGCGCCTGGACCGAACGTGCAAGTTCCCCTTCCAGTGCGCGCTGGAAATTCACTTGTTCAAGAAACTGACTGGTACCAAATTTCTGGTTTTCCATCAACTCGAAGCCCACCAGGCCGCCTTTGGGCAACCCTTGTGCAGCAAGCTTGAGACGGGCATCGTGTACTTCCTTGGCAGGCACCAGGATGGCGCCGCCACCGTCGGCGTATTTATACGGCACGTTCATTTGCTGCAGGGCTGCAATAATGGCGCCGCCGTCGCGGTCGGACACGTTACTGAACAGCACCTTGTAGTCGGGAGCCTGACTCCACATCCAGCCGCCCGCGAGTAATGCAATGATGGCGGAAACGGCCAGCATAAAACCCATCTTTTGCTGGCTGGACATCCGGCTCAGGAAAATTTGTGGACCACTCAAACTCATTGGACTGCTTACCGCAACCGCTTCCGCGCCCGCCGTCATCATGCTCTCCCCGGTGATTCAATATCAATCAAAAGTGTTTTCCTGCTCGCGATCATCGAACGCAACTCGCGTCCAATCATTGGATGCAACGCTTGCTTTAACCGAATGACAGCATTATCAATGTCCCGGCCGAATTTAAAGCGGAGAACAGAAGCCAGTTTTACCGCCATTTCAGGGCACGGATTTAAGGTGGGAATGCTATCGTGCGCATATTCGGATATGAAAAGTGGGGACCGTATGGATGTATCGAAGATAGACGCAATGCTCGCGCAATTGCGGGCCGGTGCGGCGGTGGCTTCCGGCAAACCGGTATCCGGCGCAACCACGCCAGGCGTACGCGAAACGAATGAAGGTGGACGCGTTGATTTCAGCACGGTACTCAAACACTCGCTGGATCAGGTCAATAATTCGCAGCAAAATGCCGCAAAACTCATGCAGGATTTTGAAATGGGTGCACCAGGCGCCAATTTGACCGAAGCGATGATCTCGATGCAAAAAGCGAACATTTCACTCCAATATACCCTGCAGGTTCGCAACAAACTTGTCATGGCATATCAGGACATCATGAACATGCCGGTGTAAAACTGGCATTTATCGATCTGGTGGTTTATTCGGCAGGGTGCCTCGTTTGTCGAGTAGAAGGGCATCCGTCCTTCCGGTTGATTCAGATGGAGAGGGCAAAGCCTTATAGGGAAGTGGAAGGGCCGCACCCGCCTCCAGTTTGTAAAGCCAGGCGAGCAATTCCGCTACCGCCTGGTACAGTTGGGGCGGGATACGTTGATCCAGATCCACTTGCATTAATAGCGATACCAGCTCCGCTGACTCATGCACGTAGACGCCGTGGTCTCGCGCCTTCCTGATAATGCTCTCGGCAACCAGGCCACGTCCCTTGGCCACGACTTGCGGGGCGGATTGCCCGGCACGATAGGCCAACGCGACAGCGGCTTCGCGTGGATCAGGCCTCTTCATCAAGATCCACGCCCATGTTCAGCAGTTTGATTCCAACGGATTCCAGATCATTCGCCAGCGGTGCAACGCCTGCCCGTAGAGCGGTCGCCGTCATTGACTCCGCCGCGGTGAGCCGCACATCCACGCTGCTCATCTCGCCCGTGCCACAAGTGTTGAGCCGCAAGCTGGCGGTAATTAGCCCCAGGTTCGGCAACGTCAACCGCAAGCGGGTTTGCCAGGCCGCGGCGGGCTGATCCGGCTCTTCCCGCTCTTCTGGCTCTTGCGGTGCTTCTTCGAGCGCCTCCCATGCAATGGTCTGACCGGGCCATGCCACACCCTGCCAGGAAAAATGGCGCATCTCGAAAGCTTCCAGTTGTTGCCGCACAAGAGCCAAGGCAGAAGGATGCACCGGATCGGGCGCCTCCTCGGATGCAAACGTGGCGTCAGCGGTGACGGTATCATCAGCGCTATTGTTATGGAGCGCAATGGCTGCGTTCGACTTGGCATCCGCAAAAAACCGGATCGGCTGTCCGGACAGGCGCGCCTGCGGCTCCAGCAGCAGTTCCGCCAACGACCTTGTGCCCGCGACCCACTGCGCCAGATGGGATTCGTAGAATAGCCCGCTACGGCCAAGAGCGCTTTCCAGGCTCCGCGCCAGGTCAGCGCCATCGGCCGGCGGTGTGGCGAGCAACGGAAAACGAAAGGAAGTGGCGCTTGACGACGTTGCGGAGCCACTCGGGAAGATCGGGTGGCGCAGCAGACTATCGATAAGACGGCCAGTCTCGCTCAGTCGTGAAAAAACTCCCACAGACGACGCCTCGGTGCTAAGCGTGAATGTTGGCTGGGGCTCGCGGGAGACAAATATCAGGTTCAACACGTCACCTGAGCTGACTCCTGCGGGCAGCTTCATGTGTAACGTCTGCCCGCTCCCCGTATTGCCTGCATTGCGGGCATCCAGCGCCACCATAAACTCGCCGTTGGCGAGACTATTCTGTACTGTGGCCCGCAGCCGCTGGCCCGGTTCCAGTCCCGCCAGCAACTGGGTGTCGCCGGATTGCCGGCGCGCCAGCGCTAGGCCGGGATAAATACGGGTTAATGCGTTGAGTGCATTGAATGCAAACATATCGATGTGTCCAGGGTACTTTGTAAGGTCGCCGCCCCATCCGGTTTGTTATGCGCCACCCGGCTCCTGATCGTACGCGCGGCGTAAACGCCGTTCCATTCCCGCATTGCCGAGCAAACTCTGCACACGCCCCAGCCAGGGCTCGGTGTGGCTGCGTATTTCGGCATCGTCAGCCAGGATTTTGTGAATCAATTCAATTTTCTGCCGGAGCATTTCGTTTGTAAGCCGCGCAGGCTGCGCGGTCGCGAGACGCGACACCAGTGTGGCGTAATGCCGTTCCAGTACCGTCAGACGGTCCCATTCACCGGCTTGGGCAGCTGCGACCATTTCGCCGGTAACATTGGAGATGTTCTGGTAGGCGGCGAGCGTATCCGTGCTATTCATGGTATTCATGGGATTCATGCCTTTCCATAACCGGCGGCAAGCCCGGCTGCTTGAACACTGGAATCCCCCGCTTGTGACGAAGGGGATAAACTTATCGCTTCCCATGCTTCGTTCAGTTCGCCCAGCAGGCGGGCCACTTCCTCGATATACTCGGGTTTGTTGTGCAGATTGGCCTGTAACAGCCGGCGGCTCATATAATCGTAGAGCGCATGAAGCTGCTGGGCCAGTTCGCCACCGGCCTTGACATCGAGGCTGGCCTGCAGCCCGGAACTGATGATCGCAATGGCTTTGGAAATTGCTTCCCCCTTGGGGGTAATTTCGCCATTTCTCATATGGAGGAGAGCGGATGACAACGCAGTGCGCGCACCCTCGAACAGCATCAGAATAAGCTTGTGCGGACTAGCCGCGATAACGCCGGTTTCCAGGCCCACCCGGGCGTAGGCGCTGACGCCATGAATGCCATAGCCGGACGCGGTGTACATATCAGATTTCTCCTTTTAAGATTTGTTTTGTTGCAGGCTGGCCAGTTGCTGCTCAAAAAACTGGCTGGTCTGGTTCAGGCTGCTGAGCATCGTGTCCAGCGCGGTGAACTGCGCCCGGTAACGCGCCTCGATACCCTCCAGGCGGCGGGTAAAGTCCTCCTGGCGGCGATCAATATCCTTGATACTGGCATTAATGCCGTCGGTGCGGCTGGCGATGATGCCGTCGCTCGTCAACAGGTCTGCCGCCAGCGTGTTCAACTGATCGGCGTAACCGCGCGAAAAACTGATGGTACCGCGGACGCCCAGCGCGCCGCCGTTGATGGTCAGGCGCAAGCCCTCTGCGGCGTTCCCGGTTGCAGCCGCGAGAGTCTGTCCCGTTCCGGTCGCGGCTACACCGTTGATAGTGCCGGCCACATCCACTCCGGCCGCCGACGCGGGACTTGCACCCATCAGACCGGCGGCACCGTTACCACCCGTGACGGTGACACTGGAGGCGGAACCATAGCGTGCCGACGTGATGCTGAGTACCCCGGCTGCTTGTGAAACCACGGCTGAACTACCCGCACCCATCAGGCCGGCGGCGCCGTTCAGCTTGCTTTGCACCTCAGCCGCCAGCGCATCCGCCGATGCGTAAGTCCCTGCGGCAAGTGTGACGCTGACCGCTACGCCATCCACATTGATATTCAATTGGTCGTTGACTCCGGCGATAATGCCCAATCCCGCCGCCTGGCTGCCGATGAGGCTGCCTTGGGCCGCAAGTTGCGTAACCGCGACCGCATAATTTCCAGCTGCCGTCTTATTGGTGGCTCCGCCATAGGAAACCAGGCTGTCCGTCGGCGTGCCACGCACGGCAAACAGACCGGCGATGCCATCGAAGCCATTGTCGAGCGCTGTCTGGAGCTTGGTGGAATCCAACGCCAGGCTGCCATCTTTCTGGAAAGCGACGCCTATCTGGGACAATGAATCAATGCCGCCCGACACGCCTCCCACCGCGGCCGATAGCGTGGCGCGAATGCGGGTCTGAATCGATAAAGCTGCCGAGTCGCCCTGCAATATGCCGCCCTTTTTTGCCGCTGCGTTATAGGAACTGAGATCCGAAAGCGTCTGGTTGACATTGTTGTAAGACTTGACGAATGCTTCGACTGACGCCTTGATGCCAGCGCTGTCACGCGCCACCGCTAGCGTGGTCGGGGTGCCGATACTGCTCTTGAGGAGATTGAGCGTCACACCTTCAATTGCATCGGTAACGATGTTCGAGCCTTTGCTGATGGCGATCCCATCGATTACAAGTTTGGCGTCCTGCGCAGCCTGCACTTCGGTCAGATTCTTGCCGGAACCTGCAGCCGCCGTCGGGTCGAAGGCGAGCCGGGACAAGCCGGCCGCGTCCAGATTGACGCCATCGCTGTCAGCGGTAGTGATCTTGATGCTGCTGGCGGCGCCGGTATCCTTTGCGGTCAACACCAGCCTGTTGCTGGTGCCATCGTTGATGATCGTCGCACTAACGCCGATATTGGCGGTATTGATCGCATCGCGCACGCCGGCAAGCGTGTTGTTGGACGGATCGATAGTCACCATCTGCGCCGGTTTTGCGCTGTTCAGGGTGAAGCTGTTGCTACCGCTGTCGTAACTCCCGTACTGAATCGTCAGGGTACCGCTACCCACCACGCTGGCGGTGCTGGCAAAGCCGTCGGAACGGATTTTCTGCTGTTGCGCCAGTTGCTGTACCTCTATTGAGTAGCTGCCCGGCACCGCTTTATTAGTGGCATTGGCCGTAGCGGTTAATATGGAAGCATCCCCCGGGCTGGCTGTGAGCGCTTGAAACTTGGTCCCATCAGCCATTCCTTTCATCACCGTCTGGAACGATGCCAGCGCGCCTTTCAGTGTCCCGTACGCGGACAGCTTCGCCTGGTAGTCGGTCTCGCGTTTCGCCAGCAGCGTAAGCGGCTGCCGTTCGACCGCCATCAACTGGCTGACGATTCCATCCACATCCAGATTCGAGCCAATGCCTGCTGCAGATATGCCCATGTCTCCGCCTATACTCGTTAGGGTCCTATTGGTCCTATTGGTCCTATTGGTCCCATTTACCACGCTGCTGGAAGCTTGCTGGCGATCCGGCACGGGTTTATTCGATTCGCTGCTATCTTTGTAATCCGACTTCAGTCGAATCGGATTACAAAGCGTTTGATTTCAAAACTCGAATCCGGGAGGATCACCCCCGGATTCGTTCCTGATAACCGGCTCTTGACCGGTTAATCGCCTGCCTGGTTAACCTCTCAACAGTGCCAGCACGGACTGCGGCATGGCATTGGCCTGGGCCAGCATCGCCGTACCCGCCTGTTGCAGCACCTGGTTCCTCGATAATGTGGCGGTTTCAGCCGCAAAATCGGTATCGACGATACGGCTGCGTGATGCGGTCAGGTTCTCTCCAGCGGTTTGCACATTCGCGATCGCCGACGAGAAACGGTTCTGATAGGCACCCAGGTCGGCGCGGCCCGCATTGAGCGCGCTCAGCGCCGAATCCATTGAGGCAATAGCAATGTCGGCACCCCACGTATTGCCGATATCCACCCCTGAAAAACCGGCGACAGTAGTCGTTGTCGCAGTGGTCGTGGCGGCTGTCAGGCCGGTGGTCGCCGTGGTGGCGGAGGCGCCGGCAAAAGCCACGACCGTATTGCTGCCCGACATATTGGTCAGCGAGACCAGGCCGGCTGCGTCGGCCGTGGCGATTACACCGGTAGTATTCGTCACCGTGTTGATGGCGGCCGCAATGTTGGCGCCCTGTGTCACGGCGTTACCACCGGCGGCAACCGCGCCCACGCTGGTGCCGTTGATGGTCAGGTCACCCGCAGTGATCGCGGTGAAAGCCGTGGCGGCGACGCCCGTAACATTGGCTGTAGTACTGGTCGTGGAGCCCAGAGCTGAACTCTGTGCGTTGACCAGGCCGCTGATGGAGATGGTTTCGCCGACGTTGGCGCCAACCTGGAATGCCTGATTGGTAAATGTGCCATCGAGCAGCTTGATGCCGTTGAATGCGGTCGTTGAAGATACCCGGTCGATTTCATCCTTGAGCTGCTGGACTTCGTTGTTGAGCGCGGTACGGTCGCTAACACTGTTGCTGGCATTGCGCGATTGCACCGCCAGCTCGCGAATGCGCTGCAGGTTGTTGCCGATTTCTCCCAGCGCGCCCTCGGCGGTCTGCGCCATCGAGATGCCGTCGTTGGCGTTGCGCGCCGCCTGGTTCAGGCCGCGAATCTGGGAAGTCATCCGATCGGAAATCGCCAATCCCGCCGCGTCGTCCTTGGCGCTGTTGATGCGCATGCCGGAAGACAAGCGTTGCAGGGAGGTGGCAAGCGCGCTTTGCGAACTGCTAAGGTTGCGTTGCGCATTCAGCGAAATTACGTTGGTGTTGATAATTGCAGCCATTTTTGAAAATCTCCTCGATTAAAGTGTGATGGAATTAAACCCTACAGCTTTCGACTTTGATCCACCCAAATCCAAGGCTGATCAACCGCTGTTATGTTGATTAACGGCGCCTCACAAAATAAATTTAATCGATTTATCAAGATTTCTCAGAACGTCAATGACAAATAGCCAGACTTGGAATGATAAGCGGAGGGGACGTTGTGCAATCCAACGATTAGCGGGTAATCCACACCGTATATCCGGATTTCGACCATAAAAACAGCGGTGAGAAGCCCGCACCAAAACATCCTGGCCTCATTGCATTGCGAAGCGCATGCAAGAGCCCCGGCAACGCTTACTTTATGCAGGATGGGTAAAGCGTAGCGTAAGTCATCAAGGAGGGAAGCGGGTGCCTGGGGGTTATTGGATATTGGACTGCGCTTCGCGAGCACTCGTCCTGCAGAAAACATAAACCATCATGAACGACTGAGGCGCAAATGCAACCCTGGAGGCGCCGCCCCGGGGTTGCATCCGCCAATCAGCTTTGGGTAAGACTGATTCCTTCAGTTATCCTCTCAGCAGCGCCAGCACGGACTGCGGCATGGCATTGGCCTGGGCCAGCATCGCCGTACCCGCCTGTTGCAGCACCTGGTTCCTCGACAATGTGGCGGTTTCAGCCGCAAAATCGGTATCGACGATACGGCTGCGCGATGCGGTCAGATTCTCCGCGGCGGTTTGCACGTTTGAGATCGCCGATGAGAAACGGTTCTGATAGGCACCCAGGTCGGCACGGCCCGCATTGAGTGCGCTCAGTGCCGAATCCATCGCAGCGATGGCGAAGTCGGCATTGGTAGTATTGCTGATGTCCAGATTCGCGAATCCCGCGCCCGTCGCGGTCGTTACCGCGGTCGTGGCGGCTGTCAGGCCGGTGGTCGCCGTGGTGGCGGAGGCGCCGGCAAAGGCCACGACTGTGGTGTTGCCCGATACGTTGGTCAGCGAGACCAGGCCGGCGGCGTCGGCGGTGGCGGTAACGCCGGTGGTATCCGATACCGTGTTGATGGCAGCTGCAATGTTGGCACCCTGCGTCACGGCGTTACCACCGGCGGCAACCGCGCCCACGCTGGTGCCGTTGATGGTCAGGTCACCCGCGGTGATCGCGGTGAAAGCCGTGGCGGCGACGCCGGTAACATTGGCGGTGCTGCTGGTGCTCGTGCCTAGAGATGTGCTCTGTGCGTTGACCAGGCCGCTGATGGAGATGGTTTCGCCGACGTTGGCGCCAACCTGGAATGCCTGATTGGTAAATGTGCCATCGAGCAGCTTGATGCCGTTGAATGCGGTCGTTGAAGATACCCGGTCGATTTCATCCTTGAGCTGCTGGACTTCGTTGTTGAGCGCGGTACGGTCGCTAACACTGTTGCTGGCATTGCGCGATTGCACCGCCAGCTCGCGAATGCGCTGCAAGTTGTTGCCGATTTCTCCCAGCGCGCCCTCGGCAGTCTGCGCCATCGAGATGCCGTCGTTGGCGTTGCGCGCCGCCTGGTTCAGACCGCGAATCTGGGAAGTCATCCGATCGGAAATCGCCAATCCCGCCGCGTCGTCCTTGGCGCTGTTGATGCGCATGCCGGAAGACAAGCGTTGCAGGGAGGTGGCAAGCGCGCTTTGCGAACTGCTAAGGTTGCGTTGCGCATTCAGCGAAATTACGTTGGTGTTGATAATTGCAGCCATTTCAAAATCTCCTCGATTAAAGTGTGATGGAATTGAACCCTACAGCTTTCGATTTTGATCCACTCGTATTAGTCCGAGGCCGATCAACCGCTGTTATGTTGATTAACGGCGCCTCGAAAGAAATATTTAATCGGTTTGTCAAGATTTTTTTGCGTAATTCCAACCGGCCCGGAGCTTCCCAGTTACTGCCATCCACCGTGAGACTCAACAAATAATCAGACCGTTATGACAAGCGGACAGAGAGATGTGCAATCTCTCGATTAATGAGAAATACACGTTCTATATCTGAACTTGGATATGAAGCTTATGCAGGATGAGGTGAAGCGTAGCGTAACCCATCAAAACCACGCAACAACACGGTTGCCAAAGTGTTTAAAATGTTATTACAATAGTAATAACAATATAGGAGACCGTCATGGTTGAACTCAAGGTCCGTAAATTTGGCAATTCGCTCGGAGTCGTCCTGCCCAAAGATGTTATCAACCGTCTACACACGAAAGACGGAGAACCTCTGTTCCTGATCGAAGCGCCGGATGGCAGCTACCGGCTGACCTCCTATGATCCCGCCTTCGAAAAAAAAATGGCGAAGGCCGAAGACATCATCAGCCGCTATCGCAACACACTGCACACGCTGGCTAAGTGACGAAACCGGTTTGGATAGAAGAATGGGACACGCTTACGCTGCATGATCGCTTGCTCGCGCTCCATGGCGGCGCTACGGGCTTGCGTGATGGTGCCTTGCTGAAATCCGCCCTCGCACGGCCGCAGCAGCTTTACGCCTATGAGGATACACCTGACATCATCGGCATGGCGACGGCGTACACAGCAGGCATCGTGCGCAACCATCCCTTTGTAGATGGCAACAAGCTTACCGGCTTTGTTATCGGCATCCTGTTTCTCGAACTGAACGGCTACCGCTTTACCGCCAGCGAAGAGGACGCGGCGCAGGGTGTTTTAGAGCTGGCGGGCGGCTCGCTCAATGAAGGGAATTACGCCGCTTTCCTGCGCGCCAATGTAAAAGCAGAATAACAGGAAATGGCGGTGCGCCGATTAGACCAGCCCATTTTTAATAGCATAATGGGTCAATTCGGCATTATTTTTGAGCTTCATCTTTTCCAGCAGCCGCGAGCGGTAGACGCTGACGGTCTTGACGGACAGGCGCATTTCCTCAGCCGTATCGGTGAGGCCCTTACCCGAAGCGATCAGGCACAACGTCTGGTATTCCCGGTCGGAAAGAGTCTCGTGAGGCGGCCGCTCATAATCGGCACCCAGGCTATCCGCCATCGCCTCGGCCAGGGTCGCGGTGAGATACTTGCGTCCCCGCGCCACCTGGCGGATAGCCGCCATCAGCTCGCCGGGCGCGCTTTGCTTGGTAATATATCCTGATGCACCCGCTTTCAGCGCCCGGATGGCATATAAACCTTCTTCGTGCATGCTGAGCATCAACACGGGAATTCTTGGATACTCTTTCTTGATCTGCTTCAGAACCTCGATACCACTCCTGTCCGGCAGCGATATATCCAGCACCACCACGTTCCATTCGCCCTCGCGTACCTGCCGGATTGCGTCGGAACCGCAATCCGCTTCCTTGATAAAAATGGCTTCACCGCTTTCCATCAGGATTTGCCGCAAGCCCTGCCGGACAATGGCGTGATCGTCGACAATCAGTATATTCATCTGCTATGACTGCCGGATGTTCGATCGTGAGATCGCGAGATTGTCCGGTCCCGCTCCAAGCGGGATCGACAAATGCACCGCAGTGCCCTCCCCTGGCGCGCCGCTGACGGTCAGTTTGCCGTCGAGCAGACCTGCGCGCTCGATCATGCCGCGAATGCCAAAAGAATTTAACTTCCCCGTGTCCGCTGGCGTAATGCCACGACCGTTATCCCGCACCTCCAGCTCCAGCTGTCCTTTGGCGGATATATCCGCATCCAGCCGCACCCAGACATGCGAAGCCCGCCCATGCTTGGCAATGTTGGTAAGCGCTTCCTGAAAGATCCGGAATACGGCGACCGCCGCATCCTGGTCCAGTTCGATATCCTCCTGAGCGCACACGACCTCGCACGGAATGCCGAGCCGCTTGCTGAATTCACCCGACTCCCATTCGATTGCTGCAACGATGCCGAAATCCATGATGCCGGGACGCAGATCGCGGGACATGCGCCGTATCGAATCGATGGTACGGTCGACCAACTGATCGATGGTATGGATCTTTGCGAGCAACACCGAGTCTTCATCCGTGATATGACGGCCCAGCCAGTCCAGGTCGATCTTGATAGCCGTCAGATTGCCGCCAAGATCATCGTGAATCTCCTGGGCGATGCGGATGCGCTCATGCTCCCTCGCCGCCATGACATGCGATGATACTTCCCTCAGGCGTTCGTGGGATTCCTTGAGTTCCGTCTCCCGCCGCCTGCTTTGCGTGATATTGATGATGATGCCTTCCCAGATCACGCCAATGTCCTTCTCCCGGCGCGGACTGGCCCGAAGGCTCACCCACTTTACATCGCGGAACGACTCAATCCACAGGCGGCCCTCCCAGTTCCACGTATTCAATCTGGTGGCTGATTGATCCCTGGAGCGGCGCAAACCCTCCCGGTCTTCCCGCAATACGATATCCATAAACAACTCGGGATTAGCCTGTAATGCCTCAACCGTGATGCCGAGCAGGTTAAAACACTGATCGCTGACAAACGGTATAGTGTGTCGGCCATCCTCATACCAGACATACTGAAATACCATGCCGGGCGCATTGGCAACGATGGCAAGCGACTGCGCTTCCCCTTCCGCCGCGTGCGTGGGGTCTTCTATTTTCTCTTCTGAGTTATCCGTATCTTTCATCCGTGCAATGATGTTTCTATCATTCAGAATAAGCAGCTATCTGGTATCAGAAACCTTGCGTAGTTGCTCATTGTTCGCATCCACGAAAAGGATGCTACACCGAAAAGGATGCTACACCTTGACTGAGATTTTGACACAATCGCGCGGACTGCCAAACTGATAATTAGCGATGGAAATCATACTCCTCAATGCGACATGTATCGCTACGGAGAATCATGGGGACAAAAGCTAACCTCAATAACCCTACCTTCAGTTAGGTGTACCAAAGTCCAATGGTGAAGGCTGCTAAAGGCAGTAAGATGAAACTCCGATAGGAGTAACTCATTTATTCCTTCTTCTCCATGGATTTAATCGTTTCATCAGCTAATTCTTAACGGCAGTAACTGCCCTCTTCAATTCTTAATTTCTGGTTTCAGTGCATACAGGCTTATCAAAATATTTTTAGATAAAGAGGATACATGCCAAAAGAACAAAGAGTAATTATATTTGTAGGAACGCTTGTACTACTTTTGATCGTGTACCTAGCCTTGCGGAATCCATTCGAAGTGGTAGGCAATAAAGGAATTGTTATCCTCTCATGCCTAATAATGCTTTCATTTACGGTATTTTTGGCTGAGCATTTTTTTACCCGGCCCACCGATGTTATCGCGTCGTCAGTTTCAATTCTTCTCATACTTGCCCCTATGCACGAGTCCCTAAAGGAGACAGGTAACTGGTATTGGGTGTTTTTTGGATATAACAGCATGATCCTAATCATCGCACTTGTATCTTTACTTTTTCTTGATCGTGATAAGCCAGAGGATGCGATTTCAAATCGAATATCAGCGATAGCAAAAGTGATTGCTGTTCGATTTGGCAATGGCCGATTTCTTTGGTTCACTTTCTTTGCCTTATGTGTTTTGTTCTATGTGGATAGTCAGTCTTCTCTTTTCATTATTCTATTAGCATATGCAATTATCTTACTTCTAATCGACCCAAAAAAAGCGATTATCCAAATTTCATCGCTTACGACAAATACTGATACTGCTGTAGCTAGCCTGTTTGGAATCCAATCACAAAATATATTCCTGGCACGGATCTATCCTAATGGACCCTATGTATCCAAGCTCAATATTGTAGGGTTTGCTTCAAGCATCGGTGGGCGTAAGGATTGGATCGCAGGACTAGTTATAGAGACGTACGAATTGAATGCGCAACGATGGATGAAGATTCTGGTAGATGATTCATTTAATGAATTTAAAAACAAAAACATAAAACCTAAACTTCTTAAAAGAGGAGTGGTTCATCTACTTTCATTAAATGGAGATCTAAGTATAGTGAAACGTCTTGCAGGGACAGTTTCTGCTGCCTCCACAATCGACAAGCTGAAGTTTGAGTATGCCTTTAACGCATCTGTAGAAGAGGGTGATCTTCTGGAGGTATGCTGTGGTGAGATAATGGTGTTGTACCAAGTAGTTGAAGGAGTGACAGGAATAGAATCGCTTGAGTCTCGGGATGAGGCCGGGGTAACAATAGGAGAAGCAATACAATTGGGTTCATGGAATAGCGAGAATCGAAGCTTTGATAGATACGGCTGGGTACCAAATATCAATCGTCCAGTATTCAAAGCCCAGGGAGTTGAATCCATTCAACCGCTTTCTTCAGAGTATCAAATAGGAACTATTCCTGGTACTAATTTTCCAATATTCATTAATCGCGAATTAGCTGTAACTCATCACCTAGCGGTGCTTGGTGTTACAGGATCGGGAAAGTCTGTTTTTGCTAGAAATCTCATACGTCAGATTGCAAGTAGTGATACAAAAGTAATATGTGTGGATTTCACAAATGAATATAAAGTAACACTGGGCGACCTAATTGGTGAAGAACTATTGAGTGCTGCTATATCCGCTAGCCTTTTTGACTCCATTGACCAAATTGGTGATGAGCTGGAAAAATTTCCCAATCAGCGGAATAAGAGCGTTTTGGCCACTCACGAAAATATTTTGCGCGAGGGATTCAAGAATGCTCTTAACAGATTTGTAATAGGTAACACAAAAGCTACCCTCTTTGAACTTCCTGACGTAGCCAATACCGCTGGTATTCTTGACTACACGAAGTGGTTCTTTAAGGCACTCTTCGAATTAGCTAAATCAAACCAATTAGCGGGAAAAAAAGTGTGTGTTGTTCTTGAAGAAGCCCATACAATTATTCCGGAGTGGAGTTTTATTGGTACCGAGGACAAGCGGGCCGGTTCCGTGGTAAACAGCATTAGTCAAATCGCTCTCCAAGGTAGGAAATATGGGGTTGGTTTTGTTGTGATCGCACAGAGAACCGCAAATGTATCAAAAAATGTTCTTACGCAATGCAACTCAATTGTTGCTTTCCAGCAATTTGATCGCACAAGTGCAGAGTTTCTGGGAAATTACATGGGAAAAGATTTTTTATCTTCTTTACCACGTCTGCGACATAGGCACGCTATTGCTGTGGGAAAAGCATTCAGCAGCGGAACACCAACAATTTTTAAAGTTCCAGATATAGAAGAATCTTCAATTTGAAGATTCTTCCAAACATTTATGGATTGTATTTTTTTAGAGCATTCCTAAAATAATTACTATCATGATAAATAGCTAATATATGTGCCGTAAATGACACTCATGTACTTACTCTACACAGCAGCTTACGTTAAAAATTACCTAGCAAAGACTCATGTAGTTATTAAGTTAAATCAGAATTCACGCAATCATTAAGCAGCTATGATGATCAATAATAAGTTGCTCATATTTTTCAACTCTGAGCTTTAGTTTGCTCACTTGCCGTTATTTCAGTTCAATTATTACCGAATATAATCAAACAGCGACAGCCCCTGCACTTTCAGGAATGCCTTCTGCGTCGCCTCCAGGTAAGCTTGCTGCTGGGTCAGGCTACTAATGGCCTTGGCATAGTCGACATCCTGCAGGTCGGCAAGCTGCTGCTTGTACTGAATGCTCAACGCATCACCTGTATCGTTGAGCGTATCCACTTCATTCATGCGTGTGCCCACGTCGGAGCGAACGCGCAGCACATTGTCCAGTGAGCTGGATAAATTGCTCTGGGCTGCGTTCAAGCCGCTGGCGAGCGCAGTCTTGTCGGCAGCGGTGACGACTGGGGTTTCGAGTACGCCGATCAGATCAGAGAGTGTCTTGAACAGACTCTGGTAGCCGCCGCCGGAAGCTGGAATGCGTTCGAATACCTCCTGCCCCGATGCGTTCACGGCAAGCTGGCGCGAATCGCTGGCCTGTACCAGGCGCATGCCATCGTCGCCCATGTACTGCACGCCGCTGCCTGTATCCACGAAAGGCTTGGTCGATCCCTGATAGCCGGAAAACAGGTATTGCCCGTTGGCGTCGGTACGGTTGGAAAGACTCAGCAGTTCATCAAGATTGCCGCGCAATTCGGTAGCGATAGCAGTACGGCCGCTGTCGTTAAGCGTACCGTTACCTGCGTACACAGCGAGTTCCTGCGCATTCTGCACCAGATTTACTACGTCCTTCAGGGTGCCTTCCAGCATCCCCAGGCTACTCGTGGCGCTCTGCCGGTTAGCTGCATACTGGGTATTGCCGGCATCGGCCTGGGATACCCCTAGCGCGCGAACATAGGCTGCCGGGCTTTCCGAAGGCGTAAGAAGACGCGTGCCACTGTTAATCTGTTCCAGGGTCTTGACCTGCGCGGCTTGCTGGCGATTGAGGGCGGCGATACCGAGTTCATAACTGGTGTTACTGCTAACGCGCATGGTGATTTCTCCTTTACTTTTTTTGCTATCCGGCCTGTTTTCTAGTCATTCCTGAAGCTTTAATGCTTTGCTATCTCGACATCTCAAGCAGCGTGTCAAACATCAGGCTGGCGGTCTGTATTATCTTGCCGGCTGCTTGATACGCCTGCTGATAGCGCAGCAGGTTGGCCGCCTCCTCATCCAGGTTGACCCCCGACTCTGATTGCTGCAAAACCTGGGTCTGGCTTACCAGATTGGTCTGGGCAGTGCTGGTGACTTCCAGCTCGCGGGTCTTGTTGCCCATCTGGCTGACCATTTGACCATAGGCGGTCTGGTAATTTATCGTGCCGCCCGCCATGGTGTTGCTGCCTTGTAATGCCCCTAATAGCAAGGCATTGCGATTGTCACCCACGCCATTGGTGTTGGGGCCGATACTGAACGTATCGCCCGGCTGGGGCGAACCGGTGATTTGAACGGTCCATCCGTTGTAGCTGATGGTACCGCCCGGCGTGAACGTGACACCGGAGGGGTTGCCGGTGCCGGTGCCGCTTACGTCAAATGTGGTGGCACTGGTGAAGGTAAGCGTTACCGGCTGTTGCAGGTTGGGATCGGCCGGCGGCGGCGCGTTGACTGTCCCGGCACTGATGCGTCCGGTGCCGGTATTCACAAGCGGCGCATCGGTGCGGATAGGCGCAGCGGCGGCGATCAGGCTGGTGTCCTGAATGGCGACTCCAATCTGACCGGCACCGTTTACGGTAGGCCGGATCAAGAATTCGTCGCCCGCGGCAATGGTGCCCGATGCAATATCCAGGCGTACGCCGTCCACCGTCTGTGGAAAGGTGGTAAAGGTCTGCGCGGCTCCTTGCGCAACACCGTTGCTCAGGCGTGTAACGGTGTAATTGGCGCCATCGTAACGAAGACGGTAGTCGCTGGTGGTGAGCGCGCTGTAACTGGTGATTTCGGCGGCGATAACCGCGCTGCCGCTATTATTGGCGGAGGCCGCCACCGAAGGGCTCGGCACGGTAAAGAAATCACCGCCCAGATTACCGTGCAAATCCTGCCCCATGCGGTGCTGCTCATTGAAGGTCCCCGCCAGGCCAATGGCGACGCGTCCCAGACCATTGCGGGCCGCATCAAGCGATTCGCTGCGAAATTGCAATAACCCGCCTAGCTTGCCGCCATCCAGAGTCGATTCCCGGATCGGCGTGTTGCTACCGTCAGCAACGTAGGTCACGTCGATACGGCGCGCGTCGGTCGGAGAAGTCGCCGTCGCGAGCTGAAAAACCTGGGTGCCGACCAATAACGGCTGACCGTTGCCGATCAGGATGCTGTACGAACCGTCACCCTGCTGCACGACATTGGTACGAATCTCCTGATTGAGTTGTCCCACCAGCTCGTCGCGCTGATCCCGCAGATCATTTGCCGGCTGGCCTCGGGCGGAGCCTTCAGCCTGGCTGATGGTCGCATTCAGTTTACCGATCTGCGCTGCGAGTGTATTGATCAACGACACGCTATCCTTTATTTGCGTGTTCACTCCGTCCTGGATTTCGTTAAGGCGGCTATCCAGCGACTGGAAGCGCCGCACCAGCACCTCCGCCCCGGACAGCATCGACTGCCGGGAAGGCATGTCGGATGGATTGGTGGTGACGTCTTGCACGCCTCCGAAAAAATTCTGGAGTGCCGATGCGAGGCCAAGGTTCCCGCTCGGATCTGCCAACAGCTTATCAATCTGCTGCATTTGGGCAAAATACGTATCGAGCTGGGCAGATTCCGTTTTTGCCTGCGTAACCTGCTGAGTCAGAAACTGATTATATGAACGGCTCACCATATCGACCTTCGCTCCCTGGCCAATAAATCCGGTGCTGGTGCCTTGGGCCGGGTTGGTCGACTGCACGATCTGCTGGCGAGTATAGCCGGGGGTGGCTGCATTACTGACATTATGGCCGGTAACGAGCAATCCCCTCTGCGCGGCATTGAGCGCGCTCAATCCGATGCCGAAAATTCCGTTACCCATGTAATTTCTCCTTACTCATAGCGATGGCCATAGCTATATCCAATGTAACGGCTGCTAGCAGAAAATATTTAGCGGTTGGCACCCGATGACTCTACACCCGCATCGCTGGTCAAACGGCAAGATGGCGGAACATTGACAGCAGTACCGGCGATGATGGCCCTCAGGACCATTGCGTCGTCTTGATGATGCGGGTCAACTTATCCGCGTAGTTCGGATCAGTGGCATAGCCCGCACGCTGCAATCCTTGCGCGAAGCCCGCCGCATCGATCCCTTGCGTCGCTTGCGCCACTACATCCGCATAACGCGGATTGTTGCGCAGCAGATTGGCATAGTCGCGGAAGGCATCAGCGTATGAGGAATAGGCACGAAATTTTTCGACGCTCTTCTGCGCTACGCCATTGACATATTCGGTTGTTACCGTTTCCACCACGGAGCCCTTCCAGTTGCTGCCGGCCTTCACGCCGAACAGATTGTGACTGGGCGTGCCATCCGCCGCGCGAATCTCGCGTTTGCCCCATCCACTCTCGAGCGCCGCTTGTCCAAGCATAAACCGTGCCGGTATACCTGTCGTCTGGCTGGCCTGGACCGCATGCGGCATCAACTTGGACTGAAACTCGGCCACTTGCGATTGCGATCCCGGTTGAAGTGCAGCCTGCTGAGGCGCCTGTGGCGCCTGTGGCAACTGCGAGGGCTGCGGAGTCAGCGCGCTGCTCTGCTGCGGCGGCTGCTGTAGTATGGGTATGTTCCCTTGCGGCGATGCCTGCGGCGAAACACCGGTCCCAGAATGTGCGGAAGCGGGCGTAGTACCCTCTCCTGGCAAATCTACCGGCAATCCGCGGCCCAATTGGCGCACCATCATGTCGGCCAGGCCAATGCCACGTGAAGCCATACTTTGCGACACCTGCTGATCGAGCATGGAGGTATAAAGACGGCTTTGGTCGCTATCCATCAAGCTATCCTGGGAAGTCGCCTCCCGCATGCTCTTCAGCATCATGTTCATGAACAGGGCCTCGAATTGCTTTGCGGCAGCTTCAAGCCCGGCCTTGTCGGTTCTTTTAACGTCGGTGCGCAGCTCATTGACCGCCTGCACATCAAGCGCAAATTTGCCCGAGAGGTCGGCCGAAGTCATCATTAGATGATTTCCAGATCCGCCCGCAGTGCCCCGGCGGATTTCATCGCCTGCAGGATCGCCAGCAGATCCTGCGGCGTCGCGCCGATCGCGTTCAAGGCCTTTACCACCTCGGCCAGCGAGGCCCCCTCAACCATGGTGAGCATGCCGGACTCCTGCCGGATCTCAATAGTTGAGCGCTGTGCCTGGACCGTTTGCCCGCTGGAAAATGCTCCCGGCTGGCTGATTACCGGTTCCGTGCTGATGACCACCGATAGATTGCCGTGTGCAATGGCGCAGGCATCGACCGTAGCCGCCTGATTCATGACCACCGAACCGGTACGGCTATTGACGATGACCTTGGCGTAGGTGGGTGCCGGATTTATATTCAGGCTTTCCATGTCCGCAACGAATGCCACGCGCTGGTCGCTTCCCTCCGGGGTACGTACCTGGATCACCCTGCCGTCCAGTGCCGCTGCGGTACCCGTGCCGAACTTCCCGTTAATGGCGTCCACTATTCTTTTGGTATTGGAAAAATCGGTGCTGTTAAGCTCAAGCCGGATGACGTTATCCTGGCCCAGGGCGACAGGCACCGCGCGCTCGACTGTCGCGCCGCCGGTAATACGCCCGACACTCAGGTGATTGACCTGTACCTGGCTGCCGCTGGCGGAAGCACCGAAACCGCCGACCAGCAAATTACCCTGCGCCATGCCGTAAACCTGGCCGTCAGCACCCTTGAGCGGAGTCATCAGCAACGTGCCGCCGCGCAGGCTGCGGGCATTACCCATGCTGGATACCGTCACGTCAATAACCTGGCCTGGTTGGGCAAATGGCGGCAGCGAAGCGGTAACCATCACCGCTGCCACGTTCCGCAACCGCAAATTGGTGCCGGGCGGCAGATTGATGCCCATTTGCATCAGCATGCTGACGATGGTCTGCACAGTGAATGGCGTCTGGCTGGTCTGATCGCCCGTGCCATCCAGCCCCACCACCAGACTGTATCCGATGAGCTGGTTAGCCCGCACGCCCTGGATCGTGGCCAGATCCTTGATCCGTTCGGCCTGCACCGGAGTAGTCATGGCACCCCACCCCAGCCAGAGCATAAGAAACAGCAAGCTGACCTGTTTAAGAATCGCGGTACGCGGTGGCGAATGAAGTATGTCATGCGGCATGATCAGCCTCGCTCAGAACGGTGATATGGTCAGGAAAAAGCGCGAGAGCCAGCCCATGGTCTGCACCTCGTCGATATAGCCGTTGGCCTTGTACTCGATTTTTGCATCCGCTACCTGGATCGATGATACTGTATTATTGATGACCGTTTCGGGACGCACCACTCCGGAGAAACGGATATATTCGGTGCCCTGCGTCATGGCCAGTTGCTTTTCTCCGCTCACCACCAGGTTGCGGTTGGGCAGCACTTCCAGCACGGTGACAGTGATCGTACCAGTGAAATTATTGGTGGAAGCTGCCTCGCCCTTACCCGAGAAATCGTTGGTAGTCGACGCACCTAAATCAAAATTCTTGGTGATGGGCACTCCGAATATCATGGGTGGAACTTCATAATTTATGCCGCTGCTCTTGTTCGCGCTGCTGGCGGATTTCTTGCTTGCGTTGGTCCTCTCATTAAGAACAATCACCAGGGTATCGCCTACCACGCGCGCACGGCGATCCTCGAATAACGGCCGATCATGCGTACCTGCCTGGAAAATGGCACCATTGGCAGGCGGGGGGCCGCCCACTCCCGTACGGGCGGACATCGGTTGTTGTACGATCGCCTGGGGAGCGGGCAGGGTTATGCAGCCGGAGAGTGCAAGCACCATAATGACCATGGGTATCCCATGCCACACAAGTGGCCCACTGCGCTTTCCGGAAGTATATGCAGCCATCGGGTTATCTTTATATTGCCGATACATCGCTGTTCTCACCGCTGTCATCGCTTATGACATCTGGGACAGACGCTGAAGCATCTGATCCGAGGTCTGAATTGCTTTACTATTGATTTCGTAAGCACGCTGGGTCTGGATCATATTGACCAGTTCCTCCACCACGTTGACGTTGGAAGTTTCCACATAGCCCTGGTTGAGCATCCCGGCGCCATCTATGCCGGGTGTATTGATGTTGGGCGGGCCGCTGGAGAAGGTTTCCACATAGAAATTCTCACCCACACTCTGCAACCCGACCGGGTTGATGAACGTGGCCAGTTGCAAAGAGCCGACTTCAACCGGCGTGCTGGAGCCCGGCTGGGTAACCGAAACAGTGCCGTCGCGGCCGATGGTGATGCTGAGGGCATTGACAGGAATGGTGATGTTCGGCTGAATCTGATAGCCGCTGGATGTCACGAGTTGACCCTGGGAATCGGATTGAAACGAGCCATCCCGGGTATAAGCGGTAGTGCCATCGGGCATCAGCACCTGAAAGAACCCCTGGCCCTGAATGGCAACATCCTTCGAATTCCCGGTTTGCTGCAAATTGCCTTGGGTGAATACGCGTTCGGTTGCGACGGGCCTGACACCGGTGCCGATCTGCAAGCCTGATGGCAGCTGTGTTTGCTGCGACGACTGTGCACCGGGCTGGCGCAAGGTCTGATAGAGCAGGTCTTCGAAAACCGCGCGTGAGCGCTTGAATCCATTGGTGCTGACATTGGCCAGATTATTGGCGATGACGTCCATCTGCGTCTGCTGCGCATCGAGACCGGTTTTGGCAATCCATAACGAGCGGATCATGTAAATCTCCTGAGAGTAAATCTATCCTGGGGTAAAGTTAGGCATTGCCAGGTCAAGCTATACGGAAAATCATTTGCGGCATCTTATGACAGAGCGGGCAAAGTCAGTGCCTGAAAAAGAGGGACAATTGCCTTTTACTTTCCGGTTTCACTCTGACCCGCCCCACTTCAACCCATGCTTCAATCGATGGTTAACTTAGGTTGAGCAGGCTACTCGCCCGCTGCGCGTTGCCTTCGGCATTCTTCAACAATTTCATGTGCGTCTCGAACTGGCGGGACAGCGAAATCATGTCAACCAGCGCCTCCACGACGTTGACATTGCTCCCTTCCAGAGCGCCGTTGATGAGAGTGACATTGGCATCCTCATTCGCCACGCCGCCGGCAAGCCGGAACAGGCCATCCGCACCACGTGTAAGCTGGGCTTCGGGTGGATTGACCAGCTTGATGCGACCGGCTGTCAGCACGACATTCGACTCGTTCGATCCCGGACGAATGGCCACGGTGGAAACGGTCCCATCTTTCGCAATCGTGATGGTCGAGCCGGGAGGGATGGCAATCGCGCCGCCATCACCCTGTATATTCAGACCGTCACGCGTCTGCAATACCCCATTGGCGCTGACGTGCAGGCTGCCGTTGCGGGTATAGGCCTCGCTGCCGTCTTCCAGCCGCACGGCGATCCATCCCCGTCCCTCTACCGCCACATCGAGGTCGCGCCCTGTTTGCTGTACGGTACCCGGACGAAAATCCGCGCCCGCACTTGAATCCACCACAAATGCCCGGGTCGCGAGGGCTTCGCTGAAAACTGGGACCGCGCGCAACACGCTCGTTTCTGCGCGGAAGCCGGTGGTATTCGCATTCGCCAGATTATTCGACATGGCAGCCTGCTGCCCCATCGTATGCTTGGCACCGGTCATCGCTGTATAGATCATGCGATCCATTTTTTACTCCTGTATTTCATAATGGCCCGAAATGGGCGGTGCGTCATCCATCACCCATTTTCGTTATTTCATTACCGCAGATTCACCAACGTCTGTAGTAATTGGTCATACGTTTTGATGGTCTGGGCGTTGGCTTGGTAAACTCGCTGCGCCGTGATCATATTGACCAGCTCGGAGGTCAGCTCCACGTTCGAATCTTCTACTGCGCCGGATTGCAAACTCCCGAGGCCACCCGTGTTCGGCGCGCCCACCAGGGGGGCGCCAGACGCCGAACTCTCCGTCCAGGCATTGTCACCCTGTATCTGCAGGCCCTGTGGATTGGAAAAATTAGCCAGTACAACCTGCCCAAGGTTTAAGATTTTGCCGCTGGAGTAGCTGCCGCGGATCATGCCATCGGCACCGACATCAAAACCGGTCAACCGGCCGGAGGCATAGCCGTCCTCGGCCAGCGCGTTGACACCGAAGTTGGAGCCGAACTGTGTCGTGCCGGTAAAATCCATATCGAAAACCACCGAGTCCGCACCGGTGGTCACGGGCTTCGTCACACTGAATATTGCGGAGCTTGACGGATCAAGGCCGCCGGTAGACAGAAAATTCAGTGCACCCAGCGGTGCCCCACCATTGAGCAGCGTTCCTTCGCTGGAGGCAAACACATCCCAGCTATTGGCGGCAGTCTTGACGAAATAAGTCGACACCGTGCTCGAGTTACCCAGACTGTCGTGAATCGGCATGGGGATAAAACTGTGGTAAGTGGTTGAATCGGCCGGATCGAAGGCAGCGGAACTCAGCGCTGCTTCGCGCGAATCAAGATTAACCAGGGTATTCACCGAAGTAGTTGCGCGCGGCGGTAAATCAGCCGTGGAAATCTGAATATCGGATGGTGCACCCGCATTAATCTGGCCGGCGGCATCCGCCGTATATCCGGTGAGACGCAGACCGCTGCTGTTGACAATGTATCCGTCCTTGTCCGGATGAAACTGACCGTTGCGCGAGTAGCTGATGGAGCCTTGGTCGCTCAGACGATAGAAGCCGTTGCCACTGATCGCGATATCCAGTGAGTTGTTGGAAGCAGTAATGCCGCCCTGGCTGAATTGCTGCGCAACCGCGGCCACCTTGACACCAAGACCCGGCTGAGTTCCGTTCGACAACGAATTGGCGTAAACGTCGGCAAACTGCGCTTGCGACTGCTTGAAACCCACCGTATTGGTGTTGGCGACGTTGTTGCCGATGACATCCAGGTTCCTTGCTGCTGCGTTCAGACCACTCAAACCTTGCTGAAAACTCATGATGCACTCCTTAGTAAAGGTCGTTTCACCCTGGGAAACAGGGAGGGAAGACAAATCGGGTTAATACTTCTCCGGCGCTCCTGCGAATATTCGGAAATACCCTGTTTAAAAAATCTGTTTGACATCCGCCAGGCTCGCCGATCCCACGCCCCCCACGTTCAGCTGAATACCCCGGCTTCCCTGGGACACACCCTGGACGGTACCAAACGCGAGCGTTTGCGCATCAACCTTCTGATCGCCGCGTAATGCGCTGACGCTCATGGTGTAGTTGCCGTCAGCTACGGGCGTGCCGTTATCAGACATGCCATCCCACTGCGAGGTTAGCGGCCCGGCTACTTGCGCACCCAGATCCATGACCCGTACCGCTTGGCCGGCGCTATCGTATATGGTCACTTTTACATTGTCCGCGGGCTGAGCCAGATCAACACCGAATACACCGCCGCCGCCCGCCAGTTGCAATGCTGAACCGGGTACGAGAACGGCATGTCCGATCATGTTCGCAGCCTGCAGGGATTGTCCTGCGGTAATGCCGCTTGCCATGCCTTGCAGCGTGGCGTTTAGCTTCTCGATACCGTTTACGGTGCTGATTTGCGCAAGCTGGGTAGTCACTTGAGCATTATCGAGAGGGTTTAGAGGATCCTGGTTCTTCATTTGAGTGACCAATAGCTTGAGGAACCGGTCCTGCGGATCTTCTGCAGCTGGCTTCGCAGCATTCTTGGTGTTATACGACGTAAATAGATTGGAAGCAGGTCCGGCATCTTGAACAGAACTCATGGTGATTCTCCTTATTGTCCGATGGTTAAAGTTTTCAACAACAGTGTCTTGGCGGTATTCATCATGTCCACGTTGTTCTGGTATGAGCGCGAAGCTGAAATCATATCGACCATCTCTTCCACTACATTCACATTGGGCATGGCCACGAAGCCCTCTTTGTTGGCCAGCGGATGGCTGGGCTCGTGCACCATTCTCATCGGCGACTGATCCTCGATCACCCTCCCCACCCTGACACCATTGACGCTACTGGCGGAGCTGCCCGCTTCGGCCCCCCCCGCGGGCTGGGTACTTACGAATACCACCTGCTTGGCCTTGTAAGGCTGGCCGTTGGAACTCACCGCGCTATCGGCATTGGCCAGATTGCTCGCAACCACATTGAGACGCTGGTTCTGGGCCGTCATCGCCGAGCCGGCAACGGTAAATATATTGAACAGTGACATGGTATGTTTCTCCTTAGCTCTGAATGGCAGCCAGCATCATTTTGATCTGGTTGCCGATAAACGTCAGGTTGGCTTCATAGTGGATCGCGTTGTCGGCAAACTGGCTTCGCTCCACGTCCATATCGACCGTATTGCCATCCACACTGCCCTGCACGACGCTCCGGTACAGCAAGGGCGCGCCGCCGCCACCCGATGCGCTACTGGTGTCGGGGGCAATATGATGGGCTGCGCTAGTGGCCAGCGTCACTGCTCCACTACCCGTCAGCGCACCCTGTAGTGTGGCTTTAAAGTCAATGTCACGCGCCTTGTAGCCCGGTGTATCCGCGTTGGCGATGTTGGAAGCGATCAATTGCTGACGGTGGGCTCGCAAATTGGCGGAGTCCTGATAAAAACGAAATGCCGTATCAAGCTTGTCAATCATAAAAATCTCCTCAAGTCGTGCATTCTCTTGCCGTTAAATGCTGCATAAGCATGGTATTGCATGGCGATTTCATTCAAATGGCCAAGCAGCGAGGCAAAATTCCCTTATATCCGGGCTTTGAAACTCTGTATCCACCAATGAGCTGCATCCGTTCCCCGGTCCTTCGCCGGTTCCAGGCCGATGATGACAATATGATAGTGAAGCCGCATCCGGGCAATCCAACGAATAGCGAGCGAAACCGGCTTCATTTCCGGCCGCTGCTTGCGGCGGGTGCAGGCTAGAATGGCCCTCATTCTCGGCTCACCGATCCGGAAAACATTATTGGAGGAACCCCATCATGCATATCACGTATTTGCGGCGGTTATCGTTCTGCCTGGCTCTGATTGCTATTTTTTCCGGATCAAAGCCGGCGTTGGCATCAACCAGCGGGAAGCAAGACCCGCGCCTTATACAGGAAGCGGTCGCACACTTCCTGCGCACCCAGTCGGCGGGTTTGCCGGGGCAAGTGGAAATCACGCCCGGCGCGGTGGATGCACGGGTCAATCTTCCGGCCTGCGCGGCCCTTGAGCCAGCATTGCCGCCTGGCAGCCGCCCATGGGGCAACACGACCGTGATAGTAAATTGTGCCGTGCCGCACCCTTGGACCGTTTACGTACGTGCCACCGTGAAGGTAGTAGCTGATTATGTGGTCAGCGCCAGACCGTTGACGCATGGACAGATGCTCACCGCCGCGGATGTGACAATTCGCAGGGGAGACCTGACCCAACTGCCGCCCGGCATCGTAACCGACGTTAACCAGGCTTTCGGCAGGACAATGGCCGGCAGCATCCCGTTCGGCAGTCCGTTGCGCCAGGATATGCTGCGTGCACAGGCAGCCGTGATGGTAAACCAGAGCGTGAAACTGGTTTCGAATGGACGTGGATTCAGTGTGAGCGCGGAAGGCAGGGCCCTCGGCAACGCGCTGGATGGACAGTTGGTACAGGTTCGAAGCGCGTCGGGTCCCGTTGTGAGCGGGATCGCTCGCCCCGGTGCGGTAGTGGAAGTAAGCTACTAAGGCGGTTACTGCGGGAGCCCGGTTGAAAGTGATGAGACAGCTTTCTCCTGAAAAGGCTGTTTACAGCCTATTCAAATCATTCTTAATCTGGATTAACCTCAAGTTTTCCGCCAAGCCGCCGTTAAACTATTTATGGTCAACCGTAGGAGATATACCATGAAAATTGACAATTCCATCCAGACTACCGTATCACTAAGCGATACGCAGGCACGCCCCGGCAAGACCGGGCAAAGAACCGAGGATGTCGCAAATTCGAATGATAGTGTTCAGTTAAGTACGCAACTGCGGAGTATCGAGAAAAACCTCGCCAATGGCGAAGTATTCGACGCCGCGCGAGTCGAAGAAATCAAGCAGGCAATCAGCCAAGGTCATTTCGTCGTGAATCCTGAGAAAGTCGCGGATCGTCTGCTGGAAACGGTGCGCGACCTGATCCAGACCAGGCGGACCTGACATGCAAGCTATGGTCTTTGATCCACTCGCCGCTATTACCTGCGAGCGTGATGAGACGCAAAATTTCATTGACCTCCTGGAGCGGGAGCAGCGCGCGTTGCGCCAGGCGGACGTTTCTTCACTGCTGACGCTGGCAAAGGAAAAAGCGCAGCAAGCGCAGCAGCTGATTCGGCTGGCCGATGTACGCAACCGCTGGCTTGTCACACTCGGCTATACGCGGGATCGCAATGGCATGGAACAGGGATTACAAAGCTGCGATAGTCCGGGTGCCGCCGATGCCTGGCGGGAGCTGCTTCAACTGGCGGAAACCGCCAGCCAGCTTAATAAAATCAATGGCATTCTCATCGGTCAGCGTCTGCGCTATAACCAGCAGGCACTCTCGGTGCTGCAAGCCGCAACCCGTAGTGCCGGTCTGTACGGCGCGGATGGGCAGCCCACACTTTTCTCCGGCGGACGCCAGCTCGGCGAAGGCTGACCCACTCTCCGCATTTCCCCCATGTCCAGGACTATTTCCGCCTGCTTCCGGGAATCGCTGGCTCTGACTGGGGCCTGTTAACACTTATTTCGCACCCACGTTGCTACATAAAAAATGCGGAGGCAAGGCGCGAAGCGCAGGCCATAGTGAGCCTATGGCCAAGCTTTGCAACGCGGCATCCGCGTTTTTTGTGCGCAACCCGAAGGGACGGGACGGATTTCATCCAGCCCTTCGTTACTCGCCGCTTATGGAGGCCCGCTCCGCCGCGCGGCTCATGCCTCGTGCTGGAGAAATCCGTCGCCGTCGCAGGTACAAAATAAGTGTTAACAGGCCCTAAACCAACGCTACTGAAATTTAGGTTAATCGATCAAGCTGAGGTACCCGCTAAAGGATCGGATGCAGAATCAGGCGCGGCAGCAGCGGGTAAATCTTCGGTATCAGAAAAGCTATCGGATGAAACATCAGGCAAGCTCGACAAGATCATCAGCGTGACGCGCCGGTTGCGTGCGCGGCCTTCTTCGCTGTCATTCGATTCCACGGGACGGTTTTCACCATAGCCCACCGCCGTAAGCCTTGTTGCCTGAACGCCGTTTTCAATCAGCAATCGCACCACGCTGCTGGCACGCACCGCCGATAGTTCCCAGTTGGAAGGGAATTTTGGAGTGATGATCGGTATGTCATCGGTATGCCCTTCCACGTGAATCGCATGTTCGCCGTTCCGTAGCACTTGTCCCACGGCGTTAAGCGCCTTGATGGAATCTCCCTGCAGCGTCGCCTCGCCAAGCGGGAACAGCGCACTGGCGTTGATCTCCACACGAACACCGCGCTCGCTTTGGGTCATCCGCACTTGCCCGTCTTTCACAAGCGGGGCGAATGCCGCCATGATATCGCGGGCGATGATGCGCATCTTTTCCTGTTGCCGGAGCTGCGCTTCCCCAATGCGGCTTGCTCTTTTTGCCGCCAGGTCGTCGATCGGTGCAATCGGCGGCGGAGCCGGCTCGTGTGCCACGATCAGGTTATCGCGGCGACCCTGTTCCTTGGCGATAGTATTCACGAGCGAACCGGCCATCACGCGATATTTGCCCTCATTTACCTGGGAGAGCGCATACATTACCGCAAAAACCGCGAGCAGCAACGTAATGAAGTCCGCATAGGATACCAGCCAGCGCTCGTGGTTTGCCTGCTCTTCCGGCCTATGACCGCGCCGCATACTGAGCTTCAAGGTAATCGCTTCCTTAGGTTTCTTAGCTCGATTCCCGGGTTATGCGATTTCAATTCGATGCCGGATGTATAGACGGCATTAACATTGCGCCATGATGCCCATAAGGCTGCAATATGGTTTACCAGCAGGCCTTGGTTACGGCCGGCGAGCATGGCGTCGAAAAAAGTTCTGTCACCCCTGAGGAAATTGCGCCGATACTTTGTCATAATGTGGCCGCGTTGTTGTGTGGAAAATATTCCGGGTTATGCTTCGTCCCAACTATCCTGCATAAAACTGTATTTGCAACGCAAGGTTGAAATTCGGGCTCGGACTCTGGTTCGCGAATAGCCCAATGGCAAACCGTATGCATTTCTTACACCACATATCCTTTCAATCGACCCGAAATCAGTCTCGGGTTCTCGCCATTGGCGATTCCCACCAGCCCGTCCACGAGAATTTCCCGCATTAATACCTGGCGCGCGATGAGCGATTTCAGCTTGTTGGCAATGGGTAGAAATGCCAGGTTTGCCAGCCCCACGCCATAAATGGTCGCCACGAATGCCACCGCGATGCCGGCACCCAGATGAGCCGGGTCAGCAAGATTCTCCATCACCTGGATAAGTCCCATCACCGCTCCCAGAATGCCTATAGTCGGCGCATATCCGCCGGCCGCCTCCCACACTCTGGCCCCCTGGCGATGCAGATCGTCGAAAGTCTCGATCTCCACTTCCAGTACCCGCTTCAATTCTCGCGGCTCGGTGCCATCCACCACCAATTGCAGCCCTTTCTTCACGAATGGGTCGTCGATACCCGCAATATGCGGATCAAGCGCCAGCAATCCCTCTTTACGCGCAGTAGTGCTCCAGGCTGCGATATGCTCCACCAATGCGGTAGCGTCGAGTAGCGGCGGAACGAATACCCAGCGGCTCATTTTCATGCCCAATACAAACTGACGCACAGGGCTCTGCAACAGCACCGCCCCCAGGGTCCCCCCCAGCACGACCGTAAAGGCTGTAAGCTGGAGAAGCGAGCCGGGGTGGCCGCCTTCCAGCACCTGGCCGCCGAAGACGGCGATTAAAGCAATGACAACACCAATTACGCTATTGAAGTCCATGCACACTCCTTGAGTTTGACGCGCAGCCGCGAAACCGCCTGATTATGTATCTGACATACCCTGGATTCGGACACGCCGAGAACCGCGCCGATCTCCTTGAAGTTCAACTCTTGTTCATAGTACAACCCCATCAGCGTTTTCTCCCGCTCGGGGAGATTGGCAATCGCGTCGATCAGCACCTCCCGCAGATTGTCGTCCAGCAGGCTCGCCAGGGGGTCGGCACTGCTGTCGGCACAATTGCGCTCCAGAAAATCGTCGTCGCCATCTTCCAGAAAATCTTCGTAATGGATAAGCTGTGTCCCCCGGCCTTCCAGTAGCATCTGCTGGTACTCGGCGACAGGCACTTTGAGCTCGCTGGCTATCTCCGCCTCGGTAGGGGCCCGGCCTGAACGTTGCTGCAACGCATGAACCGCCGCGTCGATCTGGCGCATACTTTTGCGCGCCCCCCGGGGCAGCCAATCCATTTGGCGCAGTTCATCCAGCATCGCACCGCGGATACGTTGCGCCGCATACGTTTCGAACTGGGCGCCTACGGTTTCCTCATAACGGCTCAGTGCGTCCATCAGGCCGATCATGCCTACCTGGATCATGTCATCCACCTCCACGCTAGGAGGTAGTTTGGCAATCATATGATTAGCGATGCGTTTGACCAGGGGCGCAAACTCGGCCAGTGACTGTTTCTTATCGATGACCCCGGCCGCGTTATACATGTCTCACCACCGGGCCCTTTGGACCCTTAGCTGCTATGTTATTACGATTGATCTGCCTGACCGGGCTGCTGCGATCACCTTGCTTGACGGGGTGATTGGAGGCGCTTTGTTTGATGGAACCATCCTGATTACCGCCATTATTGCTGGCATGCTGACGTTGGCTCTGACTGCCCTGCATCAGGCATTGCATGAAGCCTCCCAGTCCCTTTTCGTTGCTTTCATTCCCTTCACCCTCGCAGCGCGGCCCGTGGGTTAGCGCCTCCGCCGCGCGGCGGAACGCCGTCGCTGAAATGGCGGCCGGAAATGCTTCGATTACCGAGTGCCCGCGACGGTTCGATTGCCTGAGCTTGTCGTCGGGCGGGATAAAACCCATGAAATCGAGCGAGACCGCCAGGTAGCGGCTCGCTACTCCCGCCATGTTGTCAAATATCATCTGCGCTTCGGTCTCGATGACGGTCCTGTTGAGCAGCACGCTGAACCGCTGGATGCCATGGTCACCGCTGATATGCTTGATCAATGCATACGCCGCGGTAATCGAGGCCGGTTCAGGCGAAACCACCACCACAATTTCATGGCCGGAAAGAGCAAGGGATAGCATCCGGCTGGCTCGGCCCGGTGCGGCGTCGATCAATAGGACATCCATCGGCTGCGAAAAACCGTCGAAACAATCGATCAGGTGGGTCTGATCAGGCAGACCCAGTTTCCCGAGTACCGGCATCCCGCGCCCCGCCGGCAAAAGACGGATTCCATCGGGGCCGGAAATTATCACTTCATCGAGCGTTTTGTCGCGCCGGATCACGTCCAGCAAGTCGCGGTGAGCGCTAAGTCCCAGCGTGCCAGCCAGATTGGTAGCGCCTGCATTCTCGTCGATCACCAGCACATCCTTGCCGTTGCGCGCAAGGGCCGCCGCCAGATTGATTACGGTACTTGTCTTGCCCGCCCCCACGCTGCCCGATATGACGGTTATGATATGCGGGGAGTCCTGCGCCAGCAGGCGGCGCAATCCCTCGGCCTGGTCTTCGGTTGGATTAGCCAAAATAAGCTCCATTACTATCCGGATTCGCCATACCCCTCTTTACACCCGCCATGAGCATCGGCAAGGCATCCTCCGGCACAGCAAAAGGGGATGCGACGGGTAGATTGTTGAATGCGCTGTCAACCAGATGGGCGGAATCGGCCAGATGCAGATCCTCCGGAACACGCTGGCCGGTAGCGACATAGTAAAGCGGCAACTGATGGCGGATCGCCGTGTCAAGCACGCAACCCGTGGTAACCGCTTCGTCCAGTTTGGTGATAATGGCTCCCGCCAGGCCATCGCCCTGATAGGCGTGAACCACTTCGTTCAGCGTGTCCCCACTGGATGCCGCATTGAGTAACAGCAAACGTTTGATCCCGGTACCGCATCCAGCCAGCATTGCCACCTGCTCGGTTACCATCTTGTCGCGCTGACCCATCCCCACCGTGTCTATCAGTACCATATGTTTGCCTCGCAGCTCCGCCAGGGCAAGAGTCAGGTCCTGGGCATCTTTCACCGCGTAGACCGAGACGCCCAGAATCTTGCCGTAGATGCGCAGTTGCTCGTGCCCGCCGATCCGATAACCATCCGTCGTCAGCAACGCCAGCTTGTCCGACCCATGGCGCACGACACAACGCGCTGCAAGCTTGGCCGTGGTAGTGGTCTTACCCACACCGGTTGGCCCCACCAGCGCGTAAACACCACCTTTTTCAAGCATTTCGTTCTCGTTGCCAATCGTTGGAAGATTGCCTGCCAATACCGTCTTTACCCAGTTCATCGCATCTTTCTCGCGCTTCTCCGTCCGCTGTCCTTCCTGACCCGTGGTGGGTTCCGCGAATTGTTCCGTGGGTTGTCCCGTAAGTTGTCCTACGGGCAACCGATCCAGCAAATCATGTGCAAGGGAGGCGCTAAAGCCTGCCGCCAACAGCTGACGCAACACTTGCCCGCGTATGGGATAACGCCGTTGTTGTTCGTTCCAGCTCAGTGCGGCCAATTGTTGTTCCAGAGTGCCGCGCATCGACTGGATTTCGCTGAGTACGCTTGCGGCAACCTCGTCAGCGATCTGACGGGGATCAAATACGGGTGATGTTTTTTTTGCAGGAACCGGAGCTGCTCGGGTAGCTCGGGTAACTTGAGTCCCCGGGCTGGATTTTTCGCGTGGATTGATTGCGGCACGCCGTTTTTTGCGAGGGGTCCCGGATTCCGGAGCTGGCAGATCCTCCAGCTCCCGCCCACCCGTTATCCGGCCCACTATCCGCTCCATTGATGTGTCTGCCCAGCTGCGAGACCCTATAGTAGACTGCCCATGATCGTCTCCGTTGACGAAATCCGGTTTCGCCTTCGCCTCATGCACTCCGGACAGCGTCCGGCTTTTCGTTTGACGGGATTCAGCCGAAAGATCCGGAATGATCCAGCGTTCGGCTTGCTGCTCCTGGTTCCCGTCAAAAACGGGGAAATGAAGCCGCGGCAAATCTTTGACTCCGGCATCGGTCGGCACTCCACGTTCAGCAAACTTTCCTGTGACAGCGGGGTCCATGTCCCGCGCCTGATTCAGCGGTTCGATTAGCGGTTCGCTGAGCAACTCGACTTCCCGCGCTCCATTGCCCGGAGTTGAAGCACCTTCAATCCCATCCGCTACAGACGGCGGCATCAGTGCCGTAATATCGTCGGGGCCCATTGCCAGTATTTCAATGCCCCCATCCACCGCGCGATTAGAAATAATCGCCCCATCGGGCCCGAGCGCATCGCGCACCATATGCAATGCATCACGCGTCGTTTTTGCGAAAAATCGTTTAATGCTCATGCTCTTGCTCCCAGAATAGAGGTAACTTTAATGTTGCTGGAATCAGGTACTTCAGCGTGCGACAGGATCTTGAGCTGTGGAAGCGCCCTGCGCAGAAAGCGTGCCAATAATGTCCGCAGCGGCGCGGGTACCAGCAATACCGGAACGAGGCCTACCTGCTCCTGGCGCTGACTTGCACCTGCGGCTTCACGCATCAGGGTATCGGCCAGCCCCGGTTCAATGCCGGCGCTATTCGGGCTGGCTTGCAACGCCTGTGTCAACAGCCTTTCCAATCCGGCATCCAGTGCCATGACCTGTAATTCGCCGGACTGGGGCCAGATTTGCTGAACAATCGCGCGACCCAGGGCGATGCGAATCAAAGCCGTCAATTCGTGCGGGTCTTGCACCCGGGCGGCATGCTCAGCCATGGCATCGATGATGGTCCGCATATCTCGAATATGGACGCTCTCGTCGAGCAGATTCTGTAGTACCTTTTGTACGGTGGAAAGCGGGAGGAGCTTGGGGGTCAGATCCTCCACCAGCTTGGGTGAATCTTTCGCCATACGGTCGAGTAACTGCTGCACTTCGAGGCGGCCAAGCAATTCCGCCGCATGGGTATGCATCAAATGGTTCAAATGAGTCGCCACGACCGTGCCGGGATCGACCACGGTATAACCCATTATCTGGGCCTGATCACGCTGGCTGGCCTCGATCCAGATGGCCGGCAGTCCAAAGGCGGGGTCGCTGGTGGCGAGTCCCGGCAAGGTGCCGGAGACGCCGCCGGGATTGATTGCCAGGTATTGGCTCACGTTGACCTCGCCGGCACCGATCGCAACGCCTTTGAGGGTAATGCGATAAGCATTGGGGCGCAGCTCCAGGTTGTCGCGAATGTGTACCGATGGCGGCAGATATCCGATCTCCTGCGCGAACTTCTTGCGTACGCCCTTGATCCGTCGCAGGAGTTCCCCGTCCTGTGCCCTGTCCACCAGTGAGATCAGCCGGTAGCCCACCTCAAGCCCCAGAACGTCGACCGGCGTTACATCGTCCCAGCTCGCGTCCTGGACTTCAGGCTGTGCGGCAGGTGCAACCGCCACTCGCCCTGCGGCCCGCTTCTCGCGCTGAGTCATCATGTACGCGCCACCGCCCAGCACAGCGGCCAGCAACAGGAAGGCAATGTGCGGCATGCCGGGTATCAGGCCCATGAGGCCGATGATGGCGGCGGTCAGGACCAGTACCTGCGGCCTGGAAAAAAGCTGGCTCACGAGCTGGCCGCTGATATCCTCATCCGTGCCGACGCGGCTCACTACCAGGCCCGCTGCGGTGGAGATGATGAGCGCAGGGATCTGCGCCACCAGACCATCCCCGATGGCGAGCAGCGTATAGGTCTTGGCAGCGGTGGCCATATCCAGGTCGTGCTGAAGTACACCGACAAGCAAGCCGCCGATCACATTGATGAAGAGAATCAGGATGCCCGCTATCGCGTCGCCGCGAACGAACTTGCTGGCGCCATCCATCGACCCGTAGAATTCCGCTTCCTGAGCGATAGCGGTACGGCGCTTGCCCGCCTCCTCCTCGCCCAGCAGACCGGCGTTCAAATCGGCATCGATCGCCATTTGCTTGCCTGGCATCGCATCCAGTGTAAAGCGCGCAGCGACTTCCGCAATGCGGCCGGCGCCTTTGGTGATCACGATGAAGTTGATCACCACCAGGATAATAAACACAACAATGCCTACCGCGTAGTTGCCTCCCACCAGATAGTGACCGAATGCCTCGATCACCTTACCGGCCGCATCCGGGCCGGTATGGCCCTCCATCAGCACAATGCGGGTTGAAGCCACATTCAGCGACAACCGCAATAAGGTCGTGAGCAATAGCACCGTCGGGAATACCGCGAACTCCAATGGCTTGTGCGTATGAATACTGACCAGCAATACCATGATGGAGAGCGCGATATTGAAAGTAAACATCATGTCCAGCACAAAAGCCGGTAGCGGCAACACCATCATGCCGAGAATCATGAGTATCAGTAACGGGCCGGTCAGGCTGCGAGCGTTTACACCGCTGAATATGTGGTTGAATTTGGCGATCATGTTCATGGAATGGTCAGGTCTTTCTCGGATGGGTCAGATGTCATTTTGATGCTGTATTTTCCGGATCCAGTTCGGCAGGCACTTCCAGGACATCCGGCAGACTGGGCGCCTTGCCACCGTACTCACGATGGCGGCGCAACTGGTAGATATAGGCCAGCACCTCAGCCACGGCGTTATACAAGGTCTGAGGAATCTCATCGCCCAGTTCGGCATGGTGATACAACGCACGAGCGAGTGGCGGCGCTTCGAGCAGTGGTATGTTATGTTGCTGGCCTATCTCGCGAATTTTCAGCGCCAGCAGATGCGATCCCTTGGCAACAACGCGCGGTGCGCGCATCTTGCCGTCTTCATACTTGAGTGCAACGGAATAATGCGTCGGATTGGTGACGATTACGTCGGCTTTGGGAATTTCGGCCATCATCCGTTTTCTTGCTGCCTCCCGCTGCTTGGCGCGGATGCGAGCTTTCATTTGTGGATCGCCATCGGTTTCCTTGTTTTCCTGGCGCACTTCTTCCTTGGTCATCTTAAGTTTGCGGTAGTGATCCCAGAGCTTGAAGGGCACATCCACCGCCGCAATCAGCACCATGGTTCCCGCTATGGCGAGAAAGCTCGTGATGATCAGATTGCCCATATGACCGGCACCCACGGCAAGCGGAGCGGCAATCAATGACAGCACCGCTTCCTTGTTATGCCAGATCGTCCAGACTCCCGCCCCGCCGATCAGCGCGGCCTTGAGAAGCGCTTTGGCCAGTTCGATCAGACTGTTCAGCGAGAACATGCGGCCCACTCCGCTGACGGGATTGAGCCGATTGAATTTAGGCGCAAGCGAATTCCAGCTGAAGAGCCAGCCGGATATGAGCATGGGTGCAGCGATCGCCACCAGGAACATCAGGATGAGGAAAGGGGAAAACGCAAACAGGGCATCGAGGGATTGATCGAACAGTCGATCGAGAAGCAGGCTGGAATCGAAGCCGGCATCGCGCGGCACCTTCATTCCATCTTTCATCAACGTGGAAAGCTGCGTGGTGAGATGTCCACCCATCACCCACAGGCCGCAGCCGGCGGCAATCAGAACCGCAAACGTGGAAAGTTCGGGGGAACGGGGAATCTGTCCCTCTTCGCGGGACTTCTCCAGTTTCCGCGGCGATGCAGGTTCCGTTTTTTCGAGATCACTCTCTTCGCTCACTGCAAACTCCCACTAATCATTCATGATCGGCTCATCAGCCACATGCGTGATTATTGAATGCTTCGTGAGTAGATCATCGAAGGAAAAGAGTTAAATTAGCCCCGCAATTCTGCTTTTAGAAGAGTGGCTGCGTTAGCAGCCTGTCGAATTTGAAGAATCGAAGCGAAACAACGACTCGGCAAGGGCGGATTTTGAAGATAACCATTGTTCTGTTGGCCAAAAGAATGGCGAGATATGGGCCAGCCAGATCTTTTGCAGCCAGATTTCCTTTATGCCGGGTGCGCGCTGCGAAACCTCTGCACAAACCCTTCACCGCCCAACGTGAGATTATTCCAAGTTTTTTTAACTGGCACCGCCGGGTCGCAAGGCATGCGCATCCACGGTGGCGTTACTTCTGATTTCTTTTGTTGACCGACCTTCCTTGCTTAGATCCTCCGCCGCCTTGTTGCTCATTACGATAACGCTGATGCGCCGGTTGACGGGATTGGTGGCATCGTCCTTATCGAACAGCACCGCCGAACTCAAACCCACCACGCGCATAATTTTTTTCTCATTCATGCCGCCCATAATGAGTTGACGCCGCGAGGCATTGGCCCGGTCGGCCGATAGTTCCCAGTTGCTGTAGTTCTTCTCGCCGCTCGCATAGGGTGTCGCATCGGTATGGCCCGAGAGACTTATCTTATTGGGTACTTCATTCAATACCCCGCCCAGCTTCTGCAGGATGGTCTTGGTATAGGGCTGCAACTCGGCTTTGGCGAGTGCGAACATGGGCCGGTTCATGTGATCGACTATCTGAATGCGCAAGCCCTCGGAAGTAATATCCAGCAGCAATTGCTCCTTGAAGTCGCGCATGATCGGATGAGACTCGATCAACTGCTCCAGCCGGCCCTTCAGAGCTTCCAGCTTGCGCCTGTCAAGCCGCTCAAGCTCGGCCTGTGCCGCCTTGAGATTGCCGGGTCCGGCACTCACCTTCCTCACCTGCCCTACGCGCTGCGTTGTATCCTTGCCGCCTCCCTGAATCACGCTGCTTCTGTCCCCGCTGCCGCTGGCCTTGTTTGGCTGAACCTTGAGCGGTGTCTGGAAATACTCGGAAAGACCCTGCAACTGCTCCTGGGTAGTGGCGCCCAGCAGCCACATGAGCAGAAAAAACGCCATCATCGCGGTAACAAAATCCGCGTAGGCAATTTTCCATGCGCCACCATGATGACGGCCATGCTTCTTGATTCTCTTGATGACGATAGTGCGTTTTTCGTCAGCCATGAATGCATTTCTCCGCGATCATCCTAAATCCGGTAGTTGGACGGGGGTGAAGCGTGCGGTTTTTGGGGTGCAGGGCAAGGCGCAACGACGCGGAATGCGACCGCGCAGGGCGGAGCAGTGCCTTCCACAGGAAGGTGCGACCCCGCAGCGGGATGCGGGCGCCCCATGCACGTGGAACGCGATCGCGGCCATCCCCTACGCTGCCCGATCCCCGCTTTGCGGGAGCCCTCGTGCGACGCTTCGGGGCGCCGTTCCATTCCAAGAAGTTGCAACGCAGCCATGTGCCGCAAAAACGGTGCAATTCACCCCGTAGCGGACTCACCCAGAAGGCGAGGGTCAGATAACACGAAATATTGTTATTAATCATAATACTGATCTATTAAATGAGCGGTCAGCTACCGGATTCAGGATTTGTTTTTTGCCAGCCTGACGCGTTCTTCCAGCTCGATAAAATTTGGCCGCTCGGTCGAGTACAGCGCCTTGCGGCCGAACTCGACCGCCAGCGCAGGGGCATAGCCGTTTATGCTGGCCAGCAGCGTCATCCTGATGCACTGCAACATCTTGGTGGATTCTTCCAGCTTCTGTTCCAGTACAGCGGCGCACGGGCTGACAAAACCGTAGCCAAGCAGGATCCCGAGAAATGTGCCAACCAGCGCCTGAGCAACCAGAATGCCCAGCTCCGATGGCGGCAGGCCCACCGATGCCATGGTGTGAATTACGCCCATGACTGCCGCGACGATGCCGAATGCGGGCATGCTGTCGCCCAATTTAGCGATGCAATGTACCGGCACCTCACCCTCTTGATGGTGAATTTCGATCTCGTTATCCATCAGGTTCTCGATCTCGAACGCGTTGAGATTGCCACCCACCATCAGGCGCAAATAGTCTGTCATGAATTCGATCGCTTCGTGATCGGCCAGAACGTTGGGATAATGCGCAAAGATGGGGCTCTCCGCGGGGTTCTCGATATCGCTCTCTATCGACATCAACCCCTCCTTGCGGACTTTCGCGAGAAGATCATAGAGTAGCGCCATGAGGTCCATGTACAGAACCTTGGTGTATTTGGAACCCTGCGCGACCTTGGGCAACGCCTTAAAGGTAGCCTTGAGCGCCTTGCTCGTATTGCCCAGCACGAAGGCTCCCACCGCGGCGCCGCCGATCATCAGTAGTTCCAGCGGCTGATACAGCGCAGCAAGGTGTCCGCCGGCAAGAGCAAATCCGCCAAACACCGACCCGATAACAATGAGACATCCAACTATGAGCAGCATTTTTACCGATACTCCTGACTTAGGTTATTGCCTTGATCGCAAGGCTCGCGCCTTGACCAGCCAACGGTAAATACTCAGCATGAATACTCACGGTTGCTGTGGCCACAGGCTTATTGCGATAAAACGTTCACCTGTGTAACGGCCGGAACGGCGCAAACTTTAAGTAGGATGAGGAAAGAAAAACCGGTGGGGGGAGAAACTCCCGGCCACCGGTGAAGGAGGAATACTTGGACTCAGGATGCGATGGGTGCCGCAGATGGGGTGGCAGCTATACTGGTCAGTGCGGCTACACGGGATTTGTTGGTTTTGCCGGCGCGTGAAGGAGTGTGGCACAACCCGCACACATAGCGGCTGTAAAGATCGTGGGTATACACTACGAAATGTCCGCTGCACTGGGTACAGGATGCGGTCTGCAGGATACGACCCTCGAAAAACCGCACCAGGGTCCAGGCGCGTGTCAGGCTCAATACCGGTTCCATTTCGCTCATCTTGCAATGCTCCAGATAAAGCTTATAGCTTTTGATAATCGCGGAGATACCGCGGCAATCAGCGTGCGTGAGCAGATAACGATAAATATCGGCAAAAAGGGAAGAATGAATATTGGGTTGCCAGGTCAAAAACCAGTCGGCGGAAAATGGCAGCATTCCTTTAGGGGGGGAAACACCTTTCAATTCCTTGTAGAGCTTGATAAGCCGCTCGCGGCTCAGACTGGTTTCGCTCTCCAGCAGTTGCAGCCGCGCGCCCAGATCGATCATCTCGATTGCGGTCTGAATCTCTTTGGCTTCTGACACTACGCTTTTTTTCGCCACGATGGTTATCCCTTAGTCGTTAATTAGTAAATTTCTGTACTTCAGGAGATTTGTTCAACTGGCTGACCTGCCAGTAAAATAGCAGCATGTGACTGCACCATTGTTTTCTCTTTGCCATAGTTGGCGAGCATACCCAGCACTAGGCTGTCATCGAAGCGTATGCGGCACAGCATCATGTTGGAGTTTGACAGCTTAAGAATCTGGCCTGGCGTCAGAACCGCCAATATTTCGGCGATATCCTTGCTGATTCCCAACCGGAAAATCGCCATATCCTGATCCGTGCGCACCATCTGCTGAGCCAGCATCAAATAGGTCAGATTGAGTTCCTTGATTTCCATTGTCAGTTCGTTAGCGTTCATGTTTACCCCCTTGAATGTGAGGCTCCATTGTGCGCAGTCGCGCCTCGCCGCAAAACCGGAATCCATCCGATTTACGCGTAGGAAATAGCAGGTATTCCATGTAGGAATATTTCCTACATGAAAGCTCAAGGAGAGTGGCGGTCCGTTAGAGTTCAGCCTGGGATGGATATTACGTAGTGGCTGCGGCGATATTATATAGACGTGTTGAATGACATAACTGGGTCAACGGCCATTCGTCAAAAAACTTTAGGCTGACAAAAAAATATTATCCCTGCCATCGCGGTAATCGCATAAATGATGCCCCGGACAAGAGCGAGACTCGTTAAGCAGCGCCGCTACTGGATTCCAACGCCCCATTCATCTGTACTTCACAAAGAATGACAGTGATATTGTCTCGGCCTCCGGCCGATAAAGCTGTTCCGATCAGATTCTTCACTTTTTGCGAGATCGTCTCTGTCGAAACAAGCGTATCCTGAATCGCCGCATCATCCACCATGTCCGTCAGTCCATCGGAACACAAGAGAAATATGTCGCCGTTCAGTCCGCTGCCCTCCAGCATATCGAAGGATACCGCCGGATCCGTGCCTAGAGCCCGAAGGAGGATGTTTTTTCTTGGATGATTTCTTGCCTCCTCCGGAGTAAGCATTCCACGATCCACTTGAAGCTGCACCAGGGAATGATCCCGGGTTAGCTGCCGCAAGCTGCCATCCCGTAACAAGTAAACCCGGCTGTCTCCCACGTGCCCGATAACATACCTGTCGCGATAAAATGCCAGAAGATCTCCAGTGCACCCCATTCCACGATCATCAGGATTTTGTTCTGCATGCTCGAATATTCGTTTATTCGAGCAACTGAACACTTTCTGAACCAATGCATAATTTGTTTCTTCCGAAGAAGGAACCTCGCTGCGGAAAGCAGCTTGCGCCGTTTCTATAAAATACCTGCTGGCGGTTTCTCCGGCCGCTTCACCCCCCATCCCGTCCGCAATGGCAAAGAATCCAAGTTCAGGCATAGCGAGGTACGCATCCTCGTTATTGCCGCGCCGGAGCCCCAAGTCGGTTGCGCCTGCCGAGAGTAACCTGACCATATAACTGTCCTCCTTGCAACCGGGTGATCAGAATTGCCCGGATCCCCGGATGAATCGTCCCGGGTTCCGGGATATACGGCATCAATGCCTATAATACCCAACATCCACTATTTCGCCGATTGAAAATTAACCTTCGGTATCTGATAAAAGAAAGATACTTAATCAATTTCCAGTCCCGTTCAGGAGTCGCTATATAACTTCGATTAAGCACTATTTTTCCCCAATAAGACAGGCTTCTACCCATGATTCAAACCCTCAGGCATCTCCTTTGCAGCTTTCTTACTTGCCTTGTCCGGATAGTTAACTGTAGATGAAAATCCGTCGCCTTGAAAGACGTTATTTGTGTATGTTTCACCGAGGAGAGATGAATCACAGCCAGATCCGATCGTTGTATGACACACTCCTTGAAGGCACAAACTGACCGGGCCCCATTGCGCCACTTAAAGTAGCGGCCGCAGTGCTAATCGCGTTCGGATAATGTGGCGAAGTTTGTCTATACTGATAAAAGTCTATCCCGGAACAGGAAGAGAAGAATGAAGCCTTTTCTATATCTTGCCCAAATTATTTCTGTTATTGCGCTTCTTTTCCTGGCCGGATGCGCCAGCACGCCGAAGCCCGTCATCATTAAAGTCTCTCTTCATGCAAAATCAGGGGTGAATCCGGATTCGCATGGCAGGGCTTCGCCAGTGGTGGTGAAGTTTTATGAGCTCAAATCCGTTGCGGCATTTGATGCCACGGATTTCTTCTCTGTTTTCGACAGCGAACAAAAAACACTCGGTGCCGAGTTGCTTAACAGCGAAGTATTCCAGCTCCGCCCGGGGGGAAAGCTGGAACTCGACAGACCCTTGCATCTGGATGCTCGCCATGTGGCGGCAGTTGCCGCATTCCGGGATCTTGAACACGCGCAATGGCGGGCATCCCTGGCTATTCCTCCGAAGCAGAAAATCTCCCGGATAGTCATTCAGCTTGATGGAAACAGAATCCTGATTGGCGCGGAGGGCGAATGCTCATTTTTGTGCGAACTTTCGTTACAGAAACCACAGTCACTCGGCAATTTGCAAGAAATCCAGAAACCTTAACAGTGAAACTGAAATGTTTGGATAAATCTGACTTCCAATATCCGGTACCGGAGCAAAATGATGTCCTGGAACAATAAAGTCGTATGGTCTGAGGGGTTATTTCTTCAGCCACAACATTTTCAGCAGCATGACCGTTATGTCGAAAGACTGGTGGAAGGCCGTGCGGCGCCATTGCTCGGCTATAGCTGGGGATTCAGCAACATGGAACTCAACCTTGCCGCGGTTACACTCGGCAAAGTGCAACTGACCATGGCACGCGGGATTTTTCCTGACGGCACGCCGTTCGATTTTCCCTCCGAGGATATGCCGCCTTTACCCCTGGATATCGACGTTGATACCAGGAATGAATTTATCGTGCTGGCGTTACCCATGCGACGCTCGGGGATGGATGAAACGGATACGGGCACTAACCAGGACAACTCCCTTGCACGCTTCTCGGTAGAAGAACGGGAAGTCGCCGATTCCAACGCCGACTCTCAGAACAGTGCATTCCTGCAGGTGGGACAGCTTCGCTTGCGGGTTATGCGCAAGCGTGATGTAACCGATGCCTACACAACGCTGGATGTAGTGCAAATTACGGAACGGCGTGCCGACAATCAACTGGTCTTCCAGAAGGAGTTCATTCCGCCCATGCTGTGCGTGGGCAGTAACGTCACCCTGACGGGATACGCAAGCGAATTACATGGCCTGCTTCATCAGCGAGGCGAAACGCTTGCCTCACGGGTTGCACAACCGGGCCGTGGCGGAGTCGCGGAGGTCGCCGATTTTCTTATGCTACAGACTGTTAATCGTTACGAGCCCTTGTTTGCACACCTTTCAACCCACCGGCTACTGCACCCGGAGCGCTTGTTCAGCGCATGTCTTGGCCTCGCTGGGGATTTGGCAACATTCACCCACGACAATCGCCGGCCGCCAACCTATCCAGAATATCAGCATGATGCACTGGCACACTGTTTCATGCCACTCATAACCGATTTACACCGCTCGTTAAGCATGGTACTGGAGCAAAACGCCATTCCAATCGAGCTGCAGGATCGTAAATATGGCATACGGGTTGCGGTAATTCCAGACCAGGATCTGCTTAAAACCGCACACTTTGTTCTTGCCGTCAACGCACAGTTGCCAGTGGAAACGCTGCGAACGCGCTTCCCCGCTCAGGTTAAAATCGGGTCTGTCGAGCGCATTCGAGATCTCGTTAATCTGGCTTTGCCCGGCATTCCCCTCAATTCTTTACCGGTTGCCCCGCGGCAGATACCCTTCCATGCAGGATTCAGCTACTTCGAGCTCGAAAGGGGAGGTGAAATCTGGAAGCAACTGGAACGCTCCGGTGGCCTGGCAATGCATGTCGCCGGCGAGTTCCCCGGACTTGAACTTGAATTCTGGGCCATAAGACGGTAAAAAATTTTAAGCCCGGATAATCCGTCAGGACGCGAGATGATGATGAAGCAGGTTGCGAAACGGTTTTGCCGGTTGAGAGAAGTCCATAGCCTGGTCTATGGACGCCGCACCGGTGGCAAAAACGGCGGCAAACTGACCGCCGGTACTCGCGTAGGCTCGAAGAGCCGCCTGATAGATTATCCGGATCTAATAATATTGGGCTCTCAGAAATCCTGTTCTGTCCTGAATATGCGTCACAAATATATTTACGGATACACATTATGAGCCAGGATGACCCGTTTTCTTCGGATACGGACAAAACGGTAATAATGCCTTCACCGGGGGGACGCACCGTTTCGCCGGGCCAATCCACGAATATCTGGCAAACAACCAGCTCGACAGGAACAACCAGAGAAATAGACGAAATAACAGCCACTGCAGGGCTGAATCCATTAATTGCCGCCGCCAGTTCCTTGCTGAATATCGTGCCGCAGCTACGCAGCACTTTGCAACATCCTGACCCTTCAAGTCTGCGCGATCACATTGCACAGAATATCAAGGCGTTTGAAATTCGTGCCAAGGCTGCCGGAATAGCACCCGAAAAAGTCATCGCAGCCCGCTATGCGCTTTGCACCCTACTGGATGAGACCGCCGCGTCGACACCTTGGGGCAGTGGCATATGGGCCGAACAAAGCCTGCTTGTTATGTTCCACAGCGAGGCATGGGGGGGCGAGAAATTTTTTCAGCTGCTATCGAAGCTGGCTGAGAACCCCAAAGCCAACCGCGATCTCCTGGAGTTCATGTACGTGTGCCTTGCCCTGGGTTTCGAAGGCCGCTATCGTGTAATCGAAAATGGCAAGGCTCATCTCGACGCATTACGCGAACGTGTCGCGCAGTTGTTGAGTAAAGAGCGGGGCGAATACGAACGTGATCTGTCACCCCATTGGCCCCCCACGCTCATCAAGCGCGCAAAAATTCTCGCCCTCTTGCCTGTATGGGTTCTGGCGGCTGTATGCGGACTTATTATGCTGGCCACCTACTTGTGGTTCAGTTTCCAGCTCAACAATACCTCCGACCCAATTTTCACCCAGATACAATCCATCCGCGTCAAATACCCCGTCCCCGAGCCCATACCGTTACCGGCGGCGGAACCCCGGCTTGCGGAATTCCTTGCAGCAGAAATTCGGGAGGGATTGGTGGCTGTGCGCGATGAGGAGGGGCGCAGTGTAGTTACCCTCCGGGGCGACGGGTTGTTCGCCCCAGGCAGCGCGACAATTTCTGAGCGCTTTTTACCCATTCTGGCACGCATCGCAAGCGCGCTTAATGCCGTACCGGGACAGGTCCGGGTTACCGGCCATACCGACAATCAGCCGATACGATCATTGCGATTCCCTTCCAATTGGCATCTTTCTCAAGACCGTGCCCGTTCCGTAATGCAATTTCTTACCGAAAAGGGAACCTTGGCAAGCCGCCTGACCGCGGAAGGCCGTGCCGATGCCGAACCTGTCGCTCCGAATAGCACGCCCACGGATCGCGCACGCAATCGCCGGGTGGAGATCACACTCTATGTCCCTCGAACCGCCAAATAGCATTCGCCTCCTCCAGAATAAGGGTAAAAGGGCATGAAAAGGGTTTTTAAACTTTTATTCAATCACTGGACCTTGGTATTCCTCGGTCTGGCTGCGGCCGGCCTGCTAATTTGGTTCGTCGGGCCGTTAGTCGCGATCGCGGAATATCACCCTCTGGAATCCAGTACGGTACGGCTCTTTATTATTGCACTGGCCATTATTCTCTATGCCGGAAAACACATCTGGAGAGTCATCAAGGCAAAGACATCGAATGCACGGTTGATGGATGGCCTTTTGCGGCATCCTTCACCTCCGCCACAACCAGGCGATAGCGCGGGTGCCGAAGAAGTGGCAGTCTTGCGCAAGCGTTTCGAGGAAGCCGTGACGGTGCTGAAACAAGCCAATCTCGGTGGCCAGCCCAGAAAACCGCTGCTCGCGCTACTGACCCGCCAGCAATACGTTTACGAACTTCCCTGGTATATTTTCATCGGTCCACCCGGGTCGGGGAAGACCACAGCGCTCGTTAATTCGGGGCTTCAGTTTCCGTTTGCGGAGCGCTTTGGTCAGGAAGTCATTCGAGGTATCGGCGGCACGCGAAACTGTGATTGGTGGTTCACCAACGAAGCCGTGCTCCTCGATACAGCCGGACGTTATACGACTCAGGAGAGCAACCGGGAAGCCGATAGTGCCGCGTGGACAGGTTTTCTGCAACTCTTGAAGAAATACCGTCCCCGGCGGCCGATTAACGGCGCCATCGTTACAGTCAGCGTGACCGATCTGCTACAACAGACCGTGGCGCAGCGAGAAGCACAGGCAACCGCGATACGCAAACGTATTCAGGAACTGCACGCGGAACTCAATATCCGTTTTCCCCTTTATGTGCTTGTCACCAAGGCTGATCTCCTTGCGGGTTTCATGGATTTCTTCGGCGAATACGGCAGGGAGGAAAGGGCTCAGGTCTGGGGCGCAACGTTTCCGCTTACCGAAAAACAGGATACTTTACCGCTGGCCAATTTCAGCACCGAGTTCTCCGCGTTGGAACAGCGTCTGAATGATCGGCTGATCGATCGCCTGCAGCAGGAAAGGGATGCTCAAAAACGAGCATTGCTCTACGCCTTCCCTCAGCAATTCAGCAGTCTCAAGGAAGTACTGGGCGATTTTTTGAACCAGATATTCTCACCTTCCCGTTTCGAACAGCAACCGCTATTGCGGGGCTTCTATTTCACCAGTGGAACACAGGAAGGTAATCCAATCGATCGCGTAATGGGTACCCTCGCCCGGGCGCTACACCTCGACCGAAAGCTGCTTGCTCCCAATAAGCCAAGTGGCAAGAGCTTCTTTCTGACACGATTGGTAAAGGACGTGATTTTCTCCGAAGCGGGACTCGCCGGCACCAATCTGCGCTGGGAACGGCGGCGCGCCTGGCTACAATGGGGAGCATTCGCCACAGCCGGGCTGATCACCCTGGGCGCCATCACCGCGTGGACCGTCAGTTATTCACGCAATAAAGCCTATCTTGCCGAGGCAAGGGAGAAAATACCCGCGATCCTTCAGCAGGTCGAGGAGTTACCCGTCCTGCAAAGCATGGATATCGTCAGCTTACTGCCCGTCCTTAAATCCGTACGGGATTTAAGCAGCGCTTCTCCTGGTAACGATGACACCGTACCATTATCCATGGGCTTTGGCCTTTATCAGGGAGACAAACTGGCGGCCGCATCGAACAATACCTATCAGCGTTTACTGCATGATGCATTTCTGCCGCAGCTTGTGCTGCGTATTGAACGCCTGCTATCCGGTGGTGGCCGTGCAAACCTGAATCTCTTGTATGAAGGGCTCAAAGCTTATCTCATGTTGAGCAATCCAGAACACTTCGATCCCGTTGCGCTGAAGGCTTTTATCACCGCGGATTGGGAAGTCAGCCTGCCACGGGAGATAACCATCGAGCAACGCGACGAACTCGAATCTCACCTGGATCATCTATTGTCTCGCGGCCCGTTATCGTCGCCTATTCCCCTCAATGAACAATTGATTGCCAACGTGCGGTATACCGTTGCGCAGACACCCATCGCCCAACGCAGTTATAACCGGCTTAAACTACAAGGTGTTGGCGCAGAAATACCCGAATTCACCATCGTAAGGGCCGCCGGTCCGTCTGCACCGCTGATTTTCGCCAGAATTAGCGGGCAACCGCTTACCCAGGGTGTACCGGGCTTGTTCAGCTATGATGGTTACTACAAGTTTTTTTCCCCGGCCGCAAAGGAAGTAACCTGGCAACTGGCAGATGAAGAAGTATGGGTGCTTGATCTCAAGGAAAAAGATCGCAACAAGTGGACGAATCCCCAGGCGCAAATACGCCTGGTGGATGAGGTGCGTCGTTTATATCTCGAAGACTACGCGCAGATATGGTCAACATTTATTGACGATATCGGGCTGCTGCGTTCCGATAGCTTGCCGAAAAGTATCCAGTCGGCGCGACTGCTTTCCGCCCCGGACTCGCCTCTGACATCACTCATACGCGCCATCGTAAAAGAAGTGACGCTCATCGATGTCGACGAGGCCGACAAGACCGTGGCTGATAAGGCGGTGGATAAGGTAAAAACTGTCCGGGACAAGCTGGAAATACTCATTGGAAAAACCGGCAAAAAAACATTCATAACAGCGTTTGAGTCGAGGCCCGAGCGTATCGTCGATGATCGCTTCAAGGAATTGCGCAGCATGGTGCGTCCTGCTGCCCCGGGCCAACCAGCGCCAATCGACGCGATACCTTCCCAGATCAATGAGCTGTATATACTGCTCACCGCAACCGAGGCGGCGGTTAAAGGCGGCGGTGCGCCACCGCCGAGCGATGTACCGTCTAAAATAAAGGCGGATGCCGGCCGCATGCCGGAGCCCATACGGTCGATGCTTGTCACCCTTTCCACGAGCGGCATCAGCCAGGCGCTGGGGGAGACGCGTGCCAACCTGAATCAATCTCTCAAAGCAACGATCAGCGATTTCTGCCACAAGGCAATCGATGGTCGTTATCCATTTGAGAAGAACAGCGCACGCGACGTGACCCAGGATGATTTCGCCCGGCTGTTCGCGCCGGGCGGATTGCTGGACGAATTTTTTCAGAAAAATCTCACGCCATACGTCGATACCTCAACACGGCCATGGAGTTTTCGCAAGGCCGGAGACGCCACCATGGGCCATGCTTCGGGCGCCTTGCAGGAGTTCCGCCGCGCACAAATAATCCGTGACGTATTTTTCCGAAGCGGCGGCCGCGCAGCAGGAATGAAACTTGTTTTCAAGCCAATTGAAATGGATGCATCGATCACGCAATTCATTCTCGATGTCGATGGACAATTGGTCAAGTACAGCCATGGCCCACAGGTTCCCATGGAACTGCAATGGCCCGGTCCGCGAGGCAGCTCGCAGGTGCGTCTGCAAATTTCCCCGGCCAGTACGAGCGGCGCATCGGGCCAGGTATTTGAAGGTCCCTGGGCATTATTCCGCATGCTCGACGGGGTACAAATCACTCCAACTTCGCAACCGGAGAAATTCGTCGTCACCTTCAGTATCGATGGAAGAAAAGCACGGTTCGAGGTCATTACCAGCAGTGTGCAAAACCCTTTCCGCCTACATGAACTCGAACAATTCCAGTGTCCGGAACGATTGTAGCGACCCTGATGGCTCGCTCATCGCAGGCTGGTATGGAAAGATCCCATATCTCGGGGACTTCATCTCGCGCCGCCTGCCAACCCGCTTCATTGATACCTGGGACTCATGGTTGCAGCATGCCATGGCCGCGAGTCGCGCGGAACTGGGTGAGCACTGGCTCGATGCTTACCTCACCGGCCCCATATGGCGTTTTACCCTCATGCCTGGGATCTGTGGCGATACGACCAGTATGTGGGCCGGCGTGCTCATGCCAAGCGTTGATAAGGTAGGGCGTTATTTTCCACTGACGATCGCATTACGGATCGATCCCCGGCCCGGATCGATGTTAACGGTGTTTTCCGCACAAGCCTGGTACGCTGCCCTGGAGCGGGTTGCACTCGCTACACTTAACATCAATGCGCTGCCGGATGATCTGGACCGTAATTTATCCGAGAATCCATTTCCCTTGCTGGAACCGGGCGGCCAGCGTGGTAATGCGCAAGAACTCGCGGTCTGGTGGACAGGGGAACATACCCCCAAGGCTCTTACACTACCGACGGAGAATGCATTGGCTGATCTGTTCGATACCACCGCGGAAGACCTTCTCACCTCCACGAGCGCGGGCAAGAGTTTCTGGTGGGCTGTATCAACTGAAGTGGGAACGACGCAACTGCACTGCTTTTCCGGTCTTCCTCCTGAAGACTATTTCGCCACCATGCTCGAAAATAATATCTCCGCCAGAATGCCGCGGCTTTCCGAATCATGACATGAACGCTTACGTCCCGCCTGTCATGACACCCTACAGCGGGATTTCATCAGATAAAATCGTCTCCGCACGCTGCGAAGTGTCAAACCGGGTAGTTTCATCGGGGTCGCTGCACCACACCGCGATTGCCGAGTAATTGTCCTGACCTGCATGTCCACGCGCAAGTACCTGGTTCTCCAGCGCTCGCAACCATTCCGGCGCGGAAGTTGAGGCGCCCAGCATCCGCTCCATATCCTCTTCCTCCACATACTCCCAGAGTCCATCAGTGCACAACAGAAAAATATCACCATGCAATAACGGAAACTCAACGGATTTAATGCCCATTTCGAACTGCCGCTCATTGCCGAGCGCGGCCAGCAATTTGCTGCGGTTCGGTGAAATACGCAATTCCCTGGGTTGCAGATAGCCAGCATCGACCATGCTTTGCAATACGCTGTGATCGCGCGTTTGTTCGATGATCCGACCCTGCCGGAAACAATATAATCGCGAGTCGCCGGTATGCCCCCAAATCGCCATATCATGCTTGGTGTCGATGGAGAGTACCACCGCAGTTGCACGCATCTGCCTCAGCCGGATATCGCGCTGCTGCTCACGCATGATGGCGGAATTGCCCGCTTCCAACGATGCCTTGACCGCGCGCGCGCTGCATTCCGGGGTTTCTCGAAACCAATCGAGGATATGCTCCACTGCGAGTTTCGAGGCCACATCGCCGCCATAATGTCCGCCCAGGCCATCGGACAAGGCACAAAAGCAAGCTTCCGGCGTTGACCAGAAACCGCATGCGTCTTCATTGACTTCGCGTCCTCCGGCTTTCGAAAGTACGACTATTTCAAGCTGCATGGCAGGCGCATGAATTGAACCTAAATCCGGTAGTCGGACGAGGTAAAGTGTGCGGTTTTTGGGGTGCATGGCAAGGCGCAACGACGCGGAATGGTCGCTCCATTCCAAGAAGTTGCAACGCAGCTATGTGCCGCAAAAACTGTGCAATTCACCTCGTAGCGGGCCTCACCCAGAAGGTGAGAATCAAAAATAAGGAATATCGTTATTAATCATAACACTGATCTATCAAATGAGCGGTCAACTACCGGATTCAGGTTGAATATTAAGGGGCTCTTAACGTTTCATGTTCTTGTCGTCCCGTTCAAGCTTGGCAATCTGCGCCTCGTATGCCCGCAGAAACTCTTTACCAAACAGAACATGAAAATCTTCCTCGGCTTCATGGGATATGTCCTTATAGCGATCGGCAAACAGATCCCAGAGTTTTGCTTTACGATTGATCGGGATCAGGGAATCGATCACCGTTTTTTGTGTGAGCCGCTGCTCCAGTTCCACGGGATCGAAACGCTCCAGCACCCCCGCCAGAGCTGCTCGCATGCCCGCCATGAAACCAAACTGATGAGAGCGCAGGTCATCATGAGCATCCTTCATTGCTTGAAGCGGCGTCATAAACCCGCGTCCCTGAGGGGCCAGCAGGTGCAACAGCGCAACCTCCACGCCGGGAGAGAATTTCAGCGGATTATTTTCCCTTGGCGCGATCATGGTAAGGTCCGCGCGCACCTCGCGCTTGGTGAGTGTCCGGGCAAGCAGCAAATCCAGCGTGCCTTGCGTCGATTCACGCAATAATTGCCCCAGAGTATTCATGAACTGTGGCGTCAATCCCGCGGGTATGACAAGATCGGGGACACCGGCGCCTGCGAGAAACGCATGCAATAATTCATCACGATCAGCGATCGATTTCGGCTCTGGCGTAAGGTCAACCGGCATCGTTGCGGACTCGCCTGCAGGTGCTACTTTGTCAAATACAACTTCTCCTTGCACGGCCGACTGCTGTTCACTGCGGCGCCTGTCGCTTCTTCGCCGCTCATGTGCCGGTGATGGCACAATCACACTGATGATCTCGCCAGTATCTTGAGATTCCTTGCTTCCCCAGGAAAGTACCAGGCTGCCGGGTTCGGATGATGAGACGCTGCCAGTCTGCGGCGCTGCCGGCGATACTGCGCGGATAGCAGGGTCCGGTTTTGCCTTCGGCGGATGATACGAATTTTCCAATTCGGGGCCATCATCACGCTGGACGTGACTGCCAGAAGATTTCTTCTCCGATACAGCATTTAGTACCACCAACGGATCAAGGCTGGCCATATTTGATTGGCTAAGCGGAGACGCTAATGGAGCGCCGGGGGCAAGCGGGTCGGAACTCGTTTCCGGACCCAAATCCCACAATTCGTCGATACTTTTGTTCGGTACCAGTGGACCCAGCCCGTCAAATATGTCTTCTGGTTGGGGGCTATGCGGCTGCGTGAAAAAAGGGCGTGACTGAGACTTAAGCGACGGCACCTCCACAGACGGATCAAAATCCGGGGGAATAATGGCCGAAGACACCGGCGCCAGACCGTCGGCACCCAAGTTGCCAAACGGCCCTTTTGCTTTCGATAATGGATTGACCTGGGACTGCGGCCCGGGATGCCCGGCAGGAGGCTTAATTAGATCATCGAATGGATTGGGGCCAGGCGGGCCGCCAAACAGCTCCAGCGGATCATCCTTCGATAGGTTGGACGGACCGATACCCTCACCATCACGTATCAATGCAGGTTTTTCTCTACCCGCCACTTGCATGATGTAACCGCCGATGCGAATTTCGTCGCCGGCGGCAATTGCCGTATCCTGGCCGTTACCCAGTGACCGGTCATTGACGTAAACAGGCATCGCAGTGCCGAGATTACGAATAACGTAACCTCCACCACGAAATGCAATTGAAGCATGAGTTCTGGAAATCGTCCGCGTAGGATCATGCAGCACTAATGCATTTCCCTCTGCCCTGCCGATATTGCCGCCCATTTCGTTAAACTCGGCAAAGAGTGGCTGAGATAGCGAAGTGCCGTTATAGCTAGTGACTTGGATACGGATCATTATAGCCCACCTCTATGGACATCCATTCTCCCGCGCCCTGCTGTTTTCAATTCATATACCGGTAGTACGCGCCGCGATTTTATTACTGACTTTTTTACTGACCATATCGGCCTTTTAGAACATCCGGATAGTATGGGAGTTCATTTAATTGCGTAGCTTACAGCTTCTTGCTCAAGAATCGCCACCCTTATTTGCTGATCAACGATTACAACCTGGATCTTCCCTGCGGATTCCCTGACCGGCTCGTCATTGAGATACAGAACGGTCTTGAAGGGGTAGGTTCCTTGCGCAACCTCCTGCGTCGGCTTGAAAGTAAATCGGGTTACATACGCGCCCGAGGCACTTGCCTCACTAAGCGCCTGTTTCTTCAATTTCTTTGTATTCCTGCCTGAAGCATCTGAGATCATCAGCTCTTCGTCAACGCGATCTTTCTTTCCGGAAGAGCCCGAACCCTTCACCAATTCAATTTCCGAAACAATGTCAAGCTGGCTCCCTCTGTTGACCAGGCCTGATGGGTCGGTTCTTGTCACATACTTTGTCACCACGGTCTCAGCCGGCAGGCGTCCGTCATGATCTCTTTTGTACTCGTCATTCACGACGGTGGCATCCTTCTTTTGGCTGACCCGGTAACTATCGAACGCATAACCTGCCATATAGCCTACCAATGCTCCTATCGCTGCTCCAATCAAGGGGTTCTTCTTGCCTCCTACTGCCGCTCCAATTGCCGCGCCGCCGAGAGTACCAAGCAATTTTCCAACATTATCCCCTGCAAACCCTGACCCTCCAGTCGAGGCGCAACTCGACAACGCCATGACGATGGCTATTCCGGCCGCTGTTGCGCGCCAATACCTATGCTGTTTATGGGTTTTCATTCATCTCCCAATTATCGCTATTTGAGTTCAGACGCCTCCCATGCTTTTTGCTGCGCTATGTTGGCGTCTTTCAGAAGTGCGCGCGCGGGTGCGTTGCCCGGTTCGAGTTGTAGTACCGTTTCTGCTTTTGCGATGGCACACTCGAAATTTTTGTTACTGAGGCAAGCCTTCCCCTCTATGAGGCTGGCATTGATCACCTTTTCGATCGCGCTTGTCGAAGGCTCCCGTTTTTTGTCGATCCGGGTCGGCACTTCCGGTGATACCGAGGATTCAGCGTCAGAACGTCCACGTTTTATGATGCCCGGCTTAAGCTCGGCTTCCGGATTAATGATATCACCCTGCCCGATCCCGGGTGCCACTTTAGGTGGCAACCCGGATGTCATTCCGGGTGTGACAGGTGACGCATCGAGGCGGGCATGTGGTTTGGAATCTGTCTCTGGCTCATTGACCGAAGTATCACCGGCGGGGATGACAGGTGTGGCAAGAGTCCTGTTTTCCTCAGGTGTTATCGGCATAGGCGCGGGAATCGGGGTCTCTCGCATCAAAAACCAGCCTGCTATGATCAAGGCAAGGAGCATCATGCCACCGAAACCGTACAGCGCCAAAGGACGCTGACTATGCGTCTTCACCAATTCCGCTGGACCACCCCCGGGCATGATGGCTGTCTCGTCTCTCAAGGGTGAGCCGGTTGTGACCGGGGTGGTCTCCGCCAAATCCAGCAGCATGCGGAACGTAGCGACATCCCGTGGGCGCTCTTCCGGCTTTACCGCCAATGCCTTATCGATGCCATGCAAGAATGCCGGAGAATACCGGCCTTGTGTTTGACCTCCGATAGCCTCGGTAAGTGGCACCATCGAATCAGAGATGATACGCGCCACAGCCGGCACGGGGGGGTTGCCCGTGACCGCAAAATATATCACTGCGGCCAGCGCATAAATATCGGTCCATGCTCCCTGTTGCATCGAGTTCATCTCGGCATACTGTTCGATAGGCGCGTAGCCCGGCTTCAATATCACTGTCAGGTTTTGTGTCATGTCACTGATGACACGGCGCGCGGCTCCGAAATCGAGAAGCAGTGGCCGGCCATCCTTGAGGATCAGGATATTGTCGGGCGCGATATCCCGATGAAAACAGTTTTCCTTGTGAATGATTTCCAATGCATCGAGCAAATGTCCGAGCAGTTGCTTGAGCCAGAGCTCGGTTGGCGGTTCACCACGCTGACGCAGTGTTTCCTTCAGCGTGCTGCCCTCGTAGAACGGCATAATCATATACGCGGTTCCATTGGCTTCCCAGAAACGGTGAACCTTGACCAAAGATGGATGATCGAATTGAGCCAGTAGACGGGCTTCATTGATAAAGCTGCGCAGACCTGCCTGGAATGTCTCCACATGCTGTTTCGATTTCGCGACAGTCACGCCGCTCTTTCGTGCCGCCAGCCCTGATGGCATATATTCCTTGAGAGCAACTCTACGCTGTAGAGAGTGATCGTAGGCAAGGTATACGATGCCAAACCCCCCTGCGCCAATCAGGCCGGTTATCTCGAATTCCCCGAGCGCCGTCCCGGCCGATAGCGCGTTATCCACGCCCAGTGCCTGTTCCGCTTGTTCAACTACAGATCCCGGCGCGGATGGGGGCATGACGGTACGGTCATCATCGGGTGGTTGTGTCAGATTCATGATGGCGATTAAAAATTATAACGGCATGGTCAGTCACTATGGATAACTTCAATGGATAATAATACTAAATCCGGAAGTTGATCACTCATTCTTCCCCGATACGCCCCCTATCACCTACATAACTTATTGATAGCATATATTTTACTGACCGGCAAAGCGCTTCCGAGAAAACCGTTGCGGCCCACCGGGAGAGCAAGCTGATTGCTCGTTAATAGACAGCTGGGTCACCCACCGCGCCACAAACCATCAATCAGCCGCTCCGGATGCCATCTTGGACTGGAAAACAGCGTTGAATCAGCTTATTATCCATCACTAGGGTACGGATATTGCAATCTTGATGCTGATTTGTTTAGTAAGACCCCGCATCTGTTCAATATGCCCTCAGACACCTTAATTATTGGAGCCCGAATGAACGACACTTATACAACTCAAAAGCTCCTCACCCTTAGAAAATTGACCCGTACGACCGGCGAAATTATCGACGGTCAGATGAAGGCGTACGTCGCAACGCTGACTCCCCTTTTTCGTCAGCGGGCCGTGTTCGGTGAATATATCCAGGCCAGTGGAAAAGAGACGGTCAAAGGCGCTGAACAGGCCTTCAAGGAATTGCAAAGCCTGTATGAGTCCATCGCTACCGTAGCGCCATTTCATCTATCCAGGGAACTCAATTCGCCGCTCATGCAGATGACCTCGTCGCTTGAGCTAACACCATGGGAGTATATACATACAGCCGCGAAGGATGGAGAGAGCAGAACCATCACCGTTACCTGTCCGTTCAAGTCGATAATTACCTATACAGGCTACTCTCCAAGACGGCTTAGGGAGCTGCTCACAAACCGCAACCGGAATGATGGCGAACTACAACAGTTTGTGTTGCACTACCTTGCCATGCATGTGGTCGTCTCCAAACAGCCCGGCCTCGCCCAGATACTCAACACCTTGCACTTTCCGCTTGCGTCGAGCCAATTACCGGATTTTGGCGCATTGCCCATCACGTATATTACATCGTCAATCTCCACCAGCCTTCCTCCGGATGGCCTGGTTATCGAAAGTACCGAGCTGTCCGGCAAGAACGCTTTCGAGGAGCTTATCAATGTTGGCGATATTGAAAATCTGGGCGATCCCTTCAAGCATCGGCTAATGGGCACATTAAAAGCCAGTCAGCAATAATGTTGCTACGCCGAAGTGGCCGGCAGAGGAAATGAGATATGCCTTATACGTTCTATAATTCGAAACAAGAAAGGAACCAGTAATAAAATATACCCAAAACTTATTCTCGATTTGATAGCGTGACCCATGCCAAATCATGACGATTGGACTGAAAATGTGAAGCAAGCGGCAGGAATTTCGTGAGATAGCAAATAAACCAGATGATGGGTTGTACTTCTCCCCATCCTATCGAAAACGTTTAGAGGCTCAACAATAGAATGAGCATGGAAGGGCCGGTATGAAACGCTTGGGCATTTATGGTTGCATTTTACTGGTTGCTGGTTTAGGTGGCTGTGCCTTGGTGCCGGCGCCAAAACCGGCACCATTGCAGCCAGAACCCGAACCGGTGCCGGTTCCTGTCGTTGCGGCGCCCCAGGGCACTGCAAAGGAATTGTTCAAAGCCGGCGTGGATGCGCTTCAACACGGCGATGGAGCAAAAGCCAAACCCCTGTTGCAGCAAGTGCTTGTGCTGGAACCCAATCATAAAAATGCTTCCAGTCTATTACTGCAAATCGATGCCAATCCGGTGGAAATGCTGGGCAAAGAATACTTTCCTTATAAAGTACAGCCAGGTGATACGCTCTCATTGATCGCCAAGCGTTTTCTTGGCGATCATTTCAAATTTTACATACTCGCGAAGTACAATGAGATCACTCTTTCCGATAATCTGGAAGCTGGACGGTCCATAAAAATTCCCGGGAAAAAGCCCCCACCAGGTAAAGTGACGGCTGCAACCCCTGTCGAGCACCCGGTAACACCGGACGTATCCAATCTGAGACTGGCCGAAGCTAAGAAACTGTATTCGGATGGCCGGTTTGCGGAGTCAATCAGCACTTTGGAACATATACAGGCGGAAGGGGGCGGCAACGCCGAGCTAAGTGATTTTCTGATTACGGTATATGTGGCTTATGCAAAAAAATTAACCAGCTCTGGCCAACTCGCCGAAGCAAATAAATTATTATCCAAAGCATTAATCGCCTACCCTGGCAACGAGCGTTTGAGAAAAATAAGCGATCAAATTGACGTGCATCGTAATGCTGAACAAGCCTACGAAGAAGGGAATCAGTTGCAAAGCAGCGGCCAATTGACCAACGCTTATGCGGCCTACGCCAAAACGTTGAGACTGGAGCCAGAACACGCTGGCGCGAAGGCTGCATTGGCAAAAATCAGACCTCAGGTTGTGGAAGCTTATTATGCCGATTCCGTTCGTGCCCGCAGGCGTCAAAACTTTACCGAGGCAATCAGCAGTCTGGATAAGCTATTGGAAATTGATCCCAATCATGAGCTGGCAAAGTCTAATCGCAATGAAATAAAGGCGATTCTGGATCGCGAACAATTGGGGCGGCAGCGTAAATAAGTGAAGATTATGCGGGATGGCTAAAGCGTGGTGTAATCCGTCACCCCCCGCACACGACTCATCAAGCCATGATCTATACCGGGCACGCTATTCTTTGCCCTCCCCATTGGCACTGTAGTTCATGCAACACATGTCATCCGGCCAACCGCTATTTGGCCCGATCGCAGGGTACCGCATTGTCAGTTGCCGTAGATAATTGAAAGCTTCGCTGTTCTTTGGATTCAATGCAAGCGCCCTTAAAAAGGATAATCTTGCGGCCTCCCGTGCTCCCTGGCGCAAGTTTGCGATCCCATCAAGAATGAACTGCTTCGATTTCTTGTCGATAAGCTGTCTTGTGGCGTCGATCTGGGTTTCATAATTCGTATTGGAAGGCTCAATGGTCGCAAGAATCTTCCACTGGATAAGCGCTTCAGCCAACTCTCCCCTATTCTTCAGGTCCAGTGCCAACTTTTCCCTGTTAACCGTTGTTGAAATGGGCTGGGAGACGGAGACCTGCCTCTCCGGCGACTGAGCACAACCGCTTAAGCTGGATAAGCCCAGCAAACCAGTGACAACAGATACCATGACAACCAGGTGATGGAGCCATGAAAACGTCATTTTAATTTTTCCGTGGTAAATACCCGCAGATTCCTGACGAAAGAAGCCATATCGCGATCACCATAAATCATCGTTCTTCTCAGTTTGAATGGGTAGGCAAAAGCAGGGTTGCCACCCGCATTGACGGTGACGCCGGCACTGTAATCAGCATTCTTGAGTTGTGAAATCAGGAAATCATTGGTATCGCCATAAGGATAAGCAAATGTATGGAGTGGCAAACCCAGCCCTTTTCTGATTTGCTGGCCGGGGATTCTGATTTCCTCATCTATCCTTCTGCGATACGCTTCATCACTTTCATTAGCCAGCCGTTTGCCCATGGAAATATGTGTTTTTGAATGAGGCTGGATGTCAACGAGACCGGATCCGATCATTTCCTTCATTTCACTCCGGCCTAAGGCATCTCGAGAGCCCATGAAATCCGAATAAACAAACATGGTGGCGGGAAAGTTATATTTCCTGAGAATTGGGTAGGCAATATCGTATGAAGATCGATAGCCGTCATCAATGGTGATTACCACCGCGCGCCGAGGAAGCGCGGTGTCCCCCTTTAAAAAAGAATGAATACTGGACAGGGGAATCACCCGATAGTCATGTTTTTTAAGATAGGCCATCTGAGCGTCGAAATCTCCCGGGGTGATAACCATTTTTGATCTATTCGGACCAAACTTGTGATAACAAAGAATCATCACGGTTTGATACCCCGATGAGTAAACACCGATTGGATTGGGATGAATGAGAGGAATAATAATTTGCTGGCCAGCTGCCACTTCACTGGTTTTATTAAAATCGGCAATCAACCACCATTTAGCTCTATCCTTTAAGTACGTATCAGCAAGAGAAGCCCATGTATCATCCGGTGTCGCGGTGTGTATGACATATTCCTCTCCACGGATTTCGCCGGATTTGCTGGTGGGTATGCCAGCGGGCGGGCTGGCGCATCCCGCTAAAACAATCAGCGAAACAAACGTCAGGAATTTAGCCGGCACCATGGGTATCCGTATTTTTCTCGTTACTTGATAGCGTACGAGCATCAGTCGTATTCTCGCTGCTTTTTTGTATCGTATCGGCCATCTTGTCAAAGGACTCGAAGAGCTCGCCGAATTCATCTTTCCTTGTCTGCGCAATCCGGTAACCCAGGTTCCCTTTTTTGATTTCTTCAAATGATTTTCGCAACGTCTTTATCGGATTGGATATCGCACCTGCGAACACGTAAGCCACCACCGATGCCGCGGCGACAGTTACTATCATGAGCAGCAGCATCGTTAAAACGATCTGCTTGCTCAGCTCATCCAGAGGATCCCATTGCATGCCCAGATGAATACGGCCTATCTCCTTGTCACGAAATACAACAGGAGCATCGAAATCCATCATTGAGGATGATTTCGATACATCGTAGCGCCGTATGGAAACATCGCCAATCGTGGCAATCAGTTCACCATTTTCTATTTTCTGATAAGGTTGTCCAACCTTGTCAGGCGCGCTGCTTCCCCTGACTATGCCATGGCTATCCACCAAGCCAAGATAACCAAATCGCTGCCCGGTCATCGCATCCTGAATAAACACTTCAAGAAAGATCCAGTCTTCATTGAATACTTTCTCGGCACTTTCCGCCGCCATGAAGCGCACCATGGAACTGCCATACTCGGTAGCCTGCTGGATGATGCTGGCATACTGGCGCTTGTATAACCAGGTAGCGCCGATGATCATGGTGACCGAGACGATAACAGTCATGATAAGAGTCCATTTCACGCGAATCGGCAATACCTTTGGCTTCGCGCGTTGTATCTCGTCCTGGCGAATCTCTTCTACCGCGTCAATCAAGGCATTGGCCAAATCTTTGCCGTTTTGAAACCGCTTTTCAGGATCCTTCCTGAGCAGACGCTCAACAATTAACTTTACCGATCTTGGGATACCGGGAACAATTTGATCAATGGGCACCGGTTCGGTCGTAGTGATTTGTAGCAGCAGCGTGGCAGTGGTATTGCTTTCAAAAGGCTTTTTCCCCGTCATTAACTGGTAAAGCACCACCCCAACAGAGTAAAGATCGGACCGTGCATCAACCTGCCTGCCCAGCGCTTGTTCCGGAGACATATACTGAGGCGTCCCAAGCACTTCACCCATCATTGTATGCCGGGTCTGTTCCGGATCTTCGACATGTGCAATACCGAAGTCTGTAATTTTTATGTTATTGCTGTCTTTGGCGCGGATGATGTTGCTCGGTTTGATGTCGCGGTGAATAATGCCTCTGCTATGCGCATAATGCAGCGCCTTTGCGAGTTGAATACCGATAGCGAGATCTTCGAGACGAGAGCGATTGGGTGTCGACCTCATGTATTCGTCGAGAGGTTCGCCCTCGAGAAGTTCCATGACGATATACGGACGATCGTTCACTTCGCCGATATCATAGATGGTCACAATGTTGGGATGGGACAAGAGACCGGCGGCTTTAGCCTCCGCCAGAAATCGGGAGCGATACTCCTTGTTGGCGCAGCGCTCTTCCAGCAAAACCTTGATAGCTAGCGGACGGTTGATATTGGGGTCGTAGGCTTTATAAACGACCGCCATGCCGCCCCTGCCCAGCTCTCCAAGAATCTTGAAGCGACCGATTTTTTCCAGCATCAAAGCTTCCCCCTAACGTTTTTGTTATCGTTGTTCAGCAGCTCTGAATCGTTTTACTACTATTCCGGATTGGCAAGATGGATTGCGATAGTCGCATACTTATCAACTAACGCGGCAACTCACTCAGCTTCAATTTTATTTTTAGTTGATCTCCCCGATTAATGCAATATCTTTATGCAGCAAGTCGCTGATAATCTCTTTAACTTCAATCTGTTTACGTCATATTTCCGACTGTGTTGCCCGGCTACTGTACCGGCTTGCCGCATGAAGGGCAGAACTTCCCGCCGCTCAGCTTTGCACCACATTCCGAACAAAAAACACCCTTGACGCTCCGGACGGGTTCACCGCAACTACTACAGAATTTCGCTCCCGCAGCGATGTCAGCTCCGCATTTCGCACAGGTGACCACTTGAGCGGGTGTCGTCAGATCCATGCCCTTGGTAAGATCCTGCTCACTCAGCCTTTGTCCGAGTTGTTCGACCGTAAGGTGAGTCTGTTTGAAAACGAGCTCCTCCTTGACATTAGGTGCGCACTCATCGCACAGACCTGCATTTACATTCCAGCAAGCATCCACACACACCCAATGGCCGCAACGGGAACAATGCTTGAACTGGGGCTTGACCTCCTCCACCGCTTCGGCGTAGGCGTCGCTGTGCGTTTTACCGCCTAATGCCTCCTGCACTCCTTTGGCGGCCTCCTTGCCTTTTCCGAAAATTGACCCGAAGCTCTCGAACACGCCACCTGCGGTGCCCAGAAGATCGGCGGCAATGCCTAGCGGTGTTGCGTGGTAACTGGACGTGTAACCCCTGTGGCACTTGTCGCAGTGGAACGTGAATTGATAACCCTTCTCGGTGGATAAATCCTCCATCTGGGATACAAACTCGATAGTCTTTGCCATATTTCGCCGCTCCTAATTCGCCGTATTGCCGCTTGCCTCGAACGACCCAGTTGGGACCGCTTTGTTTATCGCTCGCATAATGATGCCATATTGCTTCTCTAAAGGGGGGGCGTTATTTGCTGAAACTATGCACCCCTCCCTCTCTCCACCAAGTGAGACTCATTGCAGTACGGTAGAGGGGACCGTTCCAGCATCGTGACCAGCGGTTCCGGAAACTACCTAATCGGTCACGTTCGTCCAAAATTGCTGATCACGAGGCGAATACCCAAAATTCAACCCATCTTCGCCAGCCAGCGCTGTTGCCGCCATGCAGGGGCGCTGGTGGGAAATAGTTGTGTGCCGGGATCCAACAGGCATAGATACAGCGCAGCCGCGATGCGCTGGCGCTGGTAGCCTTCTTTAAGTACATGGACACAGTGCTCGCGAGTGACAGGTTGGCCAAGAAAACAGCGGGTACCGCTTCGAAATTGACTTTGATGATCGGTCCACCACTGCTGAATTCGCTCCGTGTTGGGCCAAGAAAGAGCAATATCTTCCGGCAACTCGACATTCTCATCATCGGGATCCTCACTCGTCCCCTCCTCGAACTCGTCCGGCGGGAGCGTTTCCAACTGATCAAGATTGAAGTCGGCACCCGTGATATTCACAAATGCTTCGGCAGCGACGCGCGCATGCGCCGGTTGCTCCATTTGTTCAATCAGCCACGGCACATACCGTGGGTCGCCAATGAAGCCCGACCCAATGATTCTTAATCGCAGGGCATCGGGTATATCGCCGAGCTGCAACAACAAATTGTGCCCAACCTTTAGATCCATAGCATGGAGCGCAAGCTGCAAGGCTCGCGTCTGGCGTTGCCCGCTCTTGAGGGCAACTCCGCCAAGCGTTTCCAATGCCCTCATGCGGTCGCCCAGCAGTACCGCTGACCACGCGGCCCAAAACCGAACCTCTGGCTTCGCGTCGATGAGTGTGGTTTGACATTGCGGCAAAAGATCTTTTCGTCCCAGTTCCCCCGCCGTACGAAGCGCACGAATGCGCACGCTGTCTACAGGCGATGCCAAACACCGATCAAGTACTGGACCGGGATCCTTGCGATGCAAGGCGCAGGCGGCAATGCCCAATTTTTGCTTGAGTGGCATGGCATCCTCAAACAAAGTCTTTACCCGCCCCCCAAGGAACTGAGACGATACCCAGCCCAGAGCGGAAATCAAGCCAGGTAGCGCTTCCGGGGCATGCTTTGCTCTCTCGAGTAAGGTATCAAACCGTGCATCCTGTGCCTCGATAGCCAGCACGGCAGCGGGGAAGAAATCCTCAGATCCCTCGTTATCTAGAGTAGCCTCGGTAAGTTTCCAGCCCTCATCCCCCGCGACGCGCAATCCATCGATGTGTGCGGCTAAGCGTTCATCGAGATCGGCTAATTGCTGAGGTGAGTAGTTAGGTGCGGAGACAGCATGAGTACGCTGGAGCCACAGAAAGGAGGCTTCTTCAATATGTTCGGCGACGACCGAAAAAATATCCTCGCTCACATTAACCCTTAAGGTTGCAATTCAACACTATGGATGGTGTCCCGTTCATAGCTTTGGAGACTGAGAAACCGAAGTAATGCGGTGAGCGCCTGCTGACTCGGCTCAATACCATAGCAAGAATATTCAATCATATTTGGTGATAGCATGTACAGCTCGGATAACCCAAGCTGTATACGATTGTCAAAAATTAATTGTGCCTTGGGATAATCATCAAATCCCTGCCGGAACATGATGCGCTCCCATGCTCTAAGTGCTGAGAACCACTTATCTATATCTACATCTGAAAGCGCGGTTTTAAACTCAATTCGAATAATCGACTCTCTTCCCAGTGGCATGCTTGGATCCCCCGACAACTCAAACGGGACCTTGACTTTGGCTACCAATCCGAAACCATGCTGCCGAAATCCATCAAATTGTTTGTCATTGGATACAGCGTGTTGCACCATTCTTACTACCAGCAATGGTCCTTTGCCGGTATCGTATCCGTGAATCAGGTTAAATAACGCATACTTACCAGCATCGATTATGCGGCGGGAAAGAACCCATCGCTTATCGAGCTTGTATTGCCAGGATGTCAGAGTAATGAAATTCTGTTCTGTAGAATACGGCTCATCGGTGAAGAAGCCGGCGTTACATATAGATTGAAATGAATCCAGTGATGTCAGCAGGTCGAAAACTTCTAACTTATCTTCTAGCTCATTGCTTGCTTCCTCTATGTCGATTTCGCAAAACTGTGCATAGTGATCAGTTCCGCCCCAATGGAAATCATTTCTCATGCTTTTAACACCTATCGCGCCAGTCTCTATTCCAATTTGCTAGTCGAACCGGCTTAGCCAATCTTCTGTAGTATTCTCGTCATGCGTTGAGTCTGGGAGTATTTGAGGATGATCACGAAGACGAAAGTCTGATAGCAGATTTCCTACGCGATAATAGGGATCTAATTCATGACGATCAGGGTAGCCAAGTTTTGGCGCGGGGCCAGCCTGAAATATTATCCCATTAGCAAGTTCATTTACACGACACGCTTCCCCCAATTCGGTGCGCAACTGATCCATGGCGGGGAGTATTTTCTGGATATCGGCACCAACAAAGGTCAACCAGTTCACGCATTTAATAGATGGCCGGTTGGAATTCTGAAACGCGATTAGAGTCGAATCAAAATAATTGACATCTACGCCGGGATATTTCTTTGAAATAACCAGCATATCTCTAGCAGCCTCTTCTTCCGCCTCACCGTCGGAATCCCAGTTTACCGAATAGCCCGCATGGCCCGATTCAAAATTTAGCTTGGCCACAAGACGCTTCATGAGTGCCAATATCTCCGATGCTCCCTCATCCATAAAAGAAAAAGGCAATACGAGACGAATAATTCCTGTCTTGAGCTCTTCCTCTTCGTCAGCCAGAAATAATAAAGCCTTGTCGGACGGCTCATTTGCTCGTGTTCCACTTTCCAGCTTAAGCATATATATCCCACGTCGCGCTTTCGAGCTTGTTAGCCAATATGGCAGTAACTCAAGCGTATCAGTTTTCAGCTTTCTCGAACCACCCATCGATTCTGTTTCAAAGTATTTTATATCCTTGCCGATAATGGCCAGCGCTTCACGATAAAAATGAATCAAACCATCGATATGGCTAAATATGGAGCCACGCCAATAAAGAGTAACCTCCGTTATCAATCGGAGGTAGACATCATCATTACCAGGATATATGAGTTGTGGCTGAAAGCTCTTCATGGTTCTCCTCTGGCTATATAGACAAATAATATGACGCAATACAGGAAAATGAAGCGACTCCCTTCTTCAGCATTGGCAGTTCTTTGCATTTATTTTAACGGGCTTCCTCCCTCCAGCCAGTTTTTGCTGGCGCAGCTTTTGGGTTTTACGCCAACGGTCACCCGGAAACTTGAAGTCGAAGCAACGTTTAACTACTGACTGACCCGCCGCATTGGTTGTCATCAGCACCACGTCAGGAATTAATAATCCATAAGACCGCGTAAATCTTTCCGTTATTAAACCCCCAAGTTTTTTTATAGCTCGCGCAGCCGATGACTGCGCATTCTGTAACCGGCTTTCGAGTTGATATGACCAATTTCCGCTCGGTTTACTGGGATCACTCGACCAACCTCCTTTGGGACCCTTGCTGTGACCCTTTTCCAAGTCCTTGCAAAACTCCTCACATAATTTGTTGGCCAAATCCACTTCTTCTTGGTCGAGACCGAGGTCAGTCACGACCGATTGTAGAATGCCCGCAAGATTGGCAGCATTCTCGGAATTGTGAAACATTTTGTCGGTAAAGCGAGCAGCGTTTTTTCCATCCATTTTCACATCGAAAGAATAGAGAATCCATGTCGCCTCTTTCATGAAAACATTTGATTTCACGCCGCCGATTGTGCCGGCCTGATCCCCATTGGATAACGCAAGCTTCGATCCCTTGTTTGCCGCCATCACCTTATCGCCCTTCACTGTTGTTGTTCCATTCGACAAGGTAATTGATTGCGCGATATTGGGGTATGGTATCGGCACAGGGCCACCGGGGGTCGGCGTCTTGCAGACATCGGGGATGGTCGCGGTCGAGACGCCATTGCTCATCTTGTGAACAAGCGAGTTCGCTGTGCCGTTGACTCTGATCGTGACTGGCATCGCGCTAACTCTGACCCGGATCCAGGCCGCGGATCACCATCGCACCCCGCTCACCCATCTCCGAGCTTGCCCAAACCATGGATAGAGGGCCTTTGCCGTAACGCTTACGATGGCAAATAACCGCGAGGCCTGAATAAAGTACAACGCTAGCAGCACCAATGTCGCCCCAGCAATCTGCCGGTGTGATAAAGTCGGTTACAGCACGGAAGTACTCCTTCGTGCGCAGCGCGGTAAAGCCATACTCATCCGCCCTGTAAGTCTCGCCGTTAAGGTCACAAAACACATTGTGAACTTGCTCGCCTGGCATCAATTCATGAAGCGCAGCACGGAACGCCTGAGTCAAACCTTCACCAACGCATACTTCGTCCGTCTTAATGAGTTTGATTTCACGGCTAATACCCACGCCGATGATTTCGCCAAAGCTTTCCAATTCATTTTGATGAGCAAATTCTCCAGTGGAAATGAGCAATGCACCTGCTGCTTCCCCAGGGATAAAACCCCAAGCATTATTAAGTGGTCCACCGCCATGGAGTTGATCGCACTCCTCGATCCATTCCAGCGTTTCGGGGGCGAGATAGGAATCCACCCCCGCCACCACACATGCTTCGACCGATTGCGCGGTACAGCTCTTAATCGCCGCATCCATGGCCAGAAGCCCTGCGGCGTGCCCAGCTTCGAAAGAAATAACATAGACAAAAAACCCCGTATATCTCTGAGCAATCGCTCCCAGGATATCCTTAGAGAGGTCAACTGGTTGGCCAGGACGTGAGGGAGGCAGGCCCAGTGCAAGACCAACCTTGACTGGCCTCTGCTCCAACTGCTGTATCGGGGCGAGCGCCTCATCGATCGCTGGAAAAAGCAATGTGCAGTAACGTTCTACCCCTTCGATCCCGACATCCAGCCAGGGCGCTCGTGCGATGCGCATAGGCTCGCCCGCGGTATCGATCATAAACGGATGCTCGGAAAACCCGCATATCCCCGCCCGCGCCGCAGCGGCACTAGCCCAGACATTGCGTCCGATCGGTGTGGATGCCCCGAGGCCAAGAATTTGCGTGCGAGGCACCGCCATGATTATGTGTCCGCTTCTGCGAATACTTCTTGGGGGTAGCTATCGCTGACAATTTGCTTCTGAATGATGCGGGTTTTATTCAATTTATACACTTTCGGGTGACACGGAAGAGCGGTATGCCAAACCAGCGAAACGCGCGGAAAATCAGGCTCAATGATCACGGTATGTAGCTTCGGTCGTTCATGCAGTTGCCGCTCACCCGTGTAGAAGAATGTTTCAAAACCCAGGAATATGCGCGGCAATTCGAAGCTTAACTGTTCCCCGGGCGTAAGATTGATTAACGTAACGGACTCACCACCGCTCAGGAATTGCGGCGCCTGCTGATCGGGTGGCGCACATTGGTAATGGCGATCATCGAAGTCTTCCGGGAGAAGCGGAAATCGGTTCTGTTGCCATTTTTCATCGTACGTTCCCGCAAGGCGCGCGCGCGGGTCCCAATGCGCACAAATGGGACCAAATCCGGCGGGTATCGGGCGGTCATCCCATTGACGTATGAGTTGATCCGGATACTCGATATTGGGAAGTTTGACACCATCAATTCCCGATGAGGATAGCGCAAACCCGGTGCCGAGCGGATTTCGCATATCCCATTGCGAACCCTGTGTATCCTTACTTTCCGGATCGAAGCCGCCATATCCGCGCTCATACATAATCGGCATCTTTACGAAGGACTCTGGTTTTGATGGGGAATCACCCTGCCATACCCGATCACCGCTAACATGTAAGCGCTTGATGACGGAACCAACGCGAAATCCGATGTCCAGCTCCGTTACCGGCTCACCATGGGGTGCATGGGCGTGCCCCAGCACAACGATATCGGTCATGGTCTTGGTGCGGACAAGATCCATGTCATACTTCAAGCTCGACTTTGCAGGTTCCGAGGGATTCATGTATTCCGGCGCCATGACAACCGGTGGCTGCTCCTTGGCAACCTCAGTACTGCCATCGGGCTTGATATCGAACGTGCACTTCACCGCGACAAGCCATATTTCAGCACCGTTGCGATCCCTGACCCAGGTACGCTCGGCGGCGAATGGTGTACGGTTGTCGAGTTGCCACATATCAATATGCGAAGATAGCTCTAGTTGATATCGACGAACGCACCCTTGATCTTGTTCGCCCCACGCGAACGGGTGAGCACGTAGTTGCCGCGGATGAGGATCTTTCCGGCACGTGTCAAAACTATACTGGCATCGCCGCAGCGCAACTCGATTTCGCGGTCGGCCCTTAGGACTACGCGCTCACCGTCGACCTTGAAATTTGGCATCGCTGCCGATACTGCCCGCTCGTGGGCGCGGCCAATGATAATGGGCGAACGAACATCGCCTTTCTCGAACGCCACCACAATTTTTGTGCCTACTTCGCTTTCCGTAAATCCAATCGTCGAAAGCGCCCTGACTGGTTCCAGTTCGTCACTCAATATAACCAGGAATTGCCCATCGTCATTGAAGCCGGCGAAGGTAGCGATCGATACACCCTCCCCTGTCAGCTTTGCCCCACCGGCAACCTCGGTCAGGAGAGTTCGTACACTTTGAAGATCGGTATGGTCCATGGTCAGTCCTCTCCCAGATTGGAGCCTTTGATTTTGATGGAGCCGCCTGCCTTGAAGGATGCGCTGCCATCCGCCTTAAGGGTAAGTTTGGCTCCCTTGATCGTGATGCCACTGGAGTTCATGATAATTTTGCTACCCCCTGCCTTGAGAATGATGGTGGGAGCCTCGGCCAGTAAGGTTGCCCCGGCTTTGATCTTGAATGGACCTTTTGAGGTCTGGTTGATAACCGCTGCGCTCAATTTATGCGGTCCACCTATTGAGAATGACTGCAAGGCACCCACATTCGTCTTTTGCACACCACCCACGCTTACCATCTGTGCACCGCCCACACTCACCATCTGCGCTCCCCCCACGGTAACAGCCTCAGCCGCGCCGACATTGTGCATGCGGCCCGCCCCTACCGAGTGCATTTCCGCCAGTGATATGGTTGTGGTTTGAGCTCCATTTACCGTATGGCCCCGTACGCCATTAATCGTAACAGTTTCTCCGCCATTGACCGTTTCAGTGCGATGGCCTGTAATCGTAATATTTTCCGCCCCGCCGACGGTTTCGGTTCGATTCACGCCCACGTGCAACTTCTGACTGTTTCCAATCGTTTCGGAATCATCGACATCGACGCTGTCAGTCCGGTTGTTACGTACAGTCGTGGTCTGATCATGCTCAACCGTGGTATTCATATCGTACTGACCATGAATCGTGATCTTCTCCTTGCCTTTCGTATCATTTGCGGAGATTTCGTTATAACCTCCGCCACCGGGCGTACTGTTAGACTTCAGTCCGCTTACCATCCCATCTCCGGGTAATGAATAGGGTGGCATACTCTCAGCGTTATAGACGCGACCGGTGATGATGGGCTGATCAGGGTCACCCTCAAGGAAATCTACGATGACCTCCTGGCCAATGCGAGGGACAGAAACTGATCCCCAACCTTTTCCCGCCCAGGGATGTGACACACGCATCCAACAGGAACTATTCTCGTCTCTCTTGCCGTAGCGATCCCAATGGAATTGCGCTTTCACGCGACCGTATTTATCAGTATATATCTCATCACCTGCAGGCCCTACCACGATGGCCGTTTGCGGGCCCTGAACAATGGGCTTTCGTGTGGTGCGAGTCGGCCGAAAAGCCTCTTTACTGGCAAGCGCCATAAACCGGCAACTGTACCTCGCCCCTTCTCCTTGCGTAGACTCATATTCATCGGTAGCAAAGTTATGATTGGCTGAAACGACGAGATATTCCCGGTTCTGGTCAACACGCGGCTGGCCTGTAAGCTCGAAGAGATGCCCCACAGCCATTCCCCTTGCGTTGGTTCCGCCATTAACAAGCTCGTATTGAGCTTGCAATTCCTCCAAGCGAGTCTGAGCGTAGTGCTCGCCCTCGCTTGCCAGCACATATTCACCAGGATAGTCGAAGTACTCGTGTTCCGCTTCAGCGTAATTCCGTGTGAGCTTTCTTTTCTGCTGGAGCTCGACGCTCGGACGCTCAAAATCATAATCATCAATTACATAAGCGCCCGGCTGAATCTCACACGAGAACACCCAATCATTAATGCATTCCTGCTCTATGCGCATCGGTCGACCAGGACCAATATAGGGTATTTGCGCATAATTTTGAAAAGGCGAGTGCGCGCTGTAGGAATCAGCCAGCACCAGCGTGTGCTTACCTTCGCTGTGTTTGAAGTAGTAATAGATCCCTTCCTGCTCCATTAACCGACTGACAAAATTGAAATCAGTTTCCCGATATTGAACGCAATAGGTCCATGCCTGGTAGGTACCGGTCAAATTGTCTTCGATAACGGCACTCGGGTACTTGTTGAATATTTCCTTGATCACTTCAGGCACCTTCTTGGCCTGAAAGATGCGGCAATCGGAAGTACGAGTAAGCAACCAGAGCCATGGCCTGCCGGTTATCTGGTAGCAGTAATAGCGTCCGTGCACACCCGCCAATCCAAAACGAGTAACGTAGCCGTCAAAACAGCGGAAGCCACCTTCTGGCAACTCAAGCTTCACCGTTACATTTTTGCCCAACAGCTTGTCAGGATCGATGTCGTTCTTTTCGGACAATACACTTATGTTGTACTCAAAAAGGCGGCCCAGCGCTTCGCTGGCGGTCATGCTGTGAAATAGCAGGATATTGTTACCGAGCGGAGTAGTAATTGTTATTACGTGCGCCATCTTATCCTTCCTACGTCAGTATTTCGGTTGTCGGATTTCAATCTGTCACAGATTGGAAGTCTTCCCATTAACCATGGCTATCACTAATCTCGGATACAACCTTTTGAGTCTCCAATTCTTCCCGCAAAAAGACTGTCACATTATTGCTTGGATTATCTTCAGCCACCAACCTCACAAATATCTCTTCTGGACTCATCGCCCCCGCGAGATAAACAGGCAAAGCTTCAATGAATTCTTGCCAGCCCTGCATGGTCTCATCAAGTTCAACTACGCGCTGTCCATCAAGCTCGATTCCCAGGCAAATAAGATCACCTGCGTATACATCACGCTTGTATGCAACCACTTGACTCACCGCTGTCCATGGCAAAACAATCGATCCATCGCCACCGTCAGATAGGCGACCCTCAATCGCAATCCCATTGTCACGCGCGACAACCCGAAACTGTGGAGAATCGCATTTGCCATCGTTTGTCAGCTCTCGAAACCGTGTCCACCATGAGGTCATTACAGAAGTCTCCTCATTTCAGTCCATATTTCGCTTCTGGGCTGAGCTAGCGATTTTCTTACTGCCATGTCAGGCACGTAACCCAATCATATGCTGCGGAGCCTATGGCACGCCCTGATTTCCGACCAGCGTATCCGAGGCCGCCGCCAACGATGAAGCCACCGACAAGGCAAGCGGTTCCTGTCGTAACTTCACCCACGACAGGGATCGTCAACGTTGGCGATGCATATGCCGCAAATGTCGCACACCCCGCCCAAAAACCAGCCATACCAAATCCCACGCCACCTGCGAGTCCACCAACTTCCTCTGCGGTGACACGACTCCGCTCTTCTGGGCTAGCTTGCACAATCACAACACTCGTAAGGACCACGTCTAGCCCAATAAGCGCAGGCCCCGCAACTCGCGACACAATCGCGAGGCGGTCGACTACCACCCGTGTTTTGCCAGCGCTTTCCAACACGGCTCGAATTGAACCCTTCTCGGCGAGGAGTTTTTCGAGATTGGGAAGGCTCGCCGCCGGCTTAAGTACTTCGGAGTAAAGCCGCCCGAAGGGTGTGAGCTGGTTGCGGATTCTGAGAAGCTCCCGGTTTCGCGCATCTACAAGCCCTCGCACTTCCTCTTGCGTAAAGATGCCACGTTTCAGCCATTCGTCGGCTTGGCGCTGAAAACCTGAATTGATTTTATCGTAAGCGGATCGCCAGAATGCATCCCATGTTGTTGGTGCAGCTAAATTGAAAGTGATGTCGACGGCAGTCTTTAGTTCGGGGACGACAGTCACGTAAGTGGGCTGTTGAATCTGACCGCTGACTGGCCCAGGTATCGCGGACGCAGCGCGACATAATGTACCATCCTCATTTATAGTCGCGAGCGGACTACTTTCAGTGCATATGGGTCCAAGAGGATATCCGTCTGCCATTATCATTCCTCTGGTCTTACTGAACCGTTGCCTGGTAGACGTGATGACCACGCGTGCCAGCCTGCACGAAACGGGTTACATACCCATTGAAGTGGCGAAGCTGCCCCCCCGCAAGTTCTACTTTGACAGTGACGTTTCTACCCAGAATTTCATCCAGATTGATGTCATTGCGGATACTCAGGGCATCGATCTGAAACTCGCTCAGGCGGGACAACTCTTCCCGTGCGTGCATGCGATGAAACAGCAGCACATCGGCACCGAGAGGAGTAATCAGCTCAAAAGTCCTGGCCATTCGCGTCTCACAGACTTGACTTGAAAGTTGTCATTTTATTTTGGCACAGCGGTTAACGTTCTGTCATCTTTAATCGCGTTGCTATTTGCTTTGCGGCTGGTAACCACCCACCCTGCTACCGCACTTCCACCTTCCATACGTAGCACGGCAGGCTCTATCGCAAACATGCTGAAGCCAGCAGCGGGCAGCACTTGTCGCAGATATTCGTTACTATGGCTGTAACGGCCGTGCGGGTTAATGCGATAGCCGGTGCTGATAGCTTTATTGGTAGCTTCATCGGCAGCCGCTTCGACAGTAAATATAAGCAAACCATCCTCCTGCAAAGCCCGATGCGCAGCATCGAGCACCTCTTCCAGGGAGCCGAAATAGACCAGGGTATCAGCCGAGACAATAAGATTGAAAGCACCAGACTGCGCAAGGAGATAGGTGGTCAATTCTGACTTGATCAACTCATCATAAGTATTCCTGCCGCGCGCTTTGGCAAGCATGCCCGACGATAAATCCACGCCCACCAGCCGATGGATGTATTGGGTGATCAAGGGGCCGCACAAGCCGGTGCCACAACCCGCATCAAGGGCCATAAGACGTTTCTCGGGCGCTCCACAAGCGCTGGCTAACGCCTCAGCAATCAGATCAGGAGCACGGTAGGCGAGCTTTTCCAGCTTGGCATCAAAACTGTCGGCGAAACGATCGAAGGTGGATTCGACATACTCGTCTGAAGCGCGTGGCGGCACATTTTGCCCCGAACATGCCGATAGCATGTGTTTCGCCACCGGACTGTCCGGCTCTTCAGCGAGCCATTGCCGGTAAACTTCAGCTGCTTTCTCCGTCTGCCCCAGGGTGTAATAGGCGATGCCGAGCAGCTTGCGCGAATCCGGATTATGACGCATCAAGGTGATCGCCTTGCAGTACCAGGCGATCGCCTCTTTGGTTTTTCCCTGAGCCGACAGCAGCTTGCCCATGTTGTTATGGGCATCAACGTGATCCGGGTTTAGCTCGATCGCCTTCTGATAGGCTGCGGCAGCTTCATCAAATCGCCCGAGAGCCTTCGACAAGGCACCGAGGTTATTGTGGGCGTTGGCATGATCGGGAGCCAGCGCGATGACTTTTTTATAGGCTTCGGCAGCCTCGGCGAGCCGCTCCATTTCAACCAGCACGTTGCCAAGATTGTTGTAATAATTGGGTTCGCCGAGGTCTAACGCAATGGATTTACGGATAAGCTCGATCCCCGAGTCGCTATCGCCACCCTGATGTAAGAGTACGCCGAGAAAGTGTTGCGCATCCGCACAGTCCGGTGCGATATCGAGAACCTTCCGGTAGAGGGTTTCCGCCTCAGTCAGGTGGCCGCGACGGTGAATCTGCAAGGCAAGCGCCAGCGCATCGGGGAGACTCAGCTCCGAAATGGTCTCCCGTTCACTCTCAACTTCGTTCTGAACGTCAGGATGCATAGGTATATACCGCTATATGGTTTCCAGTAGGATGGGTAAAGCATAGCGCAACCCATCATTCGCTTTATTCCACACCGATGCTTAAATCATACCCTATCCATGCCAGCTATTTATTCGACCAACCTGTCAATGTAAATCCCGGGACTGGAATCCGGAATTTCAATGACGTTTACAACTCGTTGATAGAACTCCAGGGAACTGGCCCCACCTATCACAGCATATGCATAACCAGCAGTTACCATTGAGTATAGACTAGAAAGTAACAGGCCGCGCCCGATGCCCTGTCCGCGTGCGGACTCAATCACGCCAATGGGACCAAACATCCCACGGCTGGTGCTATCGTAGCAGGCAAAACCCAGGATTGCGCCGTCCTCTGTTGCGAGATGGCACGAGATCGGCCGGTTGCTGAACGCCACATCACATTCGCTCGCCCATCCCATACTAAAGTGCTCACGAACCCAATTAACAACCTGATGCTTTTCGTAAGCCATTGCGCGACGGCAACACGCACCCTCATACGCCGAATTCTTCAGAGTCGATTTTGTATCCGGCAGATCGTATAGTTTTACCAGAAGGTCAGACAATGGTGGTATCCCCCTTCGCCATTAGCGACGTGAATATGCCGATGAAATGCGTGTGGTGCTTAGCTTCCGCCATTTCAATGGTTGTCAGGCTTTCTTTACTCAAATCCATACCCAAACTCCCCGTCCTTCACACTCACTTGCACTCGCGTCACCGGCTTACCCTCGACCATGTGCTTCAAAAATTCCTCGCTGATACGCGGCAGCACCGTATTGGTAAGAATGGTATCGATCATCCGCCCGCCACTTTCCAGTTCTGTGCAGCGGCTGACGATAAGTTTCACTGTTTCGTCATCATAGGCGAATGGAATTTTATGGTTCTCCATGATACGTTTTTTGATCCGGCCCAGTTGCAGCCGTGCGATGGTGCCGATCATCTCGTCATTCAGCGGATAGTACGGAATTGTTACCAACCGCCCCAGCAACGCGGGCGGAAACACCTTCAGCAGCGGCTCGCGCAGCGACTTGCCGAGCGAATCCGCATCGGGCATCAATTCGGGGTCGCGGCACATGCCCATGATGAGATCGGTGCCGACATTGGTGGTGAGCAAGATAATAGTGTTTTTGAAATTAATATGACGCCCTTCGCCATCTTCCATCCAGCCCTTGTCGAATACCTGGAAGAAGATTTCGTGCACGTCCGGGTGGGCCTTTTCCATTTCATCCAGCAGCACTACGCTGTAGGGTCGACGCCGCACGGCTTCGGTTAGGACGCCGCCCTCACCGTAGCCGACGTAGCCGGGTGGTGCGCCTTTCAGAGTTGATACGGTGTGGGCTTCCTGAAATTCGCTCATGTTGATGGTGATAACGTTCTGCTCGCCGCCGTAGAGCGATTCGGCCAGCGCCAGGGCGGTTTCCGTTTTGCCCACGCCGGAAGGACCGCAGAGCATGAACACCCCGATTGGCTTATTTGGGTTATCCAGTTTCGCGCGCGATGTCTGAATGCGCCGGGCGATCATTTCCAGGGCATGGCGCTGGCCGATGATTCGCTGGTTCAAGGTATCGGCAAGTTTGAGTACTGCCTCGACCTCGTTCTTCACCATGCGGCCAACCGGAATGCCGGTCCAGTCGGCAACCACCGATGAAACCACTTGGGCATCCACTGTGGGCATGATGAGAGGCGTCTCACCTTGAAGTGCATCCAGTTTCGTCTGGAGGTCATGCAACTCGGCCAGTAGCTTGTGGCGTTCTTCCGCACTAAGCCCGGCTTCATCCGCAGATGGACTGGCGGGTACGGGGGCTTCCGCAGACCCGGTGGGTTGCGATGTCTCTGGCGCTTCGTCTTTCGAAACTGCCTGTGGAGCGGCCTGTAGAGCGTCTTCAGGCTTGCCATCCGGCACAGGCGCAGCCACGCTACTGGAGCTGGGGCTCTCCGGTGCAACGCCCGGCACTTTCACATCCACGGGTTTACCACCCACGCGCAGCTTACCGCGCAGTTCGAGTATGTGATCGACAAGCCCTTTTTCCTCCTGCCAGCGCGCATCGAGACCAGCCAGATGTTCTTTTTCCGCAGCTTGCTTCTGCTCCACATCGCTCCGCCTTACACCAACATCGAATCCGATCTCTTCTTCACGGCCGATGATCTCCAGCTCCGTCTGCAACGCCTCCATGCGGCGCTGGCAATCCTCCACCTCGGCCGGGGTGGCATACTGGCTGATGGCCACCCGTGCGCAGGTCGTATCGAGCAAACTCACGGCCTTGTCCGGTAACTGGCGGGCTGGAATGTAGCGATGCGACAACTTGACTGCGGCTTCCAGCGCCTCGTCGAGCAACTGCACGCGGTGATGTTTCTCCAGTGTCGAGGCGACACCGCGCACCATCAGGATCGCTTTCTCTTCTGTCGGTTCAAGTATCTGCACAACCTGGAAACGACGGGTGAGCGCCGGATCTTTCTCAAAATATTTCCGATACTCCGCCCACGTGGTGGCGCCGATGGTGCGCAGTGTGCCACGCGCAAGGGCGGGTTTCAGCAAATTGGCCGCGTCACCCGTACCTGCGGGACCGCCCGCGCCGATCAGCGTATGCGCTTCGTCAATAAAGAGGATGATCGGCTTGGGAGAAGCCTGTACCTCGTCGATCACCTGTCGCAAGCGGTTTTCGAATTCACCCTTCATGCTGGCCCCAGCCTGCAAGAGGCCGATATCCAGCGTGAGAAGCGAAACGTCCTTCAAGGGTGGCGGCACATCGCCCTTGGCAATCCGCAGCGCAAAGCCCTCCACCACCGCCGTCTTGCCTACCCCGGCTTCACCGGTGAGGATGGGGTTGTTCTGCCGGCGGCGCATGAGGATGTCGACGATCTGACGAATCTCCTCGTCCCGGCCTGTTACGGGATCGATTTCGCCTTTGCGCGCTCGGGCAATCAGATCCACCGAAAATTTCTTCAGCGCCTCCTGCTTGCCCATCTGTGCTGGCGCTATCGCCCCGCTCGCTTCCCCAGGCGCACTACCTGAACCATCGGTTGCGCGTAAATGCTCCTCCGGCGAACCAGCGACAATTTTTGCGAACTCGTCTGCCAGTGTATCCGGGCGAATACGTTCGAACTGGCGCGAGATATTGAACAAGGCATTGCGCAAACTGGAGGTTTTGAGCATGCCAACCAGAAGGTGACCGGTCCTTACCTGTCCTTCACCAAACATCAGCGTGCCATAGACCCAGCCGCGCTCTACCGCATATTCAATATGCTCCGACAGATCAGAGATAGACGTGGCGCCGCGCGGCAACCGGTCGAGCGCATTGGTGATGTCTTTGGCAAAGCGGGAGTTATCGAGCTCGAAATGCTTGAAGATGCGATGCAGGTCCGAATCCTGATTAGCCAGGATCTGCTGCAACCAGTGCTCCAGCTCGACATAAGGGTTACCGCGCAGCTTGCAGAAGACCGTTGCGCCTTCGATTGCCTTGTAGGCCAGGCTGTTCAGCTTGCCGAACAGCGCGACACGACTGATTTCACTCATGCTACCTCCCCTTCCCTTTATGGTCGTATCTGACCCGGACCAGTAATCCCGGATTGCCGAGAAATCAGGCGCTCTGCATTCAGATTCAAATCAGCTGCGTCGGTGGCGGCGGAACGGGTACCCAGCCAGGTAGTCCAGCCCAGGCGCCCAAACTGCCCCAGGCTGGCCTTTGGCACTTCGTCGTGTGCGAGTACGAGCTGTACGTCCCATTCCAACTCAAAGCAAAAATATTGCCTTACCCAGGCCACAAGCCGCCCGATCGCCTTTCCTCCCGGCAGGAAGCTCTCGTATTGGCTCAGCGTAAGCGGACCCAGCCGGATCCTGAATTTATGCTGCCGATCCCAGATTCGAGCGCCCAGCACGGCGCCAACTCCCAATTGCGCGCTTGCATCACCGGTGTCACCGGCGGATAGCCGCGTTTGATCGCGTGCGGGTATGCGCATCCAGTGGCCGGCGAATTCGTCTATCTCTACCGGCACGCGGAAATAGGAGGCAAGCAACGCAATGATGCCGTCGCGGTTGCGCACCTGCCGGCCCAGCAAACCGGCAAAGAACAGCTTGGCGAAATCGCCGATCTCGTCACGCTCACGCATCCTGCTGCCGGCCAGACCTTCGAGCGCGCCTACATAAACCGTAAATCGATCCTCGCGCGGCCTGTCCAGGCTGACCGTCGGCCGCGCTTGTGCCCATGCGCGGTAGAACAGCATCAGAAAGCGATGATTAAGCATATCCAGAAAATGCACGAAGGTCGCATCCCCCGCGTTGAGCAACCGCGCACGGGCATACTCCGTCAGATGCAATGGCAGCGGACCATTGGGTCCAAGAAGGCCAAAGAAACGAACCTCCATTCGCCCCGGCCGCCCACCGGCGGGCAGGTGAAACGATGAAAGCGAAGAAGGCGCGAATATCATCGAGGGCTCTTGAGCAAGCCTTATCGCCTCGTCAATGGGGCGCAATCCCATCCCCAGCTTCGGCTTGCCTGGATATAGACACTCGATACGCCGCAGCGCCTGGAAGAAATCGTGGTTGAAAGGCTTATCCGCCAGGGCGCGAAAATAGGTCAGAGGATCGGGCGTGCCCCGCATCGTGGCCTCCAGCGCATGATTTCAGTCCGCTCGACAGAGGAAAGAACGGTTTCCGTGAATGAATTGAGGGAAACATGACGGGCGAAGAACTGCTCCATCACGCTGCCAAAGAGGAATGCGCTACCGCCCTGGAATGCGAGCTCTTCGAGGTACAGTTCGACTTCCAGTCCCCGGCCGAAGGTGATCGGACCCGGCATGGGCAACCGGCGCACCAAGGGCTTTACCGACACCTTTCGAACCCCTTCGATCTGTTTCTTGATGGCCGCGTCGGAACTCATCGCATACAGTTCCAGCATTTCACGCAACGCAGCCGCACCTTCGCGTCCCCCGGTATTCATCAGGGAAAGGTAGTTGAGCGACAGATGACTGACGAATTGCCAGGCAATTCCTCCATTCCATATCGGCGAGTAGGGTTTGGAAGGTCCCTTGACACAGCGAATAGTATCCAGCGGCGCCGCGCTGTCCAGGGTGAAATCCGTCTTACCCGCGCCCAGCGGCATCAGCAGGGGCAGATCCCGATTGGTGCATAGCGTGGTGATTGCCAATTGCCGAAGGTCACCGGAATAAGGTGCCTCTTCAGGATCGACCAGCGAGAGGAAAACTTCGCTGCCAATATAGCTGGACCGGGTACCGGTGCGCTTTTGCCCGGACGATAGCAGGCGCGGCTCACGCTGTACAGTAAAATAGGCCTGACGCTCCTGCGATTCGGTATGATAGGCCGCATAAAATGGAAGAAAAGCCTGTTCACTGTCGCTGCCTACACCGTATCCCGTTACGCTGCTGACTTCGAAGACTTCGAAATCCATCGGCTGCGTGCGGTCCGCAACGACATGATATTCATAAGTATTATCAGAGAGATGGATACGGTCGGCGCGCTTGTGGAAGAGATTGATCGCGGGCGCACAAAAAAGGGAGAAATTCGCCCGATCGACTACATTCTCCAGCACCGCGTTACCGCGCGAAAATAACAGGACGATTTCCAGTTCGTCCCCCTCATGTTTTCGTACCGCCGGTCCCAGTCCATCGATGTCAATAAACAGGAATCGCTGCGGAAACGCAAAATATTCCTGCAACAGCCGGTAACCCTGAAAACCGCGCAGGCTGACAGGTAGAAGCGCTTGCTCATCGCTGTACCCCACCGGCTGAATGTTGCGCGCCGGCAGAAATTGATGCCAGGGCCATGGCCCTACCGCCGGGGCTGGGGCCACCGCCACGCCCAGCGGCGCACCAAGACATAGTTCGTGCAGCTTGTAGGCAACCTCATCACCACCGGACAAAAACAGCCGCAGCCGATCGAGGCCCACCTGATTGAATTTCAACCCCGCGGTAGACTTGATTCTTAAGCGAACTCCGCCCTTTACAGGCTGGGCCAGCGGCAATTTGTTGAGCGGCAAATCCGGCGCAAAAGTGAAGTATTCGGCATGGGTTATTTCTAACGGCCAAAGGGTAATATCCTGCGCCGTGCGGAACTCGCACGCCGTGGTATCGTTTTTCCCCAGCTGGCTGCGCATGGAACTGTCGCGAGGAATGGTAAACCCCTGCGCAAGATTGGTTTCGGAGAGTTGCGGGCGGAACTGGGCTACCAGCATCGCCGGTGTGGGCGCCAGATAATTAGGATAGACAATCTCCAGCAGGCGTTGGGTGAAACGCGGAAACTCGGCGTCGAGTTTAAGTTGCACCCGCGCTGCCAAAAACGCCACGCCTTCCATGAGTCTTTCGACATACGGATCGGCGACTTCAATACCATCCATGCCAAGACGGCCGGCGATCTTGGGAAATTGTGCGGCGAACTCGGCACCCATCTCGCGCATGTAGGCGAGTTCCCGATTGTAATGACGCAGCAGGCGGGGATCCATTTATTGGTGCTCGCGGTAATGGCAATATAAAAATCTTTTCTTTGACCGCAACATCCCGAAGGCAACGGGAGATTTGGAATCAAAGAATTCTTTCATCTATGCGCCCCTATTTCTACAGAGCTCGAGGGCATGAATCCACCGCCAGGATTTACAGCTCTGACCGCCCCAGATCACGAATTTCCACCTGCCCCGTCTCAAGATCCACATCGGTCCGCAGCAGCAACTCCAGCGGCACCGGGTATGCCCATAAATCTCCTCGAATCTGCACGCTGATCACATTGTGACGATCGAGTTGCAAATCACTTACCATCGCCTCGACTTGCAGGCTGGAAGGCGTAATGCGGGGCTCGAAATCGATTATCGCCTGCTTGATCGAACGCTCCAATTCGATGATATCCAGTGTGGAGGCCGTCTCGCCCGAGAGTGCCGGAAGGCCGAAATTAATGACGGAGCGCCCGGCAAAAGGGAAACCGGTGAAATCGTTACTATTACCCAGTCTCGTGGTATTGAACAGCCATGCCAGATCGCGCAGGACGGCCTCACGCAATCGGGCTTTGGTCATGACGCGTTCCCCGCGCGGCTCCAGTTTTTTGTCCGGCTCGTTATCAGCGAGGCGATCAAGTAGCGCCGGTTGCAGCCGTTCCTGGGGAGTCAGATCAACCATATGAGGGGGTAGCCGATTCTCCGGACTCCGCCTCCACGGGTCCGAGCATGATCTTGCGAATATCCATGAGCGGGCTTTCTCCCGCATCCGTTGCGAACATGCGCTGTCCCAACCCGTGATAAACACCAGGTGCGGCTTCGACCCAGATTGTTTTGCGCGCTAGCAGAAGCTGCCCATCATCACTTGTTTCTGAACCCGCATAACGGGCAGGAATCAATGCCACACTCTCGCCGCCATTGTCGAACTGAAAATGTGCAGGCATCCACACCACATCCCGAAGATCCTCCGGCGCATCAATGAAAACTTTGGTGAGACGGGAAAAGGGCACCCAGTAATACCGTCCATTGATGATGGCCTCGCATACCGGTCCCAGGCGGCTGTCGGCGTCGATAATCCAGATGAATGGCTGACCATCGAGGATACCGCTGGTTTCGCTGGCTTCCTCAAACGCCGCGGTGCGCAGCTCGCCGGCTTCCCGGTGTTTTCCTTGCCCACCTCGCAGCAGCGACTCAATCAGCAGCGCGAGCCATTGATCCGGCTGACCAAAAACGATTGGAGTTTTTTTACCTTCGAATACCTGGGCGCGCAACACCTCGCAATGGAGCGCCTCACGATACGTCTGCACCATTGCCAAAGCCCCGGCATCAAGTTCAGCCACAATATTTAACTGATTTAGCGCTCGCTCCCACTGCCCCATTACGGAAAGAAGCTGAAACAGAAAAATTCGCAGCTTGGAGTCGCCGGGTTTGGCACGGACTGCTTCCTGAAGCTGCACCAACGCACCGGGGGGATCCCCGTCACGCAAACTTTGCTCAGCGGCACTGGCCAGGTTCATGACGGACTTCCTTTGTTTAACCCGGATAAATCCATCAAGCGGCTCTCCGAGCCTGCACGAGTACTGGCCGTCAGCTTGCGGCCATTCTCGCCGCCATTTTTGCCACTGGCGCGGCGTCCATAGACCAAACTATGGATTACTCCCAACCGGAAAAACTGTCTCGTAACCTGCCTCACCATCATCTCGCATCCTAATGAGTTATCCGGATTTAAATGAAGCGCCTCAGGATATCTCGGCATCGAAAAGCATGCTTCCCTGGGGCAGCCCATCGGGTCCCTGAGGAACATATTCCACGCTGATTTTCTGAAATGCCAGGCTAAGTCGTTCGGAAAGGTCGCCACTCGACGAGAAGTTGCTGGTGTCCACATCCAGGGCCGTGATTCGTCCCTTTTCGATGCTGATCTTGAAGTACTCGTGCGGAGTTCCGCCCGCCTTGCGTACGGTAAGTACGGCTTTCTTGATCAGATCGTTATTGCGCATTGCGGACATCAGGCCGGTCGACGCACTATCCACTTGCTTGACAATGTTCAGTTCATTCAACGTAGCCTTTGGGCTGGCTCCGCCTCCACTCAGCGTAGTCTTTGCCTGCATGCCCCAGGACCAGTCGTTTACGTCGATCTCATCCTTGTGATTCTCGTCCTGCGCCTCGCCCTTGATCGCACCCTGACGGGCGCTTTCTATCCTCAGAAACATGTCACCCTGGGCCATGATATTTCATCCGATAGTTGGTCTAAGGATTGGTTTACGCAAAGGCTCCGCCCGGACTCTGTTACGATGCCGCTAGCCGAGGTCACAAGAGAAATCGGAACCCAAGCCTCTTTCCCTAATTGAAACAAAGTATTCCTGCGGCCAGACCGGCCATCTGGTGTGGCCGTGCTATCTAGGCCTTGACGTTGGCGGCAATCTTCCAGCCCGCCTCAACCGCCGCATCCCCGCTCCCATCTTCCTTCTGCGGCGTGTATTCCACCTTGAATTCGGCGAAATTGAGCGTGACGTTTTCTGTGATTCTGTCCTCCCCGCCGCTGCCACCGGTCGAGATTGACGAGACGAGAACCTCTTTCATTGTTATCTTGAGGTATTCAAGTGCCGTCTCACCCGCTTTGCGCACCGTCAGCAAACCCTCTTTGAAGTGCTTGCCGTTACAGCAGGAGATGATCAGTGTAGGACTGCCTTTGTCGACATACTTGGTAATGGACAAGTCGTTGACACTTACTTTTCCTGCGCCGCCGCCGCTACCCATATGCGTGGTACCCGACTGACTCATTCCCCAGCTCCAGGCGAGTACATCAGTCTCATCCTTATGCTTGTCATCTATGGATTCACCCTTCACATCATCCAGCTTCAGAAACATGTCAACGGCCATGATTATCTCCTCGTAAAAGAACCTGTCTTTCTTGCTGTTCGCTTAATCCGCCTAATACCTGCGGCGACACAGATAACTTGAGACTTCAAACGTTAAGCCTTCTTTGCAGACGGCAGTTTGGACACCAGGCGCAGCGATACCGTCAGTCCTTCAAGCTGGTAATGGGGTCGGAGGTAAAACTTTGACGTGTAATACCCGGGGTTACCTTCGACTTCTTCCACAACGACTTCAGCGGCAGCCAGCGGCTTACGCGCTTTGGTACTCTCCGATGAATGGGCAGGGTCGCCATCCACATAATTCATGATCCATTTTTGGAGCCATATCTGCATATCTGCACGTTCCTTGAACGAACCGATTTTGTCGCGCACAATGCATTTCAAATAGTGTGCAAAGCGGCAGCAAGCGAATAGATAGGGTAACCGTGCGGACAAATTGGCGTTGGCGGTGGCATCCGGGTCGTCATACTCGAACGGCTTCTGGAGCGATTGGGCGCCGATAAAGGCGGCAAAGTCGGAATTCTTGCGATGCAAGAGCGGCATGAAGCCGTTTTTTGCAAGTTCCGCTTCCCGGCGGTCGCTGATGGCGATTTCAGTGGGACACTTCATATCCACGCCACCATCATCAGTGGGGAAAGTATGCACAGGCAGCCCTTCCACCGCACCCCCGGATTCGACACCGCGGATACGTGAACACCAGCCGTAGAGCTTGAACGAACGGTTGATATTGACAGCCATGGCATAGGCGGCGTTGGCCCAGGTATATCTGCTGTGATCGGCCGCGCCGGTGTCTTCCTCGAAATCGAATTCTTCCACCGGACTGGTTTTTGCTCCATAGGGAATACGTGCGAGAAATCGGGGCATGGCGAGACCCACGTAACGAGAGTCCTCCGACTCGCGGAGCGAACGCCACGAGGCATACTCCGGTGTCGTAAAAATTTTTGTCAGATCACGGGGATTGGCCAGTTCCTGCCAGGAATCCATCTGCATCAAGGTTGGGCTGGCGCCAGCGATAAATGGCATATGGGCTGCCGCTGAAACCTTGGACATTTCACCTAGCAGCTCAACATCAGGTGGATTATGATCAAAAGCATAATCCCCCACCATGCAACCAAAGGGTTCTCCGCCAAACTGTCCGTACTCTGCTTCGTAGATCTTCTTGAACAAGGGACTTTGATCCCAACTGGTACCTTTGTAGCGCTTCAGCGTCTTGCCCAGATCGTTTTTTGAGATGTTCATGAAACGGATCTTCAGCATCTCATCGGTTTCAGTGTTGTTGATCAGGTAGTGAAGTCCCCGCCATGAGCCTTCCAGCTTCTGGAAATCCTGATGATGAATGATCAGATTCACCTGTTCGGAAAGTTTCCGGTCAAGCTCTGCGATAATTGCCTCGATCGATTTGACCACGTCACGGCCGATAAGCTGGGTCTGCGCGAGTGCCTGTTCGGCAAGAGTGCGCACCGCCTGCTCGACGGCACCTTTTGCCTCCTCGGATTTAGGTCTGAACTCCTTCTGCAACAATGAAGCAAACTCGCTTTCCTCCAGTTTTGGGACTTCAGCCTCTGGGGCCTGCTGCTGGGTTTCCGCCATTATCTTCTCCTTGTTTCCTCAGACTCGTTCAATCAGTTTCAGGATGCGCCGCTTTCATCCGCTGGTTTCTTACTGGTCGCCAGCGTCTGGAGCAAGGCGGGATCGTTCAGAACTTTCGCTATCAGCTCCTCGGCACCGGTTTTACCATCCATATAAGTCACAAGATTGGAAAGCTGCTGGCGCGCCTGGAGTAGCTTGTTGAGTGCATCGACCTTGCGGGCCACCGCGGCAGGAGAGAAATCATCCATGCTCTCAAACGAAATATCGACGCTGAGATTTCCCTCTCCCGTCAGGGTATTGGGGATCTGAAAGGCAACATGTGGCTTGATGGCCTTCATGCGGTCATCGAAGTTGTCGACATCGATATCGAGGAATTTGCGGTCCGCTACAGGCGGCAAAGGCTCCGTCGGTTTGCCGGACAAGTCGGCAAAAACGCCCATGACAAACGGAAGCTGAATTTTCTTTTCCGCACCGTAAAGTTCGACGTCATATTCGATCTGAACGCGAGGTGCGCGGTTACGCGCGATGAACTTTTGACTGCTTTGTGCCATGGTCCGACTCCCCCTTTGAAAAACGATTGAGAGACTATGCTGAGATTCCCCGGTGCGTCATACTCTCCTATGATTTGTTACTGTAACATGATCTTAATTCTAGACACTGTCAATGAATATGCAAGCCGTCAACCCGTTTTAAGCTCGTTTTTTTGTTTTGACCCGTCCCCTTCGTAACTATTCAGGTTTTCTTCGGTTCAAAGCCGGTAATTTGCTTGATCTGGTTCAAACTGTCCGGGGCAAGATCCTGGATAATTTCCACGAAGTTCTTGGTCATGAGCCGCTGTCCTCGCCGGATAAATAGAGGTGCCGGGTTAGCGGGTTCAGTCCGCTCGATAAACTCGCAAATCTTCTCCAGCATTCGCACAACGTCCTCGCGGTTATGAATCTCTCCGGATATCGCCGGCATGCGACCATTCATTTCTCCGTCCACCAATGGACCGGCTATTCCATTCACATCCATGGGCTTGTTCCTCGTTTCCAGATTGCTTTTGCACAGCTGCACCACTGTTTTGAGCATATCCTGCAGCGATTGCAAATCCGGCATGAGGTCGTAACCAACTTTCTCACTGAGAAAAGTGTATATTCCATTCAGGGAGACCAGCGCATCGCGCATGGCCTGTACAGACGCAGTGTTTTCCGGAAGACGCAGGACTTCCTCGGCCTCGGCTTGAGTGGGCACCCCTTCATTGCTCGCGGCGGTAAATTTGCCTTGCGTTATCAAAACGTCCCGTACCGATAGTCGCGCGTGGCTACCGGTACTGACAAAATTCACGCCACGCACATCACGAAGTACCGTATCCGGATCCCGCAACGATTTCCCCAGCGACCCGAGCACATTAAGACGTGTGACCGGGCCTTCATCGGGATCGAGACCGGGATGAACATTCTCCCAGTAATTAGTCAAGAGACCCAGCAACAACTTCAAGCCGGAGGCAAGTCCAACCATACCATCGCTATGGGTAAGGGCTCGCGTCAACAACACGGCCACCCGCAGGTCTTTAGTCCGGGAGAAAAGTGTCTCGGCGCGCTGCCTGACGTCAATCCAGTTAGGCTCCTCAGCAGCCACGATAACTTCACCCGTCTGCCGCTCCGGCTTGCCCTGGCCTGCTTGTTCCAGCGCCATGAAATCCGGATCGTACTCAAGATCGGGGCCACAAGGCGAATCTGGCGAAATTGGCTCAAGCAATCTCTCAATTTCCATCGAACTGAACCTTTTCCTCTGACTTGAAATATTATCTGCGGGTATTATTTAACTTGATAGCTCAAAAAATAAAAAGGATCGTTTAAACTCATGGTGTTACGTAACCATTATACGATCCTCCAAAATCAGGATTCCGTCAATGTAATTTGCGGCACAAGTGTTATCCGCAATAATCTTGCGGTGACCGACCACCACTTGCCAAGTATAAAAGCCTATCCGGATCTCTCAGCGCCCCTCCGCCCGGTCAAACAGACAACATCAATCAATGAAATCTTCGATCGAGCGCGTTATAAAAAGCCTTGATATGCTCTTTTATCCTGTCCGCTCCATCCCTGTCCTCTCTGGCCAACTCATCCACCAGGGCCTCGATGCCAGGGCGTTTCTGCTTCAGTTCGGCCACGACCTGAGAAATATCGGCGGGCTTATAGAAATCACCATCAGCCAGGCCCGGCAAACCCGAAAAGAAATTCTCGGCTTTCACCCAGCCAGCCAAATCGTAATCATAGGGAAAAACGATCCATTTACCATTGGCCTCGACAACCTTCATATTCCAGAGGCCTCTGGAAGCACTGAGATCATCCGGGGAGATACGAATGATCCAGTCCCGATTCCCGACAAGCGCCTGGAAAAACATGATACGAATAATACTCTTCGCATCAATGGGCTCGATCGTCGAACCTGCCGCCCGCGCATCTTTTGGCGCATCGGTAATGCTTGTGAAAATATAGGGTTTATCCGAATCCGGAAAAGGAGCATCCGCCGCGCGAATCTCTTTTCCGTCCGCCTGCTTCACAAAAGTCTTGATATCCTCCAAGAAGAAACCCGGCATAGGCTGATTTACGGCGAAACCGCTTGGCTGCGGCTCGACAGGTCCTCTTCCGGTACTGGTGTCAATATATCTGAAGCTCGTCGGCGAAACTTGGAAACCTGGGATGGAAAGGTATTCCTGCACTTTGTAGATCAATGCCTCCCGATGCGGCGACAAACCTCCCCAAACCCGGCGGAACCGCAGCGAAGCCCCCGGCTTGCCGCCACAATGCGTACCTATTCCAATGGAATTTAATCCATCAAACAGCGTTCCTTTTGAAACCCTTTCGCCACTCGCCTGATCTTTTTCGAAACTTAGACTCATTTTCGGGAATGGGCACTCGGATGCGGACTGACTGGTATTGCCTCGCAACTGCACCTTTACGGGGAGATCATGTTTTCCAGTGCTATCAGTCCACGCGAGGCGTCCGGGTGCCTCAAAATCCCGGATATCCTCAGGCACTTCCCGATTCGCGATTGCGCGGTGCTTCCACAAATCCGTAAAGTTGGTATTCAGGTTGAAAATGATCTTTTCCTTGGTGGAAAAAAGCGGGGCCTTGCTATGTCCAATAGCTGGAGACAGGCTCGCAGAATCCTGAGCTTGCGCCGGATACGAAAACCAGATGGCTAAAGCGACGAACGTAACCCAATTGATGAGATATTTTTTCATGAAACCTCCCCCAATTTCGACCAAGAATTGTCAATGAACCTGCTATTGCGTAGCACTGTGACAGCCATCGATCCACTTCCGATGACTACCTTGCATCAAAATGGACAGTCATCAAAGTACCCTTAAAAGAACTATAGGTGATAATTATGAAAAAAACAGTTTATAGACTGTTTTTACTGGAGTTTAATCCCCATGAACTGCCAGCACGCAATGCAAGTCTGGATTTGTGTCTTTGCGGAAGGATGACAGGGATCTCTTCGGGGAAACAATCCATCCACCATGAAAATCATGGGCGCATACCCCGATTCTTGAGCCCGGTCATAACATGCAACCAGGATTTGGCCCTCTTCATTTAGTTTGTTCGATCCATAGCCCCAGGATTTGTTCGGTGCCGTCTGCTTGCACGCCCGGCACCAGGTAGGCCGCCGAAACCCCCTCCCAGCCCCACTTCGGCGGATTTTCTGCTGTTCCCTTTCCTGATCTGTCAATAACCACACTGCTACCCTGGTGTACGTCAGTCCAATATCGACTGATTCGCCCATGGTACGTAAGTCTGGTATTGACTCGATTTGCTTGTGCACGTCAGTCCAATTATCGATTCCCCCATAAATCCGTAAGATGCTCAATGACCGCGGACGTTTATCTGTGGCCATTAATCGTATGTATTCATACTTAATCGCACTTGAGGAAAGCATGGCAAATTATAAGAGAAGCACTTTTCTGACCATATCATTCGATCCAGGCTTCGATAAAATTTACTCTCCATCTGAGGAGGTAATTCATCCAGGGATTTATAGATGCCCTGGGTGTGGGGTGCTTCCGGGATGGATGGGAGAGGGCAAGCCGGCCCATGACCGCATGGTGGCCGAAAAATGAAAACAACATTCGGACCTTACACGGTAAACATTGGAAAGTCGCTGACGCCATCAGAATGGCTTGTCAACGCATCGTACTGGCGAAAAGGATATGTCGCAAATCACGCATTAACCAGCTCCGACATGGTGATAGATGCCGAGTTATATGGTTCGGTAGTTGGCACTGTCATGGTGAAACTGGATTCAATCAATGGACTATGTGCGGATGAGGCCTATTCCACCGAACTTGATGAAATACGACGCCGTGGCGGGAAAATAGCAGAACTATCCCGGTTCGCCATCGTTCCCGGGCAGCCGACCCGAGCCGTCATGGGGGCCATGTTCCACTTTGTCTATTACTACGCGCACCTGCTCAATGGTATCAATAATCTGGTTTGCGAGGTAGTGCCGCGTCATATAGCGGGACAAAGGCGGCTCTTGGGGTTTGCTCCAGTCGCCGGACCGAAGCAGTGTGAGCGAGTGGGTGTAGAAGCTGCCGTACTGCTGCATAGAACATTGGAATGTTCATGAACGGCGAGTGGATTAAACACGATGGCAAGTGCTTGCCAATACCGAAGGGAACGGTGGTCGATATTAAATGCAGGAACGGCGACAAGATTTATGGTATAGAGGCCGACATCAAATTAGAGGCCCTGGCCGCTTTCTGGAGGTGCGATGGCGAGGAAATACAGTATGACATTGTCGAGTACCGTATTTGTGTGAAGATGCCCCATGGATGAATTTATCTCCTTTCAGAGTTCATGGGTGAAGATATCCCAGAACACCATGACGTCGCCTGGATTATACCAATCCTCGATCCAGGTGAACACTCACCCAGATCTATCCGTTCGGGGCGCGCCAGATTTTCATCCCCAATAGGCGCGGGCAAGCACCCGGCGCCCTCTCCTGCCTGTGATGCCAGGTAGTGTAAGTGACCTATAAAATGACCTGAGGCCTTCACTCCCATGTCATCTTCCCACCGTAGCTTCTCGAGCTTACTAATAGGGGGAGCAGACATAGAATGAGACTAAAAATCATTCTGGGACGTTTAACAATCGCTATCGCGTACATGGGGGTTTTATGGCCGGTCCAGGAGGCAGTTTACGGCGCGTCGTGATGAAAGATAGCTACCGCCGAGATGGAAAGAAAAACAAAGAGAAGAATGCTGGCTGACATGCTCATCAATCTTAAGATACTTAAACTTTTCTCTGCCGCAGCGACAGATCCTGCAATGCGAATTTTTGCAATTTCGTCGATGGCAACACAATGACCGCGAATTTCATTCATAAGCATTACCCCGCGATCCGACTCAAGGATTTTCTTTACTTCCATTTGTCGGTTTGATCGACTGAGCTCAACGGCATCTCTCAACTCGGCAAGTTTGGCTAAAACCACCGGTTCTAGATTTCGCATATTCTCAAATTGATCCAATTTAGACGTGCTAACTTGGGTCTCGAATTGCTCCAGCAACTCCGGTATGGCCCCGACGGCATGATTATATGGCTCAAGGTATTGTTCTTCACCCGTCAGAATAAATTCGCGCTGCCCAGTTTCAGCATCCTTAAGCGTGGAAAGTATTTCCTGGCTGAGATTGAATACTCATTGACTGATCCTATACTGCTCATTAGCTTTTCCCCCGCCTGGATGTTTCGGTATGACAACAATGCTATCGCGCCCGCAGAGAGTAACGCCAAATAAAGCATAGCAATTCTCAGGATAGAGAACTGCTGTCTGGAAATATGCATTTCGAAGACATCCCAAAGGCCCAGGATCGGACACCTTGTAGGCAAAATCCCGGGGGCTTATCAATTGATAAAAGTTACCATCCCGCCTAGGCAAAGGCTTCCCTGCCAAAAGAGAGGGAATATTTGGATAGAATTTACATCAAGCCATCAGCTATCTTAATACTTGTTACTTCTAACAATTATTCGCCCAATATATTTTATGCCAACGTATTTATGCATCTATGGAATCTCCGCTAGAATTAAGGTATGCTTCGATTTGGGGATAGCATTTTTTAGGCAGAGCATTCAAGATGCCCCATTCACTAATTCCCAGTTGGGATATTCATGAATGAGGCATACCTGAACGACTCCGAATCCGATTCCGAATCTAGAAATTGGCAACAACCGTCAAGCGATAGATGCGCGGCGCACCTGGCATGATATTGTTGTTATTGTTGGCAGACGCGATATATTCGATATCGGAGATATTTTCGATATTTGCCTGGACGCGCAGGGTCTTGTTGAGCCTGATGTATATGGCTGAATCCAGGCGCGTGAAGCCCGGCAATAGCACGGTATTATCCACCGCGGCGTACATGTGGGTGCGATGAACTACCCCAAGAGCCAAGCCCAGCCAGGGCGCGAAATCATAGCGATTCCACATCGAGAAGGTATGTTTGGGGACCTGCGCCACGACCGCACCCGCCTGGGCAGTGATCGATTGGGTCTTGGTGATCTCGGCATCCGTATAAGCGTAGCCTCCCATGACACTCCATTGCGGGGTGATGCGGCCCATCAAGCCCACTTCGGCACCTCTGGCACGCTGACCGTCAACCAGCATGGTCCGGGTAGGATCATTGGGAACGGGAACGATGACGTTATTGCGTTCCAGTTGATACAACGCCGTAGTCAGAGACAGGTCGGGACGGATATCCCATTTTGCGCCCACCTCCAGATTCATGAACTGTTCCGGTTTAAGCGCCGCGTTGGTCAGCGTCAGCGAGGAGAGCTGGTCTCCGGCACGCGGGACATAAGCCAGGCTATAGTTGCCGTAAATCGACATCGTTTCGATGGGCTTATAAATCAGCCCCGCCCGGGGCGAGACCAAATTATCGGTGGTGTGGATCCGGGTGCTGGTACGGTTGTTGACGAAATTCGTGTCAAAGTTATCGTAGCGTATGCCCAGGACCGCTTTGAGCTGGGGATGGAGCGTAATCTGATCTTGCAAATAGACACCTACTACTTCTACCACACCGTGATTGTTGGCGTCGGTGGCATTGGGCCGGTAGGTGACAGGCGTCAAGGCCAGGGGGTTAAAAAAGGGAACAGGAACAAAGGTAGTCGCGTTATTGAAAAACCCGGTATTACGCAGATTAGTCGTCACCTGACGGCCGTACTCCACACCGGTCATGAACTCGTGCTTTATCCCCCAGGTATTCAGCGTGTACAGGAAATCTGTCTGGTTAAAGATATTGTCGCGCTGGGTAGCATTGTTATACGCTGCAATATTGACCTGTCCCGTGGCATCCTGGGCTGTGGCTGGCCCGTTGGCAAAAACATTCTGATAAAACTTGTCGTAATTGGCATAACGCGTGCGATTACGCACGGTGAGCCCATTGTCGAATGCGTGCTCTAGCGTCGAGTTCAATGCCCAGACGTCGGTATGGGTTGGGCTGGTTGCCGCATTACCAAAAAATGTCGACCGGTGGGTATCGGAAGGACGGCCTGAGGCCACGACCCCGGGTATGTCTACAACGCCACCAGGTATAGATGCTTTAGCAAATATGCCCCCAAAAGAGGGGATGCCGCGATCGGCGGTGCGGTTGTCGGTAAAGTATTCGCCGCCCAGGATAACCGTGGTTCGCGCGGTGGGCTTGATGGTAAACGTGGGATTGACCCCGCCACGCTCCAGCTCAAAGCCATTACGGAAGCTGTTCGAGTGTTCATACATGGCATTGAGTCGAAACGCAGCCACCTCGTTGATAGCCCGGCCGATGTCGACGGTCACCCGTTTCTGACTATAGGATCCATACGTTGCGCCAATCTCGGTAATCGGCGTCCAGCTGGCTTGCTTGGTGACGCGATTGATCACGCCCCCGCCGCCGCCACGGCCGAAAATCATGCCATTGGCCCCTTTCAGGACTTCAATCCGGTCAGTGTTGTAGAAATCGCGAATGTATTGAACGTCATCGCGCAACCCATCCACAAAAAAATCTCCCGTTGAATTGTTGCCGCGGAAAATCACTGCATCCCGATTGCCTTCCCCTTGCGATATACCGACACCCGGCACGTAGCGCACCGCAGCATCCATGCTCAGTATGTTTTGATCTTTAATCAAATCCTTGGTCACCACGGTGATGGATTGCGGGACATCGCGCAGCGGGGTATCAGTCCTGGTCGCGGTGTAACTTTTCGTGGCCATATAACCATCCGTCGGGCCGGTAATGGGCTGCGCGGTGACATTGACCGCTGGCAATGTTGCCGGCTGACTGGTTGGGGTGACGGATTTCCTGACGACATAGCCACCCGATTGTGCGACGGCTTCCAGGCCGCTTCCCGCCAGAAGATGATTCAACCCGGCCTGAGCGGTAAAGCTGCCTTTCAGTTCCTGAGCAGTTTTGTCTTTTAAATCAAGATTATCAAACGAAATAGGTATCCTTGCTTGTTTCGCAAGCGCATTAAGTGCCGTTTCCAGTGGTCCTGAAGAAATATTGAACTGATGAACTGCAAGTCCGTTGGACGCTGTGCTGCTGGTCGCAGACTCGGCTAAAACGTTTTGCGGAAGCATCATCGCAGCGCCCACTCCAAAGCAGATTAATCCACACTGCAGCGTTTGCAATAAAGGAAACGGAATCCGGCAACGATTTCTTGAGTCTTGCCTGACATTCGCAATGACCCAATCGCGCCCGGATTCCCAATGGCTGATATGGCTAAGTGACACAGTATCTCCCCTTCTATTAAAATTTATAAATATCAATAATCTGTTTTTTGCATTGCGATCCCGGTGAGTTTCCAAAGATATGAGGCCTCATCATAAGCAGCCAAATGAGCAGGATCTGCTTTCAACCAGGCCGTCAATTCTATAAGCTCATCCGGAGTCAGAATCTCATGCTCACGCATCACCCATTCCACTGCGGCATTCCACACCAAATCTTCATTAGTAGTCGATTCGCGTAATAATTGGTATTTAGCCGCCACCATTGATAAATTCATTCTGTCGTTTTCTGATTAGAGTAAACGTAGGTCTAATTATGAGAATGGTTTTGATGCTCATTTACTATGACCCGCGAGAATCGAAAACAGACCACCCCGACCAAACTTTTTTTGTACTTTGCGGCGACCGACTTGCGACACGGTACAAACGGCTAGAAGCATCGTGACCGCACCGCGGCCCGGTACCCCATCAGAAAGTGAATTTCCACCGACAGTATGGTGAACAGAATATTGAATATGGTCACCGTCACCCAGCAGATGCCTATCGCGCGTCCGAAGTGGTTGAGTCCATCTTCCAGCGAGCTAACAGGGATGTCGTAGGCTTTGGGAACTATAGATGCTGGCGTGGGCTCCCCTGCTGCTTACGCCAAGCTTGGCAACAAAGTGAGGGCAAAGACCGAGCAGTGGCGCATATCGGTACGCTAAGCGCGAGATGCTGAATCGCCTCCCGCCCGGTTGTGTTGCTCAATATTCGATTTCTCTTTGGATGACTGGAGTTAAAGCCCATCCAATTGGACGAGGCGATGATGTGCTCACCTCTTATGACCCGCAGAAATCGAAAACAGACCACCCCGGCCAGATTTTTTGCGCTTTGCAGTGACTGATTTGTGGCAAGACTCCAACAGCTAAGAATGCCGTGGTCGCACCGTGACCCAATACCGGGTAAGGAAGTGAATCTCTATTGGCAGCGTACTGCGCAGAATATCGAGAATACGATCGGTGTCAGCTAATGGGTAGCTGCCGGAGACACGTAACTCGGCGATCGAAGGATCGCAACTCAAGTAGCCTGGACGATGGCGACCAAGCTCGAAGAGAAAGTCGGACAGGCTCATGCCACTGGCAACAAGCATGCCATCGGTCCACGCGATGTGAGCGTCATTGGTCTGCACGGGCTCATCAATGGCGCCACGGGTGAAGCGAGCTCCCTCGTTCGCGTGCAATGTACGCATTGACCCGATCCCATCGCTCGGGCAAATCATGACAGCACCTTCGAAAACATCGACGTGGCTGGCACTACCCTGATGACGCACTAGGAAACGCGTGCCCAGTGGCCGCAATTCACCGTGCGCCGTCTCGACAACGAAGGGAAGCGATGTATACCCGGCCTCTTTGCCGGTAGAGACCAGGATTTCACCGCTGATCAATCGTACCCGCCGCTCGGAGGCACCGAAGTGCACACTGATGGCACTGTCCGTGTTCAAGTCCACTGTGGTGCCGTCGGCTAATCGGATGGTACGCCGCTCGCCCACGCCGGTGCGCTCGTCGGCCAGCCATTCGCGCCACGGCGTCTGGTCATGGACCATCCAAGTGGTGCCGCCGGCAAAGAGTAATACTGAGAGGGCCTTGATGGTTTCACGGCGTTTGGCTGAGCGCGGCTGCGTGAGTGCGGCGTGTGCAATGCTCGAGACCGCTCCCACACTACGCAATTTGCTATTGATGGCTTCGATATGTTGCCAAGCACGTTCGTGGTCGGGGTGCTGGCTACGCCACTGCTGCAAGGCTTGCCAAGTCGAATCGGTTGTATCGCCCGATTGAAGTTCCATCAGCCACTCCACCGCGTGCTGGGCGACATGGGGTGGGATGTCGCTCGGATGAACGAGGAGGTCGCAATTCTGAACTACGCCGTTACATTCAGCATTATCGAGATCCCGTCCTGCGGGTTCGCCATTCTTGCCAAAGCGCGCATCCAGTCCCATTCAGTTGCCGTCAGGAGGGTGCCAGCCCGAAGTAGCACTGGGTGCAAGCACGCAACAGGTAGCGCTTGACGGTGGTGATGGAGATGCTGAGTTCGGTCGCAATTTCGGCTTGGCTCATACCATCAAGCTGGGCATGTAGAAACGTCCTCTTGACCAGGGGTGGTAAGCCTTCAAGCACCCGATCAATCTCCAAAAGCGTTTCCAGCAAAATAGCACGCTCTTCAGGAGACGGCGCAAGTTCTTGTGGTGCTTGGGCTAGTGCTTCAAGGTAGATACGCTCGAATTGTTCGCGCCGCCAATGGTTGGCCAGTAGGCGCTTCGCAACCGTAGTCAGAAACGCGCGTGGCTCCTGAATCAATATCGGTTCTTCGCGGCAAAGCAGGCGTACAAAGATGTCCTGCGTCAGATCAGCAGCGCGGTATGAGCAGCTTAATTTCTTGCGCAGCCATGCATACAGCCAACCATGATGGTTGCTGTAAAGCGCTTGGATTTCCTGCTGCAAGGTAAACTTGGCGACAGACATGGGCATCCCGTTGCGGACCAGGCGCCCGGCACCTGATCCAGATGTAAATGCGAATTATTCGTAATTGTATCGCGGCCTCAACGATTAGTGCAATAGAAGTTTGAACGAGGGCTACGCTTGCGTTATTTACGATCATCGCAAGACCCCACCGGAAGATAGTCCGATGCTAAGGTGGATGGATTCAACCGGTCAGCGCAGCACCTATTGATTTCTGATTTGGAGATCGGAAATGCTTACCTTGCAGCCAGAGCAGATCATAATCGTCAATGATCAGGCATGGATTGGTTGCCGGATACCAAGAACGGTATGCCGCATATGATACCTGTCCACCCGAATGCGATTGATGCGCTGCGGTATGTCCCTTTTAACTGGAGAGACAGATATTACTATTTGAGGTTTTGGAAGACCAGGGAGGCAGCTGGAATGAAACATCTCTGGCTGCATGATGAACGGCACTCTCTCGCATCGGCGTTGCTATCGTCAGGTGCCACGTTGGGAGAAGTCGGACAAACGCTTAGTCATGACTCGGTTCAATCATCAGAAAGGTACTCTCACCTGTATCCAGAGAGGTTAAAAGAGCTTATTTTGAGATTGCCTTTAGCAAAAAAAGGCACGCTATGATAACGACATATTGGCCAATTCAATCCCTTGATTGACCGTAACCCACTGATTCTATGGTGCCCGGAGCCGGAGTCGAACCGGCACAACCGTTTCCAGTCGAGGGATTTTAAGTCCCTTGTGTCTACCAATTTCACCATCCGGGCGCTTTGACTTGCTGAATAAATTGCGTCACGTTATGTCGGAACCCGGTATTTTAGCAGTTGATACAAAAACCGGGCGGATTCTAATAATGATAAATGCTTGATGCTTGTAAAAATTCTATCACATACTTTGCACCGGCCCGTATTAACACACCAGGTTCGTTGATCCTGAATACTGGAACAATAAGAGACGCACGCGGCGCTGACACCTGGTTTATAACATGATCGGCAATCAAAACAATCGCTGGATTTGGACGGCTGTCTGGCATGTTACTAACTTTTAATCTCTGCAGGTTTAATTCCCCGCCCCTTGGGGCGAAGGCTGGCTGAAAACCAGCGAATTGTAAGAGCGCAGTTAATACTCCGCTGCTTGCGGCGGGGTGGTTTATTCTGTCTTTCTCCTCTTCATTCCTCATATCAATAAAAATATAAACGAACTGTTTATTTTACTAAACAATTTGTTTATTATAAGGACGTTTATTGCAAGCCTTGCATAGTGAAATAATGGGAGCACCGCTCCGTGGGAGTTTCAGCTGAATGGTAACCACGATCGGTGCTTACCCAGATATGGATTACTGCTTGGATGGCATAAGCTATGAATGAGCAGCTGGGCTGGTGAAGCGAAATCCAGCGACGCAAATGGGGCCGCAATAAACACCACAAAACACCCGGCAGATCCACAAAGGCTGACGAGGGTTCAAACGAGCCCAGCTCTGCTGGCCAGCGTTATTCACGCCGCTGACGTCAATTTTTTGAGCCGCTCTGGCGAAATATCCTGACTGCCTCAATTGGAGACGAAAATCAGTATTTACAGAAATAATTTCCTTTTCTACCGTATCCCTTCACGGAACATAGTTGCCGTTTTGACATTCGCGGTCTTTTTGTCCCTTACGCTAGTGAGCTGGTCGGTTGTCAGGGATTTACAGGAGCGCGATGCAAACAATCGGTTTGATGGCCGTTTGGCCGACGTTGTCTCACAGATCCAGGCCAGCTTCTCAAACTATGATCAAGTACTAAAAGGCGCCTTGGGGCACTTGCTTGCTTCTGAATTCGTTTCCCGCGATGAATGGCGCAAGTATGTGGGTACGCTACATTTAGGGGATAGCTACCCGGCAATTCTGGGTATCGGGTTTGCAAAACACATTCGTCCGGATGAAATGGCCACGCATCTTGCCTCGATGCGTGCGGAAGGTTTTCCGGCATACAGGGTTTGGCCCGAGACATCTCGGGAAGAATATACCTCGATTGTTTATCTCGAACCATTCTCCGGAAAGAATATGCGGGCGCTGGGATACGACATGTATTCACATCCCGTCCGGCGCGCAGCGATGTCGCGTGCCCGGGATTCCGGAGAGACCACACTCTCCGGCAAGGTAAGGCTTGTGCAGGAAACCGAAGCGGATGGTCAGGCGGGTGTTCTCATGTATACACCGTACTATGGGCCCGGAAAGTTACCCGAAACACTTGAGCAAAGACGCTCATCGCTTGTTGGCTATGTCTACGCGCCCTTCAGGATGGATGATTTTATCGGAGCCGTTCTTCGTGCCGAGCTTGATGATCTTGATATAAAAATCTTTGATACCCAATCCGTTGCACAGGATTTTTTGCTTTTCGACAGTAACAGAAATCCACCTGTACAAGCCTCCGTACCGCAATTCAGAAAAACAATCACCATGCCGGTTTATGGCCAGATATGGACGATCGACGCTACTTCACGTCCCCGGTTCGAGCAAGCCATCAACAGCCAGGAACCCTTGCTCATATTGATCGGCGGGATTCTGGTTAGCATTCTGACCGCCGTCGTTTCATTTATGCTCGCCGTAAACAAGGAAAAGGTCGATGCCATAAAGCAAGCAAATAAGGAATTACTATCCGCAATTGAGGATCAGCAAGCGGTAACCGTGGAGCTCTCCAACTCAAGACTTCGTACTCAAAGAATACTGGAAAGCATTACTGACGCTTTTTTCACACTCGACCGCGAGTGGCGCTTTACCTACTTGAATAAAGAAGCCGAAACGCTATTGCGGCGAAATCGTGCTGCTCTTCTCGGCAAGAATGTCTGCCAGGAATTCAAGGAGGCCATTGACAGCACCTTTGATCGCGAATTTCATCGGGCACTGTACGAGAATGCTTCGATGACTTTTGAAGATTTCTATTCACCGCTCGCTAAATGGTTCGAGGTCCATGTTTACCCTTCGGAAGAAGGCCTGGCTGTTTATTTTCGCGATATTACCGAGCGAAAACGGTCAGAGACCGAGCGGGAGAAGCTATATCAGGAGAAGCTGCTGCTGCTGGAATCCACAGGTAAAGGGATTTATGGAATTGATCTTGAAGGGCGCTGCACGTTCATCAATAGTGCGGCAGCCAATATGCTGGGTTACCCGGTATCGGACTTACTCGGCCAGCACATGCACACATTGACGCATGACCGTCACGCCGACGGCTCAATTTATCTGGTAGAGCAATGCGCAATTCTTCAGACGCTCCAGACCCAGCAGCCCAGTCACGCGGATGACGATATTTTTTGGCGGAAAGATGGAAAACGCCTGCCTGTGGAATTTACGTCATACCCGATTATAGAGGATGGGAAAACAACTGGCACTGTTGTTATCTTTTCGGATATCACTCAGCGCAAAGACGCTGAACTGGCGCGCAGGGTGGCCGATGCACGTATCCGCGAGCAGGCGTCGCTGCTTGACAAGGCAAAAGACGCGATTATTGTCCGCAGCATCAATCATCGTGTTCAGTTTTGGAACCAGGGCGCTGAGCGGCTTTATGGATGGACACTGGAGGAAGTGAATGATAAATCCATAGAAAATCTTTTATATGATGACTCCATAGCCTTCCATGAGGCGATGCAATTGGTGTTACGTAACGATGAATGGAATGGCGAGCTCACACAACGCCGCAAAGATGGAAGTACTTTAATAACGGAAAGCCATTGGACCCTGGTTCGGAATGACAAGGGCCAGCCGCAATCCATTCTCACCATCAACACCGACATCACCCAACGCAAGGCGGCAGAAAACGAAATTCACCATCTCGCCTTCTATGATTCCTTGACCCAACTACCGAATCGGCAACTTCTGCTTGATCGCCTGCAGCAGGCTCTGGCGGCAAGTGCCCGTAATCATAACATGGGTGCACTATTGTTTATTGATCTGGATAATTTCAAAACCCTCAATGACACGCTCGGCCATGATATAGGAGATCTACTCCTGCAGCAGGCGGCTCCGCGCCTCGTCTCGTGTGTACGCGAGAGCGACACAGTGGCTCGTCTGGGGGGTGACGAATTTGTGATAGTCCTGACAGGCGATTTAGGTTTACATTCTCATGAAGCCGTTGCTCAAATAAAGATGGTGTGCGAAAGAATTCTTGCTGCATTCAATGAGCCGTTCCATTTGGGAGCCTATGAGCACCACAGTACTCCAAGCATCGGTGTCGCACTGTTCAACGACCAGCCAACCACACTGGACGAATTGCTGAAACGGGCCGATCTTGCCATGTATCAGGCCAAGGCATCAGGTCGTAACACCATGTGTTTTTTCGATCCGGACATGCAGGAAGTCGTGAATGTCCGTGTGGTTCTTGAATCCGATTTACGCAAGGGTTTGGAAAAAAGTGAGTTTCTCCTTCATTATCAGCCCCAGGTGGACAGTAATGGGGATGTGACAGGTGTTGAAGCATTGGTGCGATGGCAGCATTCACGACGCGGCCTGCTGCCTCCAGCTGAGTTTATTCCTCACGCCGAAGAAACCGGTCTCATCTATCCCTTGGGTCACTGGGTGCTGGAAACCGCATGCACGCAACTGTCGGCCTGGTCCGCACGACCGGAAACAGCTCAGCTTAATATGGCTATAAATGTCAGCCCCCGTCAATTCCGCCATCCGGATTTCGTCGAGCAGGTATTCTCCGCACTCGATCACACCGGCGCCAATCCACGGAAACTTAAGCTTGAGCTTACCGAGAACCTTCTTGTGCACAATGTGGAAGACATCATTGCTAAAATGATTATACTGAAAACCCGCGGTGTGGGCTTTGCTTTGGACGACTTCGGCACCGGCTATTCCTCACTCTATTATTTGAAACGCCTGCCCCTGGGCTGGCTGAAAATCGATCAATCCTTCATCCGGGATGTGCTAACCGACCCTCATGACGCCACTATTGTTCGGGCCATTCTGGTTCTAGCAAAAAGCATGGGGTTATCCGTGATTGCCGAGGGCGTGGAAACCAATGCACAGAAAAGCTTCCTCTCCCAGCATGGCTGCGACGCTTACCAGGGCTACCTTTTTAGCCGGCCACTGACATTCGAACAGTTCGAGGTATTTTATTCACGTAAGGATACTGCCTTGATTGAATCGTAGTTTCTGGCAGTCAGTACGAATTACTATTTTAGAGGTCACCTCTCCGGCGAATAACAAGTGATTGGGGTTAGCGTAATACTGCATAAGCTTGGAGTACAGTCAATGTCCTGTATTGCGCCGATTGTTATCCATTGAGTGCCTGATTGGCGCAGCCGGAGCTTCGGATGCAGGTGCATTAAGTAATTTTTAGTCGTGTTCCATCTTCTATTCTTTTATGGCAAATTGTAAACAAATAGTTTATTTAATTAAACAATCTGTTTACAATAAATATTATTGGTGATCAAACATACAAAATGGAAGATAGCTATGCGCGTCTGCTAAAAGCAGCCAAGGAACTCAGAGGAGCGAAAAATGAGGCGGCTGTTGCCCTGCTGCTCAATATTTCGGAACAAGCGCTCCACAATTGGAAAAGCAGAGGCGTTCCACGAAGAAATCTGATTGAAATTGAAGCCAGAATCGGCGCTTATCCGATGTGGATCGCTACTGGAGAAGGCGACATGAGCGCTGGAATGCAGTCCGATCAGCCCAGCGAGTCTCTTATTATTGATGTAATAGACGCGATGAGGTCTATGTCATTGGAAGACATGCACTTAATCGCGGAACTATGTAAAAAATTTAGTAAAGAAAATCACAATATCGAGAAGCAGAAGAATGCCCCTGCTACCCGGAAGCTCGCACCAGATCATTCATTCTGCCCTGTCTCCTCGCCATTTTGGTCAGATCGAAGAACTATTGAACGTAGAAAAATCGATAACCCAAAATGGCATGGAACTAAAGACAGGCGAAAATATGAAAGGGGGATAACAAATCGCCAGGGTTGACATCAAGTTTGTTAGTCGGCGGGCAGCACAAATTACCCCCCGATTCAGTCAGCACCAATGGAAATTTGAGGAAAATCCCGGCAGGTTATAGAACGAACCATTCCCCTACCTCATTAGCGAGTGGGAATAAAAGTCCCGGAGCCAAATCAAACTATGAAAATCATTGAGTTAGATCAACAGCGATCAGAACATTCACTTAAGGAACTTGAACGTTCTCATTCCATCCTTAACGTGCTAATGGCAGGCCTATCCTCCCCTGCCCGACGGGAGCTCGTTGGTCTGCTTCAAATTCTATCCGAAGGCGCCGAGTCTCAGGAATCATCCGATTCTATTCGCCAGAGGGCTTTACAGATTGTATCCGGAATCTGCAAACCGCATCAGATTCAAGAGCAGACTCCTCTCAAAATCTTACTGCGAGGCCATCAACAAGGGTTGGGCGAAAGGCGGCAACGTGATAGACGACAGCAGTCCGCCAATTCCGGTAAACCCTGGACGACACAACAGGAGCAGATTTTAAGAAATCTCGCAGAGCAGAATATTCCGATAAGACGAATCGCATTAAAGTTAGGCAGGAGTTCAACAGCAGTTCATTCCAAAGCCAGGGAAATCAATATACCCCTGAACTCCACCAAAGTGCCTGAATTCTAGGGAATTCCTGAATGTGAAGGTCAGTAAAACTCTCCATAGCAGCACGAAATGAGAACAAGGAACCGATGGCTCCTTGTTGTTTTTCAAGTCAAAACCCGTTTTTCGGGTCAGGCTCGGCGGCGGCGAGCAACCGCGCCTATCATGGCAAGACCGGCCAACAGCATGGCATAGGCCTCGGGTTCAGGGATAGGTGCGAGAAAGCCGCGAATCTCCCCGGCAGGAAATATATTGGTGTGAATGTTAGCATAGGCGGTACCCCCATCCAGCCCTGCCACCAGTGCATTGAAGGCGCCACCGACGCTTCCATTGGCTGTGACGAATGCCGGATTGTAGCTTGAGGCAGCCGTCATATCGAAGGTGCGATCATAAGTGCCCGATGTCACGCCAGATGGAAAGTCCGTAAATGTGGGTAACGTAGTGGCTACGCCGATGGTGCCAGCTCCTGGCACGGCCGTACAGCAATGGATATGCGAAGCGGTAACATTTCCCTGAAGGCCGCTGAAGCTTTCCTCAACCCGCATCGTTACCAGATCGAAATCAACGGTGATTTTTGCCGTACCAGTGCCCGGAGAAATATTCGGCGGAGCCTCGCTAGGCCCATCAAGCGAGGTTGTGTATACAATCTGGTGGGCGGCGGCCGGCATGGCAGCAACTGACGCGAAAAGGCATCCTGCAAACAAGGTACTGAGTTTCATGATCGTTTATCCTTTATATGAAGTGGACTGCCAGATGCTGCAAAGAATAACCAGCGAATCGTGAACGTTGTAACCAGGAATATGCAATACAAGAAAGGCTAAAACATTGTACATATCATCATTGGTATTTCAATAGCACTTTCTGACTGTATCAAGCATGCTGGGCGGAACAATAAATATGCGCGCGGTTTTATCGCTAGGGTGTGACGTTTATGTCATCATTTCTAGCGAAAATATCTATGAAAACCGGCCTCGCTGATACGCAGAAAAATTGCTTTCATATCTTATCCATAATCACCGGTCTGACTCGGGTCGCTCCGCAAACCAGCTCCGCAAGAGATACCGGGTTGCAGTAAAATTGGAGATTTACCGCGTAACACTTTCTGGTATCCCGGGCTAGCAATTTGCCAGGCTTGAGGCTGCAGACTTTCAGGCAATTGCCATTCTCCTAATCATCCACGTTATATGATTAAAAATTTGACCATTAGATCGCGTCTGATCCTTATTCTCTCCGTCCTCGTGATATTTCTGCTGGGAATTGAAATGCTCGGCCTGTTTGGAATGAGTAATGCGATCGATGGCTTGAAAACCGTTTACCATAATCGTGCCATTCCGCTCAAACAAGTCGCTGAAATTGAATCACTCTTGCTGCGAAATCGAATCGCTATTACAGCGGCCCTGATGATGCCGACGCCCGAGACTATTCGAAAGAAAACTGCGGTAGTTGATCAGGACATCGAGACGATGACTCGAATCTGGCAAGCTTACATGACAACCTATCTTGGTGCGGAAGAAAAAGAGCTCGCCGCACAATTCGCCCAGGATCGGGACAAATTTATCACGGAGGGCATAATCCCCGCGGCAACTGCCTTACGTAAAAATGAAATCGGCGAAGCGTACCGAATCCTCATAGAAAAGGTTCGTCCTCTTTATACGCCGGTCGATGCAAGCATCAAGGCCCTGGTCAAGCTGCAACTGGATGAAATCAGTCGAGAATACGACCGGGAGCAGAGCCGCTACGAAACCATTCGGAACATTCTGATCGCATCGATAGCCATCGCTCTGGTACTGGCGGCACTGATCAGCGTCGTACTCAGTGATGCAATCTTCCGGCCTCTGGAAAATGTGGTGACAATTGCTCGAGGCGTCGCGGTAGGTGATTTTATGCAGGAAATTGAGGTCCGTTCGAACGATGAAATCGGCCAGCTTATGCAAGCCCTGAAGGAAATGCGAGATAGTCTGGTGGATACTATTGGCCAAATACGCGATAGCGAAGCGCATACCCGCGCTTTACTGAGTAATCTGATCGATGGCGTTGCTTCGATTGACGAACGGGGCGTGATTAAAACGTTTAATCCTGCCGCTGAGCGAATTTTTGGTTATGCGGGAAGCGAAATTATCGGGCACGATGTTAACCTGCTGTTCCCCAAGCCAAGGCCGGCATGGGATCGAGATGCCGACTATTTCAGGAAATATCTGGAAGCAGGAAAGTCCAAGGCTCTTGGCGTTACCAGTGAAGTGATCGGCCTGCGTAAGGGTGGCACCATGTTCCCTATGGATCTTGCCGTGGTTGAGATGCAGGGTGGAGAGCGCCGCATGTTCGTCGCCATTGTACGGGACATCAGTGAACGTAAGATGGTGGAAGAGCAGAAAGCGCGTTTGATGGACGAACTGGAAAGCGCCAATGAAGAATTAAGGAATTTCGCCCATGTGGTATCTCACGATCTAAAGGCACCATTACGCGCCATCGGTGCGTTGGCGGACTGGCTTTCCACGGATTATGCCGACAAATTCGATGTCGAAGGCAAAGAACATATGCGTTTGCTTGTCAGCCGGGTGCATCGCATGAGTAACCTGATCGATGGTATATTGCAATATTCGCGCGTAGGCCGCGTGAGAGAGGCACTGGTTGAGCTGGACCTCAACCAGGTGGTACTTGAGGTAATTGATCTCCTGTCTCCGCCCGCAAATATTACCATCAGGGTAGAGAATCCCTTACCTCGAATTATCGCGGAACCCACTCGCATCCAACAGATATTCCAGAACCTGCTCTCGAATGCTATTAACTACATGGATAAACCCCAGGGTGAAATTCGCATTGCCTGTTGCGTTGAGGGTGAGCAGTGGAAATTCAGTATCGCCGACAATGGACCCGGCATCGAGGCGCGTCATTTCGAAAGAATTTTTCAGCTATTCCAGACGCTCGCCCCGCGCGACAGGATAGAAAGTACCGGTGTCGGACTAGCTCTCGTGAAAAAAATTGTGGAGATGTATGGTGGTCAAATCTGGGTCGACTCGAAAACTGGTGAAGGTAGTACATTTTTTTTCACCCTTCCCAAAATTGCGGCAAATATTAACTCCGATAAAGGAATAGAAACGTGAAAACTACCAATAGGCCCATTCTCCTGGTGGAAGACGATCAAGTCGACACAATGACGGTCATGCGCGCCCTGAAGGAGATCCATGTAACGAACCCAGTTGTACACCTGGAAAACGGTGAGGAAGCGCTGCTTTATCTACAAGACCCGGCAAGCGAAAAACCGTGCATTATTCTGCTTGACCTGAATATGCCGATCATGAATGGTATTGAATTCCTGCAGGTGGTAAAACATAATGATCAATTAAAGCGTATTCCGGTAATTGTGCTAACTACATCGGAAGAACAACAGGACAAAATGAGCAGTTTTAACCTGGGCGTTGCGGGTTATGTGGTTAAACCGGTCGATTACCGGCGCTTCGTCGAAGTCATGCGCTCGATTGATGCCTATTGGAACATTAGCGAAATGCCTTAATCGCTTAACTGGGTATTCGTCCGCCAAGCATGCAGAAAGTGTGCTGCCGAGTACCCAGTTCGTTGTGAATATTCTCATCTTCCGCCTATGAGAACAAACGCGATGAAAACCCTATCAGGAATTAAATCGTATCCTGCGGCACAGGTAGACAAATCCATTGAGGCTCTGCGCAAAGCAGCTTTAGTTTGTCGTGTCTGCCCACTACGTACGCCCACCTATACCAGCGGCCAGGATTGATAAGTGATGGGTGAAATTCGAATTGGAATTTCGGGTTGGCGCTATCCGCCATGGCGGGGCGTTTTTTATCCTCCCGGTCTTCCACAGCATCGCGAGCTCGAATACGCCTCCGGTAAATTTCCGACAATCGAAATAAACGGGACATTTTATTCGCTGCAAAGGCCGGAAAGTTTCGAGCGCTGGTATAGCGATACGCCGCCGGGCTTCGTTTTCAGTATCAAGGGGCCGCGCTATATCACGCACATAAAGCGCCTGCATGATGTCGATGGCCCGCTCGCCAATTTCTTTGCTTCGGGAATATTCAAACTTCGAGAAAAACTCGGCCCCATTCTATGGCAATTCCCACCCAGCTTCCATTATGACCCAGAAAAACTGAAGCATTTTTTCGAGCTTCTACCGCGCGACACCAGCCAGGCGTTAAGTCTTGCCCGTCGTCGCGAACCTCACATGACCGGGCGCGTATGTTTGGCAATCGACACCAACCGCATATTGCGCCACGCGATTGAGATCCGGCATGAAAGCTTCATCGATGATTCGTTCGTGCGACTGCTGCGTGAACATAATATTGCATTGGTTATCGCGGATACTGCGGGAAAATGGCCCTACCTGGAAGATATTACCGCCGATTTCATCTATCTCCGCTTACATGGTGACAAGGTGCTTTATGCAAGCGGCTACACTCCTGAGGCACTGACGCGCTGGTCAGTGCGAATGCGCACCTGGCGCACCGGCTCCCAACCAGATGACGCGCATCTCATCTCGGCGCAGTCCCCGCTGCAACGACAGTCTCGCGATATCTATTGCTATTTTGACAACGATGTCAAAGTGAGGGCTCCATTTGACGCCCAGGATCTGATAACAAAACTATAGCTCTCATCTGATCCGTACCTGATCCCTGTCAGCCTGTAGGCCGAGCCATCACGGAATCGCTGCCTGAACAATAGATATTCATCTCTGGTCTTCTCACTTGCCTGGCGTTCCACCAATCATGATAAGATTTCGTTTCGTACGTCAACCTGCTCCGCCAATGGAGTTCCCTTGCACTTCAATTTCGATTCCGAGCTGATCGTGATCACGTGTCCTCACTGTCACGGGAAGTTCGACGAAACCATCTCGCGGCTAAAGTATGAACCAAGGCTTTCTTGCCAGTACTGCGAAGAATATATCCGTGTGAACCTCCTTGAGTTGCATGGCGCACTCGAATCAGTTCGGCAATCCAGCGATGATCTTTTAAAGAAATTGCTCAACACTAATAAATGATGTTTTAAGATGATGGGCCCGCACTCCCCCAAAGGACCATTCATAATAAAGTTTTGCGTAATTTTTTCTTCCTGCTCGAAGATAAATTCAGTGTCATGCGAGATTATCTTATGGAAGAACCACTGCTTCACCAGGATCGATCAAATACAAGATCACTGCGAGTCCAACCGTTTTAATCGGGGAGTGTACTTTAGTCCAGTATCTGAAGCGTCTAAAACCGGTAGAATGTCATAAGGCCAATTTCTCCCAAAGAAATATACGGATTCAATGACGGAACCATTCCGCTCTCTTCCAGACACACATTACCATCGCATCGCTGAACCGATCTTAACCAGCGGGCTTGGTCAGAAACTTTTAATTCCGCGACATATGCAATGGCAAAGCCTCAACTCGCATGCACGTTTCCCTACCAATTGGGGGAAGTAGCGGCGGGGATTAAAACATGAAGGTCGTAATATGCGCTTGGCTTTTCTCAATCGTATCAATCGGCACACCAATAGTAATGTCGGAACGGCGTGACCGAACATGAGCAATTCATATGCCTCAATCCAGGAACAACTCACGGGGAGGTGAGTACATGGAGGCAAACTATCAACCCGGTAAACTGCACCACGCTTGTCTGACGCCCGACTCGATGGATCGGAGGCGCATGAAAGCAACCTTCGGTCCCTACGTCGTAAGCGCCGCGAAATCCCTTGATCGCTCAGAACGTCTGGTAAAAACATCATACTTGAGGAAGGGCTACTCCGCGGATCACATCATGACATCCGCGGATATGGTATTCGATGCCGAACTATGCGGCATGGTGGTTGGCACAGTAATGATGCGATTGGATTCCACTAACGGATTATACGGCGATGCAACGTATTCCCATGAACTGGACGCTATACGGCTTTCAGGCCGGAAACTGGCGGAACTATGCAGGTTCGTCATCATGCCCGGTCAACCGACAAGTGCAGTCATGGGCGCACTGTTTCACTTTGTCTATGTTTACTCACACTTGATGAATGGGGTAACCGACCTCATCTGCGAGGTTGTACCCAATCACGTAGCGGCGCAAAAACGGCTGCTCGGATTCTTGCAGATTGCCGGCCCAAAACCCTGTGAGCGAGTAGGAGTAGATGCGGTACTATTGCATAGGGCGTTTGAGATTGAATCGTCCTGAACCCGGCAACCGGATGAGATTGAATAGCCCTTTCTGCAAGGGACCTTAGCAATGCCAGAAAATGGGCGGAGAGTCGATTTACACAACAGTGATAGCTAAAACACTGGGCAGCTTCCTTCCAAGAATGATGGCAAAAACTAATGTGAGACCATTGTAAAAGTGAAATCAGGAATCATTTATAATAGTAAATATTCTTGTGGATCCATGAAGAGCAAGAATTGCAAGACAGTGCTATGATTAAACGCATGCTGGGTGGCGATCCCTTTATCCCGCCTACTCCTCTGGTTGGTGGTTATCGCGGCGATTAAAAACAGTTGTTTCACCCTTTCACGTAGGTTTTGGTTTGCCGCTTTGGTTAAAAGTCAAATGCGCTCCATTACTATTGCTATTGCTCTTATTACCTCTATTACTCTGCCTTTCCCGGCAGCCGCAGACCTTACCGACCAGGTAATCCGTGCCCAGGTGGTCCAGATTGTTGATGGCGATTCACTTACCATCGTAATCGATGGAGAAATGGTAAGAGTGCGGTTGGCGGAAATTGATGCGCCAGAAAGCAAGCAGCCTTATACCAAGCGTTCAAAAAAATCCCTTTCCGACCTCTGTTTCTGGATCGAGGCAGAACTGACATCCATAACAAAGGATCAATATGGACGCACTTTAGCCAGAGTCAAATGCAATGGGCTGGATGTCAGTGCAGAACAAGTGAAGCGTGGAATGGCTTGGGTATATGAAGGGCATGCGAAAGATCCCGAACTCTACAAATTACAAGCTGAGGCCCGGGCTGCTAAACGGGGATTATGGTCGACTAAATACCCTATCCCACCGTGGCGATGGATGAAAGAAAACCGTTAGCTGCCTGATCTCTGATCAACCGCAAGCCTATTGCGCCCGACGCTTGAGAAGAGTCTTGTCGTGGAGCTGTTCGGTTACCTGACCAAACAGAAGAAAAATACCCTATATATTTTAGTGCGTAAGCGTTCAGCTGACTGCTACATATCTGCCATGCAATATAGAGAGCATAACCGCGGAACATATCAAAAACCGCATGGATATTGGAGGCGGGGGTACTGTGAACGATAAAACATTTGACTTTCGAAAGATCTTTGAAGGCATGATGTCTTATCTCTACCTCAAATCAGGGTGGTGGTTCTTGGTGCCCGGGCCAGTATTGGTCCTGAGCTCCCCATCATGGTGGTTTAGATTGCCGCTCAGTGTTCGTAACGAAATTGGTATTGATTCTTTGATTATATCTATCTATTGGTTGATCGGAATAGCTGTTATCTCTGTCGCATTGGGTTTTTTCTTAAGGGGACTCGCGTTCGGCATTTTGTCAGAAAACAGATTTAGAATTATTATTTGCGCGTCGCTTTCAGCTTTATTTGGATTAGTCTCTCTTGGACTTACAGCAATATGGATTGCCATATTTTATTTTGATCAGGACTCATTTGACCTAAGCAGCGCAGTGATGCACGGAGTATTCGCGACATCTCAATTTCTCATAGTAGCGGGTTTTTTATGGCTTATTTATTCCAAAAAAAAGAATTAGCATGAAATTCGAGGAGCTATACAAACCCTTCGATGTCATTATCGATAGTGTTCGCGCATGGGTAGCTACCATCATGAATCCATCAAAGATGTGTAGATCAATTTTAGATGAAACCCCGGATACGGCTGATGCCGTAACCCGCGCATTAAAGATTTGGTTTGCAGGGGCGCTTGTAACGATACTTTTTGCGCAAGGCGCTATCTATAGATTTTATAATATCGATCCGTTTAGCTTGGAGTTCTATTCAAGCATAGCTGCAATCCTATTGATAGGATCCTTCTTACTGGTGTTGCCGGTTTACTGCGCATTTTTTATTCTTAGGCTTTCAATCTCATTCCGCGATACTTTTATAACTTTCCTTGTATTAACTGCTGTCTTTTTTCCTTTAATTGCCCTGGCCAGCACACCAATTCTGGTAGTAATACTTGAATTTCTCCGTATCATAAAAACTCACGCCATTGACTTATCCACATGGGATAATTTCTTTACACAAATAGGAGTTGCCTTTATGAAAACGGTCGAATCCAACAAAACTACTTGGACCATATGGTCACACTCACAAAGTCTCACTTCCTCAATTCCAGCATTTCTTTTTGCCATACAGGTTTCTATCATTTTCAATTTTTTATCAGAGCGATACCAGATCGAACGAATTCGTGTATTTGATGCGGGAACTTTTGGTTTAGTAATGGGTGGATCTTTGATCGGTATCGTATTGGTAAGTTATCTCTTCACACTTTATACATTTATGGTGAAGTAAGTTTTCACCGGTGGTACACCACCATTGACCTATGCCGCCACCGCCGCCGACAATTGTGCCATCACTCTATCCCCAACCCTTTAGTATCGTAAGCTTTTCACCTGATCTCCCATTTCCAAGTTTCAACCTAAGGCCTGTTAACACTTATTTCGCACCCGCGTTGCTACACAAAAATGCGGAGGCAAAACGCGAAGCGCAGGCCATAGTGGGCCTATAGCCAAGCTTTGCAACGCGGCATCCACATTTTTTGTGCGCAACCCGAAGGGAAGTGATGGATTTCATCCAGCCCTTCGTTACTTGCTGCTTACGAAGACCTGCTCCGCCGCGCGCCTCATGTCTCGTGCTGGATGAAATCCGTCGCCGTCGCGGGTGCAAAATAAGTGTTAACAGGCCCTAGATTTGAATGGGGGTGAACACCGCCTTTTTAATGCCTCTTTACACTTCTAACAATGACAAACTAATCACATTTTCGGAATCTTTTCTTGACACCCACTATGTTAACTTGCTCTCGTGTTCCCCCTTAGTGGTTCCAGTGTGCTCAGCGATCTTGCAGGTGGAAAGCAGGGAGTTCAGATGAGCCGATAAGTTTATCGCTTACGATGTTAGCTTTACGATTAGACTCAGCCAAGCAAAACATAATTCTTGGCCCAATAAATAACGGTAATAAGGCTGACATCAAACTTATCAGATTTCGCATTAGCAGCATAAGTATTTAACCAGAAGAATTAGTCTCAGTACCTCAAAAATTATGTGGCGGTTTTGACAGCTATATGCGCATTACCCCAAGTCGGGAGAACTATATGCTAGAAGATCTAAGTATTCATCATGTGCCGACAATGTGCATTTATTGCAAAGGAACGGGACGAAACCGTAGTAATCTCAGAACTTGTATAGGATGCCAGGGAATAGGTACTTATCTGGTTGCGCGACCCATTGCGGGAGCGCGTTTATTGCCGAGGATCAGGTCGAAGTCGTCGTAGCCGCGGTACCTGCATAACATGCAGGAAGCGCGCATGCTTGATGCGGGTATCTTGGGGTCATCTTCTCACGAATTTTTCTGCAACATATATTTGATACATCATTAGCAACGTCGCTGGGTTCTGAGTTGAGGAGGGTATCATGAAGTCTTCAGTATTAACGGCAAAATCATGGGTGCTGGCTAGCACATTTATTTTTAGCATGACGAGCATGGGGATAGTGCAGGCCGCGGAAAATGTGGAGGTGCCGGCGAAAGAATGCGACACGTCGGATTCTATAGGACCGGGTGATTCCGGTTACTTGAGAGAAAAATGCCCACCTGGCAATGGAGCCGGAAAGAAGCAGCCCCAAAAAAGTAACAAGCCTTCGAGTGGCAGCAAACAGGACAATTCCAGATACAGTACAGACGGTACGGAACGATATGACCAGAATAACGGGGATAAAGGTTCTAAGGGGAATAAGCCCTAAGTATAAGCCTAACTTTGGTGTGAAAAGAATCGATTCCATAGGTGAGCACCATCGCGATTTGGAGGTTACTGCCCTGTCATTCGTCATGAATGGATGCGCTATTTCAGCTCACAAAACTTGCAGAACCTCGGCAATTACACTAGGCGTAATGCCGCTCCCGTTTAATCAACCCATCCCCCTCCAGCTCCACCGCCATTTCCTCCATCACCCTACTCCCAATCACATCGAACGTGTCGTAAACTTTCCTCCGAATTTCAATCACCACGGCATCCCGGCACTTTAAATCGTACCGAATTGCCCGGTATCCAATGCGTGCCGTGCTACTTGGGCGTCCACTGCCTTCATAGCGGCTGAAGACGCCCTCTCCCGCTCTTCCACCTGGGAGACAACTACCGAGACACCCTTACGCACGCCTTCAATATCGGTGGCACAATTGGCGTTCACCGCTACCAGGATCGCATTGCGCGATTCGACCTTTTCTTTGGCACACACAGCCAGCGCAACCTCGACACCATCTTTCCAGCCTTTGACGCCCCAGCCGCCACCGAAGCCAACCAGTATGAGAGCTATCGCACCGATGATTAGTGCTAATGTAATCTATAGTAACTTTTTACTGTTAAAAGTATTTAAAGTAAGATACATTATTACAAGGAGGTAAAAAATGATTACATATGTCCCATATATACGAATGCCAGAAGGAACAATTGAGCGCAACGATTTTGTTTCTTTTTGTTGGCCTGCCCGCTTAGGTTTCGGTTGGCATGAAGAGGCCCTATTTGGATGGCCGGAATCTAAAGTGTTTTGGGAACACGAAGAAGGCTATAGCGTTGGCTTAGCGCCCATTGGTGAATCTCCTTCCAGTCTTTGATAAACCAGCCACTTGAACCGCCCCGGGTTTCGTGGAGGCTCCAACATCTGAGAGAATGGAGCCATGAAGAAATCAAACAAGTTTTCCCCCGAAGTACGTGAACGTGCGGTCCGCATGGTGTTCGAACACCGTGGCGAGTATCCATCCTTGTGGGCAACCGTTGAATCCATTGCGCCCAAGATCGGTTGTGTTCCCCAGACCTTGCATGATTGGGTGCGTAAGCACGAGATCGACACTGGCGTGCGCGATGGCGTTACCGGCACCGAGCGGGACCGGTTAAAAGCGTTGGAGCGCGAAGTTCGAGAACTGCGCAAAGCCAATGAGATTCTGCGACTGGCGAGCGCTTTTTTCGCCCAGGCGGAGCTCGACCGCCGATTCAAGTCCTGAGGCAGTTTATCGACCAGCATCGGGATACCTATGGGGTCGAGCCGATCTGCAAGGTGTTGCAGATTGCCCCGTCAGGCTATCGACGCTCTGCTGCCCAGCAGAGGAATCCTGTATTGCGTTGTGCTCGCGCCAAGCGTGATGACATGCTGAATCCAGAAATCAAACGGGTTTGGCAAGCCAATATGCAGGTCTACGGCGCTGATAAAGTCTGGCGACAACTGAAGCGTGAAGGTCACCCTGTGGCTCGCTGCACGGTGGAGCGGCTCATGAAACGCCAAGGCCTGCAAGGCGTGCGGCGTGGCAAGATTGTGCGTACCACGATTACCGACGCGGTAGCACCTTGCCCATTGGATCGGGTCAATCGCCAGTTCAAGGCCGATCGCCCAAACCAGCTATGGGTTTCAGATTTCACGTATGTATCAACGTGGCAGGGCTGGCTGTATGTGGCTTTTGTCATCGACGTATTTGCCAGGCGCATCGTGGGCTGGCGCGTGAGCAGCTCCATACACACGGACTTCGTGCTCGATGCTCTGGAGCAGGCACTCTACGCTCGCCAGCCCGAGCAATCCGATGCTCTGGTGCATCACAGCGATAGGGGATCCCAGTACATCTCCATTCGCTATACGGAACGCCTTGCCCAAGCTGGGATTGAGCCTTCTGTAGGCAGTCGAGGAGACAGCTACGACAACGCCTTGGCTGAGTCAGTCAATGGGCTGTACAAGGCCGAGCTGATTCATCGCCGAGCACCATGGAAAACCAGGGCCGCTTTGGAGATGGCGACCCTGGAATGGGTATCCTGGTTTAACCACCACCGCTTACTCGAGCCATCGGTTACATTCCGCCGGCTGAAGCTGAGGTAAACTATATCAGCAACTGGCCGAAAAGACCACGGTAGACGTATAACTTAAACCAAATAGCCTCCATGAAACCCGGGGCGATTCAACTACCTGAGACAAACAACCTTAACAAAGTCCAAAATGGCTATTTACGCGATCTATACCCGAACTGAGGAGGGGGCTATTTCACGTGACTGTTTTCATTTTGAATGGGATCATCAGCTTAACCCTGAAGCATGTAATTTTCTTCTACGAATAAATTAAAAAGGAGGGTATGAGAATTATCGTCGCCATCATCGTTTCTATTGCAATAGTCGTATCGTTCGTTGCGGGAAAGTTTAAAGGGGACAATGATCTATTTGCTATATGTTTAAACAAGAGCGGCTCAATATATGAGACCGTTATCATCGGTGATAAATCCACCGGGTATATTGCATGTAAACCAGCGAGCGAGGAGCAAATACGATTTTATGAAAAAACCCGCTAAGGATTTTATAATGATTCATCCGGTCAAATAGCATAATACCGATCCCACTCTAATCAATCCATGCCCTTCCAAGCAATCCTCCATCTCAGCCCTCGCCCTCTGTCCAGTTAAATCCACGGGATCAATGGGGTCAGGATCAATGGGGTCAGGATCAGTGGGGTCAGACTCGATTGATTATAAATTAACGATGCGATGTAGTTCGCTCTCCCCCTGGAATAGAGGATTGCTATGGCCCGCTTACCTAGATTTTATCCTTCCCGGCCAACCGCAACACGTCATCTTACGGGGCAATAATCGAACTGAGATTTTCTGCGCAGAAGCAGCAAGTGATTATATACCCCATAAATTTCTTCCATTATCCCCTTCCGTTTCCGAAAGTGGAGCTTCGAGTCTTTATTGACCCAAATGACATGGAGCCAACTTCACAACGATTTTCTGTCTCAGTTTCAGGTTTGTTCGACAACAAACGATGGTATTCTTTTTTTAGTCCTAAGTAGGCTTCGCTTACCCGGTCTTCCATCAGTTTCCGGTCTACTATCGTCATATGCCCTCGTCTATATGCAATCGCTCCCTCCGCTTGCAGGATTAATGCGGCGCTGGTAACACTTTCACGACGCACTCCTAGCATGTTGCTCACTAATTCATGCGTCAAGGGAAATTGACTACCGGGTGACCGATCATCGGTCATCAATAAAAACCGGCACAATTGGTTGATGATAGGTTGGCGGTGATCCATCGCTGACTGTTCTGTTTGCAGGAGCAAAGCCTGGGTAAAACTTAACAATAGCCGCTGCAGAGTCCCGCCGGGCTTAAGTTCCTTCCTGAGAATATCCGCTTTAATACGATAAGCATAACCCGGACTTTGTACTAAAACAGTAGCAGGAGTGCTATCACAGCCCAATAAAAGAGACGTTCCGGTTACGCCTTCATTACCAATCATAGAAACCTGCCTCCAGAGACCGGATTCAAGTTGGTATGTTCGAGCAAGAATGCAGGTGGTAGGGAAGTAAACATGGCTAATTGTGATATTAGGCTCGTATATTACTTCTCCTATTGATAAATCCCTTAGTTCAAGAAATGGCAATAAGCGGGTGTATTTGTGAACAGGCAGAGCTGAGATAATCTGATTCTTTTTCGGGCTATGCACTACAGACATGGCGGTTTCCTCGTCATAAATGGATAGTCATAGAAGTAATCTGGAGATCTTGGGATACTGACGATGCCCCTGCTACTGACAACGATACTGATTCGGACACATACGAAATTGCGGAAGAATAAATATACAACGGGACTGAACTCGGTTCTGTTCGCTATCCCACTTATGCCCTCGCCTACTTAATACCCATAATGATTCTCTAGTGTACGTCAGTCCAATAGCATGCTCAGCCAGAATCGGCAAAAATGGCTGTGACAGCAATTACACATCTACAAGGGATCATGAACTCCATGTATACCGTTTTTGGCACAATTCTCGTACTTTGCATATTTACCTTTTTTACGTCACCAGCTATCGAAGCAGAGATGGCCCCAATGTCCCTTTCGAAGAGCAAGCAATGACTGAAGAACAAGAAGACGAGCTAACCAACTTGTTTCATTTAATTGTCGAGCATCTTGCCACGTTAAATAGATCAATCGTTTCAATTTTCTCCGTAAACAGGTGGAGGCAAAGAACTTGCTATGCTGCTCAGCACACCCAGCGCAAAGACGGTGCAAACAAGTCTTCCTACAAGGCGCACGACTGATTCACCAGCGGCTCTAACGATTAAATCATTCATAGCCCACCTTCCGTTTTTGCACGTACTCGACCTGCTCCTGCTCGATCACAGCGCATTGCTGCTCGGGGGGAACCGGAGGAAGCGCCTTGATGGCAGCCATGGCGGCCTTGTGCTTTGCTACCGATACGTCGGCTTGCTTCATTGCGGCACTTGCTGCCTTTTCACGTTCAGCCAGAGCATCGGTTACCACCGCCACCCCATTACGCACACCTTCAATGTCGATCACGCACTGAGCGTTTTCGGACACCAAGACATCATTGCGCACCTTGATCGCGTCTTTCTGCGAGTTGACCAAGGTAACCTCGGCCCCATCCTTCCAGCCCTTCAGGCCCCAGCCACCACCGAAGCCAACCAGTAAGAGCGCTACCGCACCGAAAATTAGAGCTGGCATATTTACAATACCCCTATTCTCAAAGAGGAATAAGACTTGCTAAGCATGTTGCGATGCAAGCTCAACGCATTAACTTCATCAGCCCAACTCTTGGGAGAAAAGAAATGACCATTTATGCGATCTATACCCGAACAGCTAAAGGCACCGTTCAGCGCGATCACTTCATGTTCGAGTGGAATGGGCCGCTAGGCCCATACGTGCATGAAGGGCCGCTAAAAGGTTGGCCTGAGTCGAAAGTCTTTTGGATATACGAAAAGGGACATAGCATTGGGTTGGCACCGATTTGTGCTTCTCCCTCAGACTCACCAGAACTTGGCGATACAACCTTTGCTCAATAACCACCAATAAAAAAACCCGCATTAGGCGGGTTGTAATTTTCAGCGAACGTACTACGTTAAATATTGTGTTGTCTCTCGTTAACAGCTCCTGGAGGCGGCGATGGCGCAATATTACGTTCCCTATGTTCGAACTGCGACTGGAGTTATTCATCGACTCGCCGAGGGTATATTCAGCGCGGACGAAGCTGCTTTATCCGCCTACCCATACGAAGAAACTGTCGCGGGATTGCCCGAGTCACAGGTCTATTGGGAAGCAAGCGATGGGCTTAGCCTTGGGATAGCCCCTCTAATTGTTTTCCCCCATGAGAAGTTTTCTCGTACTTTATTTAACTAAATGTTGATTACTATCAATAAATGAGGAATGCACCCCTCACTTGAACCGTGGTTTAATTGCTCCTTAAATTAACATTTGGAGCATATTCATGCCATCGCCAAGTTCCCAAAAACATATTGTGTACTTAAGAGCAGCAGATGGAACCATCGAGCGTATGCCCGCTGCTATTTATAATGCCGAAGCTGACTCAAAGGGCCCATATCTTTATGAAGAAGCGCTTGTCGGCTGGCCAGAACCAAGGGTGTATTGGGCAAAAGAAACGGGACCCAGCACTGGGATCGCACCTCTGTCCTAATCAAAGTCCAATAAAAAACCCACCGAGCTATGGGTGGGTTAGGTTTTGAAGTGACTTTTTCACACTCTATAGAATACTTCTATCAGCGCTTCCCGAAAAATGCAATTGTTTTTTTACGGGTTTGATTTGTATTAACGGTAAAACCTGCTAGGCTAAATCAGTGACATTAAAATAACCCCTATTGGAATATGCAGCGTAACTGATTAGCAGATCGCTGCTTAGACAAACATCGCGTCAAAATGGGAAGATTGGGCGCGGAGTTTGGGCGTAATTCTCTCCCCCTTGGATGGTCTAATAAGCCATCCTTTTTATTTTATCTGATATGGAAAGACCTCCCCTACCCATTCCTATAAAATTTACGGGTGAATCTATGCAAATTGGAAATATTGCCTTAATTTTCCTTTCGGTACTATTATTCTCTGGCTGCGCTACCACGAAGCCTCCACCTATAGCGAGCATTCATCAGTTATCGCCGGAACAACTCGATGCCTTGGTGGGAATTAAGATTTATACTCAAACAAAACGGATTAAGCGGCAATTCGAGACCGTAACAACTGTCCATGGTATCTCTTGTAAGAGTTCTATGTGGGGTCGTGCCGCAACGACAAGAGAAGCGGTTCTTCAAACTCGTTATTGGGCTCAGCAAGCTGGTGCAGATGCAATCATTAATTTGCAATGTGACCGTCAGCGCGATAACAGCTATGACTGCTCGGAAAGCGTTATTTGCAACGGTGATGCTATCAAGTTCAAGTAAGTTCTTTCTACGCCCCGCATTCTCCGTCATTTTTCTGCTGTCATGCGAAGTGCAGATTGTTCCTCATTTTATAAGTCATCGAACGGTGCTTCTCGAAAAATGCAAGTGGGAAATTCAGAATTTTTTCATTGTTAATAAGCCAGAATTACCACTTTACAAGCCGTAGATGATCTCGCAACTTGCTTGGCCTGGTGGGCTCTTTTAGCGAATCTGGCGTACTGGCATTGGATATGCTTGTTACGTTGTGCGGCATCTTTGGTTTGCCCGATTCCCTTAACCACTTATCGAGTGCATTAATTTTAAAATCCATTACGTAGATCACTTTTTTCATGAAGCGGAGTCTCCCCAAAACGTAAATTGCCCAGACGCACTTGAATCCCTCAGAAGTTATTTCCACTTCCCATATCGCGGAGCCCGTGACGGCCGTGTTTGCGGGACCCCTTTCTCTGGGGAGTTAAAGTCTGCATATCTCCTTTGGATCCAAATTTCCTCATATGAACCGCCCCGGGTTTTGAGGAGGCTCCAACATCTGAGAGAATGGAGCCATGAAGAAATCAAACAAGTTTTCCCCCGAAGTACGTGAACGTGCGGTCCGCATGGTGTTCGAACACCGTGGCGAGTATCCATCCTTGTGGGCAACCGTTGAATCCATTGCGCCCAAGATCGGTTGTGTTCCCCAGACCTTGCATGATTGGGTGCGTAAGCACGAGATCGACACTGGCGTGCGCGATGGCGTTACCGGCACCGAGCGGGACCGGTTAAAAGCGTTGGAGCGCGAAGTTCGAGAACTGCGCAAAGCCAATGAGATTCTGCGACTGGCGAGCGCTTTTTTCGCCCAGGCGGAGCTCGACCGCCGATTCAAGTCCTGAGGCAGTTTATCGACCAGCATCGGGATACCTATGGGGTCGAGCCGATCTGCAAGGTGTTGCAGATTGCCCCGTCAGGCTATCGACGCTCTGCTGCCCAGCAGAGGAATCCTGTATTGCGTTGTGCTCGCGCCAAGCGTGATGACATGCTGAATCCAGAAATCAAACGGGTTTGGCAAGCCAATATGCAGGTCTACGGCGCTGATAAAGTCTGGCGACAACTGAAGCGTGAAGGTCACCCTGTGGCTCGCTGCACGGTGGAGCGGCTCATGAAACGCCAAGGCCTGCAAGGCGTGCGGCGTGGCAAGATTGTGCGTACCACGATTACCGACGCGGTAGCACCTTGCCCATTGGATCGGGTCAATCGCCAGTTCAAGGCCGATCGCCCAAACCAGCTATGGGTTTCAGATTTCACGTATGTATCAACGTGGCAGGGCTGGCTGTATGTGGCTTTTGTCATCGACGTATTTGCCAGGCGCATCGTGGGCTGGCGCGTGAGCAGCTCCATACACACGGACTTCGTGCTCGATGCTCTGGAGCAGGCACTCTACGCTCGCCAGCCCGAGCAATCCGATGCTCTGGTGCATCACAGCGATAGGGGATCCCAGTACATCTCCATTCGCTATACGGAACGCCTTGCCCAAGCTGGGATTGAGCCTTCTGTAGGCAGTCGAGGAGACAGCTACGACAACGCCTTGGCTGAGTCAGTCAATGGGCTGTACAAGGCCGAGCTGATTCATCGCCGAGCACCATGGAAAACCAGGGCCGCTTTGGAGATGGCGACCCTGGAATGGGTATCCTGGTTTAACCACCACCGCTTACTCGAGCCTATCGGTTACATTCCGCCGGCTGAAGCTGAGGTAAACTATATCAGCAACTGGCCGAAAAGACCACGGTAGACGTATAACTTAAACCAAATAGCCTCCATGAAACCCGGGGCGATTCAGACAGTCGCCGGTTTCTTCTTCTCAGTCACCGCACTTCAACCTTTGCGTTACATCCCTTCACCGCCGCGCGCAGCTTTATCTCGCATGCCCAGCGTTCTTCCAACTCCTGGCGAAACGCGCGATTGATGGTGACTGGATCATCCTTGGCGGAAACCCGGTCCACTGCGTAGGCGTCTTTGCACTCGGATGGGATTTCCACCTGGCAGAAAACGGGCACCGGCTTTTCTACGATCTTTGTTTCGATGATGGGCTTACCCGCGCAACCGACCAAAAAGGCCATGGCTGTGACGGAGACAACAACCAGCGCCGCGCGCACGATCTTACTCATGACGTTTTTGAACATAACCGATCTGCTCCTGAACGATGGCGACACATTGCGCCTCTGGCTCTGGCGGTACGGGCGGAAGATTCTTAATCGCAGCTATTTCCTTCTTACGCTGCGCCACCAGCACATCGGCTTTCGCCATAGCGGCTGATGCCGCCCGCTCTCGCTCTTCGATTTGGGCGACAACTACCGCAACACCCTTCTTCACGCCCTCGATGTCAGTGGCACAGTTGCCGTTCGCGGTTTCGAGGATTGCGTTACGTGATTCCAGCTCATCTTTTTGCGAATTGACCAGGGCGATCTGCGCTCCGTCCTTCCAGGACTTGACTGCCCAACCGCTACCAGCGCCAACAGCAAATATGATGGCCGCGATAACGGCTTGTAATGCAGCACCTGCAAACATTTTGAGCGCCCATAAAAAAACCCGCTTTCGCGGGTTGGTGTGATCAAAATACCCATACAATAAGTAGCAAACTCGCCTGGGGCGGGTTTACAAACTGCCTTGTTTCTTCTTCAGCCTCTACTATACTTGTCCTGGATATCCAATTTCGGAGACCGCTATGCAAAGGCTATTTGCAATTCTTACTATTGGTACCGCACTCACCGTCAACTCTAGTGTAAATGCCGCAGGCTTTGAGGGCGTGCAGGTAACGGCTATCGGTTACTGTTGTACTTCGCCGACAGAATCGAACCGAGTCACGGTACCCGTTACAAAAATAGTCGAATCACTTATCGAGTTTCCCTCGGGTTCCATACAAGCGATTAATGGTGATCGTCTGGTAGGAACAGATATTGATATTGGGACCTCAACGATTGCTTATAACTTTAGATTAGATGTCAATTACCCCTACGGATTATTCAATGGGATCGTTTACGATTTCTCGGGCCCGAACCTTCCGACCATAGTTGGCGTGTCTCTAGATCCACGTTCCTCATTCGCGGCGTCGCAGGTTGGGCTCAGTTTCGATACAGATACTGTCCGCATCAATGTTCCTGGACTTCGCGCTTGGCCAGGTGCGCTAGTTTTGGTTGACGTCGAATATGTGCCAAACGTCCCCGAACCTGAAACCTACACCATGCTTCTGGCCGGCTTAGGGCTAGTAAGCTTTATGGCGCGGCGCCGAAAAATCTCCTCCACGTAAACCGACGGGGACTTTGGTCCCCATTTTTCATTACAGCTTTCCCATTCAATAAAAAACCACCGGGTTAGCGGTGGGTTTGCTGATTACGTGTTTTGCGAGTGACTTTTTTGCACTCTATAGAATACTTCTATCAGCGCTTCCCGCTGAACGCAAGTGTTTTATATTTACAAGAAAATCACATTACGGATTACTGTCATGCATCTTGCTTAAAAAGGCAATTCCTAGCGGGGACAAAAATAGCACGACGTTTGGAACAAAAAATCTCGCATCCCGCAAATCATGCCAGAATACGCTCGATTTGAGCTTAAAAGAAGCACGATGGAAACATTTATGTATAGCGAAGGGTTCGTAGCCAAACCTTGTTGGTCTTCCACCTAAAAGATCTTGTAAAAAATGAGAACGGTCCAGCCCGTCGTGAAACGCCTGTCGATATATGACTTGAACATAGAGAAAACTCAGGAATACTAGCTCAGATAATACGACAAATTCCATTGCTTCCCATTTACTGTTACCAGTATTGAAATAGAGTACTATTAACCCAGTCTCAATTATATATGCTTGCCTTAGTGCTCCCAGCGCGTAAGCTTCCTGCTTCAGAAGAATATCCTGAACAATTTTTAACTCTTCTATAATTTCTTTTCGCTTACCTTCACCTTCGACTTTGTGAATTTGAGCTTCTATCATATAGCCCTCCTACACCGAACAACGACCGTGATTATATTGAAATAATACACTTTGATTTATAGCAGCGATTTATTTTTCTGCTCTGCTATGCAACGCAACCCATACTAACCCCAAGTCTGCGACCTAAAGCACGCCCATTCCTATACAATTTATGGATGAGCTAGCTCTGCCTGTCAATTCAAGGTTCCACCACAATTCATGCCTAATTCGCTTTCTATCTTCTACCACCATGCGCACGTAGATGAACCAAAGTCGCTCGGGGATACTGCGATTCTCACGCACCGCTTGGCTCAGCTATCAGTAAGCCACATTGCCCCTCTCACAGCGTTTGTCGAAGATCTTCGCTCCCAACGAAATCTGACGCATGAGATCCCACATTTTGACCCCTTCGATGGAGGTACACTCGCTGAGTGCCTTTTCTTACTTGAAGCTCCGGGATCTAGGGCGGTCGAATCTGGCTTTATCTCGCGAAATAACCCTGACGAAACTGCAAAGAACTTTTTCACATTCAATCGGGAAGCGGGACTTGATCGACGACGCACAGTTGTATGGAATGTAGTGCCGTGGTATGTGGGAACAGGGCAGAAGATCCGGCCAGTTACCTTAAAAGATATTCGTGATGCTGAACCTGCACTTCGATCGCTATTACCTCTGCTTCCAAACTTAAAAGTTGTGGTGCTGGTCGGTCAAAAGCCGCCAGAGCGGAAACGTTGCTTCGGCAACTGAGCCCTGCGCTTCGCATCATGCAAATCCCGCATCCGAGCCCTCTATTTGTAAATCGATTCCCGATGAACAGGAGTGTTCTGCAAACTGCGTTTGCCGACGTTGTTGCCGCTGTTAACGACGCCGCCATCGTGCGGTAAAAATCGAGCGACGATTCGTCCCAACCTACACCATTTAGGGATGAGTTCGGGGACTATACCCTTAGCTTTTAAACAAGCCGGAATCTAATAATGACAACGTTTCAACGTGTAAATTACATCGACCTTAATTCACGCCAGAAGGAAATCTTTAATTTCCAGAAGGTATCAGGTCTTTTGGCAGATTTCGGGTTCGCTACATACCGTCTCACCGATGACTGGAACGGCGCAGATTTTCTGGCCGTCCCCTTTGACGGCTCAAAGATCTTACGCGTCCAACTGAAAGGGCGCCTCACGTTTGATAAAAAATATCAGGATAAAGATCTGTGGGTCTGTTTTAGGCATGCGGGGTTTGTTTATCTCTATCCTCACGATGCTTTATTGTCCGAGCTATTGAAGGTCACAAATGTTGGCAATACCGCTTCTTGGCTCAAGGAGAACGGAAACTATTCGTTTCCGACTCCACCGAAATCTTTCGAGGAGCAGTTGAAACCCTACTGTCTTGGGCATGAAAGTAGTCCAGTCTCATAAGACTCTCCGGTTCCTATACATTTACGGATGAACTGGAGCCCACCAGAGCCCCACAGCTATATCATTTATCTACTAATAAAAAATGCACTCGATCACACTTCAACAAATTACAAGCAATTTTGCAAAAACGAATGCTGGCAAGACTCTTCACCATCCGGTGCTCTTGAAGTACATCCGAGAATTTCTTATCAATTCATCCGTTCTTCAGACGCTGGAATCGACCTGTAAAGACGGAAAAATATATATCTGGGGTGCTAAGTTCGAACGACACCATCAATTGAATAAAATGGACTGGCGTCAATGCGTTTTTCTATTTAGACAAGGTGCCATAGTTAATGAGGCAGGAGTATTAATCGTCATCGAAGTAAATGAAGAGTTAGCTCACCATCTCTGGGGTCAAGATTCAGACGGGGAAACATGGGGGATAATTTTTTTCTTCAAAGAACTCAAATCAGGACTATCCATCCCAGCACGCGTCATTAATCGGATTATCGGTTATAAGGATACAAATCACTGGCAAGGTTTGGTAACCATAACAACTGCCCAAGCTGACGAAGTAATTCAGCTTATTAAGACAACACGAGCAGTAGCAGAGGCAGAAAAATGACTATCGAAGAAAACATTAAGAATGCAAAGGACGGCGTCGCTCTCATTGGTGAGGTTATTAAGGCTGCCGGCAACAACCCGCAGGTTAAAGAAGCTGGTCAAGAACTTGGCAAAACGGCTCTCACGGTTACGAAAGCCATCAATAATGTTTTGCTGCCATTAGCGATGCTTAATTTCGCCTTTGATAAGGCTCGGAAATATTACTCCGAACAATTCGCGATTGATATGGCACAAAAAGCAGCAAGAATTCCTCCGGAAGAAATCATTGAGCCGAAGGCATCGATCGCTGGACCAGCGATTCAAGGACTTGCCTTCTGTCATGAAGAACCGGACTTGAAAGAAATGTACCTGAACCTACTCGCATCAGCTATGGATGGTCGCAATGCGAATTTAGCGCATCCCGCATTCGTTGAAATTATCAAGCAACTAAATACTACGGAAGCACAATTAATAGGAGCCATACTTAAGTCACAGACTGGACTACCCATAGTTGAACTCCGTCTCAACACAGGAGTTAAAGGCTACCATATTCTTCTTCGTCACCTGCTTGACTTGAAAAGCCAAAGCACCCAACAATCGGCTGAAGATGAAGGAATGCCGGCGATAGTAGATAACTGGATTCGGTTAGGATTAGTTACGGTTACTTATCAAGCACAGCTTCTTGATGAGGCCAATTACAGTTGGGTCGAGAGTCGGCCAGAGTACCGACGTTTTTGGGACACCCCACATCTCGACGGGGAATCAGTAGTTTTCCAGAAAGGGATCATAGTAAAAACGGCATTCGGAGACCAGTTTGCCAAAGCCGTAGGGCTTTAATTTGTAGTAGTCGCGACGATGAGAAACGACATCGATTTCCAGTCCTCTCCCATCCATTCCTATACAATTTACGGATGAGTTAAGTCCAATGCATTATAATTTTTAGGGGTCATATAATTGACTACGGCTGACAAGGAACCCAATACGACTACCAAGAACGCAAAAAGTCCTTTACCGGCTGCAGATCTGAAAGCTTTTGGTGCTTTCATTGCAGAGTTTAAGAATGAATCCGATCGAGCTGCGGTGATTCTCGGCGCGGCAAAGCTCGATGTTATGCTTTATCAGTTGCTTCAGAATACTCTGCGCCCAAATACTGCAAAAAATGACGAGCTACTTGATGGAGATAGTCCCTTAGCTACATTTAGCGCACGAATTGGGCTCTGCCATCGGCTAGGTCTAATTGATGACAATTTCTGTCGAGCACTTCATATGATTAGAAAAATTCGGAACTCTTTTGCTCATGAAATTGGTGGCATAAGCCTTGAATCCGGCGCACACCGAGATCGAATTCGAGAACTCATCGGACCACTTCGCGGCAATAAAGCTTTTGATACTCTAACCGAGGGCTCATTTGGTGAGCACCCAGGAACTGCTGGCCAATTTCGATCAGCTGTCGCCCTAGCAGCCATCAGACTCGAGGGAGCCTGTAGGAACGCATTGCAGATTGAAGGTTCACCTTACTCACTGCTTCCGAAGAACTTCAAACAATCTGCCACAGACTCTGATGCTGCCCCATAACAAACGATCGTCTATGACTTGGAGCGCAGCCTCTATTTTACGGTTATCCAGATACGTAGCTTAACGTTTCTCCCACCGCTTCCTCCCGACTGCTCAATCTCTTCCGTATAAACGTAAGCCCATGCGCGTTTTCCATTTTGTTAACGCAGAGTTCGGCCTGGAGAATCTGCGACGACGACGCCTTAAAATTGCCACCCTCCACGAACTCAATGACCCGTTTGAACTCCTAGGCATCAATCTTGCTGATGAATCCCTTCGCCGCGCGATCGGTGCTATGAAGAACCAAATGGCATCAACTAGAGGCCTTTTATGCTTTAGCCGAGATTGGCATAACCCAGTTCAATGGAGTCATTACGCGGAGAAACATACCGGTATTTGCCTTGGCTTCGACGTCCCCGATGAGATCCTCAGCGAAGTATCCTATTCCCGTCGGCGCTTTGTAATTCAGCCTGAGTGCTTCCGCGATTCCAGCAAAATTGACATCACTACCGCAAAACAGGTTTTGTTCACTAAATACTCTCATTGGCGCTACGAGAATGAAATCAGATGTTTCGTTACACTAGAGGAAAAAGACACAGAAAAGAATATGTACTTCGCTGACTTCTCCGATAAGCTGCACCTTACTACAGTTATAGTTGGGGCGCGATCAGCTATTACACGTGCAGATCTCCAGACCGCCCTGGGAGAGTTATCCAAGAATGTCGAAGCGTTCAAAGTACGCCCAGCATTCAAAACGTTTCAAATCGTCCGTCAATGCAAACAAAGTCTTTGGCGCTAACCATCCCATGCGGTACTTTCCTCTGTAAATTCACTTATACCATTTCCTCGCTACTCTCTTTTTCCAAGGCACGCTTTTCAGTCAATCTCTGCTGAATAAATGTCAGCCCCTTCCCCGTTACTAAAGTTCGGGTATATGTATGACTCTCCCCTAGCCTATCGTTATATTGCCTCTCGACCACTCGAAAGTATCCGGCGTCAATGTGCTGCTGATATGGCAAATTATTAGGCATTAGCAGTCCTTCCTGACGAAGAAACCTGAATAGCCTGTTCTGCCCTGTCCCGAGCACCTTAGCGACCTCCTGGACGCTCTGGCAATTGATAGCCTCGGCTACCGCATCATGAAACTGCGCCTTAGGGGCTTGCTCTTGTACCTTGGCCTCCAATGCCAGCACTTTCTCTGTGTAGGCCAACAGCATGCCTCGCAGGTGCGTTGGATTGGCCAGCGCTGAGTGAATATCGACGACGTTGGATTTCGCTCGCCTCTCGCACTCGATAAAGTATTGGCGCGCTTGCTTGCCCTTCTCATTGCGCTCAACCATGGCCAGTTCTTTCGCCATATCGAGTGTGACGTAGTAGTCGGTTTGCCTACCACCACCCGGTAAATTCTTACCGACCATAGCGAAATCTTGTTCGTCGATAAACCCGAAGTCATCTATCCGGTTTTTGATCCAATTCCTGAATTCTGACTTAACCCCAAGGAAAGCATGCAGCTCACGAGCATTGATCGCCTGCACCTGACCATCGCCAATGTTGCGGTCTTCAACTTTGATGAGTTCGTTCATCATCCCCTCCCTTCGAGCGAGAGCTCATCGCTTTCTGTTTCTTCAAGATCTCCCGGACGAATTGGCAGCAGATATTTATCCTCGCAAAAGTAATGATAATCAGGATCGTAAGTCGGATGCAAAATCTGCCACGCATTTGCCAACACTGCACGGGTTTCGACGTCGACTCTGCCGATATACTCCACAATCTCAACTATCTGGCCTTCGAAGTTCTCATCGAGGCGGATCGCTAAATCACCTTTCCTGCATTTCAAAACTGGGGAAACAATTTGCGCGGACGCGCGTTTAGATTTGGCCATGATCGTACTCCTGACTAAGCGGTTTTAGTTTCCCGCTCACCATCACTTCCAAATGATGGTGGGCGGACACGTGCGGGTTGGAAGACCAGGTCAGGACCGGCGAGCCTTTCGGCTCCCCACACGAGCCACCCATAAAGGGGATGTCACGTGCTACGGACGTAAAAAAACCGCGCGCGGCGGTTTGTCAGCCTGACTCTCCGAGCTTCCAAACTCGACCACTGATTTGCAGTGGTGACTTCAGAATAATGGGGCGCAAGCGGTTTGTCAATAGCTGAGCTATACACTTGAGCAAACTCGCACTATCATGCTGCTGAGTTAAATGTTCTCAAAATCCCCCCAATAAGGTAATCCCGTGAACGACAAGCCATTTGACTTTCGAAAGATTTATCAAGGCATGATGTCGTATCTCTACCTTAAATTAAGCTGGAGTTTCTTGGGGCCTTTGCCGATCTTGATATTGTTCGCACCTTTATGGATGCCTTTATTACCGAGTATTGGCATAGGTATTCATGTAGGTTCTTTTTCTATGCAGTGGTTAATTGGACTTGCTGTTATTTCAGTTGCGATAGGTTTTTTCCTACGATGGCTCGCGTTTGGAATTCTGGCGGACAACCGGCTAAGAATTGGTGTTTGTGTTGCTTACACGGCTGTGCTGGGAATACTTCATTTCCTTCTATCGACAGGCGAAATTCTCGTAAGCTATAACTCGGTCGATTTTCGGCCGGGTAACGCAATGAAAGATGGTCTATCGGCGGTTTTTGAATTTCTTACACTGATAGGTTTTTTATGGCTCCTTCTGTCCAAGAAGAAAAACTAGCATGAAACTCGAGGATTTTTTTAAGCCTATCGATTTTACTGGAGAAAGTATTCGCGCATGGGCTACAGTTATCGGAAACCCATCGGGGATATGTAAAGCCATTTTACAAGAACCCACCGATAGCCTTGACGCCGTATTACGAGCATTAAAGATTTGGTTTGTTGGAATATTTATAACAATAATCTTTGCGCAAGGTTCAGCATACCGGCTTTACGAAATTGATCCATTTAGCATAAATTTCTGCGCCAGTATAGGTCTAATCATGCTAATAGGGTTGTTAGTCATGGTCACTTCGGTTCACTTTGCGTTTCTGGTTTTTAGAGTTCGTGCTTCATTTCGTGACACTTTTATTAGTTTTCTCGTATTCACTTCTATCTTCTTTCCGCTCATCGGTATTTTTAGTACTCCCGTACTAATAGCCATTCTCGAGATTCTTAAGATTGTTAAAACTCCGGGTGTCGATTTATCCTTATGGCTAAACATTCTGGAAATGGCTGAAACTAACAATCCCAACTGGAGAATCTGGGGGTATCTCCAATTACTAACCTCATCGCTGCTTTCATATTTACTTGCTTGGCAAACGTCCCTAATCTTAGATTTCTTGTCAGAGCGCTGGGGTGTCGAAAGAATTCGTGTATTTAACGCTGGCACTTTTGGAATAACGTTAGGAGGCTTTTTCTCCTTTCTTGTAGCAATAATGTATCTATTCACGCTTTATACATTTATCGGAAAATAAATTTTCTCTGATTGCACCATAGACCTTAGCCCCGCGCCACAGCCACCAACATCTCCGCCATCGCTCTCCCCCGATCACATCCAGGGTGTCCTAAACCTTCAGCCTGATCTCACATTTCCACGTTTCAGGTTGACAGCAATTATCTTCTTGACCATCCGCTGCGCCTAAAACGCTAGTACCACGTCGTTTTGATTCCCCGTTAATCTCAGAACTGCTTTCGTATTTTGTTAGCCAACGCACTGAGAATATTCTGGGAAAGAGCAATAATGGAAATGAATAATCTAGATGAGGAGAACTAAAATGACTCTCGGAACCATTCTTGTGATCGTGCTGGTACTCGCGCTTGTCGGTGCAATTCCGGCATGGGGTTACAGCAGCGGCTGGGGTTATGGGCCCAGTGGGGGCCTCGGCCTTATTCTTTTAATAGTAATAATTCTGGCTCTGTTAGGTCACATATAGTTTGCTGAGCAATAATTCGCTGAAAGCGGCATTGCTTTCAGCGAAGGGGCTTGACCGCGTCTTTTCAAAATCGGTCGTCAAGTCGCCCATCGCTCTATTCCCGATTACATCCAGTATATCAGGCGCGCTCCCACAAATACTCAACATTAAAACAATGGGTTATTCACATGCCGTGTGCTAGTGTGCTCACGATTTCTTAGAAAATAATTCGAATTAATGCACCGGTGCAATGGCCCTAAAGGAGCCTAGTATGGATTCAGCTCATTTATTACTTGCAATTGAGCTTGCTGAAACTGATCCTCCCCTCGAAACCAAGGTAACGCTAGTTGTTAATGGACTTCTGATTTCAGGTTTTATTACCAGCGAAAACGAATACTTAATGCATCTTGCAAATGCGAAATATCTCGAAGGCCCACAAGAGAAAGACCAAGATTTGTTTGACCCCACTTTTATCCACCTTCGAGACGCTACGTACTACCAACCACGCGAAAATCCTATCCTACAGAATAGTGGCGGTTACTTTCGACTTCCGCTTACTGCAGTAATAGCATTCTCATTCGGCTACGAATTAAGGGAGACAGGCTGATAACTTCAACTTACCGCAGGATGCTCCCTCAGGATTGATCAATGCATGCTCCTCAAGCGCAATCGATATTTGCGCAATCGCCCTCCCCCCGATCACATCTAGCATGTCGTAAACTTTTCGCCTGAAAACCTGCCAATGACGGGTTTCGTAACCCCTAAGTTGAATATTGCGCGATCTGTACTAAACTATTTACTAATGTTTCGAATTACGCATTAGGGTCGCACATAAACTATAAAAAGGACTCCCATGAACCCTATCACACTCATACTTGCTGCCTATGTAGCGGCCACTTCAACCACAGCACTGTGTACTTTTCTCTCGGAAAAGAAACTTACCGCATCAGGTCCCAAAGACGCCTATACAGGACTGAAGCAATTCCTAGATAAGCTTACGGGGACAGTAGACTTTGTGTCAGTTAAGAGTGGTGTCTTTTGTTTCTGGCCGAAGGGAACTTATGGCGGTGTGACATACGATGGTGGGATTTCCACTAACATAATTCCAAATAGTGCGGATAATACATTCACGGTGGTTGATTACATGTTTATAAAAGGCGCGTGGAAAGAGGCTGAGCGCCACGAATATCCGGCATTGGAACTCCTCGACAAATTGAGGCGTAACCAAGGAACGGCTATTGGAATCCCTGTTTCGTTCCGACGCACCATGGCTGACTCGTCTATTCATCGACGTGTAGCATGCGGTATCACTCTTTCCGAAAGTGCCGACAAAAAGCCGGGGCAGTAACCACTTGCCTGCCAACCTAAGTATAGTGCCGCTCACAGCTAACTAATCCATGCTTCTCCAACTTTCTCGCCATCTCCTCCATCGCCCTACTCCCGATCACATCGAGCGTGTCATACACCCTTCTCCGGATTTCAATTACAACAGCATCTCTGCATTTCAAGTCATATCGAATAGCGCGGTATCCAATGTTTGCCCCAAAATAGCACAGTAGCAGCTTGTACGCACCGCGGCGACCATGACTACCAGTTCCCAGAGCTGTGAATATCGCATTCATCATGATGACAACCTGCTCCGGCTTCGTCATTCCGCCGAACCGAGCGGCAATGTATTCATGGGCGGCAGGATCTGCTAGCCGCTCGGCCATCCCAATTATTGCGGCGGCTTGCGCGTGCTGCTCATGAACGGATAGACCTGGCCTACCTGACCGCGCAACACCCAGCCGATGTGCTCAAAATGCGCTGGGATCATATCAAGGATGGCACGCTAAGGGTTCAGCAAGGCAAAACCAAATCCAAATCCAAATTGCAGATCGATATTGTCGGAGAACTTGCGGCACTTGTTGATCGGATCAAGTCCAGGGGCATCGTTGGCATGACATTGTTGTCAGATCCTAAAGGCCAGCAGCTCAAGCACTCTGGTTATTTCCGGAGTCAATTCAAGCTGGCACGCGACCGGGCAGAGAAGCGCGCCGCAGAGTCAGGCATAGAGTTCAATCGCTTTCAGTTTCGGGACCTGCGTGCAAAAAGCGCTTCGGATATGGAAAGCATGGCGAATGCCCGAAAGCTGCCGGGGCACTCTACCGAGTCGATGACTACCGAATACGTCCGTGCAAGGGTTGGGGAAAAGGTGTCACCAGTTTTACTGTCTGGCTATGCCAAGCGGGAAAACCGTAAGAATGGCGAAAAAAATTATTTGCCAATAATCTTATAAGTCACTGATTAATAATGGAGGCGGGGGTCGGAATCGAACCGGCGTCCACGGCTTTGCAGGCCGCTGCATGACCACTCTGCCACCCCGCCATTGTTGCGCAACCAGAATAGGTTGCATGACAATGCAATAGAAAATCAAAAAGGGAAAACGGATTCCAACAAAGGCTCACGTCTGTTTATACATGGCCTCTTGCGAAAGAATCCATTTTCCCTGCAAACTGGAGCGGGAAACGAGGCTCGAACTCGCGACCCCAACCTTGGCAAGGTTGTGCTCTACCACTGAGCTATTCCCGCAAAAAATAATGTTGGCATTATAAGGATGCTGGGTTCTTTGTCAAGGAAAGGACTTGTCAGCGCAGGCGCTAAACCTGATTTCAGCCATGTTTCAATGCCTGAGGAATCGCGACCTTCAGATAGTATCCCATCGACCACAGGGTTAATATGGCAGCCAAATAGATCAGCCACGTCCCTATTCTCTGCGGGTCGAAGCTTTCATTTATCTTGTCGTGATATAGCAACAGCGGAATAGCGATCATTTGCGACGCCGTTTTTAATTTCCCCAGGAAAGAAACCGCCATACTTTTGCCTTTGCCGATTTGAGCCATCCATTCCCGCAGGGCTGAAATGGTAATTTCGCGGCCAATGATAATGAAAGCAATAAGCGCATCAAGCCGGCTCAAATAGACCAGCACGATCAATGCCGCCGCCACCATCAGCTTATCCGCCACCGGATCAAGAAACGCGCCGAAAGCCGAGGTTTGATTAAGCACTCTCGCAAGGTAGCCATCCAGCCAGTCGGTGATGGCCGCGCCGGTAAAGATAATGGTAGCAATCAGGTTCTGGTCGGATTGAGATAACCATGAGGGTGGAAAATAGAAAATGCCCACAAACAGCGGAATCGCAAGGATGCGCATCCAGGTAAGCACATTTGGCAGGTTAAAAGGCATAAAGGTCAGGGTATGCCACTGAATCCACAGAGACTAAACCTGAATTCGGCGGTTGGCCACTCATTTTCAGATCAGCATCATGACTCGCAATATTTCTTTTTGTCACTTGACCTTCACGTTTTGAAGTAAATTCGCTACAACTACCGGATTTAGATTGAACGGGCAGTCTAAAAAGCGCCCAAATACGGGATGAGCAGGCAACCAGCGGGTTGCGATTCAATGCAATTCCTTGTAAACCTTCTCGGCCAGCGCACGGCTGATTCCTTCGGCCTGCTGCAATTCTTCGATACTGGCGGTGAGTACCCCTTTCAAGCCACCAAACCGTGCCAGCAGGCTTTGACGACGCTTGGCTCCGATACCCTCAATCTGTTCCAGGCTGGAACTGGTACGCGATTTGCCAAGTTTGGCGCGATGACCATAAATCGCAAAGCGATGGGCCTCGTCGCGAATCTGCTGGATCAGATGCAGCCCGGGATGATCCTTTGGTAATTGTAGCGGCTTTTGCAGCCCCGGGAAAATCAATTGTTCCAGGCCAGGTTTACGTTCTTCGCCTTTTGCCACGCCTAGCAGGTTCGCGTCGTTCAATCCAAGCTCAACCAACACTTCCTGCGCCACACCTACCTGCCCTTTGCCTCCGTCAATCAGAATCAGATCGGGAAGCCTACCCTCGCCTCCGGTAATTTTATGATAGCGCCGTGACAGAACGTCGCGCATGGCGGCATAGTCATCCCCCGGCGTGATGCCATTGATATTGTAGCGTCGATACTCGCTGCTGCGCATGGAGAAGTTGTCATAAACCACGCAGGATGCGATGGTGGCTTCACCTTGAGTGTGGCTGACGTCAAAACATTCGATGCGGCCAAGTCCCGGCATATCCAGGGCCTGTTGCAAGGCCTGCAGACGCTCCTCCTGGCTGGCCTGACGGCTCAGCATCTGTTCCAGCGCGAGACGTGCGTTTTCTGTCGCCATATCGAGCCACATACGCCGATCGCCGATGGGATTGGAATTAATGGCAACCTTATGGCCGGATTGTTCGGCGAGCAGTGTTTGCAGCACTTCCCGTTGAATTTTTTCACCAACGATAATGAGGTGTGGTGTACTTCGATTGAGATAATGCTGGGCCAGAAAAGCTTCCACTACCGAGGGTAGATCGTACCCTTCCGCATTTTGCGGAAAAAAACTCTTATCCCCCAGGTGCCGTCCTCCCCTGATCATGGCAAGATTGACACAAACTCGCCCGCTCCCGTTATTCTCTGTAACACAGGCAACCACGTCGGCATCAAGCGCCCTGCCACTGTCCACGAATTGTTTTTCGCGGATTTTTCTCAGTGACTGAATCTGGTCACGAAACAATGCAGCTTGCTCGTATTCCTGTGAATTGGCAGCTTCCTGCATCTTTTTCGTAATGCTCTCCAGCACTTCGGTTTGCTTGCCCTGCAAGAAAAGCGCGGCATCTCTTGCATCTTCCCGATAAGCTTCCTCGGTAACCAGATTCACGCAAGGTGCGCTGCAACGCTTGATTTGATAAAGCAGACAGGGTCGCGTGCGATTGCTGAAGACGCTATCTTCACAGGTGCGAATACGAAACACCTTTTGCAGAAGCTGAATGCTCTCCCGCACCATCCCCGCGTTGGGGAAAGGGCCAAAATAATGATGTTTTTTATCCAATCCCCCGCGATAGAATCCAAGCCGGGGAAAATGATGCCCGGTCAATACTACATAGGGATATGATTTATCATCCCGAAAAAGTATGTTGTATTTGGGCGTCAGCGTCTTGATTAAATTATTCTCAAGCAGCAACGCCTCCGCCTCTGAGCGGGTAACAGTGGTTTCAATCCCCGAGATTTGCGACACCATCAATTGGGTGCGGGGACCCAAGCCGGTTTTCTGAAAATAAGAGGAAACGCGTTTTTTTAGATCAATCGCTTTGCCGACATAAATTGCTTGCCCCGCCGCATTCATCATGCGGTAAACGCCCGGCTGCGAGGGCAAACTGGAGCAGAATGCCTTGGCATCGAAGGAAGACTCTGCCAGCAAAGCGATCAGGCCTCCTCGTCCAGCAAATTGCCTGCGATAGCCCAGTTTTCATTGGGCAGTTCATCGAAAGCGATATAAGTATAGGATTTCGGTTTATGGGCGATACGCTCCAGTGTCTCCGTAATCTCCTGCGCGATCTTTTTCTTCTGCTCGCGGCTGAGCGAGCCTGCAATACGAATATTTACATAGGGCATAAATAGTCTCCGTTTAATCTGAATCTGGTAGTTGAATTGCTATATCGATAGCCAAATCAGCGCAAATTTTTGCAAATACCTGCTCGAACATTTCAGTAGTCAGGCGCCGGGTCTGAGTATTGTAGCGGCTGCAATGATAGCTGTCATACAGCGTCAGGCCGCCGGATTTCGAGCCATTGTGTGCTGCATCATCGGCAATGAGGCCACCTTGCAACGCATGGACGGTGCCATGGCCGAAAGGATAATCCCTGACCTTGAGCCCCAATGCCATCAATCCCGCCTGATGGGCGATAGCACCGAGAGCAAGTAACGCAGTACCTCCGTCTTTTCTGAAATCGGCAATCTCAGCTGCCAGATACCGGTTGCATTGACGGATTTCGCCCGGCTCCGGCTTATTCTGCGGCGGCAAACATTTCACCGCATTGGTGATACGGCAATTCATAAGCTGTAAATTGTCATCTGCGGAAGCCGACCCCTCGTGGCTGGCAAAGCCAAATTTATGTAACGTCCGATATAACAGGATTCCCGCAAAATCACCGGTAAAAGGCCTGCCGGTACGGTTTGCGCCATGCATGCCAGGCGCCAGACCGATGACAAGCAGCTTGGGCGCGATGTCGCCAAAGGCTGGCACGGGACGCGCATGATAATCGGGATGGCAAACTTTCACTTCATCCAGAAAATTCGCCAACCGCTGACATTGACGGCAATCTGCCAAAAACGTGGATTGCATAGACTTCCCAATTGGCTTTTTATAGTAAAATGCGCGCTCTTTGATTCACTGGAAAAATAATGGCTAAAGTGCTTGCAACAGAAATCCGTGTCGGCAACCTGATCGAATGGGATAAACGCATCTGGCGTGTGCTGAAATGTTACCACGTCCATGTCGGGGGCCGCGGTGGAGCATTCATGCAGGTAGAGATGAAAGACATCGAGGCCGGTACCAAGACCAACCAGCGCATCCGTACCGAAGACAAAGTAGAACGTGCATTCGTCGAGCCACGTGACATGACGTATCTCTACCAGGAAGGTGATAATTATATCTTCATGGATAAGGAAAACTACGAACAATTAAACCTGTCGCAGGAGTTCCTCGAAAGTCAATATGAATACCTGTTACCGAACACCGACGTGCAAGTCAATTTTCACAACGAACGTGCCATCGGAGTACAACTTCCAGCCAGCGTCGTACTGACCATTACCGATACCGAACCCAATCTTAAAGGCGCCACAGCCACCAGTTCCTACAAACCTGCCACAATGGAGACGGGACTCGTTGTCATGGTGCCGGCCTTTGTCCTGCAAGGCGAAAAGATCAAGATCAATACTGACAGCGGTGAATATATCGAACGGATGTAACACGTTATTGGCAGAGCAGGCCTGATTCTGGAATGAATCGCCACCGGGACGATGGCTATCAGTTCTTGGCCAACTCTGCGGCCGCCAGCTCCGCCACCCTGAATTCGCTTGCGGGGGACTCTCCATCCTGGAGCCACCATGCCGCCGATAATCCTGCCCAGGCGAGTATCCATTGCAGCAATCGCTTACGTTCCAACCCTGCCGCTTCAGCCACCACTCCTACTTGTCGCGTCAGCCGTCCGGCAGCGCTTGCTGTTCTCCCATCGGGGTTGCAGAATAGATTTGCATAATCAAAACCGCGTTCCCCGATAAGGCGTTTTGGGTCAATCACCAGCCAGCCTCGTGAGCCGAAGTCGAGAATATTTTCATGATGCACGTCGCCATGCAGCACCACAACTTCCCGTGGCGTTTCCAATAATTCACGTGCGGTGGCTGCGCAGACGGTCAGTATGCCTCCATGCTGCGCTGCGGCGAGTGCCAAATCCTCGAACCATCGGGTTAATGGGATAAGATCGAAAGGAGGCCGGTCTATCCGCCGATGGAGAGCGGCTATCGCCGCACAGATAATCCGGCTCGCTTCATCGTCACGGCCATTTCTCGCAAACTCGGCAAGTGAAAGATTGTTCTCCGCACGTTCCATGAGCAGCGCCGCATCTTCATGAGCCAGCACCCGGGCAGCGCCTCGTCCAGCCCACCAGGACATCAGGAGACCCCCGAATTTTTCCTCGGCTTCAAGCGCTATCTTGAGCATCGCTGGAGTAGCGCCTTGGCGTACCGGCAGAAGCTGGCTACTGTGGGTGATGATGGGATCACCATCGGGCGTAAGATTCCACCGGCCGAGATAGTCATCAAACTTGAAGAATCCCTGAATAAGCCGCTCCATGCAGCATTTGTTGGAAAAATCGGGATGAGTCTTGCCAGCGTTTAAAAGCTTAGCTGAGTACGGAAAGAAATTACGGAGAGGGTGTCCTTCCGATCTGGAGTGCCGGCACCAGCATTGCCGATTACAGCGTCGGTAAGATAGTAATTCAGCATGAAGCGCAAGCCTTCCCGAACATACCAGTTGGTACCCAGCGTAATGACCTGGACCTGGCATTTTGAAGTACCGGTGCGGCAAGGGTCCGCGGTCAGGCTCTGATTTAAATTCTCCGCCAGGTCGTAACGTATGGCAAGTTCGAGTGCGCCCCACTTGCTGATCGGTTTTGGCTTGCCAAAGGCCCCCCGCTCTTTCCTGTAAATCGATCTTTCGCCGGTCACAAACCAGCTGGCTTGCACATAGTATGCCTGTACCGTGGAATCCTTCTGCGCCCCGCCTACTACATGCGTGTTGTCAAGCCTTGAATTCGCGTATTCTCCTTGCAGGGTCACCGGTCCGAGGGAGTATGCCGCTTCCGCTTCGAAAGTGAATTGCTTGTTATCGCCTGATGAGCCTATACCGGCGCCTGCGATACCCAAGGATTTACTGATTCCGCGGCGTCCGCCATAAACATCGACGACCTTCGCGGCAAGCGACTCGGAGCTCGCATCATCCACGCTGTAAGAGAACCCAAAGTGGAGAGTATTGCCCTCCTCTGCAAAAGGTACCCAAAAGAGGCGGCCACCATAGCTTGACCCTGCAATCGGCATACCGGTATGCGCCAGGCTCATGATATCCACACCATAGCCAAATTTATTTGCATAGAGGCCCTTGTAACCCACGCCCATCATCCACTGCCTCCCGGTATAGATACCGGTCGATGTGGTGGAAGGACGCTCCATCATGGTAATCTCATTTGAGCTTGCCAGTTCCTCCATGCCGCGATAAGGCTTGAACTGGCCGATTGTGAGCTGACCTGGACCGAGCTTGGCCCCAACCCAAGCTTCACGGAGACTGCCAGGAAAAGTACCGGCAGCGAAATCGTTCTGGAATTTAAAACTCAGGTCATAGTATCTGACCGTCACATCGGTATAGCCGCGGCGGAAGTTGAAACCGCCGTCCGGATGGCTGTCGGGTACTTGGCTACCGAAAGGAGGGTAGCCAGGGTTTGCCTTGTCATCATTGAATGAATGCACGTCGAGATGGGCGCGGGCACCAAAGACCATTTCAAAATTACCATCGTTGGATTTGATCTTGGGGCCGCCTTTGGTTTCAATGGTAAATGCATAAACTGCAGTCATGTTGATACCCATGAGCAAAGTCAAAACGCAGTATTTCAGAATATTAAGCGTCGAGCCGGCTGACAAATTAATTTTATTCCGTAATTGATTTCTACGCATTGAATCCGTGGCCAACCGGAAACAATCCGAATCCCTATGATGATGAGTTCCGGCCGCTCATCCCATCCGTGTGCTAGCGCACTGAACAGACAGAAGCACTACCGTATTATCGCTGTCACAGCGATGTCGCTGGATTAAAAAAAGGATAATCATGAAATTCTCTTCAATTTTATCAGCAAAATCATTGGTATTGACCGGTGCATTGATTTTTGCCACAGCCGGGATCGTGCAAGCGCAGGGTTATGATCAAGGCGGTACGACACAGAAGCCCTATGATTCCCCGTCATCAGGTACCTCTGGCGGGGATTCAGGCTACGGCACAAAACGTGACGATCAAAAGAGCGGTTATGGGACTGATCGGCGCTCCACGGATAATTCCAGGTATAGCACCGATGGTACTGAAAGATATGACGATAATAAGGACGACAGCGCGGGAACGGACGGTACAGGTCCCAGGCTCAAAGGCCATTATTAGTCTAACTGGTACTACCCGCTACGGGGCGCAGGAAGCAAAATCTCTCCGCCGCCCCGCTCGATCTGTTATCTCCAGACGGTTCTATCTTGCAAAGCTGCGATTGCATCCGGAGCGCAAGAAAAGTTAGTGCGGCCATGATCATCAATCAATTGTCATCGGCAACGGTGTCAATAGCTGCATCCAGGAGATAGCGGCAGCTCAATGGCAGAATGGTTAACAGAGTATCCATGCTTCACGAAGACTTTCCCACGACGACGTTTTCGCCGAAATATCGTTTTGGGCATGCTCAGTGTGCTACCGAACTGAAGAGTTGGAAAACACTGCGTAATCTTTTCAACACAGCAATATCGCTGGATAAATATAAGGAATAGCCATGAAACATTTTTCTATATCGGCAAATCGTTCGCTGGCACTTGCATTGGCGCTGGGCGCTACCCTTAGCATCGGCACGGCTGGCGTGGCACATGCGCAGTACGGCACATCGGAGCAGAGCGGCTCCACAGGGCAGAGCGGCTCAGCCGCAAAAAGTGGTCCCGCCAGTTCTAAAGAGGGTATGGATACCGGGTATGTCGACCAAAAGAAACGGGTGGAGCGAGGCCAAGATCCCGCATCACCAAGCAAAGACCCCCATGTGCCGGAATTCTCCCGGGATAAGGAAGGCAAGCCGATCAAGGATCCGAAGTATGAGCAAGGAGGACCTATCGGACCAAACTAGATCACGATTACTGAAACCCGGCTATTCACTGCCGGTTTCAGACACCATTACGGCAGCGATTGGCTGAACAGACCATGGTAATGCATGATGGCGGAAGCAAAACATACAAAAATGTTGATATACGCTTTACTGATGGGATTGGCTTTACTCATCAATACATCCGCTTCCGCGCAAAACAGTAATGAGAGCCGCGCCATTAATATCACCGTCGGCAGCACCCACGGCGGCGTGGATAACGCGGCCGTGCAATTGGTTCGGAAAACAGTCGGCAGGGCCGTGGGTGCTAATATTATCAATATATACTATGTATATTATCCCAGGGTGGGAGGCCCTGCCTCAATGGAAGCCGGATTGTCCGCATGCGTGGAAGCGGCTTTCGATACAACAGCGGAGAAATTCAACGATCTGATCAAGCAATTGCGTTCCATCCATCCCCGTGCAGGAACCTTTCTCAATGTGGAGTTAACTGGACGCTGCAAGGAAATGGAACCGAGCGAGCCATTCAATTGTGGGGGCGTGTTGGGCGCGATATGCTCTGATGCACAGTATTGCAAAATTGGTACCGGGCAATGCAAGATTGCCGAGGCACAAGGAACTTGCAAAATTATCCCTACGATTTGCACTCACGAATACAAACCCGTTTGCGGTTGTGACGGAGAGACCTATGGAAACGAATGCGAAGCCGCGCGCGTTGGTGTTTCCGTCGATCATTACGGAAAATGCAAGATACCGGAAGAGTTGGCGCGGTAACAGACCCAATGACAATGAGGAAAACCGGCGATTCACAGGGATCAGGACGCCGGATGGCTCTCCTCTGAATCAGAGCACCGCGAACCATTCTTCCACCGCCGCGCAGTGAATCTTCCCGGCCACCTGGTACAGCATGTGGCGCTGATCCAGTATCTGTTCCAGTCGTACCCCAACAAATCATCCAAAACCGCTGTATTCTTGCTCCCTAGCTTCATCGGAATTCACCAGGAATCAGGGCTAACAGTCTTAATTCTGGTCATTCCATGCCCTCTTTGTATACCCTCAACTCAATATTTATAAGCGTTGTGAAGGCCTTTCAGGAGCGGCTAGAGAGCTTAACTTCCCCCAATATGCTGCGATTAACCTACATGGCGCGCAATATGGATTTAACTGAAAAAAACAAGATTTCTCTTGACATTCCGGAGTAATCCACATTCGTAACAAAAATCACACCATAGCACTGGTCAAACCCGCATGGATCTTGGGTTGTCACATAGGTATCTGTTTATATTGAAATATTTATGAAGTTCAAAAAATGATCAGGTAAGAAAATATTGTTACAGAAGGGTAACTTACTCCCCGTGTTCATAGGTTATCAACAAACTTATCCACAGCAATTGTGAACAATAAAATAACAGCCGAAAGCTTAAAATTTTTCCGCCTAACTGACCAATGGGATTAAGCGAATGAGCCAGTCAGCCTTAGAGATTGCCTTAGGGCCTGTTCTTGCGAAACACATTGCCAAGAAAACGGCATACAAAAAAGTGAGGATCGTAGCTCGATCTGCGATGCCATGAACCGCGAGGTAGGCTAATCGATTTCCCCCTGACAGGGGAACCAACACCATTGTCTGATGGACTAATATAATTATGCGTTGTGAACATTGACCCAATCCCCCAAATTACCCTGTTAAGTTCGGTAGCGCACAGTTCTTTTTTATAATCGGATTATTCTCTACAAACCTCTGGATGGAGTTCGCTACATACGGAAAGCGGGATTCTTTGTAAGTTTTTTCTTTTGCTTTAAAAGGAGGAAAAAAGTGAATAAGTATCATGATGACGCACTCACGACCTCTTCTTCTGCTCTGCTTGATCACGGCGCGGAAGTCTTTACGAAAAAAATGTTTCGACATTCTCAATCAAAGACTCGGGAATGCTGGAGTGATATAGACAAGAATCAGCTGGAGAAAAAAACGTTTACGATCAGACCAAGGGTCCGCAGGGTCGAGTTTAACCAGGGCTAGTCCGGAACCGCACGATTCATTATCCGCGACACCCGGCCGCGCAAAATGCGCGGAAATGCCCATTAATAGTAAGTCGATGGCGACGTAAGAAAAGCGCCCCATAAATCCTACACCGCCAATATCGGTACCAAGATGTAAGGAAGTATTTCCTCTGATCTTATTGGAATCAGCCGGAAATTTCGCGTCACATGACTATTCTTGGCTATTCTTGAATGGCCAGGGGTCGCTTCTATCCAGATCCTTGCTAAACGCCGCCCCCTGTCTTACAAGGAGGTTAGATCCAGTCGCTATAAACCCCAACGAGCTTCCAGGTAAGGTCGGGCAATTTCCAGAAATTCATAGTCAATATCGTCGGACTCAGCTACACCCGTATAAGGGAAGTATCCACATCCTCATCCGGCTTCCCTCCGCACCGACTCGGCATATCTGCAAGATTGCTTAGGCCGGAGCCCAGCATATGAATCGCTCGCAACCCGGTTGGATAGTTGAACTTTGACTATCGCGGATGCGTGCAAGGAAATGTGTCAAATTTATTACGGCACATGATTCGGGGTTATTTTTTTATAGTTTGTAGCCCGTCTGATGTTATCGCAACTTGGTCTACATCTTTCAGGAGAAAAACGAGATGACTAATTGTAACCTGCCACAGCACGAAAATCATACTCATCCACACGGGCCGCGGTGCGGCCATACGGGTATCGTGCATGATGATCATGTCGATTATCTGCATGACGGACATTTGCATCACCAGCACGGGGATCACACTGATGAACATGTAATTGGAGTAACAAGTGACAATCCGGAAAATTGCACGCCCGAACACCTTTGTGCTGGCCATTCGCAGACCCATACACATGGCCCCGGTTGCGGCCACGAAGCGGTGCCGCACGGCGATCATATCGACTATCTGGTCGATGGGCATCTCCATCACCCGCACGATGAGCACTGCGATGATCACGGACCAGTGACACTTGCCTGATCTCTAAAGAATTGCTGCAACAAAACATTGTCAGTTTAGATGGCAGGTATTGTTACGGCCGGGCCTTTGCTGGCCCCTAATCCCTCCGTGTATGACGACGCATGAATTTACCCGATTATATTCCTTCGTCATTATTATTACCCAGAAATAGAACGCATCACTGATTCCCCGCAATCATGCGGCGCCGACTCCCACAGCCAGCGGCGCCCGTTCTCCATCCTGTACTTCAGTCCAATAAAAAGCTGAGGCTTGATGTACTTCAGTCCAATTGTGACAGAAATACCGATAAGCCATAGTAACGCATCATTTACCGGTTCTCCAAGCATTTGCTGACAAAGGAAACGGAATTGATAATATCGTTATACAACAATGCCTTATTTGAAGTATGAAATTATCGGGAGAACCAGAATGATAAGAAAACTTGCGGCTATTATCGGCATCATGTTTATTGCGCCTGCTCAAGCAACACCTTTGGATACGGCCAGCTGGGCTCACTGGACATCATCAGCGAACGGCAACTTTACCCAGGGATCGAACACCATCAATGTCACCTACACTGGAAATACGTTTGGAGTAGATTATGGTTCATATATCTATAATGTTCCGACCTCATTTACCAGTGCCGAGGTGACAAATACTCCAGAAACAAATGGAACGCTCCTGATGACCGGTGGCACAAACGAAATAAACGGTTTTCATTTTTCTCAGGCGGTGGTTGATCCCATCATAAGCCTTTTTAGCGTCGGACAATCAGGCTTACCCGTCACGTTCAATTTTCTGAACGATGCGACATTCAGCATAGTAAGCCAGGGGGCAGGTAATTGGGGGGGTGGTTTACTCACCCAGAGCGGCAGTTCCATTACCGGCTGGGAGGGTAATGGACTGCTCAAGTTTATCGGAACTTATACCGACATCCTTTTCACAATTCCTAATTATGAGTATTTTTATGGCGCCACTGTCGGTGCGATAGATGCCATTCCTCCCGCAAGTGTTGTTCCTGAGCCCGCCACATATACGTTGATCTTGGGAGGCATAGGATTAATGGGCTGGACGGCTCATCGAAGAAAGCAAGGCGTCAGTCTAAGGATGCTGGACAGCCACAAGAATGCGCCATCTTTTTTGTAAACCTCTGAATAAAACATTGAGATTGCGACCAAAACGAACCCGCGAGGATCTATTCAGAGTTTTTCTTTATTCTCATTTGCACTCATGCTGAGTAAAATACCTTGAAATCAGTCTGAGGAGTAGAATTGACAGAGGCAGCCGCCGATCAAGACACCGTCGTGCTCGTGCATGGGCTGTGGATGCATGGCTGGGTGATGAGATTAATGGGAATGCGGCTACAGCGCTGCGGCTTTCATCCTGTCTTTTTTTCCTATCCTTCCATGCGCAACTCGCTGTCGCAAAACGCGTTATTGCTATCAAATTTTGTTGCAAATATTGCCGCGCCGCGCGTACATTTTATCGGCCATAGCCTGGGTGGTCTTTTGGTACTGCAAATGCTTGCAGAATATCCTCAGCAACGAGTTGGCCGCGTTATTCTGGCGGGGAGTCCTTATAGCGGCAGTCGCGTGGCGAGGAAGCTTTCACGAATCGCACCGGGACGATATATTCTCGGACGCAGCATGCCGCAGTGGTTGAGCCAGGAGATTCCCGAGCGGAATGACCAATGCGAACTCGGAGTGATCGCGGGCCGCAAGGGTATCGGCGGCGGCAGGTTGATATCCCGGTTACCGCATCCCAATGACGGTGTGGTGGCGGTTGAAGAAACGAAAATGCCGGGCACAAGCGACGAGATAGTGCTCAACGTGAGTCATTCGGGAATGCTTCTATCCGCCGCATTGGTTCGTCAGGCATGCTCATTTTTACGAGTCGGCCATTTTTTACGTAAACCGGAATTGTCACTCTGAACTTTTGATTGACCTTTGTTTTCCGTCCATTCTTCAGCGAATTTCCAAATAACGCCATGACGTATAAATCTTGAGCTTCTCTTTTGGTGAGCTTGTTGTAAATACTTTCAACCGGCAGGCTTAGGATTATGGCTTTGAGAATTTCGTGCGCGTTAACGCTTAATATTGCCGTAGGTCTTGCCGTTGTGCTGGGAGGTTGTGCCAATCTCGGCTATTACGCGCAAGCGGTGGATGGTCATCTTGATATCCGGCACCGCACGCGGCCCATTAGTGCGATTATCACCGATCCCGGCACTAACGAGGCATTGAAACGCTCCCTCACCACGGTAGTCAGGCTGCGCGAGTTTGCAATCGGTGAACTCAAACTCCCGGATAATCAGAGTTTTACGACTTACGCTGACATTGGGCGCCCCTATGCAATCTGGAATGTATCCGCTGCCCCGGAGCTTTCCCTGGAGCTTGAGAAATGGTGTTTCGTGGCGGCAGGGTGTGTTAGCTATCGCGGCTTTTTCTCAAAAATTGAAGCGGAACGCTTTGCGGAAGGACTCAGAACAAAGGGCTATGACGTAACGGTCGGCGGAGTCCGTGCCTACTCCACGCTAGGCTGGTTCAAAGAACCTATACTCAATACCTTCCTGGGCTACTCCGATACTGAACTCGCCCAGCTGATATTCCACGAGCTTGCACATCAGGTGGTGTATGTGCGCGATGACAGTACTTTTAATGAATCCTTTGCAACCGCGGTCGAACTGGAAGGCATAGGCCGCTGGCTGAGCGATAACGGGACAAGTGAACAGCGAGCGGCATTTGAGGCGACACAAAAAAGGAAGGCCGCTTCTGCCGAAATAATGCTGGACTATCGCAAAAGACTGGAAGCACTTTTTGCCTCAGACATGAGTACGGCGGAGAAACGCATAGCCAAGGCAGGCATTTATGCCGAGCTACGCGAAAAGCTCTCCGGGTTGCAGGCCACTAAAACCGTATCCAGCAACTATGGCCGATGGCTGGCGCAACATCTCAACAATGCGTATCTCGCATCGATCTCAACCTATACGCGCCTGGTGCCTGCATTCCAGGCGCTTCTGGTGCAGCAGAATGGGAACATGGGCCAGTTTTATGAGATGGTAAAAGAAATAAGTCATTTACCGGAGCCGGAACGGGCTTTGCTACTGCATCAGGTGGAGTCAGGTAGCCAGACCACCGCCACTTCAGCCCCGTAAAATCGAAACGTCGTTAAGTACTCGTAATCAATGCTGGGTGAAAGAGTTCTATTTCGTAGATATGACGGCCTTGTTGTGGCGGTGAATAGGCGGTATAGCCTGAAATGACAGAGGGCTCCAGGTAACCGGTGATTTGTTCAAGATCCGACAGCCGCAACCCCTGCCGGACAAGATAAGCGATATAGCTATGCCGGATGGCTTCGGCGGTAATTCCCTGGGAATCAGGCAGGCCTGAATCCACCGCCGCGCAAACCAAAGCGGCAGAGAGATCGATACGCAATCCCGGATCATCCCAATTCCACGCAGGTTGACCGTCCGATTGCTCAAATAATGATTTAAGCGCCCCACATATGGGAATGACTCTTGGCGTCTTTCCGATAACCGAGATAGTTGCCGCCTGCAGATCAATCTGACCGGGTTGCAAAGCAGCGGCTTCATCAACGCTCAGCCCGCTGAGTAAAAGACTGATCAGTTGCTTCGCCTTCAGATTTGAAGCATTGAGCAAAACTCTGAGCTGATGACTGGAAAGTTCCCTGGATGAAGGACTCATCAGGGCGTTGTTTGCTTTATGATCTAATGGGATAGACTCGGTCTGGGGGTAATTAGCCAATTCCCGGCCAGGGGGAGAATAGCTATGTATTCCAAAAACCGCTATCGGCGATGGTTGTTCTTCCTTCTTCTGCGTTAAATACTCAAAAACCCAGACACTAAAAAGACTCAGTAAAAAAGAACCCGCTATCGCTATCAGGGCATCTCGGCCATAGTCCGGCCTCACCGGATTTCTGGATTCGTATGCCCGGCTAATCACAGTTACCTGCGGGTATTTTTCTTTTTGCCCGGTTCTGACCTGTACCAGTCGCTCCTGTGTTTCACGGTGGAGCTTTTCCAAACTTTCCAGATCGGTTTTCAATGCATCATGCTTTGCGAATTTCGTGGTGAAAGCCGATGCCTGATGCTTGTGTTCATTCAGTTGACTGCGAATTTCCCGTGCAGTCTGTTGTGCGGCGGCATAAACCACTTCCGCATCGGCCAGAACCACGTCTCTGCCTTCCTGGTGCTTACTTTTGATTGTCGTTTCCAGTTGCTCGATTTGCTCCGGAATAAATTTAAATTCGGGATGCAGATTGATATACTCACGGGTATATCTCTTATCCAGATCCGCCAACTTCTCGCGTAAATTTTGCAAGCGCAATTGGAGCTCGGTCACACTGCCCTTCTCCTCATTCGGGACGACAGTCTTCCCCCGGGAAATGGCCGATTTTATAGCGTCCACATTTGCCCTGGCCTTGACTTCCTCTTCGCTGGCCTTGTTGAGCGAGTCGGTCAGGCCTTTAAGGCGAGCCAATGCTTCATTTTCCTCCCGTCCGGTCGAGGAAATATCATGAGTAGTTCTGAAAGCCTCCAGTTCCGTCCGGGCAAAATCAACTTTATCAGACAGGCCCTTCAATTCGTCTTCAAGAATGCGTGTCGTATCGCTTGTCAGTCGTTTGACTTCCTCATTTCGTGCATCAAGATATACATCTATCCAAGTGTTGATGAGGATCGGCAAGAATTTTGAATCGGAATCTTCCGCCTGTATTTCAACGAGATTGGTTTCGGAGACGGGTTCGACATGAAGTAGCGTCTGTATATCGGATGTCGTAAGGTGAAGCAGAGATTTATTGGCTGCTTTAAGCCGCGACAAGGTTTCCGCGATCAGTTCATGCCCCAGTAAGACTTGCCTTTGAATAGCAACATGCTGAATATCCGGATCGCCGCTTTCCCGGTCAATTGCGGTCATAGCCGAGGTTAGCAGCGTCGCGCTGCTGCGGTAAATGGCGGGACGGCTATAGTCATAAACCAGGCCGATAGTGGCACTGATTAAAAAGACAACACTGAAAATGCCGAATCTGCGCGATCGATACCAGGGCTTTCCATTCGTGCTTGCAAACGAATAGAGACCCTGAGGTGTGTGCGTATCGCCTCTGTTTTTCATAGCCCGCTCAAACATACGTACTTGATATCCAGGAATAATTCGATAACTCAATCATCAATAATGATAAGCTAATCTATTTGCAACAGGTGGCCTGGCATGGAGGTTCTGTATTTTTATACAATGCATAACTTCAGCACTCTTTGTCCACTACGTCCGGCGGGAAATCCCAGCTTCGTAATCACGCTTTACAGCTTGAGTGGATCACGGCAATGAAATGCCACACCAAGAAAAACTTCTGTGCGGTGCCACACAAACAATAACGGCAGATCCAGCGACAATGTACATACGATTTGAAAATAAACTGATTTTTCATATTCCTGTAAAGGTTTTGCTTTAAGGTAGCCACCGTAAGACCCCGCCCCTTAAGGTAGGTGAATACATTTCTGAATAGGTCCTTTGGAGCGTTATTTGACCACCTTCCGAAAAGCCACCATCAACCGCCTCGTGCGCACAGTACCAGGAGATTTTTTGCGTTTGAATAGTTTATATCCGCCAGTCCGCCAACTCTTCTCTGGTGAAATCGCTACGGAATCGCGCACCATAATTGCCCTTTTCTGCTCGTTTGCGTTTAATTAAGGATCAAGAGAATGAAAGTAAATCCCGATCAAGAAACACCTTGCGTCACTGTGGTCCCGTTCGACTGCAGGTCAGCGGCTTTCAGGCAGAAAATGCTTAGCCATTATCAAGCAAATGGCCGGAAATCCGGAACGAATATTGAAGAAATTACAGGAAAGAAAAAAAACGACTCGGTGATATTGTTGAAGAAAATCGCCTGACTGCACCTTGCACGAATCTTGCATCATCGTATGACAATCGTTATGCTTCTATCAGAAGGCTGTTTATAATTCCTTAATCCATTGTAAGCCCTGCCGTTGACCGCTCATTTGTCGGTCTAGCACTATGAATGGTAGAGAATGTGTGTGCCATGCGACTCTTACCTTTTGAGTGAGCCCACTAGCGGCGGATATCTGCTTTTTGCGGCGCATGCCCGCGTTGTTCGCAACGCAGTACCCTGTACCCTCAAAAACCGCGCACTTCACCTCGTCCAACTACCGAATTCGGGGTCATTTGGTATCATAATCTTGGAAGGCTAATGAGCCGCTATCCGTCCCTATCCGCCATCATGCCCGCAATTTTCGTGGGGCATGGCAATCCCATGAATGCGCTTTCCAACAACGCCTATACCGCGGCATGGTCGGCTTTGGGTGCCTCGCTTCCCAGACCCAAAGCGATCCTTTGCATATCGGCACACTGGTATGTGCGACAAACAGCCATCACGGCAATGGCAAAACCACGGACCATCCATGACTTTGGTGGATTTCCTCCAGAACTTCACCGGGCTCAGTATCCCGCGCCAGGCTCCCCCCTGCTTGCCGCGGAAGTGGCCGACCTGCTCATGCCGGCCGTGGCCACGATGGATACTGGCTGGGGTCTGGATCATGGGACCTGGTCCGTCCTCATGCACATTTTCCCCAATGCCGACATTCCAGTCGTTCAACTGAGTATCGATGAAACACAGGAAGCAATCTGGCATTACGATATCGCCCGGCGCCTGGCACCATTGCGCGAGGCGGGAGTACTTATTCTGGGCAGCGGAAATATCGTGCATAATCTCCACGCTTATTCATGGGGAAATCACAAGGTTAAACCGTACGATTGGGCGCTTCGATTCGAAAATGTAGTACGGAAGGCGTTAAGCTCAAGTAACTCGGATGATTTCCAGTCGCTTATCGAATATGACAAACTGGGGGAGGATGCAAAACTGTCCGTTCCCACGCCGGATCATTATTTGCCGCTGCTCTACGTTCTAGCGCAGCGGCAAAAAGGGGAAGAAACAAGTTTTCCGGTGGAAGGATTCGACGGAGGCTCAATTTCCATGCTGGCGGTGAAAGTCGGCTGAAAAGGCGGATAGAGTATCTTCTTCCAACTACCGGATTTAGGTTAAAGGCTTCCATAATGGCGAGCTGCCACTTTACCGTGTTGACTGGCGCGCTCGCGTATTGCGTCTTCATACTCCGCAAATACGTCGTGCTTCGCTGTCTCTTTTCCCGTCTCCCGCATTGCCTCCAGCAGTGCACGTGCGCCCAGTTGCGCAGATTCGATCGCCAGCTCGATTCCCATGCCGCTGAGGGGATCAGGCGCATAAGCCGCGTCGCCGACAGCAATCCAGTCATTCCCGGCCGCCTTGCTGAATGCCCGCGCGCCAGCCATGCGCCCGGTTATGCGCAGGTTAAGCTTGGCGTCCGGGCCGCCGAGCAGGGGAGCAAGCAGGCGCGTGCAGCGAAGCTCTCCAAGAAAAAATTCCCGCAAGGAGGCTCGCCGCCGTTTGATCTCATCACGACTGGTGCAAAAGCCGGCAAAATGACCACCATCCCCGGTGGGCAACGCATACCACCAGCCGTTATCCCCGGCCTCGATGTAGAGTGCATGATCTGGCACACCGGAGAGCGGGCTTAATGGCGCCATCAGCGCAATCTGTGATGATTCACTCAGCGGTGGCGGATCGAAAAAGTGCGCCGCCGCGCGGCCTGTCGCAAGAACCAGAAAACGGGCACATACCGGATCGCATTCAGCTTCCCCCGAACGTAGCGAGAGCTGCCATTGGTCATTGCCGCGTTCAATATCAGCGACTTTGGTGGCGCCAATTACTGACACGCCCGCCGCCTCCGCCAGATCGCGCAACGCCTGGTCGAAAAGCGTACGCTCCACCGCGACACCGGGGCCCCATGGATTAAACATCGCGCTCAATGTAACCGGTTCGGGCGTGCCCCACAGCGATATTGTTTCATGGACTTCCACACCCCCTGCTCCGAAGATATCCTGCCGGAAAAAACCAGGGCAATACCGTTCAATCATACGACGTGCACGACCGGACACGAGCTCAATACCGCCTGTGCTGTAGCCATCCCAATGCACCAGGCTTACACGCGCACCGCCGTGCGCAAGCGTAAGCGCACATATTCCACCCGCCGGCCCGCCTCCCGCGACAACGACATCAATGTTCTGGCTACTCCCGGACATGATCAGATAATAATGAGTGAGTTAATCAGTAAGTAAACCGTAGGCTACCCTATCCCGAGATATCGTTAGCACGCTGGCAAATAGCTTATTCTCTACTAATGTGATCTCATACGAAAGAAACTTGATATGGCGGTTTGCATTTGATAAAAACCAGGCATCCATGACCAACCCAGAGACCGGCCCAGATACCCAGCAATGGCAGGCATTGCTTGAATACCACGAACGCAGCAAGCACCATCTCTATCGATACGCGCCCGGCCCCGGCGCGCTCGATTGGGCAAATCAGCCAAATCCATTCCGGGAATTCCGCGATGCGCCGCGGGTTAAGCTTCCTTTGGCGGCGGATACCCTCGGCACACGATACAACGACATACGCCGCGGCCAACTTCCCCCACCAAGCGCTTTTAATGTAAACAACCTTGCAATTCTTTTCGAACTCTCGCTAGGTCTCTCGGCATGGAAGCTGCAGGACGGCAACAGATGGGCGCTGCGTTGCAACCCCTCGAGCGGAAACCTGCATCCTACGGAAGGCTATATGCTATGCCCGTCCCTGGTAGGTTTGCTGGCAGGTGTCTATCACTATTTGAGCCGCGATCACATGCTTGAACAACGTACCGTGGTCACTGATCCGCGATGGGGTGAGGTGTTTGCGGGTCGTGGCATCCTGATTGGCCTGACCTCAATTCACTGGCGTGAAGCATGGAAATATGGCATGCGTGCCTGGCGGTACTGCCAGCATGACTGCGGTCATGCCATTGCCGCGGTGAGCTACGCAGCGGCGGCCCTTGGATGGCAAACCCGGCTGGTTTTTTCAGCGGCGGACGATGAGGTAGCCACTTTGCTGGGACTGCACCACCACAAGGATATCAGGTCTGCCGCCGCATCTGCTGAACAGGAAGCAGCCGATGTTCTGCTCTGGGTCGGTGATGCCGATATGCAGCCTGATCTAGGGCATCTACTGCAAGCCCTGCCGAAAAGCCAGGATCGCGCCGAGTGGTATGGACGCGCAAATCTTTTGAGCGGAGCCCATGTGCCATGGCCGGATATCGATTCGATTCATCATGTAACCCATAAGCCTCATACTTCCTATGTGCATGAGTCGCATGGACCTGTCCAGCTCTACCCTGCCTGCAAAACCGATCCTGCCGCTGACCTGAGCTTTTCCCGGATTGCGCGGCAACGCCGTAGCGCGACATCCTTCGACAGCACTACGCACATTCCCGCGTCGGTTTTTTTTGATATGCTGGAGTGTCTGATGGCAAGCCGCTCCGCACCACCATGGAATTCGCTGGCCTCATCCCAGGTCATGGTGCATCCTGTCTTTTTGATACACCGGGTGGCTGGCCTCAAACCGGGACTATATATATTCCTGCGGGATCCGGCGATTCTACAGGACATGAAGCGAGCCATGCGTGCCGACTGGCTGTGGCAGAAGACCGGCCCGGACCATCTGTCATTATATCTGCTGCTCGCTCATGATCTGCGCGACGTGGCAAAGTTGATCTGCTGTCACCAGCACATTGCCGCCGACTCCTGCTTTGCGCTGGGAATGCTTGCACCGGTCTCAATCGCCGCAAATGAACCATGGCGCTACCGTCACTTTTTCTGGGAGTGCGGAATACTCGGTCAAGTGCTATATCTCGAAGCCGAAGCGGCCGGCATACGCGCTACCGGTATTGGTTGTTTTTTCGATGATGAAATGCACGCGCTGCTTGGAATCAAAAACCACTCCTGGCAGAGCTTGTATCACTTCACTGTGGGCGGCCCAATTGAAGACCCTCGCCTGACAACCCTGCCCCCCTATGATGCACGGGACTGACCGCCGCATCCCGGCCTCGGATGCTTGCTGCGAGGAAAAACAAACTCTGCAGCACTCAAGCCCCTTAACTCCGGTTATTGCGGCCAAACCCCAGAGTCTACCTTGCCACGAAAGGCGTTGTCAGCGCAAAGTCGCGCTCACCCGGGATAAAGACGTTACAGCTATGTTCCACCCCTTCGTGGATCGCCCGGATCGTGGCAACAACTGCGTTATCCGTCTCCCTGGCGATAGGAATCCGCAATGTCTCCGTGTTTAATTTGTAGCCAACCGGTAAAATTCTGTGGGTATCAGCACCCTCAAACTTCGAAACCGCACCTCTTGTCAGGAAGGAATGCTGCACGTGGGGTTGTAAAGAATCGGTGCTTATCCAATTGACATTCAGCATAATCTCTTTATTCTGTGGCGTGGCCCAGCATGTAAGGCCTTCACGCTTTCGCATGCATGCGGACCATGCATTTGCCACAGACTGGGAAACGGCCTTCTGCATCAAAAACTCAGCCGCCCTGGATGAATCCGCCAACGAATTCTTCGAGCAGTACGCGCTCTTCCATTGATTGAATCGACCTTCGTTCAATGAACTATCGGAGGAATGCCTGCCTGAATGTGCGCCGCTTTCACTCTGGCTAAAAAGTCCATAAGAAAAACCAACCGAGTTGTCGGTACCGGATTGCTGTACGCGGTTTACCGCTTGCCGGGCTTGCTGAAACTTTGATGAACACAGCTCCGCATACATCGCTTGATCTCTAAATCGAGCGTTACTCCGGGCATAGTCATTGTAAAATCCCTCCGCGAGAATTTTTCGGCAGGAATCCACAACAAATGCCCCGGCGGGCGAAATTTGCAGAATGGACAGAATACATGCAAGGACAATAATCCGGCTGGCTACAATAATCTTGAATTCGGCGGCTGACCGTTCATTTATCAGTTTGGCGCTACGATTCATAACGATATTTTTTACCATTGGGTCTTCAACTTTTGGGTGGGTTCGTTACAACTCCCGAATCAGGATATTCTGTTCTTCATCGCCATCCTCCACAAGAGGCTATAAAGTATAAAATGCAGCCGCATAATAACTCAAACATCGTTTTTGGCCGGCCTGTGCCGGGTTTCGCCGGCTTGAGCAGATAAATAATCAAATTCGAATATTAATCGTTCAATATCCAAAAAATTCTTATCATCGGAAATTACCTGGCTTCATTTTGAAACCTAATGATGCTTTCTCATTCCACAACCGTTAAATAATGCGTCGCCCTCCATGGCTGATCATTTTGCTCTATGCCGCCCTTTCCATACTTTGGCTGGTGGTCGCAGGTTATTTGATTTCGCTTACCGTTGACGATCCGATTCTGCGGGGTCGCGCCTACGTAGCGAGAGAACTGATGCTTGTCGTAATGAGCAGCGGCCTATTTTATCTCCTGCTCAAGCTGGGACGGGAACGTACAGACGCTGTTAGTCTAGAAGCAAGTTCTGATTCGGATTACTTCTGGTCGAATCGATTGCTGTTCATTTTTGCTGCTCTGGCGAGCGTGGCCCCCTTGGTAAGCATCGGCATTATCAAGGTATATGGTCCGGAGATGGAACGCAAAGCCTACGCTGATCTACAAACGATCGTTGACCTCAAGGCGGAGCAGGTCGAACTTTGGTTGACGGAGCGGCACCGTGATGCGGAAGCAATAGCGGTGAGTCAGGCACTCATCGAGCGGGTTGCGAATACGCAGAAGAAAATAGATACACACCTACACCAGCTCATCCGCAACCGATTGGAGGCTGTTCAAAAAGCTTATAGTTACGAGTCAGTACTGCTGCTGGACACGGAAGGTCAACTCTTGCTGACACCCGGAGAAAAATATGAGCTGCCGGCCATTACCAAAGCATTGCTGCCGGCAGCGTTGGAGACCAAACGGATACAAAGCAGCGACCTGTTCCTGGATGAACGCGGAATAGCCCGGCTGGATATCATAGTGCCTCTGATTCCCCAGGCAATTAGCCAACAGGCTATCGCTGTCGTGGTTTTGCGCGCGAATCTCGGGCGATTCCTGCTACCGCTTGTTGGGAAATGGCCAGTTAATAGTCTCAGCGCGGAAACCCTGCTGGTACGTCAGCAAGGTGAAACGATTGCCTATCTTAATAGCTGGCGCCACCTGAAAAATCCTGGCCAGCAGGCCGCCAATCGGGACCACCAGTCAGTTATTGCTAGCAAAGACGTGCCGGCGGCGACTGCCGCGCGCGAGCAACACGCCGGCACGTCTTCCGGAATCGACTATCGCGGGGAACCCGTTTTGGCCGCATTCCGGCCTATGACAGGCACCGGCTGGCACCTGCTATCCAAAATTGACCGCAGTGAAGTATTGGCGCATCTCTGGACCCTGGTATTCTGGGTCAGTATGGCCATTTTACTAGCCATCGCCGCGGTAAGTGGAGCGGTATGGCTACTATGGCGTCAGCAGCGGCGCGCTCACCAATTGGCGCTGCTTGTCCATACCGCGGAGCAGGACAAGCTGCTCAAGTATTTTTATGAATTGCCATTCATTGGTATGGCAATTACCTCCCCCGATAGCAAGCGGTGGCTGCGGTTCAACGACCGGTTATGCGAGATTCTCGGTTATTCGCGCGAAGAACTTGCCGTCAAGAACTGGGTAGAGATGACGCACCCCGACGATATCGAAAAAGACATCGTTGAATTTGAGAAAGTTGTACACGGGGAATCGGAAGGTTATACGACGAACAAGCGCTACATCCGGAAGGATGGCTCGATTGTCATTGCCAATATGAGTGTCAAATGCGTGCGCACGGATGATGGCAAGGTGGATTACTTCGTCGCCATGATCCGTGACATCACCGAACAGGAGCATCGGAAGACTGAAGCCCTGGCGGCACAGAGCCAGCTTAAAGCCACGCTGGACGCGATCCCCGACCTGCTGTTCGAGCTCGATCTGAATGGACGCTGTCACGACTACCATTCCGCACGCACCGATTTGCCGACTGCGCCTGTTGAAGATCTGCTCGGGAAAAAAATTTCTGACATCCTTCCCTCCGCCGCAGTGGATATTATTGTATCGGCATTGCTGGAAGCCCAGGAAAAAGGCCTGTCGTCCGGCAAACAACTGGAATTGGAATTTGCCCAAGGCAAGCTGTGGTTTGAGCTTTCGGTCTCCCGCAAGCATGTTGATCCCGGTCACGACTCACGTTTCATCGTCCTTGCGCGCGATATTACCGAACGCAAGGCGTCGGAACGGCGTATCCTGAATCTCGCTCACTACGATTCGCTCACCGGGCTTCCCAACCGCGCACTACTCGCAGACCGCATGCGGGTCGCGATTAAGTACGCCGAACGGCAATCTACTCGTCTCGCTGTATTGTTCGTCGACCTTGATCGATTCAAGCCGATCAATGATTCGCTGGGACATGATATCGGTGACCAATTGTTGAAGGCGGCCGCGCAACGCATGCAAATGTCAGTGCGCAGTGTTGACACTGTAAGCCGCGTGGGCGGCGACGAGTTCGTTGTTCTCTTGAGCCAAATCGGGACGACGGAGGATGCCGCGCGTGTTGCCGATAAGCTTATCACAGGACTATCGCAGCCATATGGAGTCGAGGGACATGAACTGCAGGTGACCGCAAGTGTCGGGATCTGCATCTATCCGGATAACGGGACGCAGCCCAATGTCCTGCTGCGTAATGCCGATGCCTCAATGTATAGCGCCAAGGAGGGAGGCCGGAACCGGTACCAGTTCTATTCCGAGGATATGACAGTGCGGGCAATCGAACGGCTCAGTCTTGAGCACGACCTGCGTGGAGCCGCCCAGCGCGGCGAAATTTTTACGGTGTATCAGCCGCAGATCGAACTTGCAACCAACCGCGTCATCGGTGCGGAGGTGCTAATGCGCTGGCGGCACCCGACGCAGGGATTGATCGCACCGGCGCGCTTTATTCCTATCGCGGAAGACAGCGGACTGATCCTCGTGATCGGCGAATGGATACTGGTTGAAGCTTGCCGGCAGGCGCAGCAGTGGCGTGACCGTGGCCTCCTTGATGCAAGCATCTCAGTGAATGTTTCGGCGATCCAGTTTCGCCAAAACGACTTCGTGAGGGTTGTGGAGCGCGCGATTAATGTATCTGGCATATCTCCGGACTGCTTGGAACTTGAGCTCACTGAAAGCGTGGTAATGCAGGGGATCGACTCAACGGAGCAGAAGTTGCAGGAACTGGATGCCTTGGGGGTAAAGGTGGCAATCGACGATTTCGGTACCGGCTACTCAAGTCTCTCATATTTGCAGCAATTTACGGTTGACCGCCTTAAGATCGATCAGTCTTTCGTGCGCGACCTGCCAGGCAATATCGATGCTGCAGCCATCGCAACTGCTATTGTGGCGATGGGACTCAGTCTCGGCTTGCGTATCATCGCCGAAGGTGTAGAGACTGAAGCGCAGGCGGAATTTCTGCAGAGCGTCCTATGTAAGGAGGGCCAGGGCTATCTGTATGCTCGCCCCATGGAGGCAGATGAGTTTGAAGCATGGGTTGCGGCATGGGAGCAGCAGGTAAAAAACAAATCCTAATCGCGTCTCCCTAGGGCCTGTTAACACTTATTTCGCACCCGCGACGGCGACGGATTTCATCCAGCACGAGGCATGAACCGCGTGGCGGAGCAGGCCTCCATAAGCGGCGAGTAACGAAGGGCCGGATGAAATCCGTCCCGTCCCTTCGGGTTGCTACACAAAAAACGCGGATGCCGCGTTGCAAAGCTTGGCCATAGGCCCACTCTGGCCTGCACTTTGCGCCTTGCCTCCGCATTTTTGTATAGCAACGCGGGTGCGAAATAAATGTTAACAGGCCCTAGTTACCTGGTTATCACGCCTCCATGGTCGCGCTGGATCCGTCAGAAGTAATGTGGGCATCTTTGCGACCGGGCTTCGCGCCAGCACGCCCCGTTAAGGGGCTTGACGCAGGATGCACGAATCAGCTCGCAGACCACCATGCCATCATCCTGGGATCCGGTGAAATATTCGGGCTAATCCTTCTTTTCCGTACTACTATCGGTACCCTCCTTTTTGACGGGACTCTGCACCTCATAGCCCTTCTCTTTCATTTTGTATCCGCCATATGCGCCCGCCCCACCCGCTGCGAGCAGCCAGCAGCCCGATAGCATCGGAATCACGAGCAAAAGCATTCCCATGCGAATTAGTTTCCCTGTTTTCATGATGACTCCTGAAAAATTTAGCAAAATTGTACCCCGATCACGGGTGTATTGATGTGCCGATATCGCGCTTGAGACGAATAAGTATATTCGTATAATCGCGCATGGTAAATCCTGAAGACGAGTCCCGTAGGCAAATCCAGGGCAATCTTTTCGAAGGCTCTGAACATGTTCTCAATGGAAATCACCCGTGCTCTGCTGGCAAACCGGTAGATTTATTCAAGGCATGAAGATCTGAATTCCGGAGCCGCCGCCGCTGATCACCTCATCTTGTTTCATCACGATAATTTGATAATTCATTGCGCTCAAAAATAGCGCTTTACATACTGGTACATGTTGCGTCAATATTTTTGTTCGCGCACTTGGCTCGAATGGGTGGCGAATGAGTTTTCGTATAATCTTGAATTTTTGAAGCTCCGTCCCTGTATCCTGTCAGTTGCCCATACATTATCTAAGGAATCAAATATGAAATGGGAAGGCCACCGTCAAAGTGACAATGTCGAGGATCGCCGAGGCTCCGGTATGGGGGGTTTCGGCATGGGTGGGCGTCGCATTGGAATCGGCACCATTGTTGTGGCATTGCTGGGGGGATGGATATTCGGCATTGATCCGATCACCATGCTGAGCGTCATGTCTGGTGGAAGCGGCATGATCCAGGAACAGGGCCCCGCGCCCGCGCCTCCACCCGGCGACACGCCCGCAGCCTTTGTTTCAACCGTGCTGGCGGATACCGAGGACGTCTGGACAAGCGTGATGCGACAGAGTAACGGCACCTATCGCGCACCCAAGCTTGTGCTGTTTCGTGGAGCCGTAATGACTTCCTGCGGGCAGGGAAGCGCAGCGATGGGTCCGTTCTATTGTCCGGAGGATCAGAGAATCTATATCGACCTTGATTTCTTTGACACGCTGGCGAACCGACTGGGAGCGGGCGGCGATTTCGCACAGGCTTATGTCATCGCGCATGAGGTCGGGCACCACGTTCAAAATCTTCTTGGCATTTCTAGGGAAGTGAACCAAATGCGCGGACGCATGCCTGAGAAACAGGCCAATTCATTGTCGGTTCGCGTTGAACTGCAGGCCGACTGCTATGCGGGGGTATGGGCACATCATTCGCAGAAGTCAAAGGGATGGCTGGAACAAGGCGATATCGAAGAGGCACTGAATGCCGCCGCACAGATCGGTGATGACACATTGCAACGCAAGGCACAAGGCACCGTAGTGCCTGAAAGCTTTACCCATGGTACAGGTAACCAGCGCGTGGACTGGTTCAAGCGTGGCCTTCAAAGCGGAAATGTCGCGCAATGCAATGCGCTGGAAGTGAGACAATTGTAATTCTATTGAAAAGCAAATCCCGTCTGAAAAAATTAATCCCGTTTAATAATTTCAAGAATTTCCATACGGAGCGCAACCATGAAAGTATCCGAGCTTAAAGATGAACTGCTCGACTATTGGGTGGCAAAGGCAAACGATGTAGCGGATGTGCACGTAATCGATTCGCATTGCCTCATTGATCATGTCCGCTGGGAGCCCTCGGTTGACTGGTCTCAAGGCGGACCGATCATAGAAAAGGAGGGAATAAACCTCAATCATAGCCTGGAGCCGGGTTCGGAGCACTGCACGGCTTACATGAGATCCGGCAGGCATCGGCAAAAAGGATTAACCCCCCTGATTGCCGCCATGCGCTGCTATGTCGACTCCAAATTCGGCGAGGAAGTCATCGACTAAGTGCCTGTGACATTCGAAAAGCAGGAACACGTGTGCTGCGGATCACACACGCCTGGAGCAATAACAGATGGCTAAAACAAAACTTAAGGAACATCCCCGCGAGGCGATGTCCGCAACCCGCATTCTGGCCGCGCAAGCCTTCTCGCGCGCGGCCGGGGCTCCGCTCGTACATGGAAACAGCATCCGGCTTCTCAGGGATGGGGATGAAAACTATCCTGCATGGCTTGATGCGATTAACTCAGCCGAAAGAACCATCTATTTCGAGAACTATATTATCCACGACGATAAAATCGGCCGGCAGTTTGCCGACGCGTTTATTGCCAAGGCGAGAGAAGGTATCAGGGTAAGAGTACTTTACGACTGGATGGGATCATTTCCGGAAGCATCCGGCGGCTTCTGGCGGCGCCTGAGCGATGGAGGAGTGGAAGTCCGATGCTTTAACCCGCCACGCCTGGATAGTCCACTGGGCTGGGTAAGCCGGCTCCACCGGAAATCCCTTTGCGTGGATCATCGCGTCGCATTTATCAGCGGATTATGTGTGGGTCAAATGTGGGTGGGCTATCCGGAACGTAAGGTACCGCCCTGGCGGGACACGGGTGTCGAAGTCAGCGGCCCGGTCGTAGCCGATGTGGTACAGGCATTTTTCCGCGCCTGGGCCGAAACCGGACCCGAATTGCCGGCGGACGAACTACCGGACCGGGACTCGATTCCCGCGACGGGTATGGTGGATTTAAGGGTGCTGGCCAGTATCACGGCAACGGCGGGATTATACCGCCTCGAGCAATTGATCACGGTTCTGGCACAAAAAACGCTCTGGCTTACCGATGCCTATTTCGTCGGCACCACCAGCTATGTACAAGCGCTGAGAGGCGCGGCAATGGATGGCGTGGATGTCCGGTTACTGATTCCGGGGTCGAACGGCGATTTGAGATTCCTGCGGCCGATCTCGCGTGCCGGTTACCGTCCGTTGCTGGAAGCCGGTGTGCGTGTATTCGAATGGAATGGATCGATGCTGCATGCCAAAACAGCCGTGGCCGATGGCCGCTGGGCACGCGTAGGATCAAGCAATCTTAACATCGCGAGCTGGCTCGGTAATTGGGAATTGGACGTAGCGGTGGAAGACCCGGGGTTCGCGCACGAAATGGAACAAATGTATTTACGGGATCTGAACAACGCGACGGAGATCGTACTCGGCAGAAAGAACCGTGTCCGGCCGGTGGCGATGACTGAATCAACCGCCCCCGCTCCAGTCTTGAGCGGCGGCCTGGGGAGACGCAGGGGCGGCAGCGCGAGCCAGCTGACAGCAGGCGCCATCCGCGTCAGCAATACCGTCGGAGCCGCCCTCACCAGCCGGCTTGTCCTCGGCGCGGCCGAGGCGAAAATCATGATGTCCGGCGGCATCATTTTATTAAGCGTGGCTGCGCTTGCGTCGCTGGAACCATTGCTGGTGACGGTCCCTTTTGTGCTGATTGCGGGCTGGATCGGTATTTCGCTGCTGATCCAGGCCTACCATTTGCATGAAAGTACGGATAACAGCACAGTATCCGATAACATCGATGACAGAATCGAGCCATTCATATCGCGCGATGAGCCATTCGATGAGACACTCCTTGAGCCACCCGCTGAGCACCCCTTGGACCAGGTGCCCTCAAAGCACTCCCTGAAAAATCCCGTGACTATACATAGGTCGGATTAGCGTGGCGTAACCCGGCAATTTGATCGATAATCGCTTAAACGAATTAATCAATCAGGAAGTATTTTTCCCTCTTCAGGAGAAAAATCCCATGGGACTATTTCACCGGGATACTGACTCTGCCCGTCAGACCGATACCGTCACTCCTATCCGAAAAATGGTTCAAAGTCCGCTCACCTTGATCATGACCATCCGCTCACCCGAGCACTTCCAGGCGCTCAATGCGCGCATACTCGAAATTCAAGCCGCTCCGCCGGAAAAAAATCCCATCTGGATTGCCCTCGACAAGCTCAGGATCGTGCATTTCGCACGTTTTGTATTTCTCGAAAATAATACCAAGCTCGCCATCATCACGACATATGACGGGTCGTTCGAAGACTACCTCAATGAATTCATCGACGAGATCGGCGATGTTTTCAACGCGCTACTCCAGCACATGGAGGGCGCGCCGCCATTGCCTGTTCAACAAAATCGCGACGCCTTCGGGGACTACATCAAGGCCAACAACCTGGGGAGCATTGAACCCTTCTACAGCGCTTATCCCCAAGCCACGGTGCTGGATATCCAGGCGGCCCTCGGTGAGATTTGACCGAATCCGGGATTAATCCCATGAGTGACTTGCCGCATGCGGACATCCAGGGTTTCATCCTTCGCACGTACGCGATGCCGGTTCTGCGCGTATTCGCCTTGAAGATTACGCAAGTGGAGGCTGCCAGACGGTTTCTCGGCAAATTGGTGAATGGCGAGAGTGAACCCCAGCTCGCTACCGCCACCGATTGGACGGTTAAACCACAATACTGTCTGAATGTTGGACTCACCTACACGGGCCTGGCTGCGCTTGAGCTTCCCGCTTCCTCACTTGCCTCGTTCCCGGAAGAATTCGCGGCCGGGGCGCCCGCCCGTGCCGATCGGGTGAGCGATACCGGTGAAAGCAGCCCTGATCATTGGAAGGGCCAGCTCGCCAGTGCCGACCTGCATATCCTGCTCTTTCTCTTCGCCGAAACAGAAGACATTCTGGAAGAAATTACCGACCAGCTTCGCACAGGTTATTCCAGTCATGATGCGATGGCCGAACTCTCTGTACACGAAGGCCGAAGCCTGTCCGGAAATGCGGCGCACTTCGGCTACCGGGATGGCTTTGCCCAGCCCACCATCGATGGCGGCCTTCCACCACTCATGCCGGACGTACTGCCGAAAGCTCCGGCCGGAGAATTCCTGCTCGGATACCCCAGCCAGTACTCGGACTTCACCTATCCGGTGCCGACACCTGCGGAACTGGGCCGGAATGGCAGCTTCGTAGCGTTTCGCATTCTGGCGCAGGACTGTCATGGCTTCGAGCGCTTTTTGACAGAAGCAGCCCGCCAAACAGGGCTTGATCGGGAATTGATAGCTGCCAAACTCTGTGGCCGCTGGCGTAATGGCGTGCCACTTTCTCTTTCACCGGATTCCGCGGACGAATGCATCCTTCTGGAGCAACGCAACAGCTTCGACTATGTGCCAAGTGATAGCGCGCCCGATGCCTTCGATGATCGCCGCGGCTACCGTTGCCCACTGGGGTCGCATATTCGCCGCATGAATCCACGCAATTCGAGGGTGGCGGGAAACAGTGGCCTCAAGCACCGAATTATCCGCCGCGGCCTGCCCTACGGTCCGCCCTACGATCCCGCCAACCCTGACGATGGTATCGAACGGGGGCTTCTTGGCCTGTTTATCGGCGTAAGTCTCAAGGATCAGTTCGAATTCCTGATGTCCGACTGGGGCAACAGGGGGAACCTCGCACCCGGTCTGCGTGATACCCGAGATCCGATCATCGGAGATAATTCACGGCCAGGCGCGACTTTTCTGATCCCCATCGAGGGTCAGAAGCGCCCCGTCGAACTTGCCGGCCTTTCGAGTTTCGTTATCTGCCGTGGCGCGGCCTATTGTTTTCTCCCCAGCGCCACCGCAATTCACTATATTTCCACTTTACCCGCTACGTCTTCCACACCGGGCGTTATCACCACCACTATTTAAATAACCAGTCAAAGAAATGATATGGCGCCAAAAATAGATCCGATCCTGTCGCTCTATCTCATAATGAAAAATAACCGAAAAAGGAGCATTAAATGGCACGAATCCAATCCGCACTCAAGGCGATAATCCCGATATTGTTCTGCATGCCGCTTTCCACACCGGTGCAAGCGGAACTTGTCGGCGAAGTGGACACCGCCTTCCGTTGGCTAGGCAAGGATGACCGGGTAGTCATCGAGGCATATGACGATCCCAAGGTCCGCGGAATAACCTGCTATGTGTCCCGCGCCAGGACAGGCGGAGTAAAAGGTACCGTAGGTTTGGCGGAAGATCGGGCGGAAGCCTCCATAGCCTGCCGTCAGGTGACAGAGACGCTTCATTTTACGGAGAAGCTTCCCCGTCAGGAGGACGTGTTCACTGAACGCATGTCCATTTTATTCAAGCGCCTGCACATTGTCCGCATGGTTGACTCCAAGCGCAACACTCTTATCTATCTGACCTATTCCGACAAACTGATAGACGGAAGCCCGCAAAATAGCGTCACCGCCGTTCCCGTGATGCACGCGACACCCATCCCGGTTAAATAAATTAGCTGCCCAACCTGTCAAATAGGGGGTAGCGATATCGTCGCGCTTACGTTACGAAATCGCCCTCTTCCCCTCTTTTCAGGGACAAACCGCAATCCGCCAAGTCCGCGGCATTTCAATGCCGATGAAAGTTTAAGAAATGAGAATCGTTAACTTACGTACGCTACCGTACGGACTCATCCTTAAGAGTGAAATAAAATTATTGATCAGTGACAGGCATGAGAAAGGAATGAGCGCATAACCTATTAACAACTCACTGTAATTATAATTTATCAATCTGAGGAGACGCACAAATGCATAAAATTCTTCGCAAATCGAAATTTACCCTGGTTGCTGTCGCGTTGATCGCCGGCACCCTTGCAGGAGGCACGGGAATAGCGACAGCGGGTGAAATCAAGGTTAATCTGAGCGGCGATCAGGAAATCCCCCCTGTCCAGACTTCCGCAAGCGGCAGCGGCACGATAACAGTTGAGGATGACAAGTCTGTCAAAGGCAAAATTACCATTTCCGATATCAAGGCAACCGGTGCGCATATTCACGAAGGAGCCGCTGGCAAGACTGGCTCGGATATCATCACACTCAAGAAGACTGGCGACAATGAATGGTCCGTCCCGCCTGGTGCAAAATTGACCGATGCACAATACGATGCTTTCAAGGCCGGGGGTCTTTACATTAACGTTCATAGCGACGCCAATAAAGCCGGTGAAATACGCGGTCAATTGAAACGCTAACTGGATTCTTGTTAATGCGAAGCCCCGTCAGCCGGCGGGGTAACGTGTTTGGCTATTGATCGTTCCAATAATAGCACCCGCCCATGACAAAATATTTTCGAACCTCGCCAGACCACTTGGCCCAATGCCCACCTGACAAGCCTGCAGAAGATCCTTCTCGCCCCGTTGATCCGGATAAACCCAGAAAAGATCCTCAACCATTCGATCCGGATAAACCTGTAGATCCACGACCCTTCGATCCTGATCCGTCTCCCGGTGATCCGATCGTAGACCCCGCGGACGAGCCCTTGCTCCAATATTGACTTTGCGCGAGTATCTGTTTCGAGCGAATTCCTCGCGACGCCCAGCAATCTGTCGTCTCAGTGGATACCTTCCCGGCTCCTGTCGACCTGAGCCTTTGTGACCAGACTCGCGCGGTTACCCCATGCGTTCCGTATATACGACAAGACCAACGCAACCTCATCGTCGCGCAGCGCCTGTGCAAACGGCGGCATGCCATAAGGGCGCGGATTATTCATGGTGGATGGCGGATAACCTCCGTTGAGGACGCTGCGAATCGCATTAATGGGGGGTGTCATGGTGACGCCTCGATTGCCTGCAAGGGGCGGATAAATACCGGGGGCACCCTGGCCGGAAGCTCCGTGACAGTCCTGACAATGCTTTTCGTAGATTTTGGCCCCTCGCTGAAACCATTGCTGCACCTGTTCGGTGAGTGGGGGGGAGCCGGGTTGGGCACGTGGCGCACTCTCGGGCAATGATTTCAGATAGACAGCCATTGCACGCCCATCCTCCCTGGTCAGGTACTGGAGGCCATGTCTGACCACATCGGCCATGGGACCGGACATGGTCGCCCGCGGGGAAATACCCGTAGTGAGCAACTGCGCGATTTCCTCGATTGGCCAGTCAGCGGAACCCGCTTCCATGCGCGCAGTTAAAGATGGCGCAAACCAGTTCGAGCCCATGATCTGCCCGCCTCCCAAAGCATCGTCCCCGGTGGTGGCCCCCAGCGGATTGCGTTCCGCGTGGCAGGCATTGCAATGGCCGAGTCCCTGCACAAGATAGGCGCCCCGGTTCCACTCCTTGCTTTTGGCGGATTCCGGCTGATAAACGCCCGGCTTGAAGTAGACGGCGCGCCACAGACTTAACAGCGGCTGGAAATTGTAGGGAAAATCGATCTTGCTCGGCGAATTATTTTGCGCCACGGGTACGAGCGCTTTTAGATGGGCGAATATGGCATCCGAGTCCTCACGCGTGATTTTCGTATACTCGGTATAGGGAAAGGCGGGGTATAAAGGCCGACCATCACGGGATTTGCCGTCATGTAACGCTTTCCAGAAATCCTGTTCATTCCAGTGTCCGATTCCTGTTGTCTTATCCGGGGTAATATTAGGCGAAATAAACGTGCCAAAGGGTGTAGACAGCGGCCGCCCCCCCGCGTAGGGGCGGCCACCCTGGGCGGTGTGGCATCCGATGCAATTACCCACCTGTGCGAGGTAAGCTCCCCGCGCCTGGCGCTGTCCGGAAGGTGCCGCTGTCTTCGGGATCACCGCTTCCCCCTCACCTTGTTGCATGATACTGCCACAACGCCGGACCATCTCAACGGAAAGGGCCGCAGCCGGGCCCGTATTCTCCGGAACGGGCTGGGCAGCCAGCCAGGCCGCCAAAGCGTTAGTCTCATGGGTAGTCAGTTGCTTTGCGATTTCGGACATACAGTGCGTAGTTTGTCCACGTAACACCCCACCACTTTGCCAGGCGCCGAGCTGGGCAATCATATAGACACGGGGTAAACCCAGTAAACCGGGAATAAACGGCACGGTACCCATTAACTCCTTGCCGTGGCATTCAACGCACGCAGGAATTTTCCGGGCAGGGTCTCCCTGATTGACAAGTTTTAGAGCCAGCCTGATTTCGTCAGGTGAGGAGGCCGTACGTTCCGGTGATGGAAAAGGTTGTTTGAGCGTTGAAAAATAAGCAGCCATGTCCAGCAAATACTGATCCGACACATTGGTAAGCAGCAAGGCCATGGGCCGGTAATAACGCTTGCCATCCCTGAAATTTCGCAGCTGATTGAAGAGATAACCTTGAGGCTTGCCCGCGATGCGAGGGTAATATCCGTCTCTTCCCACTTTATTTTCCGGACCATGACAGACGACACAGGCCTTCACCTGCTCCTCCATTGTATCGGGCACATCAAGGGGAGCAACGACGGTGGCGGGCCTTGGGGTGGCAGGCCCCGGAGTGGCAAATCCGGTAGTGCATACCAGTATTATTAAAAGGAGTGGTCTCATTGGTTCGTTATTTATTCTTATGCGGATTGCTCTGAGACTATGTAAGCCTGATGAAGTTGCAGCAGAGATCGTGACAGCATGCGCCTCGACAGAACTCTTGATGGCGCACGATCGAACATCCGCGCCACACTTGGAACCACTCTTTTTTATTACCTTGAATCCGGCAGTTGGATGGAGTGCGGTAGGCGATTTCCGGGGCAGCGGCGCCGGGCGCGTGAAATCATTTTAAAAAAGCGTTAATGACGAAATTTTTTACACTTACCTCATCAAAGATAGCCACAAGACAAAAGAGAGTTCATGTAAATGATTGTTATCCCATAATGTTTAATTTAACAAGAAGTTTCTGGCACGAGTTATGCATATGAGTAAAGCGGGGGACAGTACTCCCCTACAAGAGGGCCAGCCCGGGAGCGGTGATCCCGCACCGGGCTTTTTTGTTCTGACCTGTAAAAATGAAACCATAACTCAAACGAGATTTTAAAATGCGTAAAATTATCGGTTTTATCGGTTCGCACGTGCTCTATTTTTTATCTGACTGCGTGGACCTGATAATGGAGAAAACGAATTCCCGGCGCTTTTTTCCCCTCTACAGGAAGTTGCTGGTACGCTCGGTAAATGTGGAAAATTGGGGCGGAGGCGGCGGCGCCTGGGGCGCACTTTGGGCTAAACTGAGATAACCAATAGTACTCGCAGATTAAGGGAACGATGCAGCACGCCCCTGCCTTCTCACAAGATCGGATTAAAACCCTGCAGTCTATCGCGGCTGTGAGGGTGGCTGAAATCCAGAGCCGGGCCCACGGGCACAATGCCATTGGGATTGATCGTGGGATGACTGCGATAATAGTGCTCCTTGATGTGCTGCATATTCACCGTCGCGGCGATGCCTGGCCATTGATATAGCTCGCGGGTAAAGTCCCAGAGGTTCGGGTAGTCCACCAGCCGCCTGAGATTGCATTTGAAATGGCCATGGTAAACCGCATCAAAACGAAGCAGCGTCGTAAATAATCGCCAGTCGGCTTCGGTAACACGGTCACCCAGCAGATAGTGCTGCCGGGAAAGGCACTGCTCAAGTTCATCCAGAGATTCGAACAGCTCCCCCAGGGCACTCTCGTAGACCTGCTGCTGAGTGGCAAACCCCGTCTTATATACACCATTGTTGATGGTGTCGTAGATACGCGCGTTGATCTCATCGATCTGCGGCAGCAGCGCGGTGGGCGCATAATCCCCTTCCGCCGCGCCTATGTCATCGAACGCCCGATTCAGCATACGGATAATCTCGCCAGATTCATTGCTGACAATCATATCGCGCTGCAAGTCCCACAGTACCGGCACAGTCACCCTGCCCGTATAATCAGGCGCGGCGCGCAAATAAACCTCGTAGAGATAGCGCGCCTGCTGTACCGGGTCTGCCACGACACCCGGCGCCTGTTCAAACGTCCAGCCGTGATCACCCATATAGGGATTGACCACCGATACCCCAATCATGTCCTCCAGCCCTTTCAGCACACGAAAAATCAGCGTGCGATGCGCCCAGGGGCAGGCCAGCGACACATACAGGTGATAGCGCCCCGCCTCGGCGGCAAAACCGCCCATACCGCTCGCCCCGGCGTGCCCATCGGGTGTGATCCAGTTGCGAAATTGCGCGGTGGTACGGACAAAACTGCCACCCGTCGTCGTGGTATCGTACCATTCATCGACCCACTCGCCATTGACCAGTAATCCCATTTTGCGCCTCCTCTTTTCTAATCCGCCATACCTGCTCTTTAAGCACAGCCTACTATATGCCTGAGAACAAGTCGACAGGACTGATATGGATAGGACTGATATGATTAGCAGGTTGGGTAGTGCAGCGTAACCCGGCAAAAGACTTTCGCCAAGGTGTTCGCACCGGGAATGCGATGTTTGATGAACATCAGAGACATGGAGAACGAGACGATATGGCGCTGATTATACGAACCGCAACCGAAGGGGATGCGGTAACTGTGGGTGAATTGACCGAGAGAGCATACCGGGCGGACGGATTCCCGATCAGCGAGAAATACGCTGTGCGACTTCGCGATGCCACCACGAGAATAAATAAGGCCACTGTACTGCTTGCGGAAATGGATGACCGGATCGTTGCCACGGTAACCCTCGCGGCTCATGGGAGCCCATTGGCCGAGATCGCCAAGCCCGACGAGCTTGAAGTGCGGATGCTGGCGGTGGCTCCCGAAGAACGGCGGCAAGGCGTCGCCGAAACACTTATGTCCGCCGCCATGAAGCACGCGCAAAATCTGGGACTGAAAGCTCTCGTTCTATCAACCGAGCCACCGATGTCCAATGCCCGCAGACTCTACGAAAAACTGGGCTTTACCCGACAACCGGATCGTGACTGGCCGGTGGGGGATTATGACCTGCTTGTGTATCGTCGCGATGTGGATCTGCCGTGATGTTCAGTGGAAACAAGCCGTTAGCAGAAGTAGGTCGGATTAGCGAAGCGTAATCCGACAAAAAGACTGTAATCAAAGTAAAACATCAGTCTTTTAGAATTCCTTCATGCCATGCCTTGCACATAAGCTTGTTTCACGAGATGGTGAGATTGGCAGGTATACGGCGTAATGCGCTTCACTTATTACGCCCTACTCTTTTATGACCACTCCTTACTGCGTTGCGGAAATCTACGTCGGTGAATAACGGAATATGTGAGTTTCAATGGCTGTAACCTGTCAATTGACGGATGTCAATTTTAATTCTTTATCAGTGGTAATCCGCTAGTTCTGCAGCATAAACGTTTCATACTCCAGCCGATTGAATTTGCGTGACAGGATAAACAGACTAAGAAAGGCGGATAGCGTTACCGAGGCGGCAAAGCCGTAACCGAACGTCTCCGCCCCCAGATGCAATGTGGCAAAGGTGAATACCAGATTCGTGATGAAGAAGCATGCCGTAATGAACAGTACTTCCTTGCGCGCGTCGAGATAGAAAAGCACGTTGAGTATCGCCATCAGCAATACCTGCACGCTGACCGCGACGACGTCGATATAGAACAAATGTATATACAGTGGAGAGATGCCCACCGCGTGCAACAGCTCCCTGCCCCATAGCAGACACAACACGACCGTTAATCCCTGTACCTTGAAAATCTCGTAGATACCCTGCCGCGCGGCATACACCATCTGATCGCGCCGATATTCGATATGCATAAGCGTGTCACCCTCCCGGACAGCACGGTAAAAGCGCTCATGCTGTTCGGCGAAATCGGCTTCCATGGTCACCAGAAATACCGCCATGCCCGGCAGAATGAACAGATAAGCAAGAAAAATGGGAAGATCGTAAATAATGGATGCCCGCAATGGCCCGATGACCGCCTCGGAGGTAACCGGCACAAACCAGAAAATGAATTTATCAACCCAAACCGCCAGGTAATAAAGGGTGCCGACCGCGAACAAAATATAAAAATTGCTGCGACTACGAAGAAAATCGAACTTGAGCAGCGAGCGGCCTGGATATTCACGCACGATATGGTGCAAAAATGAAAACAACAGATAGCCATGGCCGATCAGCACTCCCAGCAATAAGCCGTTCAGCGCCCATGAAGATGCCGCGAGCGCCACGACAATGCCAAGAGAATAGCCTTTGACCAATGTCCAGACGATACGTCGATAGGCTTTCATTCCCGACAGGAAGATTAGCGTGATCCACAGGCCGCTCAGTACGACAAAGTTACTTAGCAGCAACAACTCCTGAATAAACGGCCCGTCGAAAGACCAGAAAATGAAAGGTGCAGCCCACGCGGCCCCTCCCGCCATCGTGACCAGCAGTGCCCCAAACAGGTTTGGCAGCACCTCGGCCTTGTTATTTGCATAAGTCTGATCCGCGACGAAACGCGTGAACATCAATTGCATGCCACCGGTCCAGATTAACGAACCCGCCATCAGGTAGGTCACACAAATCTGGAAGGCGTTGACTTCGCCCTGTGCGACACCCAGGATGACGGCAAGAATGCCGATCATCATGATGCTCAGGATGGAAAGCACCCAGGGTCCGCCGCTGACGAGACCTGCATAGCCATAGGCACGCAATACCGACCAGTAGCTGTCGCGCCCCAGGATTTTACGAATTTCGGAACCTATGCTTGTCATGTTTCAGGCCGGTACAGGGGTGGATAAAGATGGCTCAGCGACATCAAGCGCCCGCATGTAAAGGTTTTGATAGGAGTCAAACATCAGCCTGTCGTCATAGTAGCGCTTCACGCGCTCAAGCCCCGCCTGCTGTGCCGCGCGCCAACGCGCAGTGTTATTGAGCAGTTCAAGCGCAGCTTTTGCCGCCCCTTCCGGATCGGCGATAAAAACCACGCTTCCAGCCGCGCCAAGCGCGCGGTCTTCCTCGCCGCTACCCTCTATGAGCTCACGGCACGATCCGACATCCGTTGCCAGACAGGGCACGCCGCTGGCAAACGCCTCCAGCAATACCAGGGGCAGCGCCTCGCTGATCGATGTCAATACCATTAAACCCAGCTGCGGAAGAATTTCCGCCACATTCTGGAAACCCAGGAATTTGACATGATCCTTCAAGCCGAGGCTTGTGACTAGCTCCTTGCATTCATTCACATATGAGGGATCTTCATCTTCCGGACCGACGATCCAGCCGAGCGCGTCGGATCGCTCATTGACCAGCATTCGCATGGTTCGGATAAATGTTTTGATGTCCTTGATGGGCACCACGCGCCCAATCAATCCCAAGACCGGTGGAATGCCGTCCGGACGTTTCTCGAGCGCGGTCTGATATCTTTGCAGATTGATGCCGTTGGTAATGACGCGCGTTTTTTCCGGTGCCGCGCCATCCGCAATCTGTCTCAGGCGGTTGCCTTCATACAAGCTGACGATGGGAGATGCCTGCATATAGGCCATGCGGCCGATCTGCTCGTAGAATTTGATCCAGAGTCCGCGGATATATCCCATTTCATCATGCAAGGTATTACACACATCATCGCTGTGATCATGAATCCATGTTGCCTGAGCCAGGTCGATTTTTCGCTCTTTGGTGTAGATGCCATGCTCGGTCAGCACAAACGGAATACCGCGCTGCAGACGAATCATCGCGCCCAGCAATCCGGCATAGCCGGTCGAAATGGCGTGCACAGCCCGCACAGGCGGCAATTTGGCAGCGATATCCGCCAGGATGAACAGCGGAGCGTGCATGGCGCGTATTGCCCAGAAATAGTCGACGAACGAGGGCTCCGTGCAGCGCTCCCGGTATTGCTGCGTAATGTAGTCCCACGAAGCTTCGCTATATAGAAAATCTTTTTCGCTGACGCCTTCCGCAGAACCGAGCCGGGAAAATGCGCTAGTCATTTCCTCGCCCGACAGCGGAACGAGTTGACGCATATGCGTATGCAGTTCAGCCATCTCCGAAAAAGCCCTGCGATTGCCCTTGCGCGCGCTTGCCTTAAGAGGTTTATCGGGGTGCAGTAAATAGTGCGCTTCGGCATGCGTCACATTCGGCGGAAATTGATACTGCGCGGGGCCATACATCTTTTGATCACCGCCGATAAAGATGACGGCAAAACGGATTTCCGGCAAGCCGCTGATAATCTGGTGCACCCACGCGGATACACCTCCCCGGACATAGGGATAGGTGCCTTCCAGCAACAAGGCAATATCGGCCACCGCCTCACTCGTCCGCGTTATCCGCGTATGTTGTACCCCCCCTATCCCATCGCCGTGATTCATGTGCCCCACCATACTTTCACCTGGGCCAACTCGCTCCCCTTCTCGCCGGGTCGCTTGAGCGCCGCCAGATGGCGTTTTACTTCCGCAAACTTTCGTTCGTTGAAAGCGATTTCGGCAAGCCATGGCAGGATTTTCTGCTCATCGATGCCACCGGCTTTTGCATTGGTAAAGGCGTTCACCGCCAGCGCGAGATCACCGGAATCGAGCAGAATCCGCCCGTATAATAACCAGCTATCTCCATCAGGCCGGCTGGGAGCGGCGGGCAGCACGGGTTTGGCAGCCAGGGGATCGAGCACCCGTTCCATATGACGCCGCGCAGCCTGCAACCAATGCTCCCTGACCGCGCCTTGCGCCAGGCGGTGATACACCAGCTCCCAACATAGCGCGGCGATCGTTTCATGGTAGCTATTCCGCATACGAACCGCAATATCCGGCAGCGCATCGGTCAATGCCAGGATTCGTTCCGCCAGCTTTTTCTCACTGGCATCTTTCATGGCGTAAGCCAGCAACCGCACGTCATCCACCGGGTCGCGAGTCGCCTTCGACCACACAATCATTGCCTCGCGTGGCGGCATATGCCGCGTCGCCATCACCGCCTTGAGCCGTTTTAATGGCCGTTCGGCGAAATGCACAATCTGGCGCAATGCGCCCTGACTGTAGGGGGGAACCGGAAAAATAACCGGAGGCGAGAATGGCAGCTCAGGCAAAACGAAAATCTTTACATTATGGGAAGAACGGCTGCGAGGGCGTCTCAAGGCACCTATAACGCTCCACAGTAAACCTAGTGCACCAACCACCGGCAGAATCCATAAAAAGATGAATAATAAACTCAGGCTTCTCCGCGCAGGCAGCTTATAGCGGCGCGGCAGCAACCGCCAGAAACCCTGTGCCAGATAATAGGATGAAACCGCATGCAATATGACAGCGGCCAGTACAAACCCATCATTCGCGTCCCACCAGAGCAGCAAGCCTGCCAGCATTTCCGCCACTAATCCCAATAGCATGGACAGGTGAGCCATCAGTACGGCTCCAGGAAACGAATCCGCTGTGGGTCGACTTCATTGATAGACAGCAATTCGCTCGTCACCTTCGCAAGAACACCATCCGCCCGCTGCATCCATGCCTGCGCCTCCGCGGGATTGGTTAAGGGCAGCATGATCCAGATGACCGGCTGCTCTTTATCCTGGGTCAGGCAGATCATGTCGATAGCGCGAATCGATGACCTGAGTTTTTCATAGGCAGCCATGACATCGGCACGCGCCCCCGATAACCTCAAGAGCATTGCGTCAAGCCTGAATTCTTCATGGTCCCGGCGCACCCGCTCAAACGAAGCGATAAAACGCGTAATGGAGGAAGTGGCCGCGCCGAAACGAAGGTGGTCGACGCCATGCGCAACAAGCACCGCGATAAGTTTCAGATTATTTTCCTGAAACGCAAAAAATGGCATGGATCTCACCAGCAGCATGGCGTGAACCTCACCCGTAGAGTCAGTTACCGGAACGGCAGCTAATAATGGGTTGAGATTCGCCGCATTTTCCGTAATGAGATTAACCGCTGCCAGCTCGCCGCTTTCGAGTGCGGTTTTTAATACCGGATCGTTGTCATCAATCGTAAAATCTTCCCCGACACGGGCCAGAATCCTGGCTGTATCGATACGGTCGGCCGTGATGCCCACGATGCAAGCCTGCGTCAGTGCGCCGTATTCCGCCACGAATTCGATAAGTTTTTGCAGCGAAGTTTCGGTAAGCCCATCGATAGCGTCAAGGGTGGATTGCAAATGCATAATGCCTTCACGCAATGAAAGCCCGCTATTTGCCACAGTTTGCTCCAGGCGGTCATGCGACAGGCGCAACAATTGATAATTGCGCGTGAATTCCTCAAGACGTTCCGCGCGGTATTGAAAGGCGCCTTCGAGCCGGTGCAAACGGCGCCCCCACATATCCCGAAACTCCCCCGCCACCATCGCCACGATAACAACGCCAATCGCCCATGGTAGTGGAAACCCGGATGCAGCTTGCCATTGCAGGTTAATGGCCACACCCAATACCACCAATATCAGTAATGCGCTCACAAAACCATAGACGAATCCATACCGTAGTCCGGCCAGCAAAGGACCTAATACCGGCCAGGGGAAACCGCCCCCCAACCGGAACGGATCCTGCTGCTGGGTGACAAACGACGCCACGATCATGATCGCCGTCAGCGCAATTGTTTCGAACCACCCGCCCCATGCCGAGCCCTGATTGTTGACGTTAACGACTTCAATCCCTTCCAGCCAGGGTTTTTTCATGGCTTTGTCCGCTCCTGATCCGGTATGGGTGTCGCCTGCAATTCGCGAATCTTCGCCAAGGTCTGACGGCAGACATCCAACTCATCATTTAAAACACTTTGATTCGGCGCCGCTTCTCCCGGAAGCCATCGGGCAGCCCGATCAATATCCTCCATGGATAACGGAAGCACATTCTCGGCCACAAGCCCGCCCGGCTGATGCTGCAAGTGATTGGAGACCGCAGCCAATTGCGCTGACACAGCCTGCTGATTATTGCTTCTTACCGCGTCGGCAAAAGTAATCCATGCCGGCAACCGAAGGCGCTCGCGTTGACGCCTCAGGGCAAAGTGACGGGCATTATCCATCGTTTTTGTCAAACCCCAGCGCTCGTTTGTCAATTGCCATTTCTTTAGTTCATCCGGATTGCCGGGCTGCGCCCGCTGATCTTTCGATCCAAGGAAGTACTCAGCCAGACGTGCGGGATACTGCACCTCAGCTTGATTGGAATGCGATAAAGCAAACATCTTTAGCGCGCTGAGTCGGACATGGTTGGCATTTGCGGGACACCCGGCCCATTCCATATTATCGGCTAATGTCAGCGTCCATAAGAAATCCCTGGGCCGGGTTTTCAGTGATCGCAGATACCACTCCGCCGCCTGCACGGACTTGCCAAGCGTATGCTCCGCCGCTGCCAGCGCCTCCGCCAAAGGCGGATTTACCGCCGACTGGCTGCCCGACTGATTACGATAGGGTTGGACGAGTGCGTCAAGCGATGGATTATCGACCGCTTTGTCCGACAGCAACAACCAGATCATCGCCTCGGCAACTTCCGGGTCGGGGCCCCGTAAACGTAAGAGCTGGCCTAACGCACGGCGAGCCGCGTCCCGGTCCCCATTACCCATTTTGCGCATCGACTGGAAGTACCAGTAGTCGGGTGCCTGCGCTATCGCCGCCGCTGGCATCGCTTCCGCCAGCGATAGCCAACGCTCAACTTCTCCCCAATTGTTCCGTTTCCACGAAAAACGCATAAGGCGTTGCAGATCTTCGATACGCTGCAAGCGATCCCAACCATAATGCGCAAGACGTTCGCTTTTTTTATCATCGCGATGACGTATTGCCAATCGCTGTAGATTCTCGAGTATCTCCGCATCTTTTGGGCGAAGAATCAACGCCTTCTCATAGGCTTTCTCCGCATAGGCATCCTGACCCAACTGAGTAGAAACTCTGGCCAGCAGTAGCCAGTACGCTTCCGCGTAAGCAGGATCGGGCGAGTTGAAATCGCGGAGTAATTCAAAGCTTTTTTGCGCATCCCCCGCTTCTTCGTATAGCCGGGCCAGCTCCATTCTCTGTTGCCCCACTTGCTCAGTAGGCATTTCCTGATACACGCTAAGCGCCGCACGAGGTTTGCCTTGAAGGAGCAGCACCTGCGCGAGTGCTTTCAGTGTTTCCACGGGACTATTGAAACGTTCGGCATGGCGGCGCAACTGTTGCTCCACATGAGCGGGTTGCTCAGTGGCAAGCCCAGCGGTAACATAAGCCTCGGCTTCGGCGCCGGTCAACTTGCGGCGCGTCATGACGGCCTCAAGCAATTGCACCAGGGCTTTATGATCCGGTTTCGACTGGGCAAGCGCAAAAGCACGTGTCTCCGCTTCACCGTCGGCGCGGGTGCGCGCAAAAGACAGCCATAGCGGCAGAGCCTCATCCGGCTGAGCATTCCAGTCATAGATATGGGCAATCAACCGTTGGCGCTCGCTCCCCGCCACCAGCGAAGTTTTCAATTGTTCCATGCGCGCAAGACTTTCTTTCAACAGACCCAGTGCCACCTGCAACCGCACGACACGTTCAGCGATCGCCCAATTACCGGGCGACAAACGGCTCGCTTCTTCCAGCCACGCCAATGCCTGTTCGCGATCGGCAAGCGGCTCGGCGATATCGGCGGCAAGCAGCAAAAGCTCGGCATCACCCTCACCTCTATCCTTTAGGCTGCTCAGCATCTGCCCCGCAGCCTTCAAGGCCTCCTTATCGATGCCAGCCTGAAGATAGGCGCGCAAACTGGATTTCGCGATTCCCATCTTTTTCTTCGCCACTCGTTCAAGCGAAAAAGCCTTGAACAGATCTTGTGCGGCCAACCGCGGCTGATTCGCCGCAATCCGCTGTTTCGCGGCGGAGACCAGCCAGGCTGATTTCCTGTCATCACTCTCATTCAATATGACAAGCAGTTGTTCAAAGGTTTCGGCGAGTACCGAAGGTTCAGCAAACTGCTCCGCCAGTGTGATCACCTGGTCCAGCTCCTTGTCATTGCGCGCAATGTGCAGTAGCGCGGGAATAAGCCTGGTAATGCGGGCACGCAGCGCTTCTTCGATATCTTTGGGAGGCTGCCTGTAGAGCTGTTGCAAGGCCAGCTTGAGCTCCGCCAGGCGGATTTCATAGCTTAGACTGGATTCGGGAGCATGCATCAGTGGATCAATGGCGCGCACCGCCTCATCCGTCATGCCCGCTTCCGTCAGTACCTGCACCAATGACAGGCGTAACGGGGCATTGTTCGGGTCGGACTGGACCAGAACGCGAAGATAGGCTACCGACAAAGCGTCCTTTGCCGACAAGTTGGATGGATCCCTGAATGCCGGCTGGCGGGGAAATAATACCCAGAAAACGATTAAAAGCACTGCGCTCATGAACATCAATGCAGGTGCGTTTAATAGGGATTCCCGCTGGGCTTCAACACGCAAGACTGAATTCCCCTGAAGCGTTCTTTTCAGGTATGACATAAATGGAATGCGAATTCCGCTGCTGGGAAATCAATGTCTCGCCATCCACCTTTAGCGCGCAGGAAGCGGGAATTCCGAGAGTCAAATCCCCGCGTGGCTCGAATAAAAGAGTGGCGGAACCATCGGAATTGAGATGCCACGATTTTAGCGGCGCACTGGCATCAATCAATCGCAAAGCTGAAGCGTTGTCATCCACGGGTTTGAGAACGGCATGATTACGCGCCAGATGAATATAACGGTCGGCATCCCGGTCGGAATAGCCGACCACATCGGTGGAGATTTGTGGCGTCATCTCCGAAACAGGCAATCGCACCGTTCTGAGCGCATCCCCAAAAAGCAGCCAGTCGCCATTGAGATCGCGCGCAATACTCGCCGTTTGGAAAGCCCGCCCACGCTGGGCGTATTCATCGAGCCATACACTCAGCACATTTTCCGTGCGCTGCTCGTTCGCGAGCCGATCCAGAAGTTCGGCCCCGTTTGCATGCAACATTGCGTCGGCGTGGAACGAGATGGACGAGGCGCGCAGGCGGCGTACAAGATTAAGCTCCCGATTCCAATCGCTGATTTTGCCAAAATTCAGTGCCTCGCCATACCAGAGTTGCGCAAACAGCGGTTCGCCGGTTAGTGGTGTCAGCACTTGCGTGCCCCACTGAGTGGGCCGTAATGCCGGAGAAAGATCCGCGAGAGATAGCGGGCCGCTCTGCCAGTACAAGCCGCCGCCGCCGTAATGGGATAACACGCCTTTTTCGGCCGCTGCCAACGCAGCGGGACCGGGCTTGCCATCGCCTGGCCAGATAAGCAACAGAGGGGAATTGGGCGCCACTGACTGCATAAATTCAATGGTTCCCGCGGTCTCGCGCGTCATCTCCGCCGCGTAACCTTCCATGAATACGCTATAACGATAAGGCTGCTGGTTCGCGTCGGTTTTTCCCTCGAATATTCCCCAGTAAAAAGGATGACTATATGTATGGCTCGCCAATCGAACCTGGGACATGGCGGCCAATTGCCTGATTTTGCCGTGCTGCTCATCACTACTGACTTCGGCCTCGATCACACCCAATGTTACCGGCGTGGTATTCTTTTCGATCCATGACCTAAGCCGATCGATGGCTTCAACACCCTGCTCGTCTTTGGCAAACAAACGGTCGCCGCGTATTTCGATGATCCCCAAGCGGCGGCCATTCTCCGTTGTCAGATCAAATACCGGCTGCTGTGCCGACAAGCGTAGCGCGGCCTTGAAAAAAGAAAAAGGATCGAGTAGCCATTCATGCCGGCCCGACACTGTCTCACTCATTACGTGAGGATGCAATGCATACCCCCCCCATGCGCCAACGGCAACCGGATGAAACGTGTTGGCCCCATCGTTCAACGTCAACCAGGCCTCATGGTTATCGTGAACCCGGATATCCGGCGTACCGCTGCCCACAATTGGCGCTATTCCTGGCCGGCCCAGGCGTTCATCGACAGTACCGAGCTTGAGTGTGTTGGTCGTGGGGTGTAGCTCTCCCTGATAATTGACCACGCTCCGGCAAGCGGCACCCACCGGTAAATGGCCCATGAACACCACCGGCAGACCCGCATCGACTTCGGATTTCAAACGTGCACAGATGCTGTCATAGCGGCCATGGCTGTCTTCAGGCAGCCATGTGACAACACCAGCATAACGCCCGACCAGCGGTTCGATGGGCAATGGGAGCTGATCGATATACCAGTAGTCAAGCGCCAGCCCCAGATACTCCAGCGGCATTGCAGCGTGCTTGAATAGCTCATGATCCATTTGTTGCGAGGGTGTGCCGTTTATGATGGCCAGCAGTTTGCGTGGAGCCAGACGAACGCGTCCCTGCCCCAGCCAGGTAAGATCGCCGTTGGCGACCCATGGCATGAATCCGAGCTCGACAATTTGACGCGCCGTTTTTTCAGCTTCGGCCCAATTACCCGGTTCGACATAATCCAGCACGGTAACGGGTACATTAAATTCATCTTGCGTGCGCTTCAACTGCTTGAGAAGCCATTCCCTGTTTTCTTTCTTGGTCGGCGCATGTTTGCCGGTAACCGGATCGAAGCCGTGAAAAAGCGATTCCGCAACCATACCATCGGCATATTGGGCGGCGCGGTCCAGCACCTCGAAGCCGCGATTGAGAATGAGTTTGCAACCGGGAAAGCGGCGTTTCACCTCTGCAAGCAGCGCAACTAATCCTTTCTCTTGCTCCTCGCGCTGTTTACCTTCGTTCGTCACAATCAGATAACTATCAACCGTATCGAGGAAAAACGCACGATAGCCGTCACGCCACAAACGGCCAAAATGATGCTCCAGCAGATACTCGTGCCAGGCGGGATCATTCATGTTCATCACCAAGCTATTCCATGCGGGATTCACGCCAATCGACCATTTCGTTTTGATACGTGGCATATCCTCGCTATTACGCGCAATCTCACCGTATGAGATATAGGCAAATATTAACGAATCCAGGTTCAGCAACGCCGCCCTCTCGTGTGGCAGGATCTGACTCGGCTGAACGACGATCTGATCGAAATGGCGCAAATCTTCCACTGGCGGACGGCTTCCGTAGTAGAACACGATATCGCGCTGTTCCAGGGTATCGGCTAACACCGTGGATGCCATGAATGTCAGTGGCAACATCAGGAAACGGAGAAACAATATTTCACTCTTAAGCATTTTTCAGTTATTTCAAACATGCATCGGACGTATGATGAGAATATTTCTGGCATATAACCTGGCAGAAATGGAACGACAACACTCGCACTGGGGGATAATCAACCGGACGGCCCCTTTGCAGCCGTGCTAGACGATGTTACCCGTTTAGCATGATACCGGGTCTTTGCCGGTTTCCGCTCATGCGTAAAGATAGCCGGTCACCGGACATTAATTGCTCGGGCAGAGAGTCATCATTATCAGTTCGTCCCCATTTTTCAGGGTTGCCCCGTAGATTCGTTGCATGAGGATGATCAAATCGTCCATAAAAGTTTGGTTCCAGCAGCTAGTGATGGACTAAATAAGGCAACGGCATGATGTCCAGCATGGGGCCATCCAAAGACATCCAATGAATTTTACCGGCCTCGATACTACTTGTCTGTATGACGGCTAACACGTCAAACCCTCCGTCAGGCGCGGGAGCCGCGTTAGCTATCATGCCACTTGATTGTTCCCCCATATCAGCACTGAATAATTCGTCTCCGGCTTCAACTGACGTTTCCGGCGATGGCTGGATATGGGCAAGGACCATGCGGCGCTTGATTTTCCCCAGATACTGGGTACGGGCGACAATTTCCTGACCAGGATAACAGCCTTTCTGGAAACTTATTCCGCCGATGGCATCCAGATTTGCCATTTGCGGTACGAATTGTTCTTGTGTCGGCGTGGTAATCACCGGAATACCGGCCTTGATTTCCAGCCAGTCCCAGCAGGATACTCCCACCGGGGCGGCGTTCTTTCTCAAACGCTCCCACACGGTTTGCGCCTGCCCAGTGGGTACGACGAGCTCAAAACGGTCTTGTGCAAGACGGATGACGCTTCCCGCCTGGACATGAACCACTTCAAGAGGAGAACCTGGAACCTCACCCAGAACTTCCCGCATTAACGTCTCGGCATGATCCCCCGCCACGCCGATGCGCACCAACGCGTCACTGCTGTCGATCAGCTTGACTTTAGCGCGCAGGACATACATGGACAGACGTTTCTGGATGGCTGCCCGCAACGTCGACGGCAATTGCATGGCATAGCCGCCGCTATCGTGCCACATCAGAAAACTTGCCAGCATCCTGCCCTTTGGATTGCAATAACTTCCATAGAGCGCGGTGGAGCGGGTAACGGAAGGATTAATCGCTTTGATGTCGCAACTCACCTGCCCCTGCAGAAAGGATTGCGCGTCCTCATCCGAAAAATGAATCAGACCAAAATGCGACAGATCCGCCAGCACCGTACCTGATCGGACACTCGCCAGCTCCGCGGCGGCATCACCATAGCTGACAACGCGGCCATCCTGGATGATTGCGTTGCAGCTTTGCAGAAAGGAGTGCCATGCAGGGTTCATGCAAATCAAGACCGGCTGGTGAACGAGAATCAATATAGGATTATACGGCCAACGTGCACCCCGGATAAACCGCTAATTGCCCGAAATGAGATAATCGGACTATGGCTACCCCTTCATCGCCCTCTCCTCCTTTGCTGATTATCCGGCTGAAGCCCTCTATGCGGCTTGTCATGATATTGAGTCTTGCCCATTTTTCCGCTATCGGGCTATTGTGGCCGCTGATGTTGCCTGCGGCGGCCAAACTGATAGGCAGCATTATTCTGGCAATCAGTCTTTTTTTTCATTTAAAGCGTTACGCATTGCTACGCTCACCGCCATCGGTGACAGGGCTCGAACTATCGGACGAAATGACCTGTACGCTCGAATTGCAATGCGGGGAGCGAATTGCCTGCGACGTGCTCGGCAGCAGCTTTGTCGCGCCTTATCTTACAGTGCTCGAACTAAAGCCGCTAAAAACCGTGGATTCCGGGGAACCCATACCATCCCTGACTTCTCCGGTTCTCTTGACTCCCCGGCCTCCACCGCGAATGTTCTTCGGGCGCAGCGTAGCGATTCTGCCGGACGGAATAGACGCGGAGGAGTTCAGGCGGTTGCGAGTACTATTGCGGTGGAAGTGGAAAGACCCGGAATGAGACGATAGTCGTCTCATTCTAGAATTATCCCGAGTCTGATAGTTGGGCAGGGTGAAGTGCGCAGGTTTTTGAGGACATGGCAGGCGTAACGACGCGGAATAGCCACTCCATTCCAAGGCGTTGCAACGCAGCCTACCGCAAGAACTGCACAATCCACCCCGTAGCGAGCTCACTCAAAAGACAAGAATCCAGTGACACGAAAATTCTCTACCATAATGCCAGGCCGACAAATGAGCGGTCAACTGCCGGATCTGGGCTAATCAGTTTTCAAGTTTCCTATTTTTTATGGCGACCTGGTGAGTTCGCTATAACTGCCGACTTCAGGTTAATTTCCCTGAATACGTTCAAAAATTCCACCCCTGGCAAAGTGTACTTTCTGGGCCTGCTGCCAACCGCCAACCACTTCGTCTATGGTGAACAGTTCCAGTGAAGGAAACTGACTCGCGTATTTGGCACTTGCCTGCGCGTCGCGCGGGCGATAATAATGCTTGCCCACGATGTCCTGGGCTTGGGGTGTATAGAGGTAATCGATATAAGCGGCAGCCACTTCACGCGCACCGTTCCTGTCAGCCACCGCGTTCACCACGCTGACCGTAGGTTCGGCCACTATCGACATGGATGGCGTGATAATTTCAAATTTATCCGTTCCTTCTGCGCTGGTTTGGCGAATTAACAGATGGGCTTCATTCTCCCATACCAACAGTACATCGCCGATATCTCGCTCGACGAAATCAGCGGTCGCCGGCGACCTGATATTGGCAAACAATTTCGTGACGAATTCGAGTGCGACTGCTTCGCCGCCACCCGGTTGCCTGAGCGCATACCCCCACGCTGCCAGGTAATTCCAGCGGCCACCGTCGGAAATCTTTGGATTGGGCGTGACTACTTCTATCTCGGGCCGCAGAAGATCATCCCAATCGATCAGTTTCTTGGGATTCCCTTTACGCACCAGAAATACAATGATCGAAGTATAAGGCGAGGAGCGGGCCATGCTTTGCGGCAGGGTTGGGTTCCAGGCGGGAGCAATGAACCGGTTTGTTTCGCGCAACCTGTCCACATCGTAAGATAAGGCAAGGGTGGGGATATTGAGTCCATCCAGTACAGCATGTATCGGTTTCCCCGATTTGCTCTGAGCCAGCCTGACATTAATGTCTACTCCGGACCGGGCTTTCCAGTGGGCGGCGAATGCGTCATTCAAATCCGCATACAATTCACGGGTGGGATCGTGAGCGGAGCCAGGAGAGAATGTTTGCAACGCGGCATACGCGGCACCCAGACTGACCAAGGATATAACTACGATAACAGCGATATGGGATTGATGGGATTTAATGAAAGACATCTTGATTTCCTCCAATGCTGATAATCAGGAAGGAAATCTAACACTCATCTTCTCCACATCAAACCAAGAAAAGGTGCATAGCTTATCATGGCCGAGAAAATCTCCAACATTGATTCTGGAACGTTTGCGCCAGTCACGGGGGACTCAAACCGGGACTAGACAGTCGTGATTGTCAAAATTAACTCCGCCACTCATGAATGTTCCACATGCTATATGTCATATGCGATGGCAACCCCGCATTCCTGGAAAATGTGCGGGAACGAATGAAACGGATATGTGCAGCGGTTATCGGTTAACTTTTTATTTCGTCGACCCGGACAGCAGGCATGCGAATTTTTCTGCGGTCAGGGGCTTGCTGAAGTAGTAGCCTTGCATCTCATCGCAGCCCTGCTGCTTCAGAAAAGCCAGCTGCTCCGGTGTTTCCACTCCTTCGGCGATGACTTTCAGCCTGAGGCTCTGCGCCATGCTGATGATGGTGCTGGCAATCACCGCATCGTCTGGATCTATCATCATATTACGCACGAATGACTGGTCGATCTTGAGTTTGTCGATCGGAAATTTCTTGAGATAGCTCAGGCTGGAATAGCCGGTACCAAAATCATCCACTGACAGTTTCAGCCCAAATGTTTTAAGCTGTTGCAGCAGCGCGATTGCCGCCCCAGCATCATGCATGACAACACTCTCAGTAATCTCCAGTTCGAAGGCGGATGGAGCCAAGCCACTCTCATGCACGATGACCATGATCATTTTGCCGAAATTTTTCTGGCGGAACTGCACCGCCGACAAATTGGCCGCCATGGTAATTTCTGGTAGCCCCAGTTTACGCCATTCCTGGTTCTGGCGGCATGCCTCGCGCAGCACCCATTCACCAATCGGAATGATCATGCCGTTCTCTTCCGCGATGGGGATGAATTGCGCCGGCGAGACCATCCCCAACATGGACTGATTCCAGCGCAGTAGTGCCTCGGCACCGATGATGCGACCGCTCTGCAAATCCACCTGCGGCTGGTAATGAAGCGAGAGCTCTCGGCACTCCAACGCATGGCTCAATTTGGTCCTGAGCGATATGCGTTCGAGCGTACGGCGATTCATCTCCTGAGTAAAAAACTGGTAATTGTTGCGACCGCTTCCCTTGGCCTGATACATCGCATTGTCAGCATGCTTGATCAGGGAATCACTGTCGCGCCCATCCTCGGGAAACACACTGATGCCGATGCTGGTGGTTACCTGGATTTCGCTGCCATCTATGAGGTAGGGGCTGGCAATGCCTGTCAGCAGTTTGACCGCAACCATGGCGATAGCGTCGGTTGTTTCTGGTTCCTGCAGCATGATGATGAACTCGTCACCACCCGGCCGGCTCACTGTATCACTAGTGCGCACCGCGCCCTTGATGCGATCGGCGACCTCCTGCAAGAGCTTGTCACCAACTGGGTGACCTAGTGAATCGTTAATGGTTTTAAAATGATCAAGATCAAGAAATATCACTGCCAGCTTGCCTTGTTTGCGTTCGGCATGAGCAATCGCCTGCGTCAGACGGTCCTGTAGCAGCAACCGGTTAGGCAAGCCGGTAAGAAAGTCGTGTTGCGCCATAAAGGCTACTTGCTCCTCTACCGCCTTGCGCTCGCTGATATCAGAAAATACTGCGATATAGTGGCTAATCTCACCACATGCGTTCTTCATCGTGCTGATGCTCAGCCATTCAGTGTAATTCTTGCCATCCTTGCGCTGATCTATCATCTCACCCTGCCAATGACCGGCCTCTTTGATGTTGTGCCAAATGTCGCTGTAGGATGCCTCATCCATGAAACGAGGCGTCAACACGTGCGTGCCGGTTACCTCTTCTGCAGCGTAGCCGGTAATTGCGGTGAAAGCCGGATTGACGTACAAGATACTTCTATCAGCACCCGTGACAGTGATCCCTTCAGTGACACTGTCAAAGATGCGTGCGAATAGTGCAAGTTTCGCAGTGCGCTCGATAACTCTCTGCTCTAGCTCATTATTTAGTTTCTTCAGCTCCTCCGTTTGATGCTGTACGACGCGATTGAGATAGAACAGATCCACGAATACCTTGATCTTGGCCTTCAAGATTTCGGGCATAATGGGCGAGAGAATCCAATCCGCCCCGCCGACGGCGTAGCCTTTAAAGCGATCTTCATCAGTCACCGCCTCGGCGGTGATGAAGATGATAGGCGTGTGCGCCGAACGCGGCCGGCTGTGGATGATTTGAGCCGTCTCATAGCCATCCATCGTCGGCATGTAAACATCCAGCAGGATCAGAGCGAAATCCAGCTTGAGCAATTGACGCAGCGCCTCGCGCCCCGAGGTGGCCGTCACTACCTCCAACGCCATGCCCGAGACGACCGAGGCCAGTGAAGTCAGCTTGGCCGGATTGTCGTCCACGATCAGTACGCACGCGAGATTGCCTGTCGGCATCTCGATATGCTGTGGCGCGCGGCCATTGTGCAGCGCCGGTATTTCGATTTTGGGCAACTCCATCATCCCGCCTCCTGCTCCCGATCCAGCTTGACCAGATATGGCCCGATTTCTTCCAGTTTGAGTTCGGTTGCGTGCAACGTTGCTTCAATGGCTGCCGCCGGCATCTCTTGAGCGAATGCCGTCTGCCGTGATTCGATCAACGCCACTCCGCCGCCGCATTCGATTTCCGCCAAGCCCAGTGCGCCGTCCGTACCGGTGCCGGTGAGCACCACGCCGACGACGCGAGACCCGAAGTGCTCCGCTGCAGTTTTGAACAACAAATCTATTGATGGCTGCGCATGGTTCACCGATGCTTCCGTGGAAAGCGCAAAATGATCTTCCTCAACCAAGAGGTGGTAGCCGCCAGGTGCCAGGTAAATCTTTCCCGGCACAATGGCTTCTTTATCCTCCACTTCCCGCACCGGGCGGGCAGATTCTTTCTGCAGCAGGAATTGCAACGTATCGTCGGCATCAGAACTGCGATGCTGCACGATTGCCACCGGCAGGCGGAATGTGCCAGGCAGCGCAGATAACACCCCCCGGAGGGAATTGAGTCCGCCAAGCGATGCGCCAATCACGACGAGCTCATATTTCATCGTATTTTACGAAATAGTTTTGCTGCCCGGTCTACCACCTCGTAACAGTTCTCATAAGGTGTAAGTTGCAGTGATTCGCCATGCCCCAAACCAAGCACCCCACCCACCGGCAGGCTGTCGTAGATTAACCGATGCACCCTGTCTTGCAGCTTGCGATTGAAATAAATCATTACGTTGCGGCACAACACCACATGGAACTCGTTGAAAGAGCTGTCCGAGACCAGGTTATGCTCCGCCCAGACGATATTCTTGCCCAGAAAGGCACGCAAGATCACCTCATCATGTCTGGCGGTGTAGTAATCAGAGAAGACCAACTTGCCACCGGCTTTCTGATAGTTGTCGGTGTAATCCTTCATCTGTTTGATGGCAAAAATTCTCCCTTTGCCCTGCTCCAGCAGGCGATGGTTAATGTCCGTAGCGTAGAGCCTGGCTTTGTCCAGCAACCCCTCCTCATGCAGCACGATGGCCATGGAGTAAACTTCCTCGCCCGTTGCGCAACCGGCATGCCAGATCCGAAGGAGAGGAAGTCCCCGCCATGCCAGTACCACTTTGTCACGAAATGCCCTGTAGAAAGCCGGATCGCGGAACATGGCGGTAACGTCCACCGATACCACATCGAGAAAACGCATCATGGCTTCCGGATCGTGCAGGATGCGATCCTGATAGGCGGAAATAGTATGTATTCCCTGCTCCCGCTGCATGGCTAGATGAACGCGCCGTTTCAACGAGGCCATGGAGTAGTCACGAAAATCGTAGCCGTAGCGCTGGACCATGGCTTCGAGAAGTAGTGGCAGTTCAATGGCTTCCATGGCCTCGTGTTGCTAGTTTTTTTTGTTGGCATTTGTCATTATTTCTGCTCGGCGCGAAAATGACCGCCTCAACGGTTTTCTCGATGAACTGGTCACGCTCAGCGTCCGAAATCTTGAGTCTGTTGGTTAGCCTCATGGCATCAATCCCACAGCAAGGCGGGCAGGCGCTCCAGGCTTGCAATATAGCGCGCCTCATCGAAGTCCTGTTCCGAACCGAGCACCTCGAACATTTCGTGCGACAGGGCACAACCCACCAAGGTGAACGCTTCTTCATCGGTATAGCCTGATGCGATCAGGCGCTCGGCGGTTCGCCTGACTTGCGGCGGCGAGTTCTCTTGAAACTGGGTATTGACGATCTCGTATATCGCCTCACGCACGAATGCGGAACAGGGATTCGTCATATTGGCTTCCTTATTTACACTCGCTTATAGGGAAAAGTCGATTTATCTGTAGAGCCACACCCGCATCAGTGACAGCAGTTGATCCACATCCACTGGTTTGGATACGTAGTCAGAAGCGCCGGCTTCTATGCATTTTTCACGATCACCCTTCATCGCCTTGGCAGTGAGTGCAATCATGGGCAAGGATTCGAATTGTTTTATTCTGCGGATCTGGCGCATGGTCTCAAAGCCATCCATTTCCGGCATCATGATGTCCATCAGCACGATATTTACCTCGGGGTTCTTCTTCAACAACTCGATGGCACTCTTGCCGTTTTCAGCGGAGAACACTTCTAGCTTGTTGTGCTCCAGCGCGGCGGTAAGGGCGAAAATATTGCGAACGTCGTCATCCACCACCAGTACTTTCTTGCCAGTCAGACTGTCGCTGGCAGCGTAAAGCTTCTCCAGCATCTTGCGCCTATTCTCCGGCAATTTGGCTACCACGCGGTGCAGGAACAGTGCGGTCTCATCCAGCAGGCGCTCGGGTGAGCGCACTTCCTTCACGATACCCTTGAGCGCCAGGGATTTGAGATGCTCCTGTTCCTTCTTCTGTGGCTCTTTCGCACCATACACAATCACCGGCACTTCGCGGGTCAGCGCATTGCCCTGGATCACCTCGATCAGTTCGCCCACCGCCATGTCGGGTAAGTTGAGGTCGAGCACCATGCAGTCGTAGCGCTTCTTCTTCAGCGCCGACAGCGCCTCCTTGCCGGTCGCCACCGCCTTGATACGCACGTCACCGTTCCCGATGAGTGCGATGATGTTCTTTCGTTGCGCTTCGTTGCCATCGGCGACGAGCAGATCTCCTATGCCAAGTTCGGCGAACTTGCGCAAGTCAGTCAGCGCCTTCTGCACCGCTTCCAGCGTGGCCGGCTTTACCAGGTATTCGTAAGCGCCGTACCGGAGGCCACGCGAACGGTTGTCATCCACGGAAATAATCTCGACCGGAATATGGCGTGTACCTGCATTGCGTTTGAGCTTTTCGAGCAAGACCCAGCCGTCCATGTCGGTCAGGTGCAGATCCAAAGTAATGGCGGTAGGTTTGAGTTTTTCAGCCAGTTCATATCCGTCGCTGCCCAATGTAGCGACTACTCCCTTGAAACCCTTTTCGCGCGCCGCCTGAAGCAGGATATCGGCGAATCTCGCGTCATCCTCGATGATGAGCAGCGTGCGTTCACCGGGTTGGATACTTGCCCGGTCATCCGCAACTTGGAAAAGTGCCGGCTTCTTGGCCGCTGACTCCTCAAAAGGGCGAACGGGTGGCACCTTCCCAGCCGCCGGTATTGATGATCGGGACGCACGCGTGGATGGAGCCGATTCAGCCTCACCTGCCTCGCTGGTTAGGGATGGCGCTTCAGCAGCAAAGTTCCCGGCGTTGCCACCGGACGTGCCACGGCTGCTTTGCCCAAGCTCGGGCGTATGCAGCGGCAGATATATCACGAACGTGCTGCCCTTGCCATGCTCACTGAAAGCCAACTGAAGCTCACCACCCAGCAGCCGTGCAATCTCGCGTGAGATGGATAGCCCCAGCCCCGTACCCCCATATTTGCGTGCCGTGCCCGCATCGGCCTGCTGAAATGCCTCGAAGATGATCTTCTGCTTGGCCGCCGGCACGCCGATGCCGGTGTCAGTGATGTAGAAACCAATCACCTGTTCGGCATGATCGAGCACCGGATGGCCAACGCTCCAGCCGGAATCCACCGGCGCGATGCGCATTATGACGGTACCCCTCTCAGTGAACTTGAACGAGTTGGACAGCAGATTCTTCAGTACCTGCTGCAAACGATTTTCATCAGTATAGATGCTCACAGGCAGGTCCGACGCCAACTCGACGGCAAAGTCAAGATTGCGGTTGTTGGCGACATGGCGGAAAGTGCGTTCGACCTGATCGCGCACCTGATTGAACAGTACGTCCGTCAAATCCAATGTAACCGTACCGGACTCGATCTTGGACAGATCGAGAATCTCGTTGATCAGCGTCAGCAGATCCTTTCCCGAACCCTGGATGGTCTTCGCATATTCGACCTGTTTTTTGTCGAGATTGTGCTGCGGATTATCGGCAAGCTGCTGTGCCAGAATAAGCAGGCTATTCAATGGCGTGCGTAGTTCATGCGACATGTTGGAGAGGAATTCCGATTTATACTTGGAAGTGAGAGCGAGCTGCTCGGCCTTCTCCTCCATCAGCATTTTGGCGGTCTCTACCTCACGGTTCTTGCGTTCGACCTCAAGCTTCTGCTCTTCCAGCAGATTCGCCTTTTCTTCCAATTCCTCGTTGGTCTGGCGCAACTCTTCCTGCTGGCTGCCCAGTTCACCGGCCAAGGATTGCGATTGCTTGAGCAATTCTTCGGTGCGCATATTGGCTTCGATGGTATTGAGCACGATGCCAATGGATTCGCTCAACTGGTCAAGGAAATTTTGGTGAATGGCGCTGAATTGAGTGAACGAGGCAATCTCGATCACTGCTTTCACCTTGTGCTCGAAGATGACTGGCAGCACAACAATACTCTGCGGCTTGGCCTCGCCTAGTCCCGAAGTGATCTCGATATAGTCGGGCGGCACATTGGTCAGCAGGATACGCTGCTTCTCAAAGGCGCACTGGCCGACGATGCCCTCGCCAAGCTTCCATTCATTGGAAAGATGTTTGCGTTCCTTAAAAGCGTAGGTAGACAGGAGCTTGAGATGCGGATTTTCCGGCACCGTCTCGTCCAGCACATAGAACACCCCATGCTGACCGTTGATGAGCGGGGCAAGCTCGGAAAGCACCATTTTAGATACAGCGGTGAGGTCGCGCTGACCCTGCAGCAGCCGCGTGAACTTGGCGAGATTGGTCTTAAGCCAGTCCTGCTCAGAGTTCTGCCGCGTGGTCTCGCGCAAATTACGGATCATCTCGTTGACATTATCCTTGAGATCCGCCACTTCCCCCTTTGCCTCGACCGTGATGCTGCGCGTGAGGTCGCCTTTGGTTACCGCAGTAGCGACGTCGGCGATGGCGCGCACCTGATTGGTGAGGTTGGCCGCCAGTCCATTCACATTGTCGGTGAGATCCTTCCAGGTGCCCGCCGCACCAGGCACGTTGGCCTGGCCGCCAAGCCTCCCCTCGACCCCCACCTCACGTGCCACCGAGGTGACTTGGTCGGCGAACAGCGCGAGCGTGTCGGTCATGTTGTTGATGGTATCGGCCAGCTCCGCGATCTCGCCCTTGGCTTCTACCGTTAGTTTCTTCTTCAGGTCGCCATTGGCCACCGCCGTCACCACCTTGGCGATACCACGTACCTGGCTGGTAAGGTTGGAGGCCATGAAGTTGACATTGTCGGTAAGATCCTTCCAGGTCCCGGAGACACCGCGCACCGTAGCCTGGCCCCCCAGCTTGCCATCGGTGCCCACTTCACGCGCTACTCGTGTAACTTCCGCCGCGAAGCTGTTGAGCTGATCCACCATCGTATTCACGGTGTTTTTCAGGTCGAGGATCTCGCCCTTCACATCCACCGTGATTTTCTTGCCCAGATCACCATTGGCTACCGCCGTAGTTACCTGTGCGATGTTGCGTACCTGCGAGGTGAGGTTGGAAGCCATCATGTTCACCGATTCGGTAAGATCCTTCCAGGTGCCAGCCACCCCCGTGACATAGGCTTGTCCGCCAAGCTTACCGTCCATGCCGACTTCGCGCGCCACTCTGGTAACTTCCGAAGCAAAGGAACGAAGTTGATCCACCATGGTATTGATGGTCTCCTTCAATTGCATGAACTCGCCGCGCACATCCACTGTGATCTTCTTGCTAAGGTCACCATTGGCTACCGCTATAGTCACGTCGGCAATATTGCGTACCTGGCCGGTGAGATTGGAAGCCATGCCATTTACCGACTCGGTGAGATCCTTCCAGGTGCCGGAAACGCCGCGTACTGTAGCCTGCCCGCCCAGCTTGCCCTCGGTGCCTACCTCGCGTGCCACCCGTGTCACCTCCGAGGCGAAGCTGGAAAGTTGATCCACCATGATGTTGATGGTTTCCTTGAGCTGCAGGATTTCGCCCTTGGCCTCGGCGGTAATCTTCTTGCCGAGGTCGCCATTGGCTACCGCCGTCGTCACATCGGCGATATTGCGCACCTGTGTGGTCAGGTTGGCTGCCATCATGTTGACCGATTCGGTCAAATCCTTCCAGGTGCCCGCCACCCCCGTGACATAGGCTTGGCCGCCGAGCTTGCCGTCCATACCGACTTCGCGCGCCACTCGCGTCACTTCGTCGGCAAAGGTCGAGAGCTGATCGACCATGATATTGATAGTCGCCTTGAGTTCCAGGATTTCACCCCGGGCATCCACCGTGATCTTCTTGCTGAGATCGCCCTTAGCCACCGCGGTGGTCACATCAGCAATATTGCGCACCTGCGAGGTGAGGTTGGAAGCCATGCCATTCACGCTGTCGGTGAGATCCTTCCATGTCCCGCCGATCCCTACCACTTCAGCCTGCCCACCCAGCTTGCCCTCGGTACCCACCTCGCGCGCCACTCGCGTTACCTCGTCGGCAAAGGTCGAGAGCTGATCGACCATGATATTGATGGTTTCCTTAAGTTGCAGGATTTCGCCCTTGGCCTCGGCGGTAATCTTCTTGCCGAGGTCGCCATTGGCCACCGCCGTCGTCACCTCGGCAATATTGCGCACCTGTGTGGTCAGGTTGGCCGCCATCATGTTGACCGAGTCGGTCAAGTCCTTCCAGGTGCCGGAAACGCCCTCAACCTGACCCTGACCACCCAGTATCCCTTCCGTACCCACCTCGCGCGCTACCCGCGTCACCTCCGAGGCAAAGCTGGAGAGCTGGTCCACCATGGTATTGATGGTGGCTTTCAATTCCAGGATTTCGCCCTTGGCGTCCACCGTAATCTTCTTGCCGAGATCGCCCTTAGCCACCGCCGTCGTCACCTGCGCAATGTTGCGTACCTGCGAAGTGAGATTGGAGGCCATCCAGTTCACGCTCTCGGTGAGATCTCTCCAGGTGCCAGACACGCCCGCCACTTCAGCCTGGCCGCCCAGCTTGCCCTCGGTACCTACCTCCCGCGCCACCCGTGTCACCTCCGAGGCGAAACTGGAGAGTTGATCCACCATGATGTTGATAGTTTCCTTGAGCTGCAGGATTTCGCCCTTGGCCTCGGCGGTAATCTTCTTGCCGAGGTCGCCATTGGCCACCGCCGTCGTCACATCAGCAATATTGCGCACCTGTGTGGTGAGATTGGCCGCCATCATATTGACCGAGTCGGTCAAATCCTTCCAGGTGCCGGAAACACCTTCGACCTGACCCTGACCCCCCAATATCCCTTCCGTGCCCACCTCGCGCGCCACTCGGGTGACTTCCGAAGCGAAGCTGGAAAGCTGATCCACCATGGTATTGATGGTGGCTTTCAGTTCCAGGATTTCGCCTCTGGCATCCACCGTGATTTTCTTGCTGAGATCGCCCTTCGCCACCGCGGTGGTCACATCGGCAATATTGCGCACCTGCGAGGTGAGATTGGAGGCCATTCCATTCACACTGTCGGTAAGATCCTTCCAGGTGCCGCCAATGCCAGCCACCTCAGCTTGGCCGCCCAGCTTGCCTTCTGAGCCCACTTCGCGGGCTACTCGCGTCACCTCGGAAGCAAACCCGGAGAGCTGGTCGACCATGATATTGATGGTTTCCTTGAGTTGCAGGATTTCACCCTTAGCCGCAGCGGTAATTGTTTTGGTCAGATCACCACTGGCCACTGCGGTGGTGACGTAGGCGATGTTTCGCACCTGCGTCGTCAGGTTGAAAGCCATACCGTTGACGCTCTCAGTCAGATCCTTCCAAGTACCAGAGACGCCTGCCACCTCGGCTTGACCGCCCAGCTTACCCTCGGTCCCGACCTCACGCGCCACGCGCGTGACCTCCGCGGCAAAAGTGGAGAGCTGGTCAACCATGGTATTGACGGTATTCTTGAGTTCCAGGATTTCGCCCTTGGCCTCGACCGTAATCTGTTTCGAGAGGTCGCCCTTGGCCACAGCGGTGGTCACGTCGGCGATATTCCTCACTTGAGTGGTAAGATTGGCGGCCATGCCGTTGACCGAATCTGTAAGGTCCTTCCAGGTACCAGACACGTCGGCTACCTCGGCTTGGCCTCCGAGAATGCCGTCGGTACCGACTTCACGCGCCACCCGCGTCACTTCCGAAGAAAAAGTACCCAGTCGCGCCACCATGGTATTCACGATCTGCGCCGATTTGAGGAACTGTCCTTGCAGCTTGAGACCATCGATCTCCATCGACACGCTCCGTGACAGATCGCCCTCGGCCACCGCACCCACGATGCGGATCATCTCATTCATGGGACTAACCAAGTCATTAGCCAGAGCATTGCTGGATTCCACCAGTCTTGCCCAGGATCCCTTCATTGCCGGCAGTTCAATACGCTCACCAACCTTGCCCTGCTTGCCGGCAAGTTGTGCCACACGCTCGAATTCGGCGGTAGTCTCTTGCGCCATATCAATAATATCATTGAGGGTATCCGCGACCTTTCCCGGCAGCCCCACCAGATCACTCGGCATACGCACGGTAAAATTGCCCTTACGGTACGCATTTAGGACGGCAATGAGTTGTTTCATATCGAGATCGTCTGGTGAGGCTTGCCGCAGTGAAACCATGATTCCTCCTATGTTGATTGCTTAAGTGTCCCGTTAGCGGCTATGCGTCCACAAGTTTTACAATCTTTAACTAAGCGATAACAGCAATGTGCCCTGTTACCGTCGTGTTTGCTTGTCTGCGCGGGTACCGTTCGAACTCGTGCCTGTTAATGAAGTCAGTGAACGGATGATGGAAGGCCTGACAAATCATCTGTGTTGCCATTTTTAATGCATTTTTGATGTCATGAAACACCATGCAGTGCGCAAGCTCATATAAGCTCGCTATGACTTTAAGGGTAAGCCCATCTAATAAAACGGGGGCGGTGCAATTACATCATGTGATGACATTTACAAATAGCTGTAAAATGTTACAGGGTACGAACCGATAGGAAGAAATCCCCATTTTCATAAAGTAATCCGAGGCAATCGAATCAAATCCAAAATTCGCTGTAAATTTCCTTCGGCCCGATCGGTAATGAATGGGCTTTAGCGGGTGAGAGTGGGATTCTGTTGCATTACCGTAAGGTACCGGCGCTCGGCACTGGATTTTTTCCCACTTGCGATTGCCTTTGGAGACCACCTCTTCGAAAGTGACATCATCCTGCTCTGTATACGCTGGTATCTTTCTTTCTGGGAGTGGAGATGGGCCTTGCTATCACACCCCGACAAGTGATACAGGAGGGTTAAGGATCAGGCTGAATTTCCAATCCGGATGATTTAGTTATCTCCCTCAAGTTCTCCTCATAGAGATTCTAAGTGCATTGCGCACTTCTTCTTACCATCCACACTTGATCCCCATTTCCCGCTCCATGGCGGTTAATTACAAGCGCTCCTTATCCATAAAAGAGATAAGTAAATGAAATGTTATTGGTTCCTTGTAAAAGAGGTAGCTGATAACTTTACGCTGTGGTTATCTTCTCCTTTGTTGTAATTCGCGGCGCTGGCCATTGGCCAGCGCCCTTTTTTTCTTGGAGACCCCCAAACCTATAAAAACCTAATCTCATTCCGCCGCCGGATACATCGAATCCCGCTTTCATGGCAGGGAGACTGCAAATTTCAATGAATTTCCGCACAAAAAACTCAAAATAAGAAGATTTATATAATAATTTAATATAACCTAATAATAATCTGCTATATATAATAGGTAGTAATGCTTCATTCGCGCATCAATATCACTCACACACTTAACCAAGGAGATTGAAATGGCGGACATCCATCAAGGACACACAGCACTGGGAGACGTGGCGGCACGCACGCTTGCCAATGCCACTAAAACCGTTCCCCAACTGCGGCTTATTACCCCACGTTGGCTTGTTCACGTGCTGCACTGGGTGCCGGTTGAGGCCGGTATTTACCGTGTAAACAAGGTAAAGGATCCCGATAAGATTGAAGTGGACTGCTCCAACAAGGACGAACGCGAACTGCCTGAAACTTTCGTGGATTACGAAGAATGGGGACGGGAGTATGTGTTGAGCGCGGTAAATACCGTAGTGGATGTACATACTCGCGTTTCCGATCTCTACAGCAGTCCGCACAACCAGATTCACGAACAGGTTCGCCTGACCATTGAAATAGTAAAGGAACGCCAGGAAAGAGAGCTGCTGAATAACAAGGAGTATGGCCTGCTCAATAATGTGAATGATTCCATGAGAATAAAAACACGGTCGGGTGCACCCACTCCGGATGATCTGGATGACCTGATTGCACGCGTGTGGAAAGAACCTGGTTTCTTTCTGGCACACCCGCAGGCAATCGCTGCATTTGGACGCGAATGTACGCGCCGTGGCGTGCCGCCTCCAACGGTAACCATGTTTGGTTCACAATTTCTGACCTGGCGTGGAATCCCGCTCATTCCCTGCGATAAGATTGATGTGGTCAAGGGCAAGACCTCCATCCTATTGCTACGCACTGGAGAAAGTCGTCAAGGTGTTGTCGGATTGTACCAGCCGGGTCTGGCGGGCGAACAAGGCATGGGACTCTCGGTGCGTTTCATGGGCATCAATCATCAAGCCATCGCTTCTTACCTGATTTCTCTGTATTGCTCGCTGGCGGTATTGACTGAAGACGCGGTCGGCATACTTGAAAATGTCGAGGTGGGCAAATATCATGAGTACAAGTAATCGACCGGATCTGGGTGAGACTTTGGGCGGTACGCCCGGCTATCTTCCCGATATTGGGGAACTTACGCGCATGGTGAATGAGATGTTTTCCACTCCGCCGGGCATGGAGCGTGTTTCCGTAAACCCTTCCAGTGTCTCTTCCAGTATTCCTTCCGGTGTTTCTTCTGGAATGGGCGCCGGAATTCCTGCCGGATACTCTCCTGGGGTTCCTTACGGAACCCCAGGTTCCACAGCAACCATGCCAGACCCGAAATCCGTAATGCCTTCGGCAGCACCTCTGGGATCTTACTATACCGCTCCCTATTCGGCGGGAGCAGCCCAGGCCTTGAAGATTCCGGCGCTTGGCGCGGATCTCCCCTACGCTGATACGTTTGCCGCATTTTCGCTGCCGCTTCCCCCGGAACTGAATGCCCCGCCCGCTTTCTTGCCATCCGGCAGCGTACCCGGTGTAAGCGCCGCTTCATCCGCTGGTATGGGCGCTTTGCCCATCCATTCAGCTGGCGCGCCGCCGTTCTACTTCCTTGACGAGGCCGTGCCATTTGGCGGCGGTGCCCGCACGGGGCAAATACCGGCGATTGCATCGGTGCACCCCGCATTCGATGCCAACGCCGTGCGGCGCGACTTTCCCATCCTGAAGGAACTGGTGCATGGCCGCCCATTGATCTGGTTGGACAATGCCGCCACCACGCAGAAACCGCAAGCTGTCATCGACCGTCTCACCTACTTCTACCAGCACGAAAACTCTAATATCCACCGCGCGGCGCATGAACTGGCGGCACGCGCCACCGATGCTTACGAGGAGTCGCGCGAGAAGGTGCGCCGCTTCCTCAATGCTCCGTCCGCCGATGAAATCATTTTCCTCAGAGGCACGACCGAAGCGATCAATCTTGTTGCGCAGAGTTGGGGCCGGCAAAATGTCAACGAAGGGGACGAAGTTATCATCACCTGGCTGGAACACCATGCCAATATCGTGCCATGGCAGCAGTTGTGCAACGAAAAAGGTGCGAGACTGCGCGTGGCACCGGTAGATGACGATGGGCAGATATTGCTCGATGAATATCAGAAACTCCTCGGCTCACGCACCAAGCTGGTATCGTTCTCGCAGGTTTCCAATGCGCTGGGTACCATAACACCGGCGAGGGAGATGATTGAAATGGCGCACCGCGTGGGTGCTCGCGTGCTGGTAGATGGCGCGCAGTCAGTCTCGCACATGCGGGTGGATGTGCAGCAACTCGATTGCGACTGGTTTGTTTTCTCGGGACATAAGGTATTCGGTCCCACAGGCATCGGCGCCCTGTTCGGCAAACTGGAGTTGCTCAATACCTCCCCTCCCTGGCAAGGCGGCGGCAATATGATCCAGGATGTCACCTTTGAGAAGACGGCATACAATGCCGCACCCGCCCGTTTTGAAGCTGGTACGGGCAATATCGCCGATGCGGTGGGACTGGGCGCCGCGATCGACTATGTGGAGCGCGTTGGCATCGACAACATAAGCCGCTACGAGCACGACCTGATGGCCTATGCAACACGGGGTCTCAATACCGTCCCGGGTCTGCGGCTTATCGGCACCGCGCCGGACAAGGCTGGGGTATTGTCGTTTGCGCTGAAGGGATTTGCCACCGAAGAGGTCGGCGGAGCCCTGAACCGGGAAGGCATTGCGGTGCGCGCCGGTCATCACTGCGCGCAGCCTATCCTGCGGCGTTTTGGCTATGAAAGCACGGTACGTCCGTCACTGGCGCTGTATAATACCTATGCGGATGTCGATACGCTGGTCGCTGCACTACACCGTCTGCAAGGTGGCCGCTATAATTATTAAATAGGCGGGTATTCAGCAAGGTGACTAAAGCCTGCCCGCATCAAATAGCTTGGGGGGCAGGCTTCCTTTATTTGTGCATTTGAGCGCCCAAGCATAAAAATAATCCCAGATAATATGAGTTGATAGGCCCCATGAACTTTCAGCAGTTACGTATCATCCACGAAACGGTGCGGCAGAACTACAACCTCACCGAAGCGGCAAATGCCTTGTTTACGTCGCAGTCGGGTGTCAGCAAGCACATAAAAGATCTGGAGGATGAACTAGGCATCGAACTGTTCGTGCGCAAGGGCAAGCGGTTGCTCGGATTGACCGACCCCGGCAAGGAACTGGTGGAAATTGTCGAACGCATTCTGCTTGACGCAAAAAACGTCAAGCGTTTGGCGGAACAATTCAGCAATAAGGATCAAGGACGCCTGACTATCGCGACCACGCATACACAAGCGCGGTATGCATTACCCTCCGTGGTGACACAATTCAAGAAAGCATTTCCCAACGTCCACCTCATTTTGCATCAGTCCAGCCCGGATGAGATCGTATCGATGCTGCTCGATGGTGTCGCGGATATCGGCATCGCTACCGAAGCCCTGGAAAGTGTTGTGGAGCTGGCGTCTTTTCCCTATTACTCCTGGCATCACGCAGTCATTGTGCCGCCCGGTCATCCACTGGAATCGGTTTACCCGCTAACGCTCGAGGCGATTGCCGAATTTCCGGTCATTACTTATCACGAAGGTTTTACCGGACGGTCAGGAATCGATGAGGCCTTCGCAAAGATGGGGATCGTACTTGATATCGCGATGTCGGCGCTGGACGCCGACGTCATCAAGACCTACGTCGAACTCGAACTGGGGGTGGGTATCGTTGCCTCAATGGCATTCGATCCGGGACGTGATACTCGGCTTCACCTGCTCGACAGTTCACACCTGTTCCAGAGAAATACCACGAATATCTCTGTCAGGCGTGGCCATTATATGCGTGGGTACGCCTATCGCTTCATCGAGCTTTGCCTGCCGTCGCTGACTGAGGCAGCGATCCGCTCGGGCGTCAAACCCGAGGTGGACGTGGAACTCGACGACTGACCTCACTCCTGGACGCAGGACAGATACGGCATTTGATCGGGTAGACTAGGGCGTGGCCCTACACATCGTCCCCCAGGAACCCACCGCTTTGGTGACTCCACAGGCGCGCATACAAACCGCTCGACGTGATGAGGCTTTGATGGGTTCCTTCCTCCACAATACGTCCCCTATCGATCACGATCAGACGATCCATCGCCGCAATGGTAGATAGCCGGTGCGCGATGGCTATCACGGTCTTGCCTTGCATTAATCGATATAAGCTTGACTGAATTGCCGACTCCACTTCGGAGTCCAGTGCGCTGGTGGCTTCATCCAGCAAAAGTATTGGCGCATCTTTCAGCATGACACGGGCTATTGCGATCCGCTGGCGCTGCCCCCCCGAGAGCTTTATACCGCGTTCACCGACATGGGCATCGTAGCCTTTACGTCCCGCTGGATCGGTCAGACCCGTGATGAATTCATGGGCTTCGGCGCGTTTCGCGGCGGTGATCATATCCGCATCGGTGGCATCCGGTCGGCCATATAAAAGATTATCCCGCACCGAGCGATGCATGAGCGAGGTGTCCTGGGTGACCATGCCGATATTGGCGCGCAAACTGAGCTGGGTAACGTGTTTGATATCCTGTTCATCGATCAGTATGCGCCCCTGCTCAACGTCATAAAATCTGAGCAGCAGATTGACGAGCGTGGATTTACCCGCACCCGAACGCCCAACCAACCCGATTTTCTCACCGGGCCGGATACGTAATGAAAAGTGATCGATGACCGGCGTAATTCCTCCATAGTTAAAAACTACATCCTCGAATCGGATATCCGCATTGTTAATCTGTAGAGGTGCTGCATCCGGATGATCGGTTACCAGATGCGCACGTGATAGCGTGTTGATGCCGTCTCGCACTGTGCCAACCTGTTCCAGCAGCGAAGCCATTTCCCACATGACCCAATGAGACATGCCATTCAGTCTTAGTGTCATTGCGCCGACAACAGCAACAGCGCCGACACCGACCTGACCCTCTGTCCACAACCATAAAGCGACTCCCACCGCGCTGATGATAAGACTCGCTCCCATAACCTGATTCACCGTTTCAAAACCGGTGATCAACCGCATCTGGCCATGCACCGTTTTCAGAAACTCCTGCATGGCCGATCTTGCGTAACCCGCTTCCCTGCCGGCATGAGAGAAGAGCTTGACGGTGGCAATGTTGGTGTAGGCGTCACTGATGCGGCCCGTCATGAGCGCGCGCGCGTCGGCCTGCAATTGAGAAACCCGGCTCATTCTCGGCACAAAAAACCGTAATACAAAAACATAGAGGATCAACCACCCCATAAAAGGTATTAACATCCAGACATTGAAATTCCCCACCACGGCAACCAGCGTCAGAAAATAAATCGTCACATAAACGAGTATGTCTCCCAGAATAAAACAGACATCGCGCAGCGCAAGCGCGGTTTGCATGACTTTGGCTGCTACGCGGCCAGCAAACTCATCCTGATAAAAATTCATGCTTTGATTGAGCATCAGCTGGTGAAAATTCCAGCGCAGCCGCATCGGGAAGTTTCCTCCCAGCACCTGGTGCTTGACGAGATTTTGCAATCCCACCAATCCCGGACTGGCCACCAGTATCCCGGCAAACAGCAGCAGCGTATACCGCTCCTGCTGCCATAAAAGAGCAGGCGGTATCTGGCCTAGCCAATCAACAACTTTTCCCAGGATGGCAAATAACAATGCCTCAAACGCACCTATGCTCGCGGTAAGCAGAGTCATCGCGACGAGATACCGCCGTACACCATGGGTGGCCTCCCATATGAATGCCAAAAAACCCTTTGGTGGAATCTTGTCCGTGGTATCAGGATAGGGATAAATCACTTTCTCAAAATAATTGAACATTTGAAGCCTTGATCATTAAAAATGCTGAACGAGATGTTTGGTCGCACTGCCACGCCACCCATGGTAATTCAGATGGTTTTAGTGCAATATTCCCCTGAACGCGCTGTTTGATGTGCTAGGTAAAAGAGTAATGCTGAAGAGTTTGGGACGCTTGACAGTTAAAAGTATCGGAAAGGATCTACGAAGACAGTCGATACTGCCCAGACAATACATCAACTTTCGTTTGAATCCTGAGCATGGCATGGGAGCGGCGCAAGACATTCTTGCGCAAAAGCACGCAAGATACAAGGACGACAAGTGAACTGCGCAGGCCAGACAGCCAGCAACTGAGAAACAGCCAGTCAATGTATAAAACAATGGAACTATAATGCCTGGCGCCTATGCACACCTTACCCTGGTCAATCTGATCAGGGAACCGGCCAAGCTTGAAAGTCACGGCTTCACGTCCGAGGCAATCGTTTCGGTACTGGATTACTTCCGCTTTTGCGAACTTGGCGCGGTCAGCCCAGACTATCCTTATTTGGATATCGTCCATCCCGATGCCTGTCACTGGGCGGATCGAATGCACTACCAGAAAACCGGCGACATGGTCAAAACGGGAATTGACCTGATCAGGAAACTGAATAACGCATCACGGCAAAAAGCGTTCTCCTGGCTACTCGGATACACCAGCCATGTGGTAACCGACGTGACTATTCACCCTGTTGTTGAGCTGAAGGTAGGCGAATACCAGACGAACAAGGGAAAGCACAGAATCTGTGAAATGCATCAGGATGCCTACATTTTTCAGCGATTGAACATTGGTGAAATAGGCTTGGCCGAGCACCTGGATTCAGGAATCTGGGGTTGTTGCGATACACCTGGCAGCGGAAAGCTCGACCCGATAATTGTAAGCACCTGGCAGAGCATGCTTAAGACCTGCTATTCGGGCCCATATCAAACCAATCCTCCCATCATCAATAACTGGCATAGCTCATTCAAGTTTATTGTCGATAAAGCGGAAGAAGGCAATGTGCTTCCACCCTTTGCCCGCCATGTTGCCGCCAACATCGGCCTGACCTATCCGGCTATTGCCGATCTCGACAAGCAATATCTGAAGGATCTGGCAACGCCCCTCGGTGCGATGAATTACGACCAGATATTCGATCGGGCGATGGAAAACGTTCTTGTCGCCTGGTCGCACATTGCCAATGCCGTCTTTAAAAACGATGATACCTACCAGACGTCGGCCGTTAACTGGAATCTGGATACGGGTAGAGATGATAGCGGCGGCTATGTCTACTGGAGAGACAAAGAAGGCAAGACCTGATTATGATTAAAAATACCGTTACTGTGGTATTTATACTTTCCTTCCTGGTAAGTTGCATGTCCAGCCAGAGACATGTTGATAGCGAGGAAATGTATATCAAGGCCTCCGCGCTGACCAAATTGGCGGCGGCAGTGGAATCAACGGTACGTTACAAGAGTCCACCGCCGGAACTTGGCGAAAGCGAACTGCTGACGCTGGCAACCCGGCATGACCCAATCCTGCTGGAGAATTTCAAGGGCTATAAGGTCAGGGTACTACGCAACGAACGCCACTCGGTCGTGCTCGTGTGCAATGCAGCCGGCACGCACGCGTTACTGGAAGATGCCGGATGTAGCGGCCCGATGGACCGCAATCGCTGGATGGGAAAACCGGAGCCGTGCGAATTCTCACTTGATACGAAAACAGTTTGTGGGAAAGATTGAATACACTCGCAATCTCGCTCCTAGGATCGTTGCCTACGTGCTCGCTGAACACTGATTGAGCGCCTGCCTTAAGTAAGACAAACCATCCACTCCGTGGCGGTATGGTGCGCAATATTTGACATATTCCGGCTAGACAATGCTTTCAATTTTAGCGCTAACCATCAAGAAAGCCGTCACGCTTTTCGTGCTGGTGGGACCTGTTTCCATGATCCCGGTTTTTCTCGCCGTCACGGAGGGTCTTGATTTGCACAGCAAGAGCCGTTTTGCCAGGACCATTGGGTTGAGCGTCACGGTAGCATTGCTGACGGCAACATTTCTCGGCATGCCCATTCTGGGATTGCTTGGTGTATCGCTCGGAGCCATGCAGGTGGGCGGAGGGGTTATTGTCTTGCTGCTGGCAATAGCAATGGTTCTTGGGAAGGAATCAACCTTCAAGGGATCGCCCTCTGTCACTAACGAACACGGGGTTCGGGAAGCGGCAATTGTTCCCCTGGCGGTGCCGCTGCTGGCGGGGCCGGCAGCATTCAGCTATGTCATGGGAAACAGCGCGTGGCAGACCTCTGCGGATCTGATCCATGTCGTGGTGCCTATCCTCATCTTGGGTATTGCGTGCTGGATAACCTTTTATATAGCATGTCAGGGAGAGAAGAAAATTCGGCAGTCTACTTTGGATGTTGTACAGCGCATAGGAGGATTCATTCTTGCGGCGATGGCTATAGAGATGATGGCCACCGGGTTACGTGGATTGTTTCCCGTGCTTACTCCAGCCTAGTGTCAGAATTCGTTTTGGATAAAGATTGAGAAACCGCAAACGTCGAGAACGAAAGCTCGCATTTCCCGATAGCAACGGTTAACCTCAATCCGTGATGATGGGCAACTAAATGCTAAAAAGAGTCATTCATCGGCGATGAGCAAGGATCAAACGAATCTGATCCTGAGCTATCCTCGTCGCCCGGTCACTATGGAGGATGCATTATGACGAGCGACAGAAAGGCTTACAAAGGCAGCTGTTTTTGCGGTGCGGTTCAGTTCACGGTCAGCGGTGAGCCGGATGGAATGGGTTATTGCCATTGCGAGTCGTGCCGACACTGGTCGGCAGGGCCTGTTAACGCCTTCACTTTGTGGAAACCCGAAGCAGTGCAGATCACGCTGGGAGCAGAAAATATCGGCACTTACAACAAGACGCCGCACAGTTATCGCAAATGGTGCAAAACGTGCGGCGGTCACATCTTCACCGAGCATCCAAGCTTGGGACTCACGGATGTATATGCGGCAGTTATTCCGGATTTCCCCTATCACGCCGGTGTTCACGTGCACTATCAGGAGACAGTACTGCGCATCAAGGACGGATTACCGAAGATGAAGGACGTCCCGAAAGAAATGGGTGGCTCAGGTGTCAGCGTGGCGGAATAATATGGCAGACTCTTCAAACTTCACCGCCCAGCAAGGTGCCAACCGGCTAGTTGCTCGCTGCGCTGATGACCAGCCTGAGCCACGTATTGGGACGCCTCTAATTGGCAGTTATTACAAAAAAGTGAGTCAATGGATCTCGAATTAAGGAATAAATCAGCCTTGGTTACCGCTTCATCGGGGGGTATCGGGCTAGAAATTGCGCGATCGCTGGCTGTTGAAGGCGCGGAAGTTATTGTCAACGGCAGGAGCCGACGTAGCGTTGACGAAGCAATTTCAAATATCCTGAACAGGCATCCGGGCGCAAAGTTGATCCCATTGGTTGCCGACAACGGAACAGCGGTTGGTTGTGAACAAACCATCAGCGCACTTTCGCACGTGGATATTCTCATCAATAACCTGGGTATTTATGAAGCGATAGATTTCTTCAACGAAACCGATGAGGACTGGCAAAAGGTATTCGAGGTCAATATCATGAGCGGTGTGCGTCTGGCTCGCCATTACCTTAAGCATATGTTGAGCAAAAACTATGGAAGAATAGTATTTATCTCAAGCGAATCAGGTATGAATCCTGCTCCCGAAATGACGCATTACAGCGCAACAAAAACGATGCAGCTTGGTATTTCCCGTTCACTTGCGGAACTGACCAAAGGTACCAAAGTGACTGTTAATTCGGTTCTGCCAGGTCCCACTCGCACAGAGGGAGTGAAAAAATTCATTAGTGATATATATCCGGATATTTCCCTGGAGGCAGCAGAGAAAAAATTTATGTCAAACAATCGCCCGAGCTCTTTGATCGCACGTCTTATCGACCCTTCTGAAATTGCGGATGTGGTAACTTTTGTTGTCAGCGAGCGCGCCTCGATAATCAATGGTTCATCTATCCGTGCCGAAGGTGGCCTGATAAAAACCGCTTTTTAGTCCGGAATGTTTCATAAATTCGCTTGATGATTACCTAGGATTCTGTTTATAGGAAAATTTTGTGAAAGATGACGTAGCTATTCATCTGGCCGACTGAAGAAAATTTCCATACGCAAAACACCAGCGACGACGTGCGTCAATTTATGAGATATTGGGGTTAGTTGGCAATCACGTTTCTATATTAATATCCACCGATATAGAGTAGCAATTAGAATGACGGTAGCATGCTAAGGATGCTGATGGCTTTCGATTCAATAAATGCAAAGGTGAGCTAGAATGTCGAAGAAGGTCGAAATCAAGTGGTTGAGCGAACCGGAAGCGCACGACTATCAAGCAGCGCTATCGTACCTGTCCCTGCTCTATGATGAACTGACGGCCACCACTCATGCGGATAAATTGAAGCGCGCGCCAATATTGAAGTTCAAGGCAAAAGATATTTTCAGGGCGTCCAATTTATCATTGCTCGGGGTAAGCAACGCCCATGTTGAACAGGATCAACAGAAAATAAAATTGGGAGAACAGTTATCGCCCCTCCTTCTGATAAGAGACTCAGTCAACGGAAAAACGATCGTTGCGGATGGATACCATCGATTATGCGCGGTCTACTCCTACGACGAAGATGCTGTTATTCCATGCAAAATCGCGTAGCCCTTTCACCATCTGTTTGACCATTTGGGTCATCCAGAGGCAAGTCTGAAAAAATCAGAGGCCTGTTTGGAGGTTGTGACCCCAGAATCAGCAGCGGTTTAAGATAGAAATTTCGGGCTGAATTCACTGTCATTTTCCACCTTGATGATGGCGGGTAAGCCCCGCTGGATCGCAATGCGGTTGAGCGTATTCGACATCGTCTCCTTTCAGGCTCTGACCCGCCTCTATAGCCAGACTCGCGAGCACATAGTTGTCCACACGGTTAATGCAGCCAGGCGCCCGCCATCGAACAGCGCATTCGCCACAAAACCATGCTCCAGATCTGATTCATCGCGGTTACAGGATGCTCTGGCCGGCATAGTCGCGCCAAGTTGTTACGCTTGGGACGCCTGAACCGTAATTAAAGTCCTTCCTCCCGATTACAACCGTTAAAACACGCTTGTGATTGTCTTTAAGGCCTTCGCTTAAACAGGGCAATAAACTCAACAGCTTACAAATTTAATTGGACGCCAATTACTGAATTGAGTTTGTGGATAATTATGGTATTGGCCTCTTTGCCAATAGATACGGGGTATCTGTCGCCTTCCCATATTTATTATTGTTATATCACCTATTCCAATTCGTCATACATTAGGGTCGAGGACTTTGTGACTTATCCTGTTGGGTGCGTCGGCAATCATCCAAATCTGATCAGACAATCCCATGTACTCGTCGCCATGCAGAGCATCCCCCGCCAGCTAGCCCATCCGGGCGAGCCAGCCGCCTAAAAGTAGCACCTGCATCATTACCAGCTATTTGCAAATGGAATAGCTGGAAGTAGGTAATTCTTCTGCCAGCTAGCCCGTTCTGGGTGAGCCAGCCTCCTGAAGTAGCACCCGCATCATTACCAGCTATCCGCAAATGGAATAGCTGGAAATAGTTATGGAAGTAGTTGTGGAAATAACAGTCGCCACATAGCCGCCAATCGCCGTGTCTTATGGTGGCTGCGTGACAGGGTCCTTTAATCAATACAGGAGAAACAATGCGCAGCAATCGGCTTGTCGTCCATGCCGTCTGTGGATTGGCTTTGTTGCTGCCAGCAATGGCGGGAGCTGCCACCACAACCTACGACGAAGCAGAAAGGGGTGATTTCGCGAATGCCAACCTGGCATCGGCCGGCATCAGTCCGGGCACATTCGCGGGATTAATGTCGGACACCATCAATACCATCAATGGCACTTTTGGAAACTCAACTGCGCCTGTCAGAGACACGGACGTGTTCAGTTTTAGGATTCCCATTGGTCATCAGCTTACGGCGATTAATTTGACGTATACCACTATTAGTGGAGATTCTGGGGGTGGCTCCTATTTCGGGATTCAGGGCGGTCTGGAGATTGGTACCGGATTTGCCACGGTCGGCTCCAATCTCAGTAATGCGCTGATCATGGATAGCGGCAACCTCCTGGCCAGCTTCGCTGCTGGCCCTGAGTTTGATGGTACGGGCCTGACTGCGCCGCTAGGTGCTGGCGACTACACGATGTTCTTATCGGAAACGCACGCTGTCGTGGGATACAAAATGGACTTTGCGGTCAGTGCGGTGCCGGAACCTGGCGAATGGGCCATGCTGTTGGCGGGCCTGGGTTTGATGGGGTGTATCGTGCGTCGCCGCACGAACAAAGGGTAGTTTAATTCTTCTTTTTAAAACTGTTCAAGTAAATTTCGATACCTATGGAGGGTAATTTAATGGCCTCAAAACTTAATAGCAACTTCTTCAAGAAAGCGGGCGTCACAGCATCCCTGTTAACATTATCGCTGCTTGTCAACCCGGCACATGCGGTTAACTGGCAGGAAGTGGGCGATGCGGGTCAATTGCTTGGCACGGCACAAGAGCCCCTC